>DXLS01000001.1:0-2972 GCA_019414605.1 Collinsella sp.
CAGGAGGAAGGCGCCCGCCCGGAGGCGGCCCCAGCGCGA
Source organism: Collinsella sp. (assembly GCA_019414605.1). Lineage (GTDB taxonomy): Bacteria > Actinomycetota > Coriobacteriia > Coriobacteriales > Coriobacteriaceae > Collinsella. The sequence goes on from DXLS01000001.1 coordinate 40, forward strand.
GACCGTCCCGGATGCTATTCGTTGTCGCCGGCAGTTAGCTGCGTTGCGGAGAGCGCGCCGTCGGCTGCGGTTGCGGCAGCGGCGTCGGGCCAGACCCAGTCGGTAAAGGCCGGGTGATCGAAGCCCTCGTCGCACGCGAACTCAAAGGCCTCGGTGCGGAAGGCCTCCCACTCATCAATCTGCTCGGCAAACTTATCGGCGTCGACCATGCGCAGCACGTCGGCGGCCAAAGCCCAACGGTCCATGTTGTTCAGGCGCAGCATGTCGAACGGCGTGGGCGTGGAGCCCTTCTCCTCGTAGCCGTGGACGCGGAACGCGTCGTGTCCGGGGCGGTTCCAGATCAGGCGGCGAATCGTGCCGGCATAGGCGTGGAACGCGAAGAGCACGGGCTTCTCGCCGCAGCCAAACAGCTCAGCCCAGCGCTCGTCGCTGATGGCTTGGTCGTTCTCGCAGACGTTCTGAATCTTGAGCAGATCGACCACGTTGACGAACCATACCTTGATGCCCAGCTCGCGCAGCATATCGGTTGCAGCCAGAGCCTCGAGCGTCGGCACGTCGCCACACGTGGCGACCACGACGTCGGCCTCGCCGAGCGAGTCGGCGGTCGATGCCCACTCCCAATTTGCGACGCCCTCGGCGAGCTCGGCCTTTGCCTCGTCGACCGTCTGGAAGGTCGGGGCGGGCTGCTTGCCGCAGAAGATGGCGTTGACGCAGTCGGTGGACTGGTAGACGCGCTCGGCCACGGCGAGAGCCATGTTAGCGTCGGCCGGATAGTAAGCGTTCACGATATGCGTGTCGTTGGCCTTGTTGAGCAGCAGGTCGATAAAGCCGGGATCCTGGTGCGAGAAGCCGTTGTGGTCCTGACGCCAAACATGGCTCGACAGCAAAATGTTGAGGCCGCTGATGGGGGCACGCCACGGAATCTCGCGCTTGGTAGCCTCGAGCCACTTGCAGTGCTGGTTGACCATGGAGTCGACCACATGGACAAAGCTCTCGTAGGAGCTCCACACGCCGGAGCGGCCGGTGAGCACATAGGCCTCGAGGAAGCCCTCGCACTGGTGCTCGGACAGCTGCTCGACAACCTTGCCGGAGCCAGCGAGCAGCTCGTCGTTGGCCTCGTCCTCGTAGAAGCCGGCATCCCACTGCTTCTTGGTCACCCTATAAGCGGCCTGCAGGCGGTTGGACGCGGTCTCGTCGGGACCGAAGATGCGGAAGTCGTCCATGTTCTTGGCCAGAACGTCGGCAGTGTACTCACCAAAGACGCGGGCAGCCTCGGTGGAGCCCCAACCATGGCCCTTCTCGGCGACGGGAATCTCGTGGGCGTGGATATCGGGCAGCTCGAGCTCGCGACGCACCTTGCCGCCGTTCGCGTTGGGGTTGGCGCCAATACGCAGCTCGCCGGTCGGCATAAAGGCCGTTACCTCGGGGCGCACCTGGCCCTCGGGCGTAAAGAGCTCCTCGGGCTTGTAGGAGCGCAGCCACTCGCGCAGCACGCGGAAGTGCTCGTGAGTGTCCTTGGCGCTTGCCAGCGGCACCTGATGGGCGCGCCAGGAGTCCTCGGTCTTCTTGCCGTCGATCTGCTTGGGGCAGGTCCAGCCCTTGGGCGTACGGAACACAATCATGGGGTAGGCCGGGCGGACCACGGTCTCGCCCGCGGCAGCCTGGGCCTGCGCGGTGGCCTTGATGTCACAAATCTCGTCAAAGACCTGCTCAAACAGGGCGGCAAAGCGCTCATGGATGCTTGCGTGGCTCTCGTCGTCAAAGCCGGCGATAAAGAAGTGCGGCTTATAGCCCATACCCTCAAAGAACTTGGTGAGCTCTTCGTCGGACACGCGGGCGAGGATGGTGGGGTTGGCGATCTTGTAGCCGTTGAGGTGCAGGATCGGCAGGACGATACCGTCGGTTGCCGGGTTCACGAGCTTGTTGGACTGCCAAGAAGTCGCGAGCGGGCCGGTCTCGGACTCGCCGTCACCCACCACGGCCACGGCCAGCAGGCTCGGGTTGTCCATGACGGCACCGTAAGCGTGGCTGAGCGTGTAGCCGAGCTCGCCGCCCTCGTGGATGGAGCCGGGCGTCTCGGGCGCAAAGTGGCTCGGGATGCCGCCGGGATAGGAGAACTGGCGGAAGAACTTCTGCAGGCCGGCCTCGTCATTGGTGATGTCGGGGCGGATCTCGCGGTAAGTACCGTCGAGCAGCGACTGGGCGGTGCCGGCGGGGCCACCGTGACCCGGGCCCATCAAGAAAATGGCGTTCTGGTTGTGATCGGCAATAAGGCGGTTGACGTGGCCGAACAGGAAGTTGATGCCAGGCGTGGTGCCCCAGTGACCAACCAGGCGATGCTTGACGTCCGGACGACCGAAGTCGCGCGCCTCGCCAGTCTTATCGTCGACAAAGTCAGCGCGCATCAGCGGGTTGGAGCGAAGGTAGATCTGACCGACGGACAGGTAGTTCGAAGCGCGCCAATACAGATCGACACCCTCGAGCTCGGAAGCCGGCACCTCGTGCCCCAGCTTTTGCCACGGCGTCCCCAGTGTTTTAGCCATTGTTTATGTCCCTTCGCTGCGCGGTCACCCTCCGATACGGCAACCATTCGTTGGGACTAGTATATTTGCTAAAACGTTTTATCATGGTGAAAAAACGTTTTATCATCTCTATCAAACACACCAATTGGCAAAACGCAACATTCACCTGCGGCATTGCCTGTCACAGATGCTCCACATTCGATCTTCTCGAATTGATAAACATGTTTAGTTGTATTTAGTAAGTTCTAGAACGCTGCCCTTCACAATGAGAGCAGGCTCCAGAACCACTTCTTCGGCACGCCTGCCGCCCTTGCCGGCAAGACGTTTGGACATGCAACCAAAGGCATGCTCGGCAAGCACGCCCGGATCCTGCTCGATCGCGGTCAGCGCCGGCTCAAAGAGAACGTCGGC
>DXLS01000010.1:0-124013 GCA_019414605.1 Collinsella sp.
GCCGAGGCCGGCCTCGAACAGGTCGGCGGCGCGTGCCCTCATCTCGCGACCGTATCTTGCCTTCTTCCTGCGGGGCATTTCCGATGCCTCCCTTTTCTCGAACCTTAATTTCAAAGTCCAAGAAATGGGATGCAGTTCAAATGAGCGTTTTCACGCATTTAAGTCTGTCCCCAATTAACATTGCTGCGGCACTTTGCTCAACTAAAGCGTACAATACCGCCTATGCGAAAGGGGAACAGATGATCAACGAAACCATGTATGCTCGCGGTGCGGAAAGCTCCATCATCCGTGAGATTTTTAGCTATGGCCTTGAGCGCAAGGCGCAGATCGGTGCGGAAAACGTATTCGATTTTTCGCTGGGCAATCCGAGCGTTCCGGCACCCGCTGCTGTGGCGGAGTCCATTAAGAAGGCCCTGGAGCTGCCGAGCGACCAGCTGCACGGCTACACGCCCGCACCGGGCCTGCCGCAATGTCGTGCCGCTGTGGCCGAATCGCTCAACCGCCGCTTTGGCACGAGCTATGAGGGCAAAGACGTCTTTATGACGGTGGGTGCCGCGGCTTCGCTCACCTGCGCGCTCAACGCCGTTACGAATCCGGGCGACGAGGTTATTGTTATCGCCCCGTACTTTCCGGAGTATCGCGTTTGGATTGAGAAGGCCGGCTGCACGTGTGTCGAGGCGCTTGCCAACGAGGACACATTCCAGCTGAGCGTGGATAACGTATTCAAGGCGATCACCGACAAGACGGCAGCCGTCATTATCGACTCGCCCAACAACCCGACCGGTGCCGTATATACGCGCGACACGCTGACGCGACTGGCCAATGTTCTGCGCGAGGCCAACGCTCAGCGCGATCCCGAGAATCCGATTATGCTCATCTCGGATGAGCCGTACCGCGAGATCGTGTACGGTGCCGAGGTGCCTTGGGTGCCCTCGATCTACGAGCACACCATCGTGTGCTACTCGTATTCCAAGTCGCTGTCGCTGCCGGGTGAGCGCGTGGGGTGGATCTTGGTTCCCAACACCAATCCGCAGGCTGCCCGTCTGATGCCGGCCGTTGCCGGTGCCGCCCGTACGCTGGGCTTCGTGTGCGCGCCGGCGCTCTTTCAGCGCGTAATTATCGACTGCATCGATGAGCCGAGTGACGTTGAGGCCTATGCACGCAACCGCACCGCGCTTACCGACGCACTAGCGGAGTATGGCTACACCTATGTTGAGCCGGATGGCGCGTTCTACCTATGGGTGAAAGCATTGGAGCCCGATGCGAATGCGTTTTGCGAGCGCGCAAAGAAGTATGAGTTGCTTGCGGTTCCCTCGGACAGCTTTGGTATGCCGGGTTGGTTCCGCCTGGGCTATTGCGTGAGTTACGAAACGATTGTCAATTCGCTACCCGCTTGGAAACAGTTGGCGGACGAGTATCGTTAAAAGTAAAGCGCTCTGCCTACAATGTTTTACGTGAAACGGGGTTTGGTGTTAAGCCGGACCCCGTTGTCATGGACGTTGTGTCTTTGGGATGGAGTGGTTTTACGACTATCGAAGGCAATGCGTACAATGAATATAAGCGACGGCCGTGCCAGATAAGGAGACCTGATGCCCTACCTGCTTTCTTGTGACATTCATACCCATACGATGTTCTCTGCGCATGCATATTCGACCATTGAGGAGAATGTGTACTGGGCGGCAGAGCGTGGCCTGCAGGTGCTCGGGTCTGCCGACCATCTGAGCTCTATGGTTACGGCTTGTCCCAATGACCTGCGCAGTTACCAATTCTTTATCAACCAGGATATCTGGCCGCGCATTTGGAGCGGCGTGCTGGTGCTGCGTGGTGCCGAGGCCGATATCGTTTCGCTGGACGGAAGCCTGTTTGGCGAGGACACTCCTGTCACGCTCGATATCGCTGGCGATTCGTACAGTCGTCAGCATTCGCTGTTCGATTTGGTTACGCGTAATTTGGATTATTTGGTTGCAAGCGTGCATAATCCACAGATTGCTGAGGGCGCGACGCTGGCCCAGGCGACCGAGATGTATATCAATGCCCTGGAGCACCCCAAGGTGTTCATGCTGGGTCACACGGGGCGTTCGGGCGTGCCGTTCGATATCGACGAGGTGCTGTTGGCGGCTAAGGCCAAGCACAAGATTATCGAGATCAACAACCATAGTCTTGAACACGGTGTTGACACTGAGCATTGGGCCGTATGCCGCAAGATCGCTGAGCGCTGCGCCGAGCTGGGCGTGGGCATTGGCGTTTCGACCGATGCGCACATTGGCATGGCCATTGGTAAGCTCGATTACGCTCGCAAGATGCTCGACGAGATTCACTTCCCGTTGGATCTGATCGTGACGCGCGATCGCGAGACGCTGCTGCGCGAGATGGCGGCAGCCGGCGTGTGCGACCTGCGCAAGGGGATGTAGCGGAATTAATAAACCAAGAAAGGGGGCGGCCCAGACGGGTCGCCCCCTTTCTTGTCCCAAAAATCTACTGAGGTTGGTTAGCGGCGTTCGAGGACCGCTACGGTTTCGGTGTGGTCGGTATGGGGGAACATGTCGACGGGCGTGATCTTGAGCAGGCGATAGCCTCCGTCGAAGAGCTGATGCAGGTCGCGCTCTTGGGTCACGGGGTTGCAGCTGATATAGGTGATGCGGCGCGGCTTAAGTGCGCAGGCAGCTTCGAGGAACTCGGGGGTGGAGCCGGCGCGCGGCGGATCGATGGAAAGGACATCGATCCGCTCGTTGTTGTCGGCGGCATCTAGGATGTAATCGGTGGCATCGTCGGCCATAAACCATGCGTTGCGAGTAAGGCCGTTGAGCTCGGCGTTGCGACGTGCGTCAGCGATGCCGGCGTGGTTGCGCTCCACGCCAAGCAGCATAATGCCGATGCCCTTGTCCTGGGCGGCTTTGGCTGCGCACAGGCCGATGGTACCGCTGCCACAGTAGGCATCCATGAGCACATCGCCCTGGTGCAAATCCATGCCGTCGATAGCGAGCTGATAGAGCAGCTCGGTCTGTTGCGGGTTGGTCTGATAAAACGCGGTAGGGGAGATATCGAATTCGCAACCGAGCAGCTGGTCGCGCATGCACTCGGCGCCATATACAATGCGGGTTTCCTCGCCGAGGATGGCGTTGCCGGGACGTCCGTTGATGTTTTGGGCGACGGTGACGATGTGCGGATTGAGTGCGGCGACAGCCTCAAAGAACTCCTGCGCATGCGGCAAGTCGCGCTGAGCGGTCACGAGCGTGACCATGACCTGGTCGGTACGCCAGCCGCAGCGGACGACGGCATAGCGAAGCAAACCAAGATGCTTGTCCTCATTAAAGGCGGGAATATGCAGCCGCTCAGCTTCGCGTGCGATGCCGTTGAGAATCTGACGGGCACCCGGTGCCTCGACGGGGCATTCGGGTACGGCAACGATCTTGTGCGTGCCGCGCTCAAAGAAACCGCAACGGACAGCGCCCTCTCTGCCGGGGGCAAAGGGAGTGGCGGCCTTATGGCGAAACCCGCGCGGCGCAGGATATTTGCCCGGGTCGCCCAGGGTGACGCCCATACCGCGAATGGGGTCGACGCTAATACCCTCGCGCTCGCAAAGAGCAGCAAAAAGCTCCTCCATAACAGCCTGCTTAGCTGCCAACTGCTTTTTATAAGGACGATTGAGCGCCGTGCACCCCCCGCAAGCTTTCATGATCGGACAGGGAGACTTGGGATCCACAGCCTTACGCGCAGACGAAACCTGATCTATATGCGAGCGCTTGGAGCGAGTCTGAGATGCCTTGTCCTCGCTCCGACGAGAGCCGGGACGCTTGGCCTTAGCCTTGCCTTTGGCTGACTTGCCCTTCGCATCCTGAGACGACTTGGATTTCTTAGAAGATTTTTTCTCCTCCGACCCCTCAGCCGCCTCGATCAAAGCACGACGAGCCCTACGCTCCGCACGAGATTCTGCCATCAATAACTCCACTAATTCATGAATTAAAGCTGCAAGTATTGTACCGTGCCAAGCCAGCAGACGATATACAAGCGGTTTATTCGTGTCAGTGATAAGCCCAACGACGGTTGCCCGCCGCGTGAGGGGTGTGGGGGTTAAGTTTATCGCGAGTTCCGCACGAACAGGAGGCCACTTAATGTGGCCTCCGTCGTGAGCAGGACTGTAGAGCAGGAAACTTAACCCCCACACCCCTCACGCGGCGGGCAAACTCGCCTTGTGCTCTATCACGCTAAAGTGTATGATTCTGGACGTTACATGACTCACTTTACCTAACTAAAGTGTCATCAAGGGGGAATACCATGAACACCGATATGTCTCGTCGTCAGTTTGTTGGTCTAGCCGGCTCGCTCGCCACGGTGCTTGGCCTTGGTCTTGTCGGTTGCGGCGGTGGCGCCGGCAAGGGCTCCGCCGCTGGCTCTGCCGCGGCCAAGGATGTGAAGGGCGCTGCGGAGTCCAAGAAGCTCGTGGTGGGCTTTGATAAGTCCTATCCTCCGTATGGTTTTGTGGGCGACGATGGCGAGTACACCGGCTTTGATCTCGATTTGGCCAAGGCTGTTGCCGATAAGCAGGGCTGGGAGGTCAAATACGAGGCCATCGACTGGGATGCCAAGGATACGCTGCTCAACTCGGGCGCCATCAACTGTATCTGGAACGGCTTTACCATGGAGGGCCGCGAGGACGACTACACGTTCTCCGAGCCGTACATGCTCAACGAGCAGGTGCTGGTGGTAAAGAAGGATGCAGGCATCAAGAGCTGGGACGATCTTGCCGGCAAGACCGTGATTACCCAGACTGATTCCGCTGCACAGGATGTGCTCGAGGGCGACCAGAAGGATTTGGCCGCGACGTTTGCCACGCTCGATACCATCGGTGAGTACAACACGGCGTTTATGCAGCTCGAGAGTGGTGCAGTCGATGCCGTGGCTTGCGACCTTTCGATTGCCCAGTATCAGCTTGCCGCCAAGCCTGATGCTTATACGCAGCTTGATGAGCCGCTGTCCAGCGAGCACTACGCCGTCGGCTTTAAGAAGGGCGACACCAAGTCGGCCGACGCCGTGACCGAGTCGCTCAAGGCACTCTATGAGGACGGCACGGTTAAGGACCTGTGCGACAAGTATTCAAGCTATGGTCTATCTTTCGATAATTGGGTGCTCAAGTAATGTCTATTCAGGTCATGATGCAGATGCTTGGCCAGGGATTCTTGGTCAGTTTGCAGTTGTTTGTGCTGACGCTGCTCGGGTCGATTCCGCTGGGAATTCCCGTGGCGTTTACGCGCATGAGCAAAATCGCGCCGCTTCGCTGGATTGCGCGCATCTACATTTCGGTCATGCGCGGTACGCCGCTCATGCTGCAGATGTTTGCCATCTACTTTGCCCCGTACTACGTGTTCGGCATTTCGCTTACGCCCGATTCCAAGTGGACGGCGTGCGTTGTGGCGTTCATCATCAACTACGCCGGCTACTTTGCCGAGATCTATCGCTCGGGCTTGCAGTCGATTCCGCGCGGTCAATACGAGGCAGCCGAGGTGCTGGGCTATTCGCGCATGCAGACGTTTCTGTATATCGTGATGCCGCAGGTCGCCAAGCGTATTCTGCCTGCGATGGGCAACGAGATCATCACGCTGGTCAAGGACACGTCGCTGGCGTTTGCCATTGGCGTGGGTGAGATGTTCTCGACGGCCAAGGCACTGGTCGCCTCGCAGGTGAGCATGGTGCCGTTTGCGATCGCGGCGTTGATCTACTGGGTCTTTAACTTTGTGGTCGAGATGCTGCTGGGCGCCGCCGAAAAGAAGCTGGACTATTATCATGACTAACTCAGTGATGAAAATCGAAAACGCGCGTAAGGCGTTTGGCGGCAATGAGGTGCTCAAGGATATCTCGCTCGAGGTCAAGCGTGGCGAGGTCGTGGCGATTATCGGGCCTTCGGGTGGCGGCAAGTCCACGCTGCTGCGGTGTGCCACGCTGCTCGAGACACTCGACGGAGGCTCGCTCTCGTTTGGTGACCTTGCCGTTGCGACGGATGCGGGTTCGGGCGCAGTCTATGCGAAGGGCGATGTGCCCAAGCAGGCGCGCTCGCGGTTTGGTCTGGTGTTTCAGAACTACAATCTGTTTCCGCACTATACCGTGATGAAAAACATCACCGATGCTCCGATTCGCGTGCTCAAGCGTCCGCGCGAGCAGGCGGAAGCCCGCGCTCACGAGCTGATTGCGCAGATGGGGCTTGTGGGCAACGAGAACAAGGTTCCGTGTGAGCTTTCGGGCGGTCAGCAGCAGCGCGTGAGTATTGCCCGCGCCCTAGCGCTCGACCCGGAGATCCTGTTCTTTGACGAGCCGACCTCGGCGCTCGACCCCGAGCTGACGGCCGAGGTGCTGCGTGTCATTAAGGACCTCGCTGCGCAGAACATGACGATGGTGATCGTGACCCACGCAATGCAGTTTGCGCGCGATGTTGCCGACCGCGTGGTCTTTATGGATGGCGGCCGCATTGTCGAGGAGGGGCCTGCCGATCAGGTCATCGATCATCCGCGCGAGCAACGTACCCGTGAGTTCTTGAGCCGTATCGAGGGATAGGCTCAGGTATTTACTCAACTATTAATTGAGGCGAAGCCGCCGCAGGTCTTACGGTCTGTGGCGGCTTTTGTTTGCATCGACGGGGTTCAATAATCGCCTCACAAGCTTGTCTCTTCCTCTCGCCGCCTGTATTCATACGTGCGCCGAAAGGTATGCATGGACAGCCGCCCGTGAGGGTAGGGTGGTGGCATAGGACATTTGGAGGGTGAGTCGGCTCGGCTGCCGACCATGCTGCTCCCGGGATGGCACCGACCGCGAACTCTCCCCGTTGGCGTCGCGCATTGCGCGCGGCCCTGCAAGGAGGTCATCATGGGTGCTCCCAAGACCGGTAACGTAAGGAACGTGGTGCTCGTAGGCCAAGGCGGGGTGGGCAAGACTTCACTCGCCGAAGCCATGCTCCACCTTTCCGGCAAGACCGCCCGCCTGGGCGGCCACGACGGCACCAAGCCTACGCTCGACTATGACCCCGAAGAGGTCAAGCGTGCATTTTCCATCTCGACGACCATCGCGCCGATCGACTGGAAGGGCGCGCGCATCAATGTGCTTGATGCCCCGTGCTACCCCGATTTTATCGGCGACGCCTTTGCCGCGATGAGCGTCTGCGAGACGGCTCTGTTTGTGGTCGACGCCGAGGCCGGCCCACAGCCTACGACGGTTAAGCTCTGGTATGCCGCCGAGGACCTGCGTCTGGCGCGTGCGGTGTTCGTAAACCGCCTGTCGCGCTCCGAGGCCAGCTTTGCGACCACGATGGACCTGCTGCAGGAGCGCTTTGGCACGCGCCTGGGCGCCGTGACCCTTCCCTGGGGCGAGGGCGAGGACTTTGACGGCATCATCGACCTGGTGCGCATGAAGGCGCGCCATTGCAACGGAGCCGAAGCCGTTGAGTCGGAGATTCCCGAGGAGTATCGTGCCCAGGCCGAGGAGGCCCATGACCATCTGTGCGAGTTGGTGGCCGAGGCCGACGATGAGCTGATGATGAAGTACTTGGAAGGCGAGGAGACGCTGACGCAGGAGGAGCTTGAAGGCCTGCTGTCGAAGGCGATTGCCGAGCGCATATTTGTGCCGGTCTTTGCGGGCGATTGCATTAAGGAACAGGGCGTCAACTCGCTGATGGACGACATCGCCACATACTTCCCGGCGCCGACGGACTACGGCGAGATGCCGCTTATCGACGGTGATTCGCTCAAGATTTCGAGCGACGATGACCGTCCGGTGGCGTTTGTGTTTAAGACCCTGGCCGATCCGCAGCAGGGTCGCATCAGCTTTATCAAGGTGCTGACGGGTACGCTTGAGCCGGGTCTTGAGCTGATCAACGCGCGCACGCGCAAGAGCGATCGTCTGGCTCACCTGTATGTGATGTGCGGCCGCGACATGACCGAGGTCGGTCACGCCTATGCCGGCGACATTATCGTGGCGCCCAAGTTGGCGGCCGAGACGGGCGATACGCTCTCCATTACCGGCAAGGTCGAGGCTGCGGCGTTTAAGTTCCCCAACTCGCAGTACCGCATTGCCATCGAGGCCGAGAATCGCGGCGACGAAGAGAAGCTCTACACGTTTATCGAGAAGGCCTGCAAGGCCGATCCGACCATGAGCATCGACCGCGACGAGGAGACCGGGCAGACTATCATCTCCGCCGTGGGTGAGGCGCAGGTTTCGGTGTTGCTTAACCGTTTGGAGGATCGCACCAAGGTCGTGGCCAAGAGCGTGCCGATCCGCATTCCGTATCGCGAGACCATCCGCCGCACGGCGAGCGCCCAGGGCCGCCACAAGAAGCAGACCGGTGGTGCCGGTCAGTACGGCGACTGCTGGCTGCGCGTGGAGCCGCTCATTGGGCCCGACGGCACGAGCGACGGCTATGAGTTTGTTGACGAGGTCGTGGGTGGCCGCATCCCGCGCTCGCTGATTCCCGCCGTGGACAAGGGCGTCCAGGAGACCATGAAGGACGGTATTATTGCCGGCTACCCGCTCACGGGCATTCGCGTCGCGGTGTACGACGGTTCGTATCACAGCGTCGACTCCAACGAGATGGCGTTCCGCGCGGCGGCTCGCATCGGCCTGCGCAAGGCATGCGCCGATGCCGACCCCGTGGTGCTGGAGCCCATCGAGGAAATCACGGTGACGATCCCCGAGAGCTACGCCGGCGCCGTGATGGGCGACATCTCGGCCTCGCGCGGTCGCGTGACGGGCATGGAGACCGATGAGCGCGGAGACACCGTGGTCATCGCTCAAGCGCCGCTGGCCGAGCTGACGGATTACTCGACGCGTCTGCGCTCCATCACGCGCGGCACGGGTGACTTTACCATGAAGCCCGCCGGCTACGAGCAGGTTCCCTATGACGTTCAGGCCAAGCTGGTCGAGCGCTATGAGGAGGGTCGCGCCAAATAACGTGTGGTTTTGTCTGCAATGTAGGTGCTGACGAAAAGGCCGCCCTGGGCAACCGGGGCGGCCTTATTTGATCCTTTGGGGACGGAGGAAAACGGATCAATTTAGGTTTTGGGGCAGCTTGGTCGGCCCTAGTCTCCCGAGGTCTGATTGCGGCCGGTGGCGTAGTCGATCTGCACATGCGGCTGCAGGTTGTAGCAGTATACGTGGAAGCAGAGGGTCTTGCCGTGGTCCTCGACCGATTGCGCCTCAAGGCGCACGCCGCGGCAGACAAGTTCCTCTTCGTTATACATGGGCGTGACGCGGTAGAGCACGTGGTTGCCCGTTTCGCGGATGTAGTCGAGAATCTGCTCCTCAAACGGTAGCATGCCCGTCTCGTTGAGATAGCGCGTGCCGGTGAGGAGATTCTTGCGGTTGGCGTTTTCGCCGCAGAGCGACCAGGCGATAAGGTGGCAGCGGTTGTAGAGGCTCTGGCCCGGAATAAAGTCGTAGCGCTGCTGATGCCATCCGGCGGGATGGATGCGCGAGATATCGCCGCGCTTGCCTTGACCGAGCGATTCGGGGCCCACGCAGGCGAGCGCTTTGCGAGTGCGGCCCAGGCTGTCGAGCTTGGAGAACTTCTTAAAGCAGCCCTCTTCGGTGGCGCGATCGTATTCATCGAGTGTGAATGACGGCGTGCCGAGCGGGTGCGTGCTGTCGGCGCGAAGGGCAACGTAGGGGTTGCCGGCATAGTCGGGAATGCTGCTGAGATAAACACCGCGGGCGCGGTTGAGGTCGGGGTTTTCGACCTCGTCGATGGGGGTGGCGGCACTATCCGCGGAGGCAACGTTGCCGTTGGTGTTGGTCGCGGTGGATTCGGAGCCATCGCCAGAGTCTTGGCTATTTTGAGAGTCCGAGGAGCTCGCTGTTCCCGATTCGAGCCGGGCGACCAGGTCTGCCTCGTCGTCGGTGCGGCTGGGGCTCTCGTTTTGTTTTTCGGCCAGAGCCGCCGCCTGTTCGTCGCTTTGCGGCGACAGCAGCTTGGGCGCCCCGTCAAGCGATCCCGTAAACAGTGCAAACCCCAGCACCACGGCGGTACCGATGGAAAGTACTTGCTTGTAGGCGGACTTGCGCGACATTGAGGCTCCTGGAGGGACGGTTGGGAATCTACCAGTCTAGCAGGAGCCGGCAGGGGTCGCTCTACCGAACAAATACTTAAGATTTGGGACAAACACTCCTGATTTATTTGTCCCGCGGTCTAGATCGAGGTGGAGTCGAGCCAGTTGAGCTTGCACTCGAGAATGCGCTGCTCGCCGGGTTCGCTGCTGCCGTCAAGTAGGGCGAGCAGCATCTCGGCTGCTTCGCGACCTTCCTGGTCGACGGGCTCGATGATGGTGGAGACGGTCGGTGTGGTGAGATTAGTCCAGTCTTCGCAGTTGAGTCCCAAAAGGCCGATTTGCTGCGGAAGCAGATGGGCCATGGGCTGAAGTGCCTTGTAGACGCGGGGGAGCGCCCATTGGTTTTGGACAAAGATGAGCGTGCGCTTGGCGGGGTTGAACTTGTATTTAAAGTATTCGGTGAGCTCGTTGATTGACGGCTTGTTGTGATCGATGGGGATGGCTTTGTAGAGCTGCCCATTCGCGGCTAATGCCTCGGCATATCCCTGAAAACGTTCCATGCGGGTGCGCATTTCGGTCATATTGGCGGCAATGGAGAAAAAGTCCTCGTAGCCGGCATCGAGAAGCGCCTGCGTGGCGTTGTACACGCCGTCGTAGAGGTTGGTTTTGATCCAGCTGGTGCCTGGGCTGTAGATGGCCGCGTCAAAAAAGACGACGGGCTTGCCGGCGCGTCTAATGCGGTCGTGCACGGCTTTGAAGTTTGCCGTGGGCTGGATGATAAAGCCATCGACGCCCAGCGAGAGCATCTTGTCGACGTACATGAGCTCGGTCTCGGGGTTAAAGTTGCTCGTGCAAACGACCGTCTGGTAGCCCGCGGGGAGCATGACCTGCTCCATGCCGTTGAGGACGAGGCCCGCCCACTTGTTGGTGTTATCCAAAATGATGATGGCAATGACGTGGGTCTGTTTGCCGGTGAGCGTTTGCGCTTGGGCGTTGGGAACGTATCCGAGTTCCTTGATGACGCGCGCAATCTTTGCCTGCGTCTTCTCGCTAAGCTTTTCTCGTTTGTCGTTGAGGTAATACGAGACGCTTGCCGTCGAGGTTCCCGCCTCTCGAGCGACGTCTGCGATCGTAACGCGCTGTTTTGCCACAGCGACTCCTTCCGACAGATGAGCATTTTCCAACATGATGACTTTGAGTCTTGGTGAGGGATACGCTTCGGTGAGCGACTTTTTCCTTTCATATGAGTATGCAACAAATGCGGTATACGGGTGGGGTCGAAATTTGTGACCGGCATGCGCATCTGCCGTCTACCGAGAAAATCAAATACTTCTTGACTTTTGAAATCGAGGGTAAAATCGCAGGATTCATTTTTGGTTAAACGCATAACTAAATCGCATAACCAACGCTCTGACCTGCGCGTTTACCGAAATAAGCTGGCATTAAGAAAAACGAGCACCTATATTGGTCTTGTCGAAAAGACAGCAAGTCCAAACGGCAGGGGATGCTCCGGAGGCCTCCGCAAACGGTGTCTTGCGCACGCAACTCTATGAAAAGAGGGAAGCAATGAAGATCGTAGGCGTTGCCGCCTGTACCGTGGGTATTGCCCACACGTATATGGCCCAGAAGGCGATTCAAGATGAATGCGCCGCCCGTGGCATCGAGTGCAAAGTCGAGGCTCAGGGTGGTCTGGGCATCGAGAACGAGCTGACGCAGGAAGACGTGGATTCCGCCGACCTGGTCCTGGAGTCCGTCGACGTGGGTGTCGAGAATGAGGACCGTTTTGAGCAGAAGATGGCCGAGGGCAAGTTCCTCAAGGTCGGTACCTCGGATGTAATCGCCGATCCGGTGAAGATCATTGACCAGGCCGTTGAGATCATCAAGGCGACGGGTGGCGCCGTTGACGCGCCCAAGGCCGAGGCCAAGGCAGAGAAGAAGGCCGTCTCCGCTGCCCCGCAGGCCCCGACACCGGCGTCCAAGCAGTCCATCTTTGCCGATCCTGGCAAGACGCTGCTCAATGCATTCAATACCGGCGTTTCCTATTTTATCCCCATCGTCGTTATCGGTGGCGTGTTCCTCGCCTTCTCGTTGGCATCCGGTACTGCCGGTGCTGGCGGCATGGAGGTCACCAACCCGTTGATGGTGAGCCTTAACACCATCGGCATGGCCGGCATCTCTATGATGATTCCGGTGCTTGCGGCATACATCGCTTACTCGATGGCCGGCAAGCCCGCACTTGCCCCTGGCTTCGTCCTGGGCTACTTGGTCAACAACGCCGTCGTCACCCCGAGCGGCAACAGTGTTTCGACTGGCTTCTTGGGTGCCATGATCATGGCTGTCATCTGCGGTTACTTTGTCCGCTGGATGAAGACCTGGAAGGTCAACAACACCATCCAGACCATCATGCCGATCCTGATCATCCCGATTCTGACCTCGCTCGTCCTTGGCATGGCATACATTTACATCCTGGCCACGCCGCTTGGCTTTGTGATGGATTGGCTCACCAGCGTGCTCGGTAGCCTGCAGGGCGGCTCCGCCGTCGTCCTGGGCCTGGTCATTGGTGTTATGACCGCCTTCGATATGGGTGGCCCCATCAACAAGACCGCTTCGACCTTTACCATGGCCATCATGGCCTCCGGCATCTACGGCCCCAACGGTATGTTCCGCGTTGCCGTCGCCATTCCCCCGATTGCTTGCGGCCTTGCTGCGCTCATCGCCAAGAACAAGTTCGATGACGCCGACCGTCAGATGGGCATCTCCGCACTGTTCATGGGCTGCATCGGTATTACCGAGGGCGCTATCCCCTTCGCGGTCAAGGACCTCGGTCACACCCTTCCCGGCATCTGCATCGGCTCTGCCGTGGGTGCGGCGCTCGCCGCCTTCCAGGGTATCGACTGCTACGTCCCGCACGGTGGCTTTATCGTCGCCCTTGCCACCAACAACGTCGCGCTGTTCTGCCTGGACATCGTGATTGGCTCCGTGGTCGCCGCTGCAATCCTGATTGCCATGAAGCCCACGCTCGATAAGCAGGCCAAGTAAACCTTTAAGGACTCCGGTTGTGCGGAGGGATGGATTTGACTCCGCACAACCGCCCCTACACAACAAAATCCATCCGT
This sequence comes from Collinsella sp., assembly GCA_019414605.1. GTDB lineage: Bacteria > Actinomycetota > Coriobacteriia > Coriobacteriales > Coriobacteriaceae > Collinsella. The sequence goes on from DXLS01000010.1 coordinate 13,142, forward strand.
ACTGATAGGGCCCGCATCTGGGTCCCAGGGAACTTTTGTCAAAAATCCTCTGGAGAAGGAGAACAAAATGTCCAACCTTACCATCCGCCAGGCCGTTCAGGGCATGCTCAAGCTGCAGGATAGCGGCGATCACGCAACCATGGTCGGCATTGGCCCCATGAGCCCCAACCTGATTCAGGCCGTGTTCGAGCTTGCCAAGGACGAGGATTTCCCGCCCATGTTTATCGCTAGCCGCAACCAGGTCGATATGGACGAGATGGGCGCCGGCTACGTCAACGGTTGGGACCAGACACGCTTTGCCGCCGACATCAAGAAGGTTGCCGACGAGGTGGGTTACACCGGTCCGTACTACCTGTGCCGCGATCACGGCGGTCCGTGGCAGCGCGACGAGGAGCGTAACGCCCACCTGCCCGAGGACGAGGCCATGGAGCTCGCCCGCAAGTCCTTTGTCGCCGACATGGAGGCGGGCTTTGACCTGCTGATGGTCGATCCCACCAAGGACCCCTATCAGATCGGCAAGGTTATTCCGCTCGACGTGGTGCTTCGCCGTACGATCGATCTTATCGACTACCTTGAGCAATACCGTCGCGAGCATAACCTGCCCGAGGTTGCCTATGAGGTCGGTACCGAGGAGACCAATGGCGGCTTGACCTCTACCGATAAGTACGAGGAGTTCATTTCTCAGCTGCAGCCCGAGCTCGAGAAGCGCGGCTGCCCCATGCCCACCTTTATCGTCGGCCAGACCGGCACCCTTACCCGCTGGACGGAGCAGGTCGGTCACTACAACTTCAAGAACGCTCGCGAGCTTGCCGATATGGCCAAGCGCTACGGCGTGGGTCTGAAGGAGCACAACGCCGACTACCTGGATGACGCGACGCTGCTCGAGCATATCCCGGCACACGTGACCGCCTCCAACGTTGCTCCGCAGTATGGCACCGAGGAGACCCGCGCTTACCTCAAACTCTGCGCTACCGAGCAGATTCTGGTCGACAACGGCCTGTGCGACGATCCCTCCGACCTGTATCACACGCTGCTGGTCAAGGCTATCAAGACCGAGCGTTGGCGCAAGTGGATGACTGGCGACGACGTCAACCTGCAGGTTGACGACATCCTGGCTGACGACGAACTCAGCCTGAAGATTCTGGATGTCTCCGGCCACTACGCCTTTAACGATCCCGAGGTCAAGGAGCAGGTCGAGAAACTCTATCGCAACCTCGCTGCCCAGGACATCGACGGCAAGCGCTTTGTGATCGAGCACATCAAGCGCCCGATCAAGCAGTACGTCGTCGGTCTTAACCTCAAGGGCGTCACGAGCCGCATCGAGAAGGCTCTCTAAGTAGCTTTTCCTACACGACGCCGGGTCCGGGGCATGTCCCAGCTGCGGGCCCGGCACATAGGACAAAGGGACATCCCCTTTGTCCTATTTTTTGAGTTTTGGATTCCTTAGAAGGAGTTTGCACCATGAAGTTCTTTATCGATACCGCCAACCTTGACGAGATCGCCGAGGCCAAGAGCTGGGGCTGCCTGGCCGGTGTTACCACCAATCCGTCCCTGTATGCCAAGACCGGCGGTAAGCTCGCCGACTTTGAGCCCCATATGCTCAAGATTGCCGAGCTCTGCGAGGGTCTGCCCGTGTCTGCCGAGTCTACCGCCACCACGGCCGAGGGCATGATCGAGGAGGGCAAGCGCCTTGCCGCTCTGGCTCCCAACATCGTGGTTAAGCTTCCCGTGTGCGAGGCCGGCCTCGCCGCCTGCCGCGCGTTGGCCGATGCAGGCGTGCGCGTCAACATGACGCTTGTCTTCTCGCCGACGCAGGCCCTCATGGCCGCCAACGCCGGTGCCCGCTACATCAGCCCGTTTGTGGGACGCTTCGACGACATCGCCGAGGACGGTATCTCGCAGCTCGACAACGTTGTGACCTGCATCAAGAACTATGACTGGACCGGCAAGAACGTCGACGACACCGTCGAGATCATCACCGCATCTGTCCGCACGCCCAATCACGTGACCCAGGCGGCGCTGCTCGGTGCCGATATCGCGACCGTCCCCATGGTCGCTCTCAAGAAGTGCCTGCATCACCCGCTGACCGACCAGGGCCTCGCCTCTTTTGAGGCTGACTGGCAGAAGGTCGTCGCTCAGGCTTAACGAGTGGATTGCCCCGGCATCGCGTCATCCGGTGCCGGGGTTGTTCTCAAGAGAGGAATTCGTATGACCAACCAGGAGCTGGCGAAGGTCGCCAATGAGGTCAGGAAGGGTGTCGTGACTGCGGTGCACGCGGCCAAGTCGGGACATCCGGGTGGATCGCTCGGTGCTGCCGACATCATGACGTATCTGTACTTTGAGGAAATGAATATCGATCCTGCCGACCCTCACAAGGCCGATCGAGACCGCTTTGTGCTCTCCAAGGGTCACGCGGCGCCGGGCCTGTATTCGGTGTTGGCAAATCGCGGCTATTTTCCCGTCGAAGAGCTCGAGACGCTCCGCCATATTGGCAGCCGACTGCAGGGCCATCCCAACATGAACGACACCCCGGGTGTTGATATGTCCACCGGATCGCTCGGTCAGGGTATCTCCGCCGCGGTTGGAATGGCACTCGCCGCAAAGCACTGGGGTGACAGCTACCGCGTCTACACGCTGTTGGGCGACGGTGAGTGCGAGGAAGGCCAGGTGTGGGAGGCGGCAATGTTCGCCGGCAACCACGACCTGGATAACCTTGTCGCTATCGTCGATCACAATGGCCTGCAAATTGACGGCAGTATCGACGAAGTTAACTCGGCTATGCCGCTTGCCGACAAGTTCCGCGCCTTTAAGTGGCATGTGATCGAGCTAGCCGATGGCAATGACATGGCGCAGATTGAGGCGGCTTTCGCCGAGGCTCGCGAGGTGACCGGCGCGCCCGTCGCTATCATCGCCGAGACGGTGAAGGGCAAGGGCGTCTCCTTTATGGAAAACCAGGTGGGCTGGCACGGCAAGGCACCCAACGATGAACAGTTTGAGCAGGCCATGGCCGAGCTCGCAGCAGCAGGGGAGGAGCTCTAATGGCAGACGTCAAGAAAGTCGCCACGCGCGTTAGCTATGGCGAGGCGCTTGTCGAGCTGGGCAATGAGCACGATGACTTTGTGGTTCTCGATGCCGACCTGGCCGCCGCCACGCAGACCGGTAAGTTTAAGGCTGCGCACCCTGAGCGCTTCTACGATGCCGGCATTGCCGAGAGCAACTTGATGGGGCTTGCCGCCGGCATTGCGACCACGGGTCGCGTCGCCTTTGCGAGCACCTTTGCCATGTTCGCCGCCGGTCGTGCATATGAGCAAGTGCGTAACTCCATCGGCTATCCGCACCTCAACGTCAAAATTGGCGCTACGCATGCGGGCATCTCGGTCGGTGAAGACGGCGCTACGCATCAGTGCTGCGAGGATATCGCGCTCATGCGCACGATTCCGGGTATGACGGTGATCGTCCCCGCCGATGACATCGAGGCTCGCGCTTGCGTGCGCGCCGCCTATGAGTTTGAGGGACCGGTCTACATGCGCTTCGGCCGCCTGGCAACACCGGTTATCAACGACCGCGAGGACTATGAGTTCAAGATTGGTCGCGGCGTGGTCGTGCGCGAGGGGTCCGATGTGACCATCGTCGCTTGTGGCCTCATGGTCGCCGAGGCGCTTGAGGCTGCCGAGGCGCTCGCTGCCGATGGTATCGACGCCGAGGTCATCAACATGCATACGATCAAACCGCTCGATGAGCGCCTGGTGGTTGCCAGCGCCAAGAAGACTGGTCGCGTGGTCACCGCCGAGGAGCATTCGATTATCGGCGGTCTTGGCGAGGCCGTGGCCTCGGTGCTCGCGGAACAGCATCCGGTGCCGATGCGACGCGTCGGCGTGCGCGATGTATATGGCGAGTCCGGCCCTGCGGTCGATTTGCTGCACAAGTACGGTTTGGACGCCGACGGCATCGAAGCCGCGGTCAGGTCCGTGTTGTAAGGAAGGTTTTCCATGGGGTTTGTATCTGCCAACCAAGTGACGATTGGCTACACCGCCGCCTCGCGCGAGGACGCGCTGCATTATCTGTCCGAGCAGGCTGTTGAGCTTGGTTTTGCCGATGACGCATCTGCTGTAGAGGCGGCTTTTATTGCTCGCGAAAACGAGGCCGAGACTGGCCTCGTCGCCGGTTTTGCCGTTCCGCATGCCAAAAGCGACGCGATTCATACGCCGGGCGTGGCCGTGCTCAAGCTGTCCGAGCCTGTTGAGTGGCCGAGCTTTGATGGCGTGCCCGTCGATGTGGCACTCGCGCTGTACGTGCCCGCCGGCGAAGCGGGAACCACGCACCTGCGTCTGCTCTCCAAGGCTGCCGTGATGCTGATGGATGCCGGCTTCCGTGACAAGGTGCGCACGAGCGCCGATCCCGCCGAGATCGCGGAGCTTATTAACGCCGGGCTCGAGGGCTAGGTGCAACCAGCCCGCTCAATCTATTGATCCTTCTCCAAGGAGCAGGGCCGCGACGCTATAGGCGTCGCGGCCCTGTTTGCGTTTCCCCAGATAAAAACTGCCAAAATAAACCTGTCCCTTTTTGGCAGGTTACGTCATAAAGTTTCTGTCTATGTAACGAAAGTACAATATGATATATACGTTATATACAAGTTTGTGACGTGCAGTAGATTTGCGGCAACCCAAGCCGATGAAGGGGTCGATATGATCAAGGCTGTCATTTTTGACATGGACGGAACGCTGGTCGATACCGAGCGTTTGGACATGAGGGCATGGAAGGTGGGCGCTGCCGAGCTGGGGATTGCGATTGATGATGCGTTGATCCATCAGTTTATCGGCCGTTCGAATGCCGATGTTAAGGACATCCTTGAGGCGCATTACGGCAAGGGCGAAACCGCCGACGCGATTTTTGCCCGCAACATTGAGCTACACAGCGAGATGGCCAAGACCGACCTGGAACTTAAGGCCGGCGCCGCCGAGTGCCTCGACGAGCTGCTGGCTGCGGGCTATCACGTGGGCCTTGCGACGTCGTCGCGCCGCGTTGCGGCCGAGCGCAACCTTAAATCGGTCGGCCTCTTTGACAAGTTTGAAACGGTGACCTTCGGCGAGGATGTCGCATATGGCAAGCCCGACCCCGCGATTTACCTGCTCGCTTGCGAGCGCGCGGGCTTTGCTCCCGAGGAATGCGCCGTGGTCGAGGATTCGCGCAACGGCTGCGTCTCGGGTATCACGGCCGGCTGCCATGTCTTTGCTGTGCCCGATATTGTGCCGCTGCCGCAGGACGTGGCGGATGGCTGCGAGGCCGTGCTCGACACGCTGTTCGATCTGACGGCGGCGGTCAAGGCCGTGCGCTAAAGGTATGCGCCGAGGTCGATGGCGGTGGCTTCGACGCAGCTGCTTGCCTGGGTGCTGGCGCGCTCGGCGATCTGGGCGCCGATGCCGTAGCTGTCGGCTGCGGTGTTCCATTCATTAGAGGGGTCGCGCTCGTCTCTCTAAAGATAAAGTCGGTTAGAGAGACAGCCTTAGGTAATCTAGCAGCGAATTCGTTATATCTCTCTAAAGGTCTCTCTAAAACAAAGTGCTTATCTCTCTAAAGTTAGAGAGATAAATCTATTGGTTTAGAGAGACGGAATGCCAATGCTGCCGGATAAAGGACTCATTGAAGTAATGGGTTCATCGACGAGCTGTAACCGCCGCTATCGGAAAAAGTAGGTGCGGCCGAGACGCCTCTCAAGTGCCTCTCGAAGTTAGAGGGGTGCTAGAGAGGCAGTTGTCTCGTGACATTTTCCCAGATAAAACCTGCCAAAATAAACCTGTCCCTTTTTGGCAGGTCTGCGGGTCAATGCCCATCAAACGAAGTTGCGGTGGAATAGTTCCTGTTTGGGCCCGATAGGCCGCAAAACAGGAACTATTCCACCGCAACTTATTTGGGATGCGCTATTGATTCATGTTGCCGTGGATGTAGGGGGTGACCTCGGGGGAGATATGGTCGCAGCCCAGCTCGCGCAGCGCGGACTCGATGGCGGCGGGCAGCGGGGTTTTGCCCTCGGCATCGACGGCGTTGCCACCGAGGGCAGCAATCTTGGCGACATCTGCGGGTGCGGCCTCGATATGCATGCAGCCGCCGATTAAGCGCGCGCGTACCTGTGCCAGATCAAGATCGTGCAGGTAATCCTCGCAGGCGCGGATTAAATCGACCTTCTCGCGCGTAAGCTCCTCGCCCGTGGGGACGCGGGTGGCAAGACATGCTCCCGCCGGCAGGTTCCAAACGGGATAGCCCCATGCGCGCAGCAGCTCGCGCTCTTCGTCCTTGGTAAAGCCGACCTCCATAAGGGGTGAGCGTACGCCGAGCTCTTCTGCCGCACGCATGCCGGGGCGGTAGTCACCGCGATCGCTTGCATTGCTGCCATCGATGACGGTGGGAAAGCCGAGCGACTTGGCGTGGTTGACGATGGCGGTAAAGCCGGCGTGCTTGCAGTGGTAGCAGCGATTAGCATCGTTGCAGCCTACTTGGGGGAGCTGCAGCTGATCCACCGAAAGATTGAGCACGGGGAGCTTAAAATGCGGCCCCTCATTGGCCTGCCCATCAACGGACTGCTCAAACGAAGCCTGCTCGGGCGTGCCGATGAGCGGCGTGGTGAGATGGACGAGGAGGGTATTGGTAGGCATGACGCGGGCGCATACGGCGGCCAAAAAGCTGCTGTCAACGCCGCCGGAAAACCCGATAGCCACGCGCCCGTATGCCAAAAGCAGCTGCTCGAGCGTCGTGAGTTTGTCCTGAAGCTCCTCTGCAGGTGCAGTAGTGTCTGAAAGCATGAAACGATCCTTACCATTGAGTACTCGGTCGAAAACTATAATCCTACCGGGCTGCCTGTCATAAGACTTCCGCTTATGTAACGAAAGTGCAATATGCTATATACGTTATATACAAGTTTGTAAAGTGCGCTAGAGTGGCAGTAATGCAATCCGGTGAGGGGATCGATATGATCAAGGCTGTTATTTTTGACATGGACGGAACGCTGGTCGATACCGAGCGTTTGGGCATCAAGGCATGGAAGGCGGGCGCTGCCGAGCTGGGGGTCGCGATTGATGAAGCGCTGATCCATCAGTTTATCGGTCGCACGCTGCCCGATGTCATGGACATCCTTGATAAGCATTACGGCAGCCACGAAACCACCGAGGCGGTCTATGTCCGCCACAAGGAGATTCGCGACGAGATAGTCAAGACCGATTTGGAGCTTAAGGCCGGTGCCGCCGAGTGCATAGACGAGCTGCTGGCTGCGGGCTATCACGTGGGCCTTGCGACGTCATCGCGCCATGCCACGGCCGAGCGCAACCTTAAGATGGTCGGTCTCTTTGACAAGTTTGAAACGGTGACCTGCGGCGAGGACGTCGTGCACGGTAAGCCCGACCCCGAGATGTATCTGCTCGCCTGCGAGCGCGCGGGCTTTGCCCCCGAGGAATGCGCCGTGGTCGAGGATTCGCGTAACGGCTGCGTCTCGGGCATTACGGCCGGCTGCCACGTCTTTGCCGTCCCCGATATCGTGCCGCTGCCGCAGGACGTGGTGGATGGCTGCGAGGCTGTGCTCGATACGCTGTTCGATCTGCCGGCCGCGGTCAAGGCCGTGCGCTAGCGTTCGCACGTGAGTCGCCATATCCCGCACCCGATCCCGCGGGACGGTGACGGTAACGGCGCCTGCGTGGAGGCGCTGACGCAGTCAGCCCCTCTTATCACGCCAAGATTGCTGTTTTGGCCGATAAGAGGGGCATTTTGCTTTAAGCGACTGGGGCTGCGGCCTTGGTAAGGAGCTGGCGGAGGGTTATGACGCTACAAGTTACTCCAGGAGCCAGTCGATCACGTTGCGCTTGCGGACTCCTTCGTAGTTCGCGTCCGCAAACAGCGTGTCGAGCGTAAGAAGCGTCTTGGGGTAGTTGTCTCGGACTTTCTTAAAGGGGGCCAACTCTCGATTGAGGGTAGTTTCGTCGAGCGTTGTGGCTGAAACCTGAAAATAGGCTGTCTCGTCTGAGTTTAGGGCAACAAAATCAATTTCCCCGCCGTCGATATCGCCCACGTAGACGTCGTATCCACGGCGTAGGAGCTCGAGATAAACAACATTTTCGAGGATATGACCGATATCGCTGCTTTGGGTTTTGACGAGAGCGCCTCTAAGTCCAAGGTCAACGGCGTAGTATTTGCCGTTTGTTGAAAGAAGCTGCCGGCCGCGCACGTTATAGCGCGGAGCAAAGTACAACACAAGGCTGTCTGTTAAGCCTTTGAGGTACTTGGCTACGGTTTTCTGGTCGGTTTTGTTGCCGTTGGACGAGAGCGTGTCGGAGATTTTTTTAATCGAGATCCGGTTTCCAATGCTATGGAGTAGGAACTTGGTGATATCGCGCAGGGTCGGGACGTCCGAGACCTTCAGGCGTTCGATAACGTCGCGTATGACGATGGTATCGTAGAGGCTCATAAGATAATCGCGCGCCTGGGGTCCCTGAATACCCGTCTCGGCGATAAAGGGAAAAGAGCCCCGGGTGATGTACTCGTCAAACAACTGCGCGGGAGCCTTTCCGTCATTGGTTTTTGCCGAGCAAAACTCTTTAAAGGATAGGGGCAGCATCTTGAGCTCTACGTAGCGGCCGGAGAGCAAAGTTGCCAGCTCGCTCGAGAGCAGATAAGCGTTGGAACCGGTTATGTAGAGGTCGACATTGTCCTTGATAAAAAGACTGTCGACGGCTTTTTCGAAATGCTCGACGTGCTGTATCTCGTCCAGAAAAACGTAGTTCATCTTATCGGGGACGAGTCTGGCGGAAATGTAGTCGTAGAGTGCTCTATACGACGTAAGCGACTCGAACTCCAGGTCTTCAAAGTTGAGGGATATAACCTGGTCGCCTGTGATTCCATGATCGCGCAGGTAGCTACGGTAGATTTCGAATAGCTTTGATTTGCCGGACCTTCGCACGCCCGAAACGACCTTGATGACGTGCGAGTCTTTCCACGAAATGAGCCAGTCGAGGTACTGTTTGCGATCAATCAGATTCATGAAACCCCTTTCTTGGCGAGAAAAAACTGGAGCAAAATCAATACTTATAGGAAATATCTAAAAATATGGAATTGAATCTATTTTAACAAAAAAGTTAATGAAAAATGGATTACATTCCATAAATATCCGTAGCCGCAGGTCCGGCTAAACGGGGAGGGAACATGGGGCCAGCAAAACGCCGCGGCGGGACTGTTCCCGTTGCGGCGTTTTTTGTTACAGGTAGGCGCCCAGGTTGATGTCGGTTATTGGGGCCGCGGATGGGCCCGTCGGGTGCTGCTCGGCCTTTTGGGTGCTCACACGTTCGAGCAAGAAGGGGCGCACGAGCTCCTGACGGTTAATGTCCTCGGCGGCCGTGGCCGTGGTGACGGTGCGCGCGGCGGAGCCGATGCGGACTCGTTTGGTCTTGGCGGCAGGTTTATCCTCGATTTGCTCCATGAGCAATTGAACGCCCTTGCGGCCAATCTCGTAGCCTGGGGGTGCTACCGTGGTGAGCGGGACCGATCCGCTCCAAGCGAGCGGGTTGCCGTCGCAGCCGGCCACGCGGACCTGGCCGGGGACGGAAATGCCTTTGTCGGTCAGCGCCGAGATAACGCCCGAGGCCAATACGTCGGTCAGGCCGATGACAAAATCGGGGCGCTCGTCAGCAGGGCGTTCGGCAATCTGGGTACCGATGCTGTAGCCGTCGGCTGCGGTATTCCACTCCCCGGCATCGATGACCTCAATTTTGATATCAGGATGCAGGGCAAGTGCCTTGTGGATGCCAAGGACGCGCAGGGTGAGCTGCATAAATGCCGCTCGGCCCACAACGGTGATATGGCGTGCGCCGCGGGCGATGGCGAGCTCGGCGATAATACGCCCCTGTGCCTCGTTGTCGGCGGCCACGTAGTAACCGGGCTCGGAGCAATGGATGTCCAGATAGACGATCGGCACGGGCATCTTGGTCATAGCGGGGTGCCAGTCGGGGGACGCCATGGGCTGAACCATGACGCCGGACATCTGCGTGCCCATAAAATAGCGCAGGTAATGATCCTCGAGAATATCGTCGTTATCGGCGTTGGCGATGAGCAGGTCGTAGCCGTGCTTACGGGCCTCGTTGTGGGCGCCGCTGGCGATTTGGAGCGAAAAGCCGTGATCGAGACGGGGGAGCACCAGGCCAAAAGACTTGGTGGCGCCGCCCGCGAGCTGACGAGCGCTTTGGTTGGGCAGGTAGCCAAGGCGATTGATGGTCTCGTTGATGAGCTTGAGGGTCTCGGGGCGCAGCTTTTCGGGGTGGTTGAGCGCGTTGGAAACCGTGCCCAGCGAAACACCGGCCTCGCGCGCGACGTCGCTGATTTTTACCTTTGCCATAGCGGCCCCTTTGATGCGTTTCAAGTACAAGCCAGATTGTAGCATCCCAAACCTACCAAAAAGGGACAGGTTTATTTTGGCAGGTTTTATCTGGGGAAACGCCGTTGCCAGCGCGACCACCACAAAGGGGACAGGCACCTTTGTGGTGGTTTGGACCGGCTGGACGTGTGTGCATCGGGTGGTATCTAAGTTGAGATACCACTTCTGGTATATCAGCTTGCGCTTGCGTGAGTACAATACTCGAACGTTATACGTCTCAGCGCCCCCTGTGCGTGGACGTCTTGCAGTCACGCGAACGAAGGGATTTATCCTATGTGCGGAATCGTCGGCTACACCGGCTCTGATATTGCAAAGAACATCCTGGTCACGGGCCTCAAGCGTATGGAGTATCGCGGCTATGACTCCTCGGGCGTCGCGCTCGAGGTGGGCGAGGGCGCCGCGGCGCACCTCGACGTCATCCGCCGCGTGGGCAAGGTCGCGGGCTTGGAGAGCGAGCTTTCCAACATCGACAGCGACGCTACCTGCGGTATCGGCCACACCCGTTGGGCCACCCACGGCAAGCCCTCCGTCGTTAACGCCCATCCCCACACCAGCTGCGACGGTCGTATCGCCATCGTCCACAACGGCATCATCGAGAACTTCGCCGAGCTGCGCGAAGAGCTGGAGGGCCGTGGTCACCACTTTAAGAGCGAGACCGATACCGAGGTCTTCGCGCATCTGATCGAAGAGGCTTATGCCGAGACGCACGACCTGATGGCCTCCGTGCGCGAGGCTTGCACCCACGTGGTCGGTGCCTATGGTCTGGCCGCCGTGTGCGCTGACGAGCCCGGCGTGATCGCCGTGGCCCGCAAGGATTCCCCGATCGTAGTCGGCGTGGGCGAAACCGGCTCCTATGTTGCTTCCGATGTCATCGCGCTCATCGACGCCACCCGCGATGTCGTGGTGCTCGAGGACGGTCAGTTTGCCAAGCTCACGCCCGCGGGCGTCGAGTACACCGACGAGGCCGGCAACGTCATCGAGCCCAAGGTCACCCACATCGACTGGGACCTGGACATGGCAGAAAAGGGCGGTTATCCCGACTTTATGCTCAAGGAAATCCACGAGCAGCCGCGCGTCGTGCGCGATACGCTGGTGGGCCGTATGACCCCCGCCGGCGAGCTCGATATCGACGAGCTGGGCCTGTCCCTCGAGGAACTCAACGATATCGACCGCGTCTACGTGATCGCTTGCGGCACCAGCTATCACGCTGGCCTCATCGCCAAGAACCTTATTGAGGGCTGGGCTCGCATCCCCACCGAGGTTGAGGCGGCCAGCGAGTTCCGCTATCGCAATCCCATCATCACGCCGACGACGCTTGTCGTTGCCGTGTCCCAGTCGGGCGAGACGGCCGATACCCTTGCCGCCATTCGCGACGCGCGCATCAAGGGCGCCAAGGTCTTTGGCATCACCAACGTGGTGGGCAGCCCCGTGGCGCGTGAGAGCGACGGCGTCATCTACACCAAGGCCAACAAGGAGATCGCGGTCGCCTCGACCAAGAGCTTCATCGGCCAGGTCGTGAGCCTGACGCTGTTGGCTCTGCTGCTAGCGCAGGTCAAGTACCGCCTGACCACCAAGCAGGCGCGCATGCTGTTCCGCGAGCTTTCCGATACGGCCGAGCAGATCCAGTGGATTTTGGATACCCAGACCGAGGCCGTGCATGAGGCCGCCCTGCTGTGCAAGGACGCGCAGTCCGCACTGTTCGTGGGTCGCGGCATGGGTGCCGCTATTTCCTACGAGGGCGCGCTCAAGCTCAAAGAGGTCAGCTACCTGCACGCCGAGGCCTACGCCGCCGGCGAGATGAAGCACGGCCCCATCGCCCTGATCGACCCGGGCTTCCCTGTCATCGCCGTGGCCACCAAGAGTGCCACCTACGACAAGACCGTGTCGAACCTTATGGAGTGCAAGGCGCGCGGCGCCAAGGTCATCGTCGTTGCCACTGAGGGCGACGAGGAGATCAACAAGATCGCCGACTGCATCATCCGCGTGCCAGCAGTCCGCGACGTGTTCAGCCCCATCACGGCGAGCGTCCCGCTGCAGCTGCTCGCCCGCGAGGTCGCCATCCTGCGCGGCTGCGACGTCGACCAACCTCGCAACCTGGCGAAAAGCGTCACGGTAGAGTAGTTGGTTCCGCCGTCCTAACGACTAAGGCCCGGCTCCGCATCAAGACGGAGCCGGGCCTTTTCTGCATTTGCCCAGATAAAACCTGCCAAAATAAACCTGTCCCTTTTTGGCAGGTTAGCGGAGCTTGCTGGTCTCGAAATACTTGGGATATTGGTCCAGGACCTCGGTCTGGTTGCGGAACATCATATGCAGGTGCTTGCTGACCAAAAAGCTCGCCTCGATGGGGTCGCGGCCGGCGATGGCGCGGCGGATTTGCTTGTGCTCGTTAACAATCTCCTGATTGTCGAGCCTCTGCGTGGCGGCGCGCAGCCAGCGGAAGCGCTCCAGGTCGGCATTGGTCGCCTCGAGCCACGACCACACGGTGCTGCGGCACGCGATGCTAAAGATCATGCGGTGCATGAGGTTGTCGCTTAAAAAGAATCCGATGCGATCCTCTTCGGCCATGGCCTTTTCCTGCAGCGCGATGGCTCGGTCGAGCTGCTCGATGCCTGCCGAGGTGGCACGGGCGCAGCACTCCACAATCACCTGTTTTTCCAGGTGTTCGCGAATGTAGCAGGCGCTCTCGGCAAAGGTGAGGTTGATGGGCGAGACATAGGTGCCGCTTTGGGGCACGGTGCGCACCAGGCTCTCTTGCGCCAGACGCACCAGTGCCTCGCGCACAGGGGTGCGCCCCATATCCAGGTCGTCGCAAAGCTGCTTGACGCCTAGCTTTTCGCCCGGCTTGTAGTCCAGGTAGACGATTTTGCGTCGAATGGTGTGGTAGGACTGGTCCTGTAGGCTCGTTTCCTGCTCGCCGACGTGCATCGATTCTTCCATAGCGCCTCGCAACTGTTCTATCAAACTCATATGTCAGTTGTTTATTATGCCGCGAACCAGCTCTCCGCGGTGGGTAATTCGGCTGTTGCCCGAGAACTATTGCGGCATCTTAGTCTGTATTTGCGCAGGGCTGTGCTCAACATTGCCGTATCATAAGCCGTCGCAAACGTGAAATAGAAAGAAGGAATCTCATATGCAACTGGCGAATATCGTACGCGAGCGCTGGAAAGGCGTCTTGTTCTGCCTGATCATCGCCATTCCCGCGACGTTGCTCGGCAAACAAATTGAGGTGGTCGGCGGTCCGGTATTTGCCATTCTCTTTGGCATGGTCCTGGCGCTCGTCTTTCCCAAGAATCGTCGCGAACAGCTCGCCGCCGGTGTCACCTATACGTCTAAAAAAGTCTTGCAGTACGCGGTTATCCTGCTTGGCTTTGGCATGAACCTCTCCCAGATTCTGTCCAAGGGCGCCCAGTCGCTGCCGATTATCGTGGCGACGATCTCGACCTCGCTTGTCATCGCCGTCGTGCTCTGCCGCGTTATGAACGTGCCGGGCAAGATTGCGACGCTTGTGGGTGTGGGCTCGTCGATTTGCGGCGGTTCGGCCATCGCTGCGACCGCGCCCGTCATCGATGCCGACGATCGCGAGATTGCCCAAGCCATTTCGGTCATCTTCCTGTTTAACGTTATCGCGGCGCTCGTGTTTCCGACGCTCGGCGGCATGCTCGGGCTGACCAACGAGGGCTTTGGCCTGTTTGCCGGCACCGCCATCAACGACACCTCGTCGGTAACGGCTGCGGCGAGCGCCTGGGATAGCATGCATCCCGGCGCCAATGTGCTCGAAAGCGCCACAGTGGTTAAGCTCACCAGGACGCTGGCCATTATTCCCATTACATTGGCTCTCGCATGCTGGCAGATGCATCTGGCGCGCAAGGCCGGCGGCGACGCCAAAAGCACGTTCTCGCTTAAACGTGCGTTTCCCATGTTTGTGTTGTTCTTTGTGCTGGCGAGCGTGATCACCACGGTGCTTCAGCTTCCTGCGTCCATTACGGCGCCCATCAAGGAGCTGTCGAAGTTCTTTATCGTGATGGCCATGGCGGCTATTGGCTTTAATACCGATATCGTCGAGCTGGTCAAAAAGGGCGGCAAACCCATCGCGTTGGGCTTTTGCTGCTGGATTGGCATTGCATGCATGAGTTTGGGAATGCAGCACGTGCTGGGAATCTGGTAGAGAAGTAGCTGATTTGCGTGTTGCGTGCTGGCGAGCGCATACCTGCGGTGGAGCGATAGGAGCTCTTGCGGGTATGGCTTGTCCGCAGGTTGATAGGTCCCGAAGAGCTCTTATCGCCCCGCCAGGATGGCGATGCGGGGCAATTCATATACTCGCAGGACGGCGACTTTTGCCCTATAGTGTTTGGTGAGTAATATCGTTCAATTTTGAAACATTCGGTCGTGCGACCGTCGGCGGTTGCACGTCGCCGCGGACAGGGGCAAATCATGGATAGCGATGCCAAGCTGCAGATTCTGATTGAGGCATTGTCCGCAGCCGGAGTATCGGCGCTGGCAGTCGACGAGCGCGGTGGCGTTGTGATCTCGACTATGAGTGACGCGGCACTCGAGCAGGATATCGCCGCTTTTGTTTCCGAGCGTCTCGCTCGCGTGGGCGATGGGGCGCGCCTGGTGATGGGCCACGAGGGCGTGCGGTTGAGCTTGACGGTGCGCCCGACGGCCAAGGAGCGCGGAGCGCTTTGGGTGGTCGTGGCGCATGAGGTGCGCGCCGCTGCGACGCATGCGGGCATCGAGTGGCTCAATGCCGACGAAGTCGAGGCTCGCTACGCGTCGAGCACGTACGGCATCGTCGAAGATGCGGCGGCGGTCGCTGCCCCCGTACGTGGGAGCTATGCGCGTGGGGTGCCCCTTATGCTCGAGGGCGAGCTGGGCGCGGGGCAGGATCAGATTGCAAAACGCCTGTACCTGGATGGACCCTATGCCGATCAGCCCTTTGTGTCCGTTGCGCTCGATGAGCTTACGGATCGCGGCTGGCGCCATCTGCTCAAAAGTTCCGAATCGCCGCTATTCCAAACGGGGCTGACACTTTGCATGGGCGGCTGGCATGCTGTTGGCCCCCAACGTCTGCGCGAGCTCGTGTCCGCAATGATCGACACGGTGCTCGCAACTCGTTGCCATGTGGTGTTGACGGCAAACGATATGCCGGGCGGCGGCGAAAGCGATCAGGCTGCTTTTGTAACCGAGCGTCTGGCCTGTGCAGTGAGTGTGGCGCCGGCGATTGCCGAGCAGGGCGGCGCGTCGGAAAAGGTTGCGCGCTATCTGGGGTATCTGGCAGATATGTTTAAGACGGGTGCCCCCATGTTGTCCGCCGCCGCGGCAGAGACGCTCGATGCGTACCGTTGGCCCCGCAATTACCTGCAGCTGCGTGAAGTCTCTGAACGACTCTATATATTAGTGGGGGCGGGTACGGTGGAGCGTGCCGTGGCGAAAGAGGTGCTTGCCCAGGAGGACGTTATCAAGACCGCGACCTTTGGCGCCCCGGCGCTCGAAAGCGATTTGTACATCTTGCGTCCCCTGGCCGATACCGAGCGCGATGTCGCACGGTTGGTCCTGCAGCACCTTCACGGCAACAGGACACGTGCGGCAGAGGTGCTCGGTATAAGCCGCACGACTTTATGGCGCCTGCTGAAGGACAACGACCGCTGAGCGAGGCGCCGTGACCGCGTGCGGCGCGTGTGATACAGTCCAAAGAAGCATTGTTTCGATTGTGTTACGGCGTGCGGGGGAGTATGGCGGAGACTTCAAAAACGAACCGAACAAAGCGAAGTGCGGCGCCGGTCGGCCGGCGTACGACTTCGCGGACGTGGGGCAAAAGCGCCTCGGGGTTCGACGGCTCGTTCAAGCGCACAAAATATGGCTATCCTTCGGCAAGCGCTCGCTTGGCCATGCAGGCCGAGTCCTCGTTGTGGGGACGAAGGCGCGTGGTGGGCTCAAAGCTCAAGCACGATGGAACGCTTGGCTACATCAGCCGCGGTGCTGCCCGCCGTAGCGGCCTCAATCCTGCAGGCTGGCATCGTTACGTGCCGATCGTGGTCGTTGCCGCGATAATCGTCATCGCGCTCGCGGCGCTCGGATATGCCGGCGACGGCGCGAGTCTGGGCGCGATTTTCAAATCGCCTGAACTTGCGCATGCTGGCACGGAGCTTGTTGAAGGCGCACAAGACCAGACGGGTGTGGCGCCCCAGCGCGGTATGGTCGCAGCTGCTGCCACCATTGCCGATGCTCAAAAGGACGAGGACGAACAAGGCGACGGCGCCAAAACGACTCACACGAACGAAACGACGACAACTCCATCGGCAAGATAAGTTGCGAGTGGGGCAGCAAATATGGGACGGGGCCTTTTAGCTGCCCAAGACAGTGGCTCACTCGATGTCAGGCACCAACAGCGAGCGGGCCGCATTTGCGCCAAGGTGACGTGAAATGAGAGGGCGCTGACCTTTTGGTCGCGCCCTCGAAATCGAACGTCAGATTGGCGTTAATGCGGCTCGCGCAGCGTCAACGGGTCCGCCGTTCGTTAGAACGGCGGAACATACACCACGTTGTCGCGGCGAGGCTTGGCCTTGGGGAGTGCGTCCTCGGCGTAGCCCAGAATGCAGTTGCCAACACCGCGCAGGCTTCCGTCGGCGGGCAGGCCCCAGCTGGCCAGCAGCTCCAGGCCCTCGGGCGAATCGAAAACCTCGTGGGCGCGATGAATCCAGCACGAATCAACACCCAGCGCATAGGCAGCATTGAGCAGGTTGCCCATGGCAAGCGAACCGTCTTCCAGATGCGTGGGCACGCTGCGGTCGACCAGTACCACCACAACGGTTTTGGCACCGTAGAAGGGATCGCCGTTGCTGCCCATGACTTGCGCATTGAGTTGCGAGAGACGCTCGACGGTCGCGGGGTCGGTGACGGCGACGAACGTGACCGGCTGACGCCCCATGCTGCTCGGCGCGTACTGGCCTGCCTCGATAATGCGTGCGAGCTTTTCTGCCTCGACGGGGCGATCGCTGTAGTTGCGGCAGCTACGGCGATGGATGAGCGCTTCGATGGTCTCCATGGGTTCTCCTAGCGATGACGTTGCAGATGCTCCGTTCTTACCCGTCGTGCCGTAGCCGTAATCGCGCAGAGGGCCCAAACAGCAATAGCCACCAATCGGAAAAGTCGGCTTGCATAAAACTGCGGCAAGAATGTGAGAAACTGATGAGATGGTTAAACGTTTTATCCCGTCTACCCTGCGGTTTTTTACCACTTGCCTAAAACAGGGGCGCATATCAATTGATAAAGGTTTTACTAAAGGGGTACCAACGTTAATCAATGCGCTGTGGTGGCGCTGGGCCAGGAGGTAACTATCATGTTCCAGGCTGGAGATGTCGTCGAGACTGACTTCGAAGGATTTCTGAAGCTGCTGCGTTCCAAGACGCGCGCTTTCGTGTCGATCAACGATCACGAGTACTACATCACGCACACCGATGGCTATTGGCGTGTTCAGGATTGCGAGACCCTCAACGATAAGGGCCACTTTACTGATTGCTCCGAGCTGGTCAACACGGTCTGCGAGGTCGTCGAGCTACCTTGGATCTGCGGCAAGAGCCTGCACGACAGCTTTGCGGGCGCAACGGTCTACGAGGCCGTCGCTGCCTAACGGGCAAATACATCGCTATTCTCGCGTGACCGCCGGCGCCGCCCCCGCGCCGGCGGTCTTTTTTGTCGATATGCTTATGTAGAGCCGACCATAAACAACGAGCGTATTGACGATAGTCAAAACTCGGACTAATGTAGAGATATAAATTGGTCAAAACTCGGACTATCGAATGGTGGGAGAGATGAATAGTGCAGTTAGCCTGGTCGATTTCGACCGGATGCTTAACGGGCTTGACCGTATCTATTCGGAGTTCGCGCGTACCTGCGGCCTTTCGGACTGCGCCTACTGGATGCTCGTCGACACGAGTGCAGCGGGCGGAAGCGTTGCCGTGAGTCGGCTGACGAGTGAATGGTTCTACAGCAAACAGACCATCAATTCGGCGATCAAGACGCTTAGGGCGCGAGGGCTTGCGACGTTGGAGTTTGCCGAGGGCAGTCGTAAGAACAAGGTTGTGCGATTGACCGAAGAAGGCGTGCGGTTTGCCAAGCGCTACGCGTTACCGGCGCAAAAAGCCGAGCAACAGGCATTCGAAGCGCTCGAGCCGTGGGAACAGCGCGAGATCATGCGCCTGGTCGGTAAATTCTCCCATGTTCTGAACGAAGAGTGCGAGGCATTTAAACGGCAAGTGGCCGCCGAGAACGAGGCTGACGATAAGGGCGAGGGGGACACATGCGACTCTTAATGAGGTTTATGAGGCCGTACCGCGGTCTGATTGCGGTGACGCTGTTTGCGGTGCTGATAGATAACGTCGGTACGCTGTTGGTTCCCACGATGCTGGCGAACATGGTCAACACCGGTATTACCACGGGCGATGTCGACTATATTTTACGTAACGGCCTGTACATGCTTATCGCGACCGGCATGGCCAGCGGCGGCACGGTGCTGGGCTGCTATCTTTCGGCGCGCCTGGCCGCCAACGTGGCCTGCGATATCCGCAATGCCGTGTACGACAAGTCGCTCGAGCTGTCCGCCAGCGACTTTGAGCGCTTTGGCACGGGTTCGATGATCACACGCTCGCTCAACGACATCAACGTGATTCAGCAAGCTGTCCTTCAGACGATTCAGCTGGTGTTGCCGGTGCCATTCTTGGCCGTGGCAGGCATCATTTTTGCTTGGTTCATCGATCCCGCCATGGGCACGCTGCTGGGCGTGGTGGTTGCGATCGTGCTGGTGGCGGCGGTCTTTACGGTGGCTAACGCCGCGCCGATTTTTATGCGCCTGCAGAGCTTTATCGACCGCATGAACGTGGTGCTGCGCGAGAACATCGTGGGCGTGCGCGTCATCCGCGCATTTAACAAGGAGCGCCACGAGGAGCAGCGCCTGGACGAGGTGTTTAGCGATTACGCGGCCAACGCCATCAAGGTCAACCACCTGTTTGTGGGCCTCGACAGCTCCAGCTTCTTTTTGATGAACATCGCCGAGGTGGCGGTGCTGTGGGTGGGCGGCAACCGCGTGGGCGTCCACGCCATGCAAATCGGCAGCATTTCGGCCGTGTTGGAATACGCGATCCTGATTCTTTTCTTTGTGATGATGGCGCAGATGGTGATTCTGACGCTTCCGCGCGCCGCGGCGTGCCTCAACCGTGCGCAGCAGGTGCTCGAAATCGAGCCGAGCATCGTGGACGGCAAGGCTACGCTGGGCGACGGGGCGCCTGAGTCCGCAGACGGAGCCGACGCGGTCGCCGTGTTCGATCATATGTCGTTTCGTTTTGACGACGCCGACGAGGACACGCTGTGCAATCTGAGCTTTACCTGTCGCCGCGGTCAGACGACCGCGATCGTCGGCTCGACGGGCTCGGGCAAATCGACGGTGGCCAAGCTCCTGCTGCGCTTCCACGATGCCACCAAGGGCGCCATTCGCCTAGACGGCGTCGACCTGCGCGAGCTTTCGCAAGGCGAGATACGCGGGCGCATTGCCTATGTGCCGCAAAAGGCATGGCTGTTCTCGGGCACCGTGGCAAGCAATCTGCGCTTTGGCAATGAAGACGCAACTGAGGCCGACATGCTTCATGCGCTCCAGGTTGCCCAGAGCACCTTTGTGCTCGATCAGCCGCAGGGGCTCGATACGCCGGTATCCCAGGGCGGCACGAACTTTTCGGGCGGTCAGCGCCAGCGTTTGGCAATCGCCCGTGCGCTCATGAAGCATGCCGATCTGTATATCTTCGATGACAGTTTTTCGGCCCTGGACTTTAAGACCGATGCGGCACTGCGCCATGCGCTGCAGGACGAGACGCGCGATGCCGCGGTGCTCATCATCGCCCAGCGCATCTCGACGATCTTGCACGCCGACCAGATCGTCGTGCTCAAGGACGGCGAGGTTGTGGGCTTGGGCACGCATGGCGAGCTTATGGAAACCTGCGAGGTGTACCGCGCCATCGCGGAATCGCAGATGAAGGGAGGTGAGTAGCATGACCGAGGAGCTCAGGAAGCAGGCCAGCGTTGATGACGCCGTTGCCGCGGGACTGGTTGAGGAAACGGCTGCCGTAGCACCCGAGCTGGACGAGGCCGCCAAGGCTGCAGCCGAGCGCGAGGCTCGCCGCCAAGCGCTCTACGAGGAAAACGAACGCGCCGAGGACGAGCGCGCCCGCGCTGAGGCAGAGCGCATGCGCGATGTGGACGACGAGGACGAGGACGAGAAACCCCGCGACACCTGGGCGACGGTGCGCCGCCTGTGGAGCGAGGCTGCCGGTGACCATTGGCGCTTCTATATCGTGTTCGCGAGCATCGTGTTCTATGCCATCTTTAACACCGCTGCGCCGGCATATAGCGCCCGCGTGATCGATGAGCTGTGGGGCCACATTCAGGTGGCGTTTGCCAACGACACCACCTTCAACATCACCTGGGAGAACTGCGGCAGGACCATCTTCATCTACTTTATGATCTGGACGGCCGCTGCCTCGTTCTACGCGCTCCAGAGCTTTTTGATGTCGAGCGTGGCCGAACGCCTTAACCTGCACCTGCGTAACCGCATCGCTCAAAAGCTCAACCGTCTGCCGCTTGCCTTCTTTGATGCGCATCGTCCCGGCGAGGTCGTTAGCCGTGCGACCAACGACTTAGACAAGATGTCTGAGAGCATGCAGCGCGGCTTGCTGCAGCTTCTGGTGTCGATCGGTACCGTGGTGGGCGCCGTGAGCGTGATGTTCGTGTTTAGCGTGCCGCTCACGCTTGTCTTTTTGTTCTTTACGGCGCTTTCGCTGCTGGTGACGAAGGTCGTTTCGCGCCGCACGCACGATGTGACGGGCGAGCGCCAGGAGTGGGTGTCCAAGATTACGAGCGCGGTCGAGGAAGGCTACTCGGGCCGTCTGGTGATTCGTGCGTTCAACCGTGAGCGCCAGAGTTCTGCCGAGGTGCACGAGGCTTCGAAGGAGCTGGCGCGCGTGAGCACCAAGGCCGACTTCATGATTAACGCCGTCGGCCCCGCGGTGCGCTTTATCGGCCGCCTGGCGCAGATCGTGATTGCGCTGGTGGGCTGCAGCATGCTGGTTGCTGGCCACATGACCGTCGGCGTGTTCCAGGCGTTCTTCCAGTTTATCTACGAGGCATCCGAGCCCATGACGCAGCTGTCATTCACTTTCAACTCGCTGCAGAGCGCGCTGGCGAGTGCGGAGCGCGTGTTCGACCTGCTCGATGAGCCCGAGATGGAAGCCGATCCGTTGCCGGCGGCCGCCGCCAAGCTGCCGGGCAAGGTGGAGGGCCGTATTGCCTTTGAACACGTGCGTTTTGGCTATGCGCCCGACAAGCCGCTCATGCGCGACGTGTCGTTTACCGCCGAGCCGGGCCAAAAGATCGCGGTGGTGGGAACCACGGGTGCGGGTAAGACCACGCTCATCAATCTGCTCATGCGCTTCTACGAGATCGACGGTGGCCGCATTACCCTCGACGGTGTGGACACGAGCCGCATGGACCGCGGCGAGCTGCGCCAGCAGTTTGGCATGGTGTTGCAGGACGCCTGGCTGTTCGATGGCACCATTGCCGAGAACATCGCCTATGGCTGTCCCGAGGCGACGCGCGAGGAGATTGTCGCGGCCGCACGTGCCGCTCAGGTCGACTTCTTTGTGCGCACTATGCCGCAGGGTTACGACACGCGTGTGGCTAACGATGCCGAGAGCATCAGCCAGGGCCAACGTCAGCTGCTGACCATCGCGCGTGTGCTGCTCAACAACCCGGCGATCCTCATCCTGGACGAGGCGACGTCGAGTGTGGACACGCGCACCGAGCTCGCCATCGGCCGTGCTATGGACGCGCTCATGCGCGGGCGCACGAGCTTTGTGATCGCGCACCGTCTGTCGACGATCGTCGATGCCGACCTCATCCTGGTCATGGACCACGGCAATATCATCGAGCAGGGTACGCACAAGGAGCTGCTGGCTGCCGAGGGCGCTTACGCCGACCTCTACCTAAGCCAGTTCGCATAAGGTGACAAAGGGGCAGTCCCGCATGCCACATCGAAAAGAAGGCGCGCCGGGGGCGGATTCCCCAGCGCGCCTTTTGTGTTGGCGTTCATGCTGTGGCGGCTGCCCGCGGCCTTAGCGCTCGTCCACGAGCTTGGCGACGAGGGCTTTGAGCTCGGCCACCTCTTGCTCGAGTTCCTTGACGCGACGGGCGTTTTCGGTGATGCCCTGACGGTTGAGGGCGCTCTGCTCGGCGGCATCGTCGGGCATGTACTCGCGATGCTGCTTGGCGTCGAAGCTCTCCTCGAACACGCGGCAGCCGTTGCGCTTGATGATGCGCCCAGGCACACCCACGACGGTGCAGTTGTCGGGCACGTCCTTGACGACGACCGAGTTGCCGCCGATCTTGACGTTGTTGCCGATGCGAATGTTGCCGAGCACCTTGGCGCCCGTGCCCACGGTGACGTTGTTGCCCAGGGTGGGGTGGCGCTTGCCGGTCTCGTTGCCGGTGCCGCCGAGCGTAACGCCCTGGTAGAGCACGCAGTTGTCGCCCACGACGGTGGTTTCGCCGATGACGACGCCCATGGCGTGGTCGATAAAGAAATGCTTGCCGATTTGTGCGGCGGGATGAATCTCGACGCCGGTGATGTGGCGGGTGATTTGCGAGAGCACACGGGCGAGCGAGCGATGACCGTGCTCCCAGAGCCAGTGCTCGGGCACGTGGTTCCACTTGGCGTGCAGGCCAGGATAGGAAAGGAAGATGACCAGACCGCTTTGTGCGGCGGGGTCCTGCGCCTGGACGGTCTTGATGTCCTCGCGAATGGTATTGATAAAGCTCACCGGCCGCCCTCCCTTAGCGCCATGGCAATGCGATTCAATAAAGTATAGCGATTCGCTAGGGATTAGGAAGAACAATCTTGGCGGCTTTGCGCGACAGGTGTCAGTTATGCAAACTTGCTGGTAATGAAGTAAGACTTTTGAGGGGTTTGGCCCGTGCTCGCGCCGCAACCGTATACTGGTCAACTTGGACGTATCCGCGCCCACAACTGAGAGGTTTTACTTCATGGGTTTCATCAATTTCATTGCCGAGCTGCTTAAGGATCCGCGCGCTGCGATCGCCAGCTGGATCGCCGCCGGCCCGCTTATGGCCTACGGCTGCGTGTTCCTGATCATCTTCATTGAGACAGGCGTGGTGTTCTTCCCGTTCCTTCCCGGCGACTCGCTGCTGTTTGCCTCGGGCTTCTTTGCCCACAACGGCGGCTTTAACATCGTGGCGCTTCTGGCCACCGCATGGGCCGCAGCCATCCTGGGCGATCAGTGCAACTTTATGATCGGCCACTTCTTTGGCCGCAAGATCATCGCCTCGGGCAAGGTAAAGGCCATGACGCCCGAGCGCATCAAAAAGTCCGAGGATTTCCTGGATAAGTGGGGCCATCTGGCCATCTTCCTCGGCCGCTTCTTCCCGTTCATCCGCACCTTTGTGCCTTTTATCGCCGGCATGGGCGGCATGCATTGGCGCAACTTCGTTGTCTTTAACGTGCTGGGCGGCATTACCTGGTCGACGGTCTTTACGCTGCTGGGCTACTTCTTTGGCGGCATTCCCTTTGTGCAGGAGCACTTTGAGCTGCTGATTATCGGCATTGTCGCCGTGTCGATCATCCCGACCGTGGTCGGCTTGGTTAAGGCTAAGCTGGGCAAAAAGAACGCATAGCTCGAGCCGGCGCACAAATCGTGTCGTTGAGGCCCGTCACCGTTTACGGTGGCGGGCCTCTTTAGTTCAAGACTTTAGTCTGCTGGCCGCGCAGCGGCCAGCTTTAAACCACCCGCTACGCGGGTGGAGACAAACGGCTTTACAAAGCCACCCCTCCGACCGATATTGACGATTGTTCAGGCCGTCAAGAATTCGAGTCGAAGGGGTGGTCGCCATGGCCCAGAAGGCCTACAGCCTTTCCCACACGAAGTGGATGTGCAAGTACCGCATCGTGTTCACGCCGAAGTATAGGCGCAAAGTGATCTACAACCAAATCAGGAGCGACATAGGGGAGATCCTCAGGAAGCTGTGCGAGTACAAGGGGATCGAGATAATCGAGGGGCACCTGATGCCAGACCACGTGCACGTGCTGCTGGCGATCCCGCCGAAGTACAGCGTCGCGAGCGTCATGGGCTACCTGAAGGGGAAGAGCTCGCTGATGATATTCGACAGGCACGCCAACCTCAAGTACAAGTTCGGCAACAGGAAGTTCTGGGCGGAGGGCTACTACGTGTCCACCGTCGGCCTGAACGAGGCGACGATCGCCAAGTACATCAGGGAGCAGGAGTCCCACGACATCGCGCTGGACAAGCTGAGCGTGAAGGAGTACGAGGACCCCTTCAAGAGGGGGTGATCCTGCCGGTTCGACCGGCGCGCCACGGGTCAAGATGCACTAGGCCTGGACGAAGTCCGGGCCCGCGCCTTTAGACGCGAGCCCGGGGCCCGTGGGTTATACCCTAAGAGCAAACCACCCTTTTTAAGGGTGGTTCTGATTTCGGTCAAATGAAAATACTTTAGTTAGTTAAAGAAAAACGTTTTATCCGACGCGCGTGCGGAGTACAATCTCGTGCATGCGAATCGACGTGCCATTGGCTTTGATGCCGTTCGCGTGTCCCGTCCGGCTCTACGCTCCGGGCGTGCGACGTTGCGACGCGGTCGGCCTCGGTCCTTGCGTGCGAGTTCGCGAGTATGCAACTGTGTATGTAAGGAGCGACATATGACTGTCGAGAAGAAGGATATCGATTGGGGTAGCCTCGGCTTTGGCTACATGAAGACCGATTACAGCTACGAGGCTCATTGGAAGGACGGCGAGTGGGACGAGGGCGGCCTGACCACCGACCACACCTTGCATGTCTCCGAGTGCGGCGGCATCTTCCATTATTGCCAGGAGGTCTTTGAGGGCCTGAAGGCCTACACCGCCGAGGACGGCAGCATCGTCTGCTTCCGTCCCGACATGAACGCCGAGCGCATGTATAACTCTGCCCAGCGCCTCGAGATGCCCCCGTTCCCCAAGGATAAGTTTGTTGAGGCCGTCAAGCAGGTCGTTTCTGCCAACGCCGCTTGGGTTCCGCCCTTCGGTTCTGGTGCGACCCTGTACGTGCGTCCGTTTATGATCGGCTCCGGTGACGTGATCGGCGTGGCTCCCGCTCCTGAGTACACGTTCCGCATTCTCGTGACCCCGGTCGGTCCGTACTTTAAGGGCGGCCTCAAGCCCGTCAAGCTGCGCGTTTCCGAGTACGACCGCGCCGCACCGCACGGCACCGGCAATATCAAGGCCGGCCTGAACTACGCCATGTCCCTCAAGCCCACGATGGAGGCCCATCGCGAGGGTTATGCCGAGAACCTGTATCTCGACTCCGAGTCCCGCACCTATGTCGAGGAGACCGGTGGCGCGAACGTTCTGTTCGTGAAGGAGAACGGCACCCTCGTCGTTCCTCAGTCGCACACCGACTCCATCCTGCCCTCCATCACCCGTCGCTCGCTCGTTCAGGTTGCCGAGGATTTGGGCATGACCGTCGACCAGCGTCCCGTCGAGTGGGCCGAGGTCAAGGCCGGCACCTTTGTGGAATGCGGCCTGTGCGGCACCGCTGCCGTCATCTCCCCGGTGGGCGAGATCGACAACAAGGTCTACGGTGCCGATGAGACCGTGACCTTCCCGGCTGGCTGCACCGAGATCGGCCCCGTGATGAAGAAGCTTCGCGAGACCCTGACTGGTATTCAGTCCGGTGCTGTCGAGGATAAGCACAACTGGGTTTACACCGTCGCATAAGCTGCCTTACAGCTCTTGGCGAGCACGTCCGGGCAGAGAGCAAGTTCCCTCCCAGCGCGTCCTCGGACATGCAAGAAGTCCTCGCTGCGCACTTCGTGCGGCGAGGGCTTCTTGCGTCCTGCGGAGTGCGCTGGGAGGGAACTTGCTCTCTGCCCTGCGGCTCGGCGCTGTCGCGACAGGGGATTACTTGGCTGAATTGAATATGGTGCGCGGCCTTTTAGGCCGCGCTTTTTGTTTGGTCGCGCGTTGTGCGTGGATAAGAAAAGGGCCCAAGGTTTGTGCCTTGGACCCCAAAGGGTTGATGAACTGGCTTAAGACTCGGCCGTGATTGTTAGAACTTGACGGTTGGTGCCTGGCGGGCGGCCTCGGCGGCCTCGAAGCCCTGGCGCTCCTTAAACTGGAAGATGCCGGCAAAGATAACAGCCGGGAACGTCTGGATGGCGTTGTTGTAGCTGAGCACGCAATCGTTGTAGCTCTGGCGCGCGTAGCTCACCTTGTTCTCGGTGTCCTCGAGCGTGGACTGGAGCTGCGTAAAGTTGGTATTTGCCTTAAGGTCGGGGTAGGCCTCGGCGACGGCAAAGAGCTGGCGCAGCGCACCGGTCAGCACGTTGTCCGCTTCCATCTTGGCCTCGGGGGTGGTGGCGCTCACGGCGGCGTTGCGCGCGTTGACTACGGCGGCGAGCGTGTCCTGCTCGTGCTTGGCGTAGCCCTTGACGGTCTCGACCAGGTTAGGGATCAGGTCGTTGCGGCGCTGCAGCTGCGTGTCGATGTTCTGCCAGGCATTATCGATGCGATTGCGCTTGGTGACCATGTTGTTGTAGATGCCGGCGATGGCGCTGGCGATCACAACGACAACAACGATACCGATGATGACGGGAAGCATGATGTCTCCGTTTCGAATGGCAGCGGCGTTTTGCGCCGGCTGCCGTTGGTGTAACGCTACTAGTATACCCGCAACCTTTGGCGATACCGAACTTTCCGGTAAGCGTTATGTTTCCGCCAAGGAGGGGCCGCCAATATGGAACGGGTGGTACAGGTGTAAGATATGCGACAAATTAAGGAATGCTGTCTACACCTTGAGGATGGCGATATGGATGGACCTTCGCATCAAGAAAACCTATCGTGCCCTGTTCGATGCTTTTACCGAGCTCTTGGAAGAGCATCGGTTTGAGGATTTGACGGTTGCCATGCTTTGCGACCGGGCCCTGATTCGCCGCACGACGTTCTATAAGCATTTTCGCGATAAAAACGATTACTTTGCCTTCTATATCGATGAGCTTATGACGGGCTTGCCGCAAAACCGGACCGATGCAGCGGACGCGGAGCCGCTTGATGACGTACGGGCGCTTCGCCATGAGGTCTTTGACGATGCCATGAATATGATTCTGGCGCATGAGCAGCTCATGGATAACCTTTTGGCCAGCAGCATGTCGGGCATGCTGACCGGCATGATTTGCGACCGCATTGCGCGTTCCATCCGCGAGCGTGTGATGAGCTCGCTTGCCGAAGATGCCCTGGCGCCCGTTTCGCTCGAGACGACATCGGAGTTTATCGCCGGTGGCATTATTCGACTGTTCACAAATTGGTGGGAGTCGGGTCACGATCTTGAGCGTCGACCCGAGATAGCCGACGTGGTCGATGCGCTGTTTGAGCGCACCATGACGCCGGTGAATCACTAAGGTGGCGGAGAGAGGGGGATTCGAACCCCCGGAACGCTCTCGCGCTCAACGGTTTTCAAGACCGCCGCATTCAACCGCTCTGCCATCTCTCCGTGAGTCGTAATGATAGCATCGTTTTGAATTTGCAACAGGGAAGGCGAACGATGACGATCACCGAAATCGACGAGAAGTTCATGCGCGAGGCGCTGGCGGAGGCGCGCGCCGCCGCTGCGGTGGGCGAGGTACCGATTGGTGCCGTGGTAGTGCGCGCGGGCGAGATTGTCGCGAGGGCGCATAATCGCCGCGAGCTCGACCAGGATCCTTCGGCGCATGCCGAATTTTTGGCCCTGTGTGCCGCCGCTCAGACGCTTGGACGCTGGCGCCTTTCCGATTGCACGGTCTACGTGACGCTCGAGCCCTGCTGTATGTGCGCGGGGCTTATGGTTAACGCGCGCGTGGGGCGTTGCGCGTATGGCGCGACCGATGCCAAGGCGGGCGCGCTGGGTTCGCTGTACGACCTCAATGCCGATTCGCGCCTGAACCATCGGTTTAATGTGACCGCCGGCGTGCTGGCAGGCGAGTGCCGTGAAGTGCTGAGCAGCTATTTTGCTGGCCTGCGCGGTGTCGACGGCGTCGGTTGCGGTTTGAACCTTGAGGCGCATGCGTCTCACGCCGAGGCGCTCGCGGGTGTTGGAGATCTCACCGACGAGACGGTCGACTTTGGCCCCGTGCAGCGGCGGCCCCGCCGTGTGCTGCTGGCGATCGACTCCTTCAAGGGCAGCGTGTCGAGTGCGCAGGCGGAGGAGGCCGTTGCCGAAGGCGTGCGCCGTGTGTGGCCCGATGCCGAGCTGGGCGCTTTGCCGCTGGCAGATGGTGGCGAGGGAACGCTCGACGCCATCGCCGCACGCGGTGGCGAGCTTTCAACCTGCGAGGTTGCAGGTCCCTTGGGCGACCGCGTGTCTGCCCGGATGCTGGTGGACGGCGAGCACGAGTCCGCGGTCATCGAGATGGCCGAGGCGGCGGGTATTGGGTATTCACCTTGCACGGAGTCGGCGGCGTTGGCGGCCACAACCTATGGCGTGGGCGAACTGATGCTTCGTGCGCTTCGCGCGGGTGCAAAGACTATCTATATTGGTCTGGGCGGCAGTGCCACCAACGACGGTGGCGCCGGCATGCTGCAGGCGCTGGGCGCCCACCTTGTCGATGAGTGTGGCTGCAATATCGCCCCCGGTCTCGCGGGCCTTGAACACGTGACGAGTATCGATTTGGCACCGGCGCTTCGGGCGCTGAATGGCGCGCGTATCATCGTGCTTTCCGATGTCGAGAATCCGCTCGTGGGGCGTCGAGGCGCACTGGCGGTGTTTGGCGGGCAGAAGGGTCTGCCGACGGGTGATGCCGAGGTGCTGAGCAGGTACGACAGCTGGATGGTCGGCTACGGCCGCCTGCTCGATGCAGCGATTACCGGGGCGCGGGCTCAGGGGTTGTTGCGCGTGCCCGAGGGTGCACGGACATTTGGCTCGGTGCTCGGCGTGCCCGGTGCCGGTGCTGCTGGCGGCCTGGGTGCCGCGCTGCTGGCGCTCGGGGCGGAGTTGCGTTCGGGCGTTGAGACGGTGCTCGATCTCGTGGGGTTTGATGAGCGCGTGCGTGATGTCGACCTGGTCATTACAGGCGAGGGCAATATGGACGAGCAATCCGCCGCCGGTAAGGCACCGGTGGGCGTGGCGCGTCGCGCCAAGCGATATGGCAAGTCGGTAGCCGCTGTCGTGGGCGGTCGTGCTGACAACCTGGATGCGGTGTATGGGCAGGGCATCGACCTGGTTTTGCCAGTCTGTCGCAGACCCATGGGCCTTGAGCTGGCGCTCGATTCCCAGGAAGCCATAACCAACCTCATCTGCGCCGGTGAATCCGCCGCTCGATCCTACGACCTCGGCCGACTCTAGTAAAATGATCGTTCGGTTTAGCTTGGATAGCCAAAAAGTAGTCAAAAAAGCCCTGTCCCAAACTAGCTATCTTGCCGTGGCGAGCGAGAGCGGGTAAGATATACCGAGCGCCTAGCGCGTTCGATGGGTTCGGATGACGACATGTTCCGAATCTGGTCAGGTCCGGAAGGAAGCAGCCATAAGGAGCCTCTGTCGGGCATCCGAATCCATCGAGTGCGCAGGCGCTTTTTGGTGCCGCGGCTACCCGCGAGTGCCGGCAGGGCGCTTGGTGTCTCGCTGGTCCTCGGCTTCGCCTGCGGGATCGCGCGACTACCAAGCGCCCTGCCGGCACTCGCGGGTAGCCGACCAAAACCGCCTGAAGGGTCACATTTATCTGATAATTGAATCCCTGGCGTTATGCCGCTCGCTGGCGTTGCCAAAACATCGGCTGCTACATGCCTTGGGCGCTAGCGAACGTCGCCCTTACATCTGTAACGAGTTGCTTACGCATCTCCAGGGCTCTCCGTACTATCATGAATCAGATTGAAGAGAGATGATGATAGGGAGCGCCTATACATGATTGAGCTGCTCAGGCGTTTTGGTGGCAAGTTTCGCCGCTATATGGTGATTGGCCCTGCGTGCAAGCTGATCGAAGTGATCTTTGACCTGCTTACGCCGCTCGTGATTGCCCAGATGATCGATAAGGGTATTGGCGTACACGATGTCAACGCCGTCGTCCACTACGGTATGCTGCTTGGCGCCATGGCTGTGATCGGCATTTCGTTTACGCTCGTCTGCCAAAAGATGGCGGCGCTCACCTCGCAGGGCATGGGCACCGACATTCGCGGCGCGCTCTACGAGCACATCAATAAGCTGAGCTATGCCGAGCTCGACCGCTTTGGCACGCCCTCGCTTATCACCCGCATCACCAACGACGTCAACCAGGTGCAGCTTGCCGTGGCGCTGGGCGTGCGCATGCTCATCCGCTGGCCCTTCTTGGCGGTGGGCTCTATGTGCGCGGCCCTTGCCATCGACCTTAAGCTCGGCATGATCTTTTTGATTTGCACGCCCGCCATTGGCTTGGTGTTTTGGTTTGTCATGGCGCGCTGCATTCCGTATTACAGGCAGCTGCAGGCAAAGCTCGACCGCATTGCGCTCATTTGCCGCGAGGGGCTTTCGGGTGCCCGCGTGGTCCGCGCCTTTGTGCGCGAAGACCACGAGCGCGAGCGTTTTGCCCAAGCTGCCGATGACCAGGCCCATACCGCCATCGCGGTGGGCAAGCTCTCGTCGGTCCTCAACCCCGTAACGTTTTTGGTGATGAACCTGGGCGTGTGCGCCATCCTGTGGGTGGGCGGCATCCAGGTCAACGTGGGTGAGCTTACGCAGGGCCAGGTCATGGCGTTTGTGAACTATATGACGCAGACCCTCACCTCCATCGTGTACGTGGCCAACCTGGTCGTTGTCTTTACCAAGGCGAGTGCCAGCGCGTCGCGCATCAATGAGGTGCTCAATTGCGTGCCGAGCATCACCGACGAGGACAACGAGCTGGTCGCGCTGCCCGAGCCGGGCGAACTGGCGGGTGGTGCTGCTCCAGTCTCCGCGGTGAGCTTTGGCCATGCGAGTTTTTCGTTTGGCGCGGGCGCGGCAAATGCCGTCAACGATGTGACCCTGGAGCTCCCGCTGGGCAAGACGCTCGGCATTATTGGCGGTACGGGCAGTGGTAAGTCCACACTCGTCTCGCTTATCCCGCGCCTGTACGACGCGAGCACCGGCAGCGTGTGCGTGATGGGCGCCGACGTGCGCGCTTGGCCACTCGACCAACTGCGCCATGCGGTCGCGACCGTTCCGCAGCGTGCGTCGCTGGTGAGCGGCACTATTCGCAGCAACCTGAACTGGCGCGATGAAGCCGCGACCGACGACGAGCTCTGGGCGGCGCTCGATATGGCGCAGGCAAGCGAGTTCGTACACAACAAGCCCCAGGGCTTAGATGCCCCGGTCGAGGCGGGCGGAAAGAACTTTAGCGGTGGCCAGCGCCAGCGGTTGACTATCGCGCGTGCCTTGGTGGGTTCGCCGCAGGTTCTGATCATGGACGATTCTGCCTCGGCGCTCGACTTTAAGACCGACGCGGCGCTTCGCCATGCCATTCGCGAACGAAGCATGCGCGGTGCCGCCGCGGGCGGGCTGCCGCTCACGACGGTGATTGTGAGCCAGCGCGTCTCGACCGTGCGCGACGCCGACATGATCTGCGTACTCGACCACGGCTCGGTCGCGGGCCTGGGCACGCATGACGAGCTCTACGCGACATGTCAGCTCTATCGCGAGATTTGCCAGTCGCAGCTGCGCCGCGAGGAGCTCGAGGGCCAGCAGGGGAGCGCGGTGCCCGCATCCGCTCCGGCCGCCCCCGCATCCGTCTGCGCAAAGGAGGGCTGCTAAATGAATCCGTACACTTCCTCCGGTTCGGTCGCCACGATGACGGCCAACGTGTCCGGTAACGATAACCTCAACGACCTGGGCGACGGTCCGCGCCAGCCCGGCTACCCCGAGCGCTATCCCGTGGGCGCGGTGACCCGCCGCCTGCTGGGCTATGTTCGCCCGCACCGCGTCTCGTTTACGGCGTCGTTTGTGAGCGCCGCCGTTTCGGTGATCTTGCAGCTCTACACGCCCATTCTCATTGGTGAGGGCATCGATCTTATCGTCGCCGCCGGGCGGGTGGACTTCGATGCGCTGCTGCCACTCGTTACCAAACTCGCGCTCGTTGTGGTGGGCGCCGCGGCCTTCCAGTGGCTGCAGGGCTACTGCGTCAACCGCTTGTCCTACGAGACGGTGCGTGACATGCGCGTGGAGGCGAGCGACAAGCTCAGCCGCATGCCGCTCAGCTTTATCGACAGCCACGCCCACGGCGACCTTATGAGCCGCGTGGTCAACGACGTCGATCAGGTGGGCGACGGTCTGCTGCAGGGCTTCACGCAGCTCTTCACCGGTGTTATTACCATCGTGGGCACGCTCGCGTTTATGCTTTCCATCAACCTGACCATGACGCTCGTGGTGGTGCTCGTCACGCCGCTTTCCATTTTTGCAGCCGGTGCTATTGCCAAGCTTTCCAACAAGAGTTTTACGGCCCAGCAGCGTATTCAGGGTCAACTGGGTGGTCATATCGAGGAGTACGTAGGCGAGCAGAAGCTCGTGGACGCGTTTGCCTATGGCCCCAACGCCCAGCAGCGCTTCGACGCCCTCAATGCCGAGCTCTACACCGCGGGCGAGCGTGCGCAGTTTATGGGTTCGCTCTCCAACCCCGGTACGCGTTTTATCAATAACATCATCTATGCCGTGGTTGCTGTGATCGGCTGCGTGGGCGTGATCACGGGCGTGCCGGCGGCGCTTACGGTGGGCGGCGTGCAGATTTTCCTGTCCTATGCCAACCAGTACACCAAGCCGTTCAACGAGGTTACCAACGTCATTACGCAGATCCAGACCGCGTACGCCTCGGCGCGTCGCATGTTCGCGCTGCTCGATGCACGCGAGCAGGAGCCCGACGCATCGGACGCCGTGGAACTTGCCGCCCCGCAGGGTGAGGTGACCTTTGAGCATGTGGACTTTAGCTATGTGCCCGACCGCAAGCTGCTGCAGGATATCTGCATCGAGGCCAAGCCCGGCATGCGCTTTGCCCTGGTCGGTCCCACGGGCTGCGGAAAGACAACGCTCATCAATCTGCTGCTGCGTTTTTACGATATCGATGCCGGCCGCATCATGGTCGATGGTCGGTCTTCGCGTGACTACACGCGCGCGAGCCTACGCCGCGCCTTTGGCATGGTGTTGCAGGATACGTGGCTGTTCGAGGGCACGGTGGCGGACAACATTGCTTACGGTTGTCCAGGCGCCACGCGCGAGCAGGTCATCGAAGCCGCCAAGCGCGCGCACGCGCACAAGTTTATCGTGCAGCTGCCAGGCGGCTACGACACGGTGATTGGCGAGGACGGCGGTACGTTTAGCCAGGGCCAAAAGCAGCTGCTGTGCATTGCGCGCGTTATGCTCACCGACCCGGCTATCTTGCTGCTGGATGAGGCGACCTCGAGCATCGATACGCGCACCGAGCTGCAGGTGCAGGCGGCATTCGACGAGCTCATGGCCGGTCGCACGAGCTTTGTCGTGGCGCACCGCCTGAGCACCATCCGCAACGCCGACTGCATTCTGGTCATGCGCGACGGCGAGATTATCGAGCGCGGCACGCACGACGAGCTGCTAGCGGCAGGCGGCTTCTACGCCGAGCTCTACTGCAGCCAGTTTGCCCAGTGAGCGCGGCCGTGGGGCAAATGAATCAATCGACAGACGGTGGTTTACATCTGTCACGTAAGTACTAAGATATTCATCTAATAAATTGCATTAGTGGCTTTAGTTTTGGGGGAAACGAGGCAACGTGACTATGACGTGCTCTTTGGTGGTTAACAGCAAGAGCGGTAATACCAGGATGGTTTCGGGTGCGATCAAGCGCACTCTGCAGGCTGCGGGCGTTGAGTTTGTCCACGCCGCGGCGTTGAGCGACGATGCGGACGCAGATCAGGTTGCGCTCGAGGCGCAGGGCGCCTGCGCGGCCGACACGGTGCTCGTCGGTTTTTGGTGCGACAAGGGCGCGTGCACACCTTCGGTCGCGGCGTTGCTCTCCGCCTTGCACGGCAAGCGCGTCTTCCTGTTTGGCACCTGCGGTTTTGGCGCCGACCAGAGCTACTATCAGCAGATTATCGACCGCGTAACTTCCAATTTGGCTGGGGATGCCGAGCTTGCGGGCTGGGCGATGTGCCAGGGCAAGATGGGCCCCGCGGTCAAGCAGCGCTACGAGGCCATGCTCGAGCAAGATCCCGAAAACGCCCGATTTAAGATGCTGCTCGACAACTGGGTTGCCGCGAAGGACCATCCCACCAAGGAAGACCTGGACAACATGGCTGCAGCCGCCAAGAAGGCCGTGCTGGGAGAGTAGCTTCGCCGTTCGTGGTCCTTCGTGCAAAACAATACAAATGTGAAAGCCTCGAAGTTCTCGAGGCTTTTTTCGTGACACGAGGGCGCCCCTTTATTGATGGAAGGCCTAATAAGCTGATTGCTCTATGCCCGGATGCGTGCGGAGTGGGATGGGATTTCCGGATGGATGGAGTTGCGGAAGCTGCGTCCCGGAATTTGCCTTTGGAATGGGATGCGGTTTCCCGGTGAAGGGCTCTGTGGAAACTACATCCCAGCATTCGGTCGAGAAATGGGATGTAGTTTCCGGTTGAGGGTCTTGGCGGAAAGTGCGACCCGGAATTTGTGATCGAAGCGGGATACGGCTTCCCAACGGGGCCACAAGCGGAAGCTGCATCCCACTCCGGACGGGAATTCTGGGGCACGGTTTTCAGAGGGTTATGGGCTGCGAACTACATGAGGTTGTCATAAAACTCTAGTAAAAGGGGTCGGAAATAAATGGCGCTTCCAGCAGTTTGTTTTAATGTGGGGGGGTACCATTATTTTAGTTTCGCAAAAAAATGATCCCTCTATGGGGAAGTTGCGTAGGGGGTTAGTCACAGATATTGGATAAAACAGACTATTTGTGATAAATGACCACTTACGCCAAAATAGGTAGCATTTAGCGACAAAACATTGAAAAATGTGTAGCACATCGCTATGTTTTTATTACGAAAAGATTCCAAATTGGCTTATTTCGGACTCACTTTTCAAGCGCCTTGCGGTTCCTGTTGAAACTTGCTGACCTTTGGATGGGTCGAATAGGTCCTCAAGGGGGATGAATTATCACTTTGGCTGCGCGTAGACTCAAACGATTTATTGCACTTTTGAGTAGCTTGGCGTTCGCGCTTGTCATAGCCCTTGCCGTTGTTTCTTTTGTGCCTCGCGCATTTGGATACATGCCCTTTGCTGTGCTTTCGGGCTCTATGGAACCCGATCTTCCCGTTGGCTCCATGGTGTTTGTCCGCCAGGTTGAGCCAACGGATATTACCGTGGGCGACAATGCAACCTTTTACCGATCGGACGGCGCCGTGGTGACGCACCAGGTGTACGAGATCGACCCTGCCGCGCAGACGATCGGCACGCAGGGAATCGCAAACAAAAATACAGATGGAACCATCATGCACGATGCCGAGCAGACGCCTTTTTCACGCGTGATCGGCACTGTCTCTTTTTGTGTCCCTTACCTGGGCTTCGTTAACGCATATTGCACGACGATGCCCGGTTTGCTTGTTGTGGTGGCCGTTCTGGCGCTGCTGGTCGCGGCGTCGATAGTGCTCGATCGGGTGGTTCCCGACGAGCCTGCGGGCAAGCATGCCCGCGCGCATGCGAGGGAGCGGCGTTCATAGCGGCAGGGGAGAGGTGTCGGCAACGGCAAGGGCCGTTGCCGGGGAAGTCGATTTTCGAAAGGAAGAGAACGATGGAAAACAAGAAGAAAAAGCGCTACGGCATCATTGCCGCCCTGCTGCTGTTGGTGATGGCCGCCGGTGTGGGTACCTATGCATGGCTGACGGCGCAGGAGCACATTGACAACGTGTTCACGGTGGGTAGCTTTGGCCACCCGGAAAACAAGCCTGATCCGACCAATCCCGAGAAACCGGACCCCGATAATCCGAACACTGAAAAGGCCTACCTGTTCGAGACCCAGTGGGTTGCCAACTCCAAGATGGTTCCTGGCGCCACTGTGGCCAAGAACCCCAATGTCGGCATCAAGGCTGGCTCTGATGATGCATACGTATTCATTTACGTAAAGAATGCCATCGTCAAGCCTGACACCAGCCTTGAAAAGACCCCGTACTTTACGCTCAAAAATACGAATTGGAAGCCCGTTGAGGGTCAAGTCAAGACCAACCAATCTGACAACTCTGGCAACCAGTACGTGAGCGGTCTGTTTATGTACTCCAAGAACTCTGCCGCAGAGAACCTGCCTGCAAAGCTCGAAGCCAACAAAGCAGCGCAGGACGTTTATACCGATGAGCTTTTCACTGCCGTGACGATTCCCTCTGCCATGAACAACACCGATGTTGTCGAGACTACTACTGACCCGAAACAGGCTCCCACGATGACGGTCTTTGCCTACATCTTTGGCGCGGGCCAGAATGGCACCGAGCAGGGTGAAAATGCTGACGCGCAGAATGCCCTTAAGCAGGCCAAGGAATGGGCTAAGACTCAGGCTCAGGCTTAATCCCCCCACTGAGATCCCGGCCCGCCCCCACCCCTATATTCGGGCTGGGATCTCGGTCCCCCTTTTTATCGACGATTGGCGAACGTAATGCTCAACAATCTTTCCGACAATCAGAAACGCACCTCGGCGCTTGCCGCGATTGCGCTGTTGGCCCTGGCGTGCATGTGTGGCACGCTGGCTTTTACCGTTGATATGGTTCCGGCGAACAACGTCCTATCGTTTGGCAGCGTGAAGGTACGAGTCTGCGAATACACCCTCACCGAGCGGGGCGAGGAGATTCCGTTTGAGGCCAACGAGCGCGGGGACTATCCCGACACCAAGGCCGGGGGCTCTGACATCAGCCGCATTGTACGCGTGGAGAACGCCGGCGCGCAGCCTGAGTACGTTCGCGCGCGCCTGCGTATGGCGTCGGTGGCACCAGACGGCTCGTGCGCGGATGCCTCGGGCAACGTTGCGTTTCATGTGAATGTGGGCGAGGGGTCCCCGTGGATCGACGGCGGCGATGGGTGGTACTACTACCGCGGATTGGCCGGGCGTGGCGGCACGCTCGACCCCGGCGTCATGACGGAAAGCCTCATGGACTCGCTGCGCTTTGTGGGCGACTACCACGATGCCGCGCGCGGCGGCTCATTCAGGCTCGATATCGATGTTCAGGCCGTGCAGGCCAAAAACCAGCAGGCAAGCGATACCGCCCTCGACGTACTTGACGTTGTGGGTTGGCCGGAGGCGAACTAGCCTATGAAGATCAAGAACATGAACCGGGGTATGCTTAGCAGGCTGGTTGCCGTCGCAGCGATTGTCCTTTGCTGCGTTATGGCGCTGCCAACGGTGGTGCATGCCGAGGACGTGCCCGAGAACAAAAACGAATTCCACATCAAAAACGAGGCTGACTTTTTGTTGTATGTGGCGCTGTCGCGCGAGCGCGATACGTCCGGCTGGCACGTTTATCTCGATAACGACATTGAGCTCGACAGCGACGACATGAAAGCCATCGTTGCAAACACTGTTAAGCATCTGTCGTTTGGCAACAAGGAGCATCCGTTTGAGGGCGTGTTCGATGGTCAAAACCACACCGTTGAGGGCCTGAACTACGATAAAGACGCTTTTGACCCCGAGCGCGATACGGGATTTTTTGCCGAGACCAACGGTGCCACCATCAAAAACTTCCTGGTTAAGGACGCCAACGTGTGGGCGGACTTCCGCGGCGGCATTATCGTGGGCAAGGCCGTCAATACGCGCTTCGAAAACGTTATGGTCATGGAAAGCACGCTGCACGTGACCTGCGCCAACAACGCCCTCAACCTCATTACCAACGCAGGCTTTGAGGGCGGTCTCATCGCCGGCGAGCTCGACGGCTGCACCCTCTACAACTGCGAGGTCCGTGGCGGCCGTGCCGTCAACAATGCGACCTCGGGCGTGCAGGCGCTCGGCGGTGAGGGTCTGTATATGGCGGCGTTTGCCGGCTACGTTACGAACTCGACGATTGAGTACTGCCGCGTGACGCCGACGCGTAAGGACGACGGCTCGATTGCCGAGAAGGGCATGACCGACGTCACCAATAAGTACGACGTGGCCATTGGCGCATTGGGCGGCAACAACGTGTATGCCTCGGGTTTTGTGGGCTGCATGGCGGGTAACGCCAAGATTATCGACTGCTTCTCGACGGCGCAGTGCTACAGCTATGCCGCGTCGTACGTGGGCGTCGTTGCCGTGACGCGTGCGTGGACGGGTGGCTTGGCGGGTCGTATTCTAACCGAAAAGGGCAACGAGCTCGTTCGAAGCCATTTTGCGGGTGACTTGAGCTCGCGTCAGTACAATCCTATCGCCGTGATCCCCATCATTCAAAACGATGTGAACCTGGGCGGCATTGCCGCGCGTGCCAACAAGGATGATGCCACGGTCACCGAGTGCTACTTTAAGCCGAGCGTGAGCCTAAAAGGCAGCAGCCAGGGTACCGCGGCTAAGAAAAAGATCCCTTCGTTTGGCGGCGATGGTACCACCAAGGGCGACAGCTATGGTCCATGGGACGACGAGCGCTACACCACGCGTGAGCTGTGGGAGGAGCACGACTACGATTTTTGTGCCGGCACCATGCGCTCGACCGCCAACGACGATGCCCTGGGTGGCCAGCACACCAATGAGTGGGCGATGGATTACAAGCTGAAGATTCCCGTGCATGGCCAGAGCGTTAAGGCGACGATCGATTTTCCCGGTGCGGGTACCGCGACCATCGAGGCAACCAAACTTGGTATTGATCAGGCGACCTCGGACCCGTATGCCTTTGCCGTGAGCGCCGTGCTGGCGGGAACGGCTCAGGGCTTGGCCCAGGGCGATACATCGGTGACGTTTAGGCAGGATACCTCCGCAAAGCCCAAGGGCTTGACCGATGCCAACGGCGGTTATCGCTTCATGGGCTGGTTCCGCGAGACCGGAGTCAATGTGAACCGTATCGATGCCGATAACGCCTGGTTTAACGGCAAGACCGATGCTGATGCCGTTAAGGCTGGCAAGCAGGTCCAGAAGAACGAAGCGCACGAGAAAACGTCGACCTATACCGCCGATAACGCGAAGGGGGCCAAGGCCTTTAAGGGCAACGACTTGTTTATTGCTTCGTACGAGGCGCAGGTGCTGTTCTATAACGTCAAGGGCGAGACGCTCGCGTGGCAGAGCGGCGCTGCGCATGACAAGTCGACGGACTGGTATCGCTATGGTGTTGGTTTAACGCCGGTTGCCCCTGCGGACCGCGGCGCTCTGTCTGCCAGCGCCACCTTTATCGGTTGGACGACGCAGCCGAGCGGCGATGCCGGGATGCATGGCGGTTACGCGGCCATCACCTCGCCTGAGCTTGCCGCGCTTAAAAACGCCGGTGCGTTCTATCCTGCCGGCACCGAGATCACCGTGCTTGGCCCGACCGATTTCTATCCGGTGTACAGCGACTACGTCTCGAACATCATGACGGTGTTCGAGGGTAATGAGCAGGATGGGCTTGAAGATGCGACCCAGCGTGTCGACGTGGGCAACACTCATGTCGATGTCCAGACTGCCGAGGATGGGGCCAGCGTTTACACGGTGCAGGTGCGCGGCGTGGACAACAAGCCCTTGTCCGAAGGCGGCTCGCTGCCCGATGGCTACCGCTTCCTGGGTTGGTATGAAAACAAGGGGACCGAGGATGCCCCGCTCGAGGTGCGCGTAAGCCGTGACCCCAGCTACACACTCCCTGCCGATGTCGATCTAACTGTGCCACATACCTACATCGCCCGCTTTGAGTACCGAGTGGATTATTACGTTCGGGCTTATACCAACCATGAGTTTACGGACAGCAAGCTACTTTGTTCCGTTTGGAATCGCTATCAAACGCCCTTTGAGGAAAACGTCGGTAGTACCTTCGTGCGTGAAAACGTCGTCCACTGGGGCCCGGAGCATGTTGACCACGGTATAAAGGATAGTTATGAAACGTGTGGCACGCGCTTCACGAAGGAAACCCTTGTCGTGAGTCCCCTTAACGCGTACTCGCACAACGTTAAAAACGATACGGGAGCCGATACTCTAAAAAACCTCTATGCCGATACCGATTTTCCAGGCGCTGCAACGCTAAGCGATATTTGGACTTCGGCTTC
The DNA here is from genome assembly GCA_019414605.1 of Collinsella sp. Taxonomy (GTDB): domain Bacteria; phylum Actinomycetota; class Coriobacteriia; order Coriobacteriales; family Coriobacteriaceae; genus Collinsella. The sequence goes on from DXLS01000010.1 coordinate 53,735, forward strand.
GCTGAACGTAACGGTCAAACCGGTGAATGATCGCTATCGCCTGAATTTCTGGACGCTTGAGCGCGATGGTGAATATTGGACATATGTGAAAAATCCCATCAAGAGCATGGTGCGTACAGATAAGAAGTACTACGTTCGCGCGATGATTACCACGGACGTTAATTTCTACAACAAGGGCGATAATGTCGTGAGGACTGCCACGCGGCGCTATGAGAGTAACTTGCTGCAGACCAAGGTGAACGGGGCGGATCCGACGTTCACGTATTACTACCCGCATGTTAATAAGTCGGTTAAAGTGGCCGAAACGCCAGAAGATGGTGAGAAGGGATCGTATGAGAGCCCCCTGACACTCGAAGCCTCTCCGACCGATGCGGAGATGGCGGTGCCGGGCTATAAGTTCCTGGGCTGGATTTCGACCGCCGAGGTCCAGAAGGGTTCTGACGTCTGGAAGTATATCTACGATGTCGAGGGCGATTCCTTCACCACTTCTGACCCGGATAAGGCCGAACCGTATCTGGTGAAACCAGATTTTAAGGTCACCCAGTGGCAGGATGCCTATCCGGTGTACGCGAAGTACGATGTTAGGTACACCACCAACCTGTATCGCGCCGGTTTTAAGGGCACGGACAAGGTCAATGTGCCTAGGTACGACATCGATCCCGTTATCAACGCGGGCACCGACCCTGCTACGGCAACGGTGACCCCTGACGTCACGACTCCGGTTTATAAAGCAGGCGGTGAGCTGTATAAGTTGCAGAAGGTTGAGATCGAGCTTCCGAATGGCGAAGTTGAAGACATCGAACCTAACGGCGATAACTCGTATTCTCATCAGGTGGAACCCGGCGGGGCCTATACATTTGTGGCGTACTATTCGCCGTTGGCGGTCGTGTATCATCTCAATGCCAAAGATGTGGATGGCAAAGTTGCTCAGCAGGGCGATAGACTCGGCAACCTTACGGGTGGCATGCCGCTGCCTACGTATAACGTCGGCGAGATTGATGCCGCAACGAACGCATACAATGCCTTCGTAGGCTGGACGGAAACTAAGCCGGCGGAAGGCAGCGGGTATGTCGTTTGGTCGGACGGCGTTCCCATGGTGGATAAAAACACGGTGGTCAAGGCCCCCATGGAGCTGTACCCGGTTTACCGTACCAGCCCGGTGCATGTCCAATCAAATATCGATACCAACCTGGACGACCCCGGTTCCGTGCGTTATCTTTCGCGCACCGACTCTGGCGATCAAATTTCGCTGGAGGTAAAAGCTGTAACTGAGGTTGTCGGCAAAGACGGCACCAAGTACGACTTTGTCGGCTGGTCACGCGACTATAAGGGCAACGATAGCTACACTCTTATGACAGGGGACAAGACTTATTTCCTCGATGGCAACGAGCCGTTCCGAGAGGTCACATACACGGCGATCTACAAGCCTACGCCGCTTAAAGTGCGCTATCACGACACCGAAGGCAACGTCATCTACACCGCTACGGTAGACCCGAACGATACGAGTGTTCTGCGTGGCCAGGATGGCAATGCCGGCTTTGTTCAGACAGTTAAGGTGCCCAAGATGGACGAGAACGGCAACCCGGTCTATGACGACAAGGGTGAACCCGTCATGGAGCCAAAGGAAGTGGCCTACGATCCCGAAGCCTACTCCGCAATCGTCGCATTCCTGGGCGAGCGAGCGGATAGCAGCTTGAAGGAGTTGTTCTTGGAGTGGCAGTGGGTTAATGGCGACAAAGCTGTGGCGTGGAGCGACTTCAAGGGTAAACCGGTTACAGCCAACATGGATTTGCATCCGGTGACGTATAAGGTCGTCGCTAACGACACGTCGGACGATGCGAGCCCTAAGAATGTGACCGGGCAGCTCAAGTGGTTGCTTGATCCCAATGCCGCGAACACGATAGATGACAAGAGCGATAAGGCGCCGTTCAAGGCTTGCTTTGCAAAGCCCTTCATGGGCACGCAACTGACGGTGCACGTTGACCGCGTGGGCTATGGTCTTCCTGGCCAGACTCCTGCGCCTGTCAACGGGAAGTATGTCTCGCTTTACAGTTCGGGTTCAGGCGAGGGCTCGTTTGAGCTGACGAATCGTTTGGACTACAAGCTCACGGGCGACGGCACTCAGAGCGATGGCAATGCGGTGTTCGATTTCGCCGCTACGCATACGCTCAAGATCGTCAAGCAAACCCAGGATAGCTGGGCGAAGGGCAAGACGTTCCGCTTCAAGGTTTCCCGGGCCGGCATGGACGGCAACGCCTTGGAGGAACGCACGGTTGAGGTAACGGTGTCATCGGATGAGCAGCTGAAGGACGGTTCCACCTGGTACTCCGGCGCTATCGAGCTTGCGGTCCCGGCGGGTATCTACACCGTCGAGGAGGACTCAGCGTGGGCATGGCGCTACAGCAGCCAGATCGGCGTCCCCGGCAAGCAGCCGGGCGATAAGGCGCAGACAACCATCTCCGCTGCTTCGAGCGCGAACGACGCCACGTTCACCTGCACGAACACGCGTGTGAACGACAAATGGATCGACGGCAGCGATCGTGCCCATAACGTTTGGAGCAACGGCAACGTAGCAAAGAAGGAGGATTAGCATGTCCAAGCGCAAGCGCATCATCGCCTTGCTGGTGGGGGTTATCCTCCTGGCCGGTACGGCAGGCACGTTGGCCTGGCTTTCGGTTGCGGGCGTGCTGGTCAACCAGTTCGGCATCGGGTCGGTGACGCCATCGGTTCAGGAAACGCTCAACGGCAAAGTGAAAAGCGATGTCAAGGCGAAGAACACGGGTACTGCGCCCGCCTATATTCGTGCTGCAGTGGATATCTACTGGCAGGACCAGGATGGCGCACGCCTGTGGGATGAGCCGAAGGAGGAGCCGAAGGGTGAGGCGGATTACGAGATTGCGTGGAGCGTGGCTGATGCCTCGGGCGCGAACTCGGCTTATAACTGGGTTAAGGCGAGCGACGGGTTCTATTACTGGACGTCGCCCGTCGCTCCCGGCGCGGAAACCGGCGTGCTCATTAATAGGGTTACCGAGCTCAAGGCAACCGAAGGTCGCAATCTTGTCGTGGATATCTCCACTCAGGCGGTCCAGGCGACGCCCGATGAGGCCGTGCGCGACGCATGGGGTTGCTCGGTCGAGAATGACGTGCTGGTGCCGCCGCATGGAGGTGCGTAAGTATGGCGTTCCCGATTCGTAAAGGTGTTGCGCGCTCCTTGCGTTGCATGGTCGCGGCCATTTTCTGCGTGGTCGCGCTCGCTGTTCCCGCCCGTGCGTTTGCCGATACTCCCGCGATTGCCTATGACGGAAATGCGCGTCAGCTGACGGTCTCGGGGGCGACGGACTCCTCGGGGGAGCCCGATCTGTTTTTGGCCTTTAAAGATCTGATGCCTGGCGATGTGCGTGATCAGCAGATAGAGATTCGTGCCACGGGCGTAAAGTCCCAGGTGCGCGTGTTTGTGCGTGCCGTTGTCGATCACGAGACGGCACGCCTGCTGTCGCCCATTACTCTAACGGCGTCGGCGGGCGATGCGTCTGCCGGTTGGCTCCAGACGGGAACGCCGGGCAGTGTGTTCGCCTATCCCACGCAGGTCGCAACGTTTACGAACGATGGCAGCACGGTGCTCAATTTGCAACTAAGTGTCCCGACGTCGGTGGGCAACGAGGTTGCCGACGCAAACAAGACCATTCGCTGGGAAATCACCGCCGAGGACGATGGCGAGAAGATCCCCATGCAGTCTGCTGACAGCAAGAAGCCCGGTTTGCTTGGTCTGGTGGCAACAGGCGACAACACGCTCACGTTGCTTTTGGTGTTGCTGACACTTGCAATCATCGCATTTATAGCCGCGCTTCTTTTGTCCCGGAGGGATAAGCGCTAGGTTCATCTTCTAAATGAAACGCCCTCCCGGGCGGCGGGCACGAAGTTCCCTGCTCTACAGTCCTGCGCAAGACGAAGGCCACATTAAGTGGCCTTCTTTGCGTGCGGAACTCGCGATGAACTTCGAGCCCGCCGCCCGGGAGGGCGCCCCTTTATTGATGGAAGGCCTAATAAGCGGATATTCCATGCCCGGATGTATTCAGAACGGGACGGGCTTTCCGGATGGGCGGGGTTTCGGAAAGTGTGTCCCAGAATCGGCGCTCAGAGTGGTCCCCACTTTCCGGTTGATGTCTTGTCCGGAAACTATGTCCCGGAATTAAGGCTTGGAATGGGATGCACTTTCCGGTTGAGAGCCTTAGCGGAAAGTGCGACCCGGAATTTACTCTTGAAGTGGGATGCGCTTTCCCGACAGGCCCTCAAGCGGAAACTGCGTCCCATTCCGAAGGCAGATTCCGGGACACACTTTCCGAATACAAAGAAGGCCACTTAATGTGGCCTTCAACTTATATATGTTCAGCGGATGCCCCCATGGCAAGCCGCGCTCCAACAACAAGGCGTCTGTCCGGGCGGAGGCATATAAGGTTCATCGCGAGTTCCGCACGCAAAGGGGGCCACTTAATGTGGCCCCCGTCTTGCGCAGGACTGTCCGAGCAGGGAACCTTATATGCCTCCGCCCGGACAGACGTTTCAGTTATGAACTCGCAGCTAGTCGCTATTTGATCTTGGTCGTGCCCGGCGCCAGGTTGGGGTCGGTCTCGTTGGCCTCGGTCTGGAAGTGCTCCGTATAGACGTTCTTGCCGTCGCGGAACATCTCGTAGTATTGCATCTTGGCGTAATCCTCGCGCGCCTTGGTGGCAGCCGCGGCGGCGTCGTCGTCACCGGTGACGTTGGAGGAGAGCGCCCAGCGCAGGCTGGCGTCCTCGTAGCCGACGGAGTTGATGGCGGGCAGCGACTCGCGCAGCGTCATGTGCGCTTTCTGGTAGTCGGAGAGAGGTGCGCCGATCAGCTGCATCAGCTGGGTGGACAGATAGTTGGTGGACAGGTCGTCGACCTCGCTTGTCTGGTCGCAGCCGGCAACGTCGTAGTTGGCCCAAATGATGTAGTCGGTCTGCCACAAGCGCTCCTGGTGGGTGGCGTCATCCTCGTCGGTAAACCACTTGTCATTGAACTTGGACGGGAAGAACGGCTGATGGTCGCCCCAGAACACCACGACCACCTTGCGATCGAGTTTGTTCAGGGCGTTGAGGAAGTAGCGCAGCGCCTGGTCGGACTGCTCAATGCACGAGACGTACTCGTCGACATCGGACAACGTGCCGTCCTCGACAGTCTTGGCGTCCAGGTCGGTCGTGTCGATGTTCAGGTGCATCTGCTTATCTGCCGGCAGTAGACCCGTATCGTAGCCCGAGTGGTTCTGCATGGTCACGTCGAAGATAAACTGCGGATCGGCGTTCTGGTCGAGCAGCTCAAGAATCTTGTCGTAGGTAGCCTGGTCGGTCACCATACCGCGCAGGGTGTCGGCGCCCTGGAAATCGTTGATAGACAGGAACTGGTCAAAGCCAAAGTCCTTGTAGACGTTCTCGCGGTTCCAGTTGGTCGCGTGGTTGGGGTGCATGGCCGTGGTGGAATAGCCGAGCGATTTGAATTGCTCTGCCAGGTTCCCGGTCGTTTCCATGTTGTAGATGGTGTAGGGGTACACGCCCGAGCCCAGGTTGGCCATGGAGTTGCCGGTCATAAACTCAAACTCGGTATTGGCGGTGCCGCCGCCGTAGGCGCTCACGTAGAGCTTACCGCGGCTGAGGCAGTTGGGCAGGTTCTTAAAGTACTGCGGGCCCTCGTAGCCGGCGCGCATATTCTGGTAGATCGACAGATCCGAGAAGGTCTCGTTCATGATGGCGATGACCGTGGGCTTCTCGCTGTCGAACTGCTCCTTTGCGGCGGCGCGCTCGTCGCTCTTGGCCGCGTCGGACTTGTCGTAGGCCTTGGCGTACTTTTTGAGCGTGGCCTTGGCATCGTCGACGGAGTAGTCGGCGGGTTTGGGCGGCTTGATGGACTGCGCTGCGCTAATGAAAGCGGGCAGGTAGCCCTCGCGCCAGTAGCTCTCGAGCGGGCGCCAGGTGTAGACGGTGATGCCGAGGGTGTTGTAGTAGTCGATAAGCGTGACGTGCGCGGTCACGCCGCCCAGGCACAGCACGGCGACGAGCAGGTTGGTGAGCAGCATGCGCTTGGCGTTGGCGGCGCCCTTCTGACGGTGCGGTGCCACCAGGCCGGCGTACTCGCATAGCAGCATGGCGATGGCGGTAAAGCCCATGGACAGCACGCAGAACAGTGAGATCGAGAAGGTGTAGCCGGTGCCGGCGACCGCGGCGGCGGTGGAGATGGCCGAAAGGTCGCCCGGCTGGATGGGCATGGATTTAAACGTGATGACGAAGAACTCGGCAATGCCCAGGACAAAGAGGGCAAAGGCCAGGACCGCGGGAGCTGCGCCGTGGCGCTGGAACAGGAAGAACAGGCCGACCATGAGCGTGGTGATGATGGCCCACTCGAGCAGGATGCACAGGGGGTAGACCCAGGTAAAGTCGTGGTTGGACGAGACCTCCATGCCCAGCAGCGCAAAGACGCCGGCGAGCAGCAGGCACAAGACGGCGGCGACGAGCGGTTTGCCCACAAAGGCGCCGCGCAGGCGGGCGAGCTTGCCGGTGGGGGCGGGGGCGTCGGGCCCGGCGAACGCAAAGACGCGCGGGGCGATGCGGTCGCGGGCGATGCTGGCCCAAGCGCAGCCGGTGAGGATGGCGTTGGTCAGGATGAGCATTACGAAGGCGAGCGGCTCGTTTTGCGCGACGAGGCCAATGGCACTCCAAATGGTCAAAAAGAGCTGGAACAGGCCGAAGGCGACGCTCCACCCAAGAGCGCTTTTGGCAACGGTGCCCGACTGAGCGCGAATGGCCTTGGCCTCGCGCAAAACAAGGTAGACGGTCGCCGCAAGACCGACGAGCGAGATGGCGGCAGCGAACATGCTGAGACTCCTCACAAACTTAAAACCTACGAAAGCGGGGGTTTACCCGATTGTTACCAAGATATGCGCTGCAATTGGTGGCTGCGCACAACAACCAGCCATATTAACGCGCACGTGTGGCGGTGTGGCGCAATGTAGTGGCGACCTGCGCGATAATGGACGGGAATTACACGGAAACGTAAAGGCTTCTTAAAGAAATGGCAGGGATGAGGCTATGAGCGAGCAGGTTTGCAAGGCGGACATGGGCAGCGACGGAGCTGCGGTCGTGGATACATACGGCTATCCGGTCGAGACTACGGGCAACGCGGTACTGGACATCTTGGAGCATCGCTCGTCTACGCGTGCCTTCGCGCGTGATGACGATGACCGTCCCGTGGCGGTGACCGACGAACAGCGGGCGGCGATTCTGCATGCGGCGAGCCGTGCGCCGTCGGCAGGCGCCATGATGATGTATTCCATCGTGAGCATTCGTGAGCAGGCCACATTGGACCGCCTGGCCGACCTGTGCGATCATCAGCCCATGATCGCCAAGGCGCCCTGGGCACTCATATTTGTAGTCGACTATGCCAAGTGGATCGATCTGTTTGAGCACGTGGGTTGCTTTGAGCCCGAGTTTGTCGAGCGCACGGGCAAGTCGCCCCGTCGTGCGCCGGGCCTGGGCGACTTTGCCATCGCGGCACAGGATGCCATGATCGCCGCTCAAAACGCCGTGGTTGCCGCCGAGGCCCTGGGGCTGGGGAGCTGCTATATCGGCGATGTCGTCGAGAACGCCGAGGAAGTCGCCGCGCTGCTGGACTTGCCTCCCTATACCATGCCGCTGTCGATGCTCATCATCGGCACGCCCCGCAAGGAGCGCCCGGCGATCGCGCATCCCGTGGTGAACCTGGTGCATGAGGAGCGTTATTGTCGCGCCGACGCCGCGACCTTGGATGCGCAGGTGGCCGAGATGGACGCGATGTTTCGCCCGCACGCCCGCGAGGTGGGCGAGCGCGTCGTCGATATCTACACCCGTAAGCACACGAGTCCCTTTATGGCCGAGATGAGCCGCTCTATGGAGTGGTGGTTCAAAAACTGGCTCGGAAAATGACGAATGTGACAAAGGGGGTATCCCTTTGTCACATTCTATATCGCCGCGGTGGCCTAAAGGCCGCATAAATGTTTATCTAGCTGGGAAAACGGTGCCATTAAAATATGGGCTGATTACATATAATCCCGTCGAACGTTAAAATTGGGAGGAAACCGGCTTATGGAACAAAAGGCAAAGGAAGTAGCCTCGCACGCTGCGATTCCTGTGAGCATCTCGGCGATGCTCGTCACGCTGGGCGTGGTGTATGGCGATATCGGCACCAGCCCCATGTATGTAACCAAGGCGCTCGTTGCCGGCAACGGCGGCATCGGAAGCGTCACGCAGGAGTTCGTGCTCGGCGCGCTCTCCCTTGTCGTGTGGACGGTCACGCTGCTGACGACCGTCAAGTACGTGCTGATCTCGCTGCGCGCCGACAACCACGGCGAGGGCGGCATCTTTGCCCTGTACAGCCTGGTCAAGCGCTGCGGCAAGTGGCTCATCATCCCCGCCATGCTGGGCGGCGCGGCGCTCCTCGCCGACGGCATCCTGACGCCTGCCGTTACCGTCACCACGGCCATCGAGGGCCTGCGCACCATCCCGGCGGTCCATGCCGTGCTCGGTGACGACCAGGGTCGTGTCGTCGCCATCACGCTTGCCATCATCATCGCGCTCTTCTTGGTGCAGCGCATCGGCACGGCCAAGATCGGTCACGCCTTCGGCCCCATCATGACGCTGTGGTTTTTGTTCCTGGGCGGCACGGGCCTGTTCTTTGTCTGCCAGTATCCCGCGGTGCTGCTGTGCCTCAACCCGTTGCGTGGCATCGCTTTTCTGCTGAGCCCCAACAACCATGCGGGCATCATGATTTTGGGCAGCTGCTTCCTCGCTACCACCGGTGCCGAGGCGCTCTATTCCGACATGGGCCATGTGGGCCGCGGCAACATCTATGCCACCTGGCCGTTCGTTAAGTGCTGCCTGCTGCTGTCCTACATGGGCCAGGGCGCGTGGCTTATCAACAACGCCGGCAACCCGGAGCTCATGGGTATCGCCGACCTCAACCCCTTCTACCAGATGCTCGCCCCGGGTCTGCGCCCCTTTGCCGTCGGCCTTTCCACCGTCGCGGCCATCATCGCCTCGCAGGCGCTCATCACCGGCGCATTCTCGCTGGTGTCCGAGGCCAGCCGCCTGGACCTCATGCCGCATATGCAGGTCTTCTATCCTGCCGAGACCAAGGGCCAGCTCTACATCCCCATGGTCAACAACGTCATGCTCGTGGGCTGCGTCGTCGTGGTGCTGCTGTTCCAGAACTCGGCGCACATGGAGGCCGCGTACGGCCTGGCCATTACCCTGACCATGATGTGCACGACAATGCTGCTCTTCTTCTATCTGCACGTGGAGCGCAATCTCAAGGTCGCGCCGTGGATCTTTGCCGCCTTCTTCCTTTTGCTCGAGGGCTTCTTCTTTGTGAGCTCGCTCACCAAGTTCTTCCACGGTGGCTACTTCACCATTCTCATGGCTGCACTCATCATGGGCATCATGGTGTGCTGGTACAACGGCACGGCGGTCGAGCAGCGCCAGTTTACGCTGCTGCCGCTGCGCAGCTACCTGCCGCAGCTCAAGCGCCTGCGTGACGACGACCGTTACGAGCGCATGAGCGACAACGTCGTGTACCTGACCAAGGACGCCCATACCGACTACATCGACCGCGATATCGTCTATTCGATCTTGGACAAGCATCCCAAGCGCGCCCGCGCCTGGTGGTTTGTGAATGTCGAGACCATGGACGAACCGCACACCTTTGCCTATTCGGTCGAGACGTTCGGCACCGACTACGTGTTCCGCGTGCATCTGTACCTGGGCTACAAGATCAACCAGCGCGTCAATGCCTACCTGCGTCAGGTTGTTCAGGACCTGGCTGCCACCGGCGAGCTGCCGCCGCAGACGCATGACTACTCGGTCTACAAGGATCCGGGTAACATCGGTACGTTCAAGTTCGTCCTGATCCGTAAGCTTCTGGCGCCCGAAAGCGATGTGGAGCCCAGCGAGCGTACGGCCATCACGCTCAAGTACATCATTCGCCGCGCCGCCGGCACGCCTGCACGCTGGTACGGCCTGGAGAACTCCAACGTGAGCTTTGAGTACGTGCCGCTGTTCACCAAGTTCAAGGCCGTGAACAAGATGCAGCGCCTGGCTCCCAACGAGCGGCCGTAGACGTCGGCGGCTACACGGAGTTGGTTTTTGATGGATAAGCATGAGGCCGGGGAGGTAAACATGGATACAAAGGCGCTCGATGGCCGTGAGGCGGTGGTCGAAATGATGCGTGAGGCGCGTGTCGACGCTGCCGAAGATCGGTTCTTTACGAATCGGGCCAACATGGACATGGCCGATCGCGTAATTTCGATCGTGGCACTGGTATTTGGAGCGGTGTGCGTGTGTGCCCTGCTCGCGCACGTGCTGTTTGTCTAGCGACTGCCGGTCGTAGAAGGCTTTACACTTAGAACCACCACGAGGGAAAACCACCACAAAGGTGCCTGTCCCCTTTGTGGTGGTTTTTGTTTTTGAGGGAGGGGTACGGTGTCTATGGACGTCCGTGCGGACGGCGATATTGCCGATAACTTTTGGTGGCGGCGCACAACGCTGACGCGCCGCACTCCTCTGTATGACGCCTGCGTATCGGCGGGGCTGCTGGTCGCAGCGACGATTGTGGGCGCGCTGCTCGACCATCCGGGTCTCGCGCCGAGCATCATGATCGTCTATGTGTTCGCCGTTCAGCTGTGCGCATTCTTTACCTGGAGTCGCCTGTATTGCTTGCTGAGCTCGGCTGCCGCCGTGGCGCTCTACAACTTCTTGTTTGTCGACCCGCGCTACTCGCTGTCGCTTATCGACCGCGTCTATCCCGGCATGTTCTTCATCATGTTCGTGGTCTCGCTTGTGTCGAGCTCGATTGCGTTGGCCCTGCGCCGCGCCTTGGCGCAGGCTGCCGCCAGCGACCGTCGCACGCATATGGTGCTCGAGACTAACCGCATGCTGCAGCGGTGCGCCGACCAGCAGCAAATTATCCATGCCATGGCAACGCAGCTGGCGCGTCTTTCGGACTGTCCGGTCGTGTGGTATAGCGCCGATGCCGATAACGATGACCTGCTGCCGCGCACAACGTACACGGCCGTGGGCGATGCCGCGCCGGTGCACCAGCTGGCGCCGCAGATGCCGCCGCGGCTCTCGGCGTCCGCCTATGTGGGAACGCCGCTCGATGCCACCTATGGCGCTTCGGCGTTCTATGGCATATACCTGACTGTGCGCTCGGGTGACACCATGGTGCGCGCGGGCGATCCCGCCTCGGTGGTGGGGGTGCTCGCCATTGTCGCCGAGCCCGATGCGCTGACGCCCGAGGAGCGGACGCTTGCCGATGCCATCGCGAGCGAAGGCGAGCTGGCGCTCGATCGCGCCCGCGCCATGGAGGCCCGTGAGGAAGCGGCGGTGCTCGCTAAAAACGAGCAGCTGCGCGCCAATTTGTTGCGCTCCATCTCGCACGATTTGCGCACGCCGCTTACCAGCATTTCGGGTAATGCCGACGTGCTGCTCGACCAGGGCTCGACCGGCACGGCCGTGCTTGACGACCAGACACGCCGCGGTATGCTCCTATCCATTCGCTCGGACGCGCAATGGCTCAATGCTACCGTCGAGAATCTGCTCGCCATCACCAAGCTCGAGGGCGGCGGCATGTATCTGTCGACCACACTCGAGCTCATGGACGATATCGTCGAGGAGGCATTGCGCCACGTAAACCCGGCCGTGCGCGAGCACGACCTTAAGGTGGTGGCGTGCGATGAGCCGGCGCTTGTCAACGTCGACGCGCGTCTGATGGTGCAGCTGGTGGTCAATCTGGTGAACAACGCCATCACCTATACGCCTGCGGGTTCGCATATCGTAATCTCGATTGGCGTCCATGATGGATGTGTGGCGTGCTCGGTGGCCGATGACGGCCCGGGCATTGCGCCCGAGGACCGCGAGCGCATCTTTGAGTCGTTCTACACCGCCAACCATGGTCTGGCCGATAGCCAGCGCAGCGTGGGTCTGGGGCTTTCGCTTTGCCGCTCCATTGCGCTGGCACATGGCGGTAGCATAGGGGTTGCCGCGGCGGCCCCGCACGGCTCGGTCTTTACGATTGAGCTTCCCGCCGCCGACGTTTCGTTTGATAAGGAGTAGCGCTGTGCCGAACTCTGCCGTGAAACCGCTCATCTTGGTCGTTGAGGACGATCCCGCCGTCCGCAACCTTATCGTCGCCGCGCTCGAGGCGCACGGTTTGCGCCATATGGCTGTGGAGACCGCCCACGCCGCCATCGCCGCCGCTTCGTCGCAGGCGCCGAGCATTGTGCTGCTCGATCTGGGCCTGCCCGATATGGACGGCGTCAAGGTGGTGGAGTCGGTGCGCGCGTGGTCGGGCATGCCGATCATCGTGGTTTCGGCGCGCAGCGAGGACGCGGACAAGATCCGAGCGCTCGATGCCGGCGCCGATGACTACCTGACTAAGCCGTTTTCGGTCGAGGAGCTGCTCGCGCGCATTCGCACCACGCTCAGGCGCCTTTCGTATGCGCAGGCGGGCGGTGTTGTCTCCGAGGGCTCGTTCGATACCGGCGAGTTGCATATCGATTTTGATGCCGGCATCGCCACGATGGATGGCGAGGAACTGCATCTGACGCCGATCGAGTACAAGCTCTTGTGCCTGCTGGCACACAACGCCGACAAGGTGCTGACGCACCAGTTTATCTTGCACGAGATCTGGGGTACGGCGACCAAGAGCGACCTGGCGAGCCTGCGCGTCTTTATGGGCACGTTGCGTAAGAAGATCGAGTCCGACCCCGCGCATCCGCGTTACATCCAAACCCATGTAGGCATTGGCTACCGCCTAGTCACCCAAGGCTAGATCGCCAACCACCATCCCAATATGAGTTGCGGTGAAATACGGTCTAAATTTGCCTAATTCCAGGCAAAACAGTCCGTATTCCACCGCAACTTTGTTATCTGCCCTTAGGCTTGCTGGCGTAGAACTTCTTCTTTTTGGGCTTGCCGGCGGGGGAGGGTTTGCCGGCAAAGTTGGACTTGCCGTTGCCGGCCTGCGCGTGCGCGGGTACTGCCGCACGGGGCTTGCGGGCCTCGGGGTTGCGCAGCTCCTCGGTTCGCTCGGCAATTTCCTCGGCGCTAAAGCCGACCTCGGCCATGGCGTCCTCGATGGGCAGGCGGCGCACGATATAGCAATGGTGCACCTTCTGGTTGCGTGCGAAGTCCTCGGGGATGGTCTGCGCCGTTATGTCCTGTAGCACCACGCCCGCGCGTGCGAGCTTGCGTGTCTCGGGGCGGAAGCCTCGCAGGTTGCAGCTAAAGATGGCATGGCCGCCCTGTGCGAGCAGGCGCGATACGCCGGCCAACAGCTCAACATGGTCGCGCTGGACATCCCAGGTGCGGCGGCCCATCTTGGACGAGTTCGAGAACGTGGGCGGGTCGACAAAAATCAGGTCCCAGCGGTTGCGCGTCTGGCGCTGGTCGCGAATCCAGGCGAGCACGTCGTCGCGCACAAAGTGATGCTGCGGACCCACAAAGCCGTTCTGGCGCATGTTGCGCTCGGCCCAGTCCAGATAGGTGTTGGAGAGGTCGACCGTCACGGTCTCCTCGACGCCGCCATCGGCCGCGTAGCAGGTGGCGGTGCCGGTGTAGGCAAACAGGTTGAGGAAGCGACGCGCCTGCTTGGCGTGCTCGCGCACCAGGTTGCGGGTGACGCGGTGGTCCAAGAAAATGCCCACGTCCAGGTAGTCGTCAAAGTTGACGGCAAAGGTAAGGCCGCCCTCTTCGATGAGTGGGAGGCGACGGCGTGCGATATTGGCGCGCTCGCCCGATCCGCCCTTGCCGGCGCCCTGCTTGCCGTACTGCGAGCCGCCACGCGAACGCATGCGGGCCTTGGCGTGCACATGCTCGGCGGGAACATCTAGGATACGCGGTGCGATGGCCAGAATGTCGAGCATACGGGCCTGGGCCAGTGCGGGGTCGATGGTCTTAGGCGCGGCGTATTCGGCGATGACGAGCCATCGGCCCGGCGTCTGCGGGCAACCCTCGTACAGGTCGATGGCGGCGGAGTAGTCGGGCAGGTCGGCATCGTAGACGCGGTAGCAGCTCACGCCCTCGCGCTTGGCCCACTTGCGACGCAGGCGAGCGTTCTTGCGCAGGCGGTTGGCGAACTGCTCGGACTCGGGGATGAGCACGGGCAGCGGCTTGCCGTCACCCAGGTCGAGCGTGGCGGCGGGTTCGGACATGGGGGTGTTGGCGGCTTCGTCTTCGGCATCTGCGGTCTTGTCCTCGGCATCCGCACTGGTCGCAGCCTCAAACGCTGCGGCGGCGTGGTCGAGCGAAGGCCAGACTTCGACGGTCGCCTCTTCGTTGTTGGGCATGACGGCGATCGAGCGCTCGGGCTCGGTGTGGAGCGCGCGGGCCAGCAATCCGTCGCGGGTGAGCGCGGCGACCGGCGCCGCGGCAAGCTCGGGCGCGCGGCGCAACTCGCCGATGAGCGTCATGGTGTCATGCATGAGCGAAAGCGGTGTCTCGGTCGTATCCGCGACCACGGCGGCGCCGGCGACAGCGCCCGCGTGGTCCAGTACGGTGGCGGACTTGGCGGCGCAAAAATCGACAAAGCGCTTGTAGCCGGCACATTTAACCATGCGCTCAGCGGTTTTGCGGGCGGCGGGGTCAACATCCACGGCCACGATGCGCGCCTGGCGCTCGCGCGCTGCCGCCTCGCGCCCGCGCGCCTCGGCAAGCAGCTGCTCCCACAGGGCGGCATCGTGCAGCTGCCAGCCCTCAAAGCCCCAGCGCTCGCGTGCGGCGCCCGGGGCGCGGTCGGTCAGAATGTTCACGGCCTCCAGCAGCAGACCGCCGCCGGCGCACGAGGCATCGATCAGCGTGGGAAGGGCTTCGTTCTCGTAATCGTCGGCCGTCAGCTCGCGCTCGCATAGTGCGGTCCAGCCGACCTGCGCCAGCACCAGGGCGGCGTAGTCGGGGCGCAGCACGTGCGCGCCCTCGCCGGCGCGGGTCGCTGCGGGCGGTAGGCGTTTGAACAGCGGGTCGCCCGAAAGGTCCAGGCTGATGCTCGCGCGGCGCTGACGCAGCGAAAGCAGCAGGTGAACATCCGGATCGGCGGCGTCGACATCGGCGCGACGGCCCGTGGTTTCGGCCAAGCGGTCGCACAATGCGTCCTTGGCGCGCAGGGCCGAGAAGCGCGTGTTGCGCAGCTGCTCGGTCACGCCGCGGGCGGTAATGGCGATGGTGGCGCCGGGGCGGACGATGCTCTCCCAGGCGATGTCGTAAACGCTATCGTACAGTTCATCGGCATCCTGCGCCTCAAAGCGCCCGAGTACCACGAACACGCGGCTCGCCAGGCGCGACCACAGACAGGCGCGGTAGCCTTCTTCGAGCTCGCCCTCAAACGTAGCGCGGCCTTTCAGGCGGCGGACATGCGAAAGCCCGAGGCGTTTAAGCTCATCGGCGAGTGCGGACTCAAAGCCCTCGGGGCAGCTTGCGTAAAATTCCATGGGTGACCTCTCTGGTTGCGTCGCTCCATTATATGATGGATGCTTCGTTTGCCCTTATCCTCGAAAGGAACCCATATGATTGATGCGTGTCCCGAACCCGCTGTGCTCTTTTTTGACGTGGACGGCACGCTGACGTCGTTCGATCCCGACGATATGACCGATAAGGACTTTTCGGCGGTTCGCCCTTCGCAGACGGTGGTTGAGGCGTTCCATGCACTGCGCGATGCGGGGCACAAGGCGTTTATCTGCACGGGTCGTCCCCTGTGGCTCATCGCGGACAGTTTGCGTGCGCTCGACCCCGCGGGCGTCGTTGCCATGGCGGGGGCCACGCTCGAGGTCGAGGGCCGCGTGGCACACGAGGACTGCATTGACGAGGACATTGTTGAGGAGCTCGCGCGTCGCATTACTGTGGCGGGCGGCGAGGCGTTGTTCGAGACGAACGGTGCCACCTATTCACTTGAGCCAGTTGGTGTCGAACAGTCATTTCTGCTAGGCGCCGGCGTGGTGCATGGCGTTGATCAGATGCGCGTCGATGGGCATTTGCGCGTAGGCAAGGTGTGCATTAACGCGTGCGACCTAGCTCGCGTAGCCAACGACGATGGCTTTATCGAGCGCGAGTTTGAGCTGTGCAACACCGGTGGTCAGAATCGCGAGCTGAGCCCCAAGGGCATCGACAAGGGCGTGGGCGTGGCGCGAGCGCTGGAATACCTGGGTCGCACCGGCAACGCGCGCACCTTTGGCTTTGGCGATTCCGGCAACGATCTGGGTATGCTCGCCGCCGTCGAGACGGCTGTAGCCATGGGCAACGCCATGCCCGAGGTCAAGGCAGTCGCCGACTACGTGACCGACGATGTCGCACACGATGGCACCGTCACAGCGATGCAACATTTCGGCCTCATCTAATGAATCTCGCCTTCTGACGTTTGCTCAAACTGCGACTCTTTGCTTTTGCATGCTCAATCGATTTATCAATCCAAACACTGAGGTGTTTATACCGTTCGCCGAGAAGATAAAAACCCGCAGTTCACGCCTTGATAAACGTAGGTAAAGTGTTTAGCAGTTTATCGGCCGTATGCTAACGAAAGGAATCAGGCAGATGGCAATCAAGGTGTTCGCTGACGGTGCAAATCTCGAGGGCATGCTCGACATGTACGAGAACGGCAACGTTCAGGGTTTCACGACCAACCCGTCCCTTATGAAGAAGGGCGGCGTGACGGATTACCGCGCGTTTGCCAAGGAGGTCCTGGCCCACATCACCGATGTGTCCGTGTCGTTTGAGGTCTTTGCCGACGACGTCGAGACCATGGAGGTCGAGGCCCGCGAGATCGCTACCTGGGCCGAGAACGTCTACGTCAAGATTCCGTGCGTGACCACCAAGGGTGAGTCCACCGCCGAGCTGGTGCGCAAGCTTTCGGCCGACGGCATCAAGGTCAACGTCACCACCATCTTTACGCCTACGCAGGTCGACGAGATGGTCGAGGCCGTTGATGCCGAGACACCGTCCATCATCTCGCTCTTTGCCGGCCGCATCGCCGATACCGGCGTCGACCCCATTCCGTTTATGACGGAGTCGGTCAAGAAGGCCGCCGCCAAGCCCAACTGCGAGGTCCTGTGGGCATCCACGCGTGAGCTTATCAATATTTACCAGGCGGAAGGATGCGGTTGCCAGATCATCACGGTGCCCAACAGCATCCTGGCCAAGCGTAAGAACATCGGCCGTGACCCGTACGAGGTCTCGCTCGATACCGTGCGCGGTTTTGCCAAGGATATCGCCTCGCTCGGTTTCCATATCCTGCCGTAACGCGAACGCTGGCTACATCGCGGGTTGTTCGCCCCGGCCTTTCCTTTCCCTATCGCTCACGCGCTTCGCGAGGGTCGCGCTAGGCAAAGGAAAGGCCGGGGCTGCCGACACGAACTTGCCGGTAGGTTGGTGATAGGCTTCCATATCCTGCCGTGGACAAAGGTACCCCCGCCTGCGCCGTGCAAAATTGAGAGTATTCAGCAAGGTAAAGGCTTTTACCAGCTGGGTGAAGCATGGAACAGCCCCCGTTTTGGCTCTGATGACGCTAAAACGGGGGCTGTTTCTTGCTTTTTCGTCTCTGAGGGGCATCCGGAACGGTGGAATTTGCAGAATACTCGCGATTTTGCACGTCGCGAGAGGGGGGACCCTTGCTTTGGCGGTTTACTTCCCCTGCACCATGGTGAGGGAGATCTTCTTGCGGTCGCGATCGACCTTTTCAACCCACACCTTGACCGTGTCACCGACGCGCACCACGTCGCTGGGGTGCTTGACGAAGCGGTTGGCCAGCTTGGAGATGTGCACGAGGCCGTCCTGGTGCACGCCCACGTCGACGAAGGCGCCAAAGTCCACAACGTTGCGCACCGTGCCCTTGAGTTCCATGCCGGGCTCCAGGTCGTCGATCGAAAGCGCCGAGCGGCTAAAGACCACCTCGGGCGCGTCGTCGCGCGGGTCGCGGCCGGGCTTCTTGAGCTCGTTGACGATGTCGATGAGCGTTAAGGTGCCGCAGTCCAGGTCGCTTGCCAGCGCCGAGATGCTGCCCAGGCGGCGCTCGATATCGGGCACGCTGCCGCGGCTGAGCTCGCTTGCCGCAACGCCGGCGCGCTCCAGGACGGCCGTGGCCACCTCGTAGCTTTCGGGGTGGACGTTTGTCGCGTCGAGCGGGTTCTTGCCGCCGCTGATGCGCAGGAAACCTGCGGCGTTGAGGTACGCCTTGGGTCCCAGCTTGGGGACCTTCTTGAGCTGGCGGCGATCGGTAAAGGCGCCGTTTTCCTCGCGGTAGGCCACGATGTTTTTGGCTACGCTCGGCGTAATGCCCGACACGTAGCCCAGCAGGCTTGCGCTCGCGGTGTTGACGTCGACGCCCACACGGTTGACGACGTCTTCCACCACGTGGCCCAGGGTGCGCGAAAGCTCGGCCTGGTCAAGGTCGTGCTGGTACTGGCCAACGCCGATGGACTGGGGCGGAATCTTGACGAGCTCTGCCAGCGGGTCTTGCAGACGGCGGCCCAGGCTCATGGCGCCACGTACGGTGACGTCCAGGTCGGGATATTCCTGGCTGGCGAGCTCGGAGGCGGAGTACACCGACGCGCCGGCCTCGTTGACGATGGTGTAACGAAGGCTGGGCGCCTGCTCGGTAATGAACTCCGAGACGACTTCCTCGGTCTCGCGGCTGGCGGTGCCGTTGCCGATGACGATGGTGTTGACGCCGTCCTTCTTGACGAGGCGGGCGAGCTCGCGCTTGGTGCCGGCGACGTCGTGGCGCGGCTTGGTGGGATAGACCACGCCGTGGTCGAGTAGCTTGCCGGTCTCGTCCATGACGGCGACCTTGCAGCCGGTGCGGTAGCCCGGATCGAGCGCGAGCACGCGGGCGCCGCGCACGGGGCGTGCCGAGAGCAGTCCTTCGAGATTCTTGGCAAAGACGTTGATGGCCTCGGTCTGGGCGCGGACGGTGAGTTTGGCGCGTGCCTCGCGCTCCAGCGAGGGGGCCATGAGGCGCTTGTAACCGTCAGCGATAGCGGCGTCAAAGACGGGCGCAAAGACGCCCTGGCGACGGGGCCAGCGGCTGCCGAGGCGCGCCGTGGCGGCGGCACCGTCGACGTTCACGCGTACGCGGAGCTTGCCCTCGCGCTCGCCGCGGTCGATAGCCAGCACGCGGTGGTTGGGGATGCGGCGCAGCGGTTCGTCATAGCTGTAGTACGGCTCGTAGGGGGTCTTCTCGGCGGGGTCGGTGGCCTCAACGACGATGTCGGCGGTGTTTTGCGTAAAGGCGCGCAGATCGGCGACGTTCTCGGGGTCCTCGGCCACCGTCTCGGCCACGATGTCGGCGGCGCCGGCGAGCGCCTTTTCGGGCGTGTCGAAGCCGGCCTCCTCGTTGACGTATGCCGCGGCGGCGTCGAGCGCGCTGCCCTTGGCCGAGGCCTGCATGATGATCATATTGGCGAGCGGCTCGAGTCCCGCCTCGCGGGCCTTCTGTGCTCGGGTCATGCGCTTTTTGCGGTAGGGTTTGTAGAGGTCCTCGACGCGCTGGAGCTGCGTGGCCTCGCGAATCTGCTGCTCAAGCTCGGGCGTGAGCTTGCCCTGCGCGTCGATGAGCAGGATGACGTCCTCTTTGCGCTGCTCAAGATTGCGCAGGTAGGACAGGCGCTCGTCGAGCGCGCGCAGGGCGACGTCATCCATGCCGCCGGTGGCCTCTTTACGGTAGCGCGAGATAAAGGGGATGGTGTTGCCCTCGTCGATGAGCTTGACGGCTGCCTCGACGTTGGCGGCCTTAAGGTTGAGCTCGCGCGCGAGCTGGGCGATAAGATCCATGGGACTCCTTGCGTTTAAGGTGCGTTTGCAGCACAGAGCTACCAAGGATACCACCCGTCCCAAAAGACTGTTTTGGGGCCGCGCCATGAAAGCGGCCTATCTACTACGTTTGAACCGTGTGGGTCGACCATCCCCCGGTTTTCCGAAAAGTGGCAAGCCGTTTACCTGCGGTTTTTATTCCGCGAAATTTGGCATGGTTGAGGGCGATCGGTTAAACGTAGTAGATAGGCCGCTTTCGTGGCGAACGAATCAAGCTGAGGTGCAAAAAGGCCCCCATCTCAGAATAATCGTCAGCGAAGTAGCAAAAAGCCCCGCGGGCAGGAGGCTGCTCGCGGGGCAAAGAAGAGGGGCTTATTTGTGGCGGACCGAGGGGCTCGGCATGGGGTTTCTGTCGCGGCCGCTCTTAAGGCGTTACAGCTCGACGAGCTGGCCGGTCTCGGCGGCCTCCTTGACGGCGTTGAGAAGCGTGAGCGTCTTGACGTTGTCGGCCGGCGTCACGACGGGCTCGACCTCGCGGCGGACGACCTTCACAAAGTGCTTGAGCTGCATCTTGTGGGGAAGCGCCGGGTCGACGGCCGGAATCTCCATCTGCAGCGGCTTGTGCCAGTTAGAGGCGCCGTCGTAGGAGAACTGGTGCAGGCGGGGCAGCGACAGGGCGCCCAAGGTTCCGCCGATAAAGTAGGCGTCAGCGTCGAAGGGGCGGTACTGCGGATCCTCGCGAGCGGTTGCCTCCCAGTTCCAGGGGCTGGCGGTGGCGTCGGAGATGGTCATGCTCGCGAGCGCGCCATCGGCAAAGCGGACGTTGACCACGGCGGAGTCCTCGGTCTCAAAACCGCGGGCGGCGCTGGACTGCATGCCCTGGACGGCAACGGGCTCGCCCAACAGGTAGCGGAGCAGGTCGACGTCGTGCACCAGGTTGACCAGGATCGGGCCAGCACCCTTCTTGCGGCGCCACTCGACATCGAAGTACTCGTCGTTCTTATAGATCATGTAGTGGAAGCTCGACACGGTGAGCTTGCCCAGCTCGCCGGACTCGATGATCTCCTTGGCCTTGTTGACGAAGGGGTTGTGGCGACGGTGCTGACCCACGAGCACGGGCACACCGGCGGTCTCGGCCTCGGCGGCGAAGGCCTGGGCATCCTCAAGATCGTTGGAGATCGGCTTTTCGACCAGCGGCACGATGTTGCGCTTGATGGCCTCGCGAGCAACGCCCAGGTGCAGGTCGTTGGGGGTGGCGATGATGACGGCCTCGGGCTTGACCTCGTCCATCATCTGGGCGGGATCGGTAAAGAACGGCACGCCGGCGGCCTCGGCCGTGGCGCGGGCGCCCTCAAAGGCGTCGGCGATGGCGACGAGCTCGGCCTCGGGCTCCTCGGTGACAAAGCGGATGTGGTTGCGGCCCATGGCGCCGGCGCCGATGACGGCAATGCGGACGGGGTTGAGCTCAGACATTTCGACTCCTTAATGCTGGTGGCTGGCGAATGTGGCAAAGGGACTGTCCCTTTGCCACATTGGTATAACTAGGCGGACTTCTTCTTGCTGTCGGAGACCATCATGTAGACGGTGAGCACGACGGCGATGGCGGCGATCACGATGGCGCCGTAGAAGGACTGCTGGTAGGCAGCGCTGCCGGCCTCGGCGTGATACAGCACGGCGGTGATGGGCTGGCTGATCCAGGTAGAAGCGGCATAGCCCAAGAACATGATGCCGTAGTTGACACCGATGTTGCTGGTGCCAAAGGCGCCACCGGTAAGCGGCGGGTAGATGACGAGCAGGGCGCCAAAGCTAAAGCCGAGCAGGGCGAGCGCCACAAAGAACATGCTCTGCGTAAAGCTCATCGACATGATGACGAGTGCGACGATGGTGACGACAAGGCTGATGAGCAGCGACTTGTAGGCGCCGAGCTTGTCGATGATCTGACCAAAGGACAGACGGCCGACCAGGTTGGCGCAGGTGTTGACGGAGACCACCACGCCACCGAGGGCGACGGCCGCGGCGCTCGTGGGGTCGGCGAAGAGCTGGACGGCGGCGATGGAGGCAACCTTGCCCACGAGCAGGGTGCCCGCGGTGGCGGCAAAGGCGAAGGTGACGATGAGGACCCAGAAGCGCGGGGTCTTGACCATCTCGCCTGGGGTGAGGTCGCCGAAGGTGCCGGCGTGCGCACCGCCCTTGGGGGCCTCGAAGCCCTCGGGCAGCCAGCCGGCCTCGGGGGCCTTCAGGAACAGGGCGGAGGCGGCGATCATTACAAAGAAGATGACGCCGAGTGCCTTGAGGGCGCCAAAGATGCCGAGACTCGGGATGAGCAGCGAGGCGAGCACCGGGGACAGCACGGCGGGGCCGGCGGTGGAGGCGGCAAGGGTGATGCCGGAGGCGAGGCCCTTCTTGTCGATGAACCACTTTTGGCCGGTGGTGAGCGCCGGGTTGTAGCCCAGGCCATTGCCGATGGCGGCGACGAGCGAGAACCACAGGTAGAACTGCCACGGCTCGGTAACGGTGCCGGACATGAACCAGCCCAGGCCGTAGCACACGGCGGCGGCGATCACGACGTTGCGCGGGCCGATCTTATCGGAGATGCGGCCGGCGAAGATGCCCGTTACGGCCATGATGGTCTGAAAGACCGGGAAAGCCCAGGTAAGAGCGCTGGACCACTCGGGGTAGACGGCGAGCAGGTTCTTGCTCACGACGGAATACAGCGCGATGGAGCTGATGAAGAACATGGTGACGCACGCGGCGGAAAGCACGACGGCGCGACCCTTGTTGGAGTTGGTGGAAGCCATTGGACTCTTTCTAATCGATGCGGGGGAGGGGCAGGCGTCACCGCGAGCCTCCCTGTCAGGCTGGTTTACTGGTCAGTGGGCTTTGCGACGCCAGACTCGTCGGACCAAAGCTCGACACCCTTGTTCTTGAGGTAGTTGTCGGCAAAGGCTCGACGGCCGCCGGGCTTGGCGGTGAGGTCGCCCATCATATTGGAGAAGCCGCCATCGACCTTGATGGCGTCGCCGGTGGTAAAGTCCGAGCGCTTGGACGCCAGGAACATGACGGCGTTGGCGATATCACTGACCTCGCCGATGCGGCGCGTGGCGATGAGGCGGCTGCGGCTCTTCTCGACCTCGGGGTCGGCGTAAAAGCTCGCCGACATCGGGGTCTTAACAAAGCAGGGCTCGACGCAGTTGGAGCGCACGCCGTAGGGGCCCCACTCGGCGGCGAGCATCTTGGACATCATGTTGACGCCGGCCTTGGTGGAGCTGTACACGCCCGAGAACGTCTCGGGGGAGTGGCTGGCAACGGTCGAGATGTGCACCAGGCGACCCTGGCCAGCCTTGATCATTTCGCGACCAAAGCGCTGCGAGGTGATGAAGTAGCCGGTGAGGTTGACGTTGATGACCTCGTTCCAGTCGGAGAGCGGCAGGTCCTCCATGGCTGCGAAGCGCAGGATGCCGGCGGTGTTGACGAGGACGTCGACACGGCCGAAGTTGGCGATGGTGGCGTCGACGGCAGCCTGAACCTCGGCCTCGTCGGTGGCGTTCATCTTGTAACCCTCGGCGTGGATGCCAAACTCGGCAGCAAGGTCGGCGGCAGCGGCCTTGACCTTCTCCTCGTCCAGGTCGAGCAGGACGACGTTGGCGCCGTTGCGGGCGAACTCGCGGCAAATCTCGACGCCCATACCGCCGAGCGCGCCGGTCACGGCGCAGACATCGCCCTCGAGCTTAAGCCAATTGCTCATAGGAACTTCCCTTCTTATGCCTCCCGGTGGGTCGCTCCCATTAACCGACCCACGTGGTTTTCGCTGGTTATCGTATGCTTTGCATTTGCGCAGGTGAATTGCATATTTGTTAGAATGGCGTTAACCATAGGTTTACACTGTGCGATGCAGTTTATTCTCAATTGAGCGCATGACCTGCGAAAACAACCTCCTGTGGCACCATGTGGCCACGGGCGCGAAAACGGGAGATTAACGTGTACGATCGACGACTTGAGGCCATATCGGCCGCCGCGGAGCTGGGAAGCTTCTCGCGCGCGGCGGCAAAACTACGTGTGTCGACCCCGGCTCTCGTCAAACAGGTGTCGGGGTTCGAGGCCGAGTTTGGCATCACGTTGTTCGAGCGCTCGCATTCGGGCGTTAAGGTGACGCCGGCGGGTGCGCTGCTGGTAGACGATGCGCGCTCGATCATGCGTCAGTCCGAGGATGCGTTGCGCCGTGCCCGACGCGCGGCGGGCGATGGCGGTGCCGTGCGCCTGGGCGTGTCGATGATGTGCCCGGGGCGCCAAACGCTGTCGATGTGGTCGGGCATCCACGATCTGGAACCGTCGCTGCGATTTGAGATCGTGCCGGTAAGCGATCTCTACGACGAGCGCGAGACCGTCATGCGCAGCTTGGGCCGCGAGGTCGATGTGGTGCAATCGAGTTTTTCAACCCCACGCTGGGGTGATGCCTGCCAAAAGCTCCTTATCGTCAACGTACCGTTTTATATTGATGTGCCGCGCACGAGCCCGCTGGCGCGCAAGAATCGCATTACGGTTGCCGACTTGGAGGGTATGCGTCTGCGCGTACTGCGCCACGGCAACGACGCCATGGACAGCCTGCGCATCGATCTTTTGGCCGATGGCGGCGTGGACGTGATCGACGTGGACAGTTTTGACTTTGCGCTCTTTAACGAGGCGGAGGAAAAGGGCGACGCGGTGCTCACTTGCGGGGCGTGGTCGGGCGTGCACCCGGCTTTTGTAGGCGTGCCGTTCCTATGTGGCCGCGAGGTGCCGGTCTTCTTGCACTACCCGCTCGAGCCCACCCTCCAAGTACAAAAAATCGTCAACGCCATGGCCCAACTCCTCAAGTAGCTTACACAAAACGAGGCCCTGGCCAAACGGCCAGGGCCTCACTAACCTTTATTCCGTTTTAAACAACGGGCTGATTGCGCGCAGGAGGGTGCCCCGGGGCGGCGGGGTATTTCCTCCGCGCGCAGTTTCGCAGCGAAGCGAGAATGTTTGAGCACGGAGGAATTACCCCGCCGCCCCGGGGCACCCTCCGTCAGTAACCGTTCCTACTCCAGCTCAAACGCACCCGTGTACAGCTGGTAGTAATACCCGCGCTTGGCAATCAGCTCATCATGGTTGCCGCGCTCGATGATGCGGCCGTGATCCAGGCAGATGATCGCGTCAGAGTTGCGCACGGTGGACAGGCGGTGCGCGATGACAAACGTCGTGCGGCCCTCCATGAGCTTATCCATGCCCGCCTGCACGATGGCCTCGGTGCGGGTGTCGATGGAGCTCGTGGCCTCGTCCAGAATCATTGCCGGCGGATCGGCGACGGCGGCGCGCGCGATCGAAATCAGCTGACGCTGGCCTTGCGACAGCTGGGCACCGTTGCCGGTAAGCATGGTGTCGTAGCCGTCGGGCAGGCGGGTGATAAAGTCGTCCGCGCCCGCGAGCTTGGCCGCCGCGATGCACTCCTCGTCGGTCGCATCCAGGTTGCCGTAGCGGATGTTATCCATCACGGTGCCGGTGAACAGGTTCACGTCCTGCAGCACGACGCCCAGCGAGCGGCGCAGATCGGCCTTGCGGATCTTATTGACGTTGATGCCGTCGTAGCGAATCTTGCCGTCGGCAATGTCATAGAAGCGGTTGATGAGGTTGGTGATGGTCGTCTTGCCGGCACCGGTGGCGCCGACAAACGCGACCTTCTGGCCCGGCTTGGCAAACACGGACACGCCGTGCAGCACCTCGTGGTCGGGCGTGTAGCCAAAGTCGACGTTGTCCATGACCAGGTCGCCGCGCAGCGGCACGTACTCGATCTCGCCGGTTGCGCGGTGCGGATGTTTCCATGCCCACATGCCGGTGTGGTGGTCGGCCTCCTCGAGCTCCCAGGTTTCGGGGTTCACCTGTGCGTTGACGAGCGTCACGTAGCCTTCGTCGGCCTCGGGCTTCTCGTCGATGAGCTCAAAGATGCGGTCGGCGCCGGCGAGGCCCATGACCACGGCGTTGATCTGCTGCGAGATCTGGCCGATCTGTCCGCAGAACTGCTTGGTCATGTTGAGGAACGGCACCACGACGGCGATGGACAGCGCCATGCCCGAGATGCTCAGGTTGGGCGCGCCCAGCGCCAGGAAAATGCCGCCCGCCAGTGCGACCAGCACGTAGAGCAGGTTGCCCAGGTTCATAAGGATGGGCATGAGGATGTTGGCGTACATGTTGGCCTTCTGGGAGACCTCGAAGAGCTTTTCGTTGCGCTCGTCAAAATCGGCCTCGGCGGCAGACTCGTGGCAGAACGCCTTGACGACCTTCTGGCCGTTCATGACCTCCTCGATATGGCCCTCGACCACGCCGAGCTCGGTCTGCTGCGCAATGAAGAAGCGCGCGGAGTTGGAGCCGAGCAGCTTGGTCATAAAGGTCATAAAGGCGACGCCGGCGATGATGACCAGGCACATCCACACGCTGTAGTACAGCATGATAAAGAACACCGTGACGATGATGATGATCGTCATGAGCAGGTTGGGCAGCGACTGGCTGATCATCTGACGCAGCGTGTCGATGTCGTTGGTGTAGTGGCTCATGACATCGCCGCGCTGGTGCGTGTCGAAGTAGCGGATCGGCAGGTCCTGCATGCGGTTGAACATCATCTCGCGCAGCTTCTCCAGCGAGCCCTGCGTGACGATAGCCATGGCGCGGTTCCAGAAGAGCGAGGACAGGACGCCGACGCCGTAGATGCAGGCGAGGGTGGTCACGAGCTGTGCGATCTTGGGCTGCGCGGCTTCCCAATCGCCCGACTGCCACGATTCGCCAATAATTTGCAGGGCGCTCTGCAGGAAGGTCGCGCCGATGGAGTTGATGATGGCGCAGAGCACCACGCCGGCGACGACGAGGGGCAAAAGCACGGGATAGAAGCCAAAGAGCGTCTTGATGAGGCGCGACATGGTGCCGCCCTTGCGGTTGAGCGCGCGCTCGGCGGTCGTTGCCTTACTCATGGGCCTCGCCTCCTTCCTGAGTCTGAGCTTGCGTTGCGGATGCCTCGGTGTCGGCCTCGACGGCCCCTTCGCCCTCGGCGCTCATCTTGTTTTGCGAGGTGAAGGTCTCGCGGTAGATCTCGCTTGTCTTAAGCAGCTCGTCATGGTTGCCGATCTGCGCGATACGGCCGCCCTCCATGACGATGATACGGTCTGCGTCCTGCACGGAGCTGATGCGCTGGGCGATGATGAGCTTGGTCGTGTTGGGCAGATAGCTTGCCAGTCCTGCGCGGATCTTTGCGTCGGTCTTGGTGTCGACGGCGCTGGTGGAGTCGTCCAGGATCAAGATCTTGGGGCGACGCAGCAGGGCGCGTGCAATGCACAGGCGCTGCTTCTGACCGCCCGAAACATTAGAGCCGCCCTGTTCGATCCAGGTGTCGTAGCCCTTGGGGAAACCGTCGACAAACTCGTCGGCGCAGGCCAGATGCGCTGCCTCGCGGACTTCCTCGTCGGTGGCGTTCGGGTCGCCCCAACGCAGGTTCTCGGCGATGGTGCCGCTAAACAGCACGTTTTTCTGCAGCACCATGGCGACCTGGTGACGCAGCGCGTCCAGGTCGTAGTCGCGCACGTCCACGCCGCCCACGCGCACAGCGCCTTCGGTGG
The DNA here is from genome assembly GCA_019414605.1 of Collinsella sp. GTDB lineage: Bacteria > Actinomycetota > Coriobacteriia > Coriobacteriales > Coriobacteriaceae > Collinsella. The sequence goes on from DXLS01000010.1 coordinate 81,192, forward strand.
TGTCGTACAGGCGGGCGATGAGGTTAACGAGCGTGGACTTGGCCGAGCCGGTGCCGCCGATGATGCCGATGGTCTCGCCGCTCGTAATGTGCAGGTCGATATCGTCGAGCGCCTGGCGCTTCGCATGCTTGGAATACTTAAAACTCACGTGGTCAAAGTCGATGGAACCGTCGGCAACCTCGAGCACGGGCTCGGCGGGATCGGCGATCGTGGGCTCGGCGGCCAGCACCTCGGCAATGCGGTGTGCCGATTCGTCGGCCATGGTCACCATGACAAAGATCATCGACAGCTGCATCAGGCTCATGAGGATCGCGAAGCCATAGGTAAAGATCGAGGAGAGCTGGCCCACGTCGAACAGCGTGCCCTGGCTCGTGATGATGAGCTTGGATCCCAGGTAGATGATGACGACAAACGCGCCGTTGACGCAGATGTTCATCATGGGGTTGTTAAAGGCGAGCAGCTTCTCGGCGCGGGTGAAGTCCATCTGGACGTCGCGTGCGGCGGTCGCGAATTTCTCCTTCTCAAAGTCTTCGCGCACGTAGCTCTTAACCACGCGCATGCCGGTGACGTTTTCCTCGACGGACTCGTTAAGGGCATCGTACTTGTGGAACACGCGCGAGAAGATGGGGCGCACCTTAAAGATGATAAAGAACAGCCCAAAGCCCAGCAGCGGAATGATGACCAGGTAGACCATGGCAACGCTGCCGCCCATGATAAACGCCATGGTAAAGGCGAAGATCAATACCAGCGGCGCGCGCACGGCGATACGGATGATCATCATAAAGGCCTGCTGCACGTTGTTGATATCGGTGGTCAGGCGCGTGACGAGCGAGGAGCTCGAGAACTCATCGATGTTGGCAAAGCTGAACGTCTGGATCTTGTAGAACAGGTCGTGACGCAGGTTCTTGGCGAAGCCGCAGCTCGCATGGCTGCAGGTGACGCCGGCGGCGGCACCAAAAGCAAGCGACGTCAGCGCGATGAGCACCAAAAAGCCCGCGGTGGGAAGCATCTCGGCTACGGTGGCGCCGTCTTTGATGGCGTCGATCAGGTTGGCGGTGATAAATGGAATCAGCATCTCGCAGAGCACCTCGCCAAGCACGAGCAATGGCGTGGCAACAGCGACTTTCATATAGTCGCGGATGCTGCCCATGAGGGTTTTAATCATCCAGTTCCTCCCAGGTTACACGGATTTTCTCGAGCATTTCGGCGAGCTGCTCGCGCTCGTCGTGAGTGAGGGCACTAAAGGCCCGTTCTCTAAAGCGGATGCGGGCCGCCTGGTCGATGCGGGCGTTTTCCCGGCCGGTTTCGGTCAGGCGAATGGTGAGCTGCCGTCGATCCTTGGGGTTACGGCTGCGCTCGATGAGACCGTTGACCTCGAGCTTGGACAGGATCTCGGAAAGCGACCCCGGCTTGAGGTCAAAGTGCATGCCGAGTTCCTGCTGCGACATCTCGCCGCCGGGCTGCTTGGCCAGCAGGCAGATGATGGGCGCCTTGCCGGACACGCCTCCGCCATGAAAATGCATGTAATGGCCGCAAAAACCCAGGCCGCTCAGGATGCGCTTGGCGAGTTTGTCTTCGGCACTGACCGCTTCGGGTACATCCGCCGGCTGTGACGGGTCGCCGCCGGGCTCGTGCGAACAAAGGTTAAGAGGTTCATCGCACATGAATTAGTGTTGCTCCTTTCTTTAGTTAGGTAGTGGAATTGTTTTGTGCCTAACCAATCTAGGAGCATGAGAAATGAATGTCAAGGTACCAAACTAGTGGTTGCGCGGTTTTGCCAAACCGCGCAACGGCTCGACGCTGCAAACCCGCCAGAGCGGCAATCTGCCTTTCAACTTCGGCGGCATGACCAGAAGGTCAATGCCGCCTTGCTTCAAGGCACCTTGCTCGCTCTGACGGGTTTTCGCTGACTTCGCCAAAACATCGGCGTTGCCCTTGTTGGGATAGTCGTTGGGGACGCTCTTGTTGAGTGATCCGTGGGGGACGGAGGAAAACGAATCATTTTGGGCTGCGGTGACACCCTTTCGAAGTTGCTTTGTCCAAAACTATGCCGGATTACTACGATGAATTCGAAATATCAGACCTCGGCATTGTTTTTCGTAAAATCACAAGCTGTCTACCTGCGGTTTTGCCGGAGTGCAATTCGTTGTGGTTGGAGGCTAACGGTTTATCGTAGTAATCCGGCATAGTTTTGGAATGGTAGTAAATAGATGGCAGCTACTGTGCCGCTACCGCCGCGATTTTGCCTCCCATTTCCGTAACCTTTCCGCAACAATGTGCCCTCCTCGGCGCCTGCGCCCGCTTGCAACGCCCCCTGCGCTACACTTAGTCGCACTATGGCGCCGTCGCGTCGCACCCGACCCAAGGGGGACACTCATGAAGAACACTCAGCTGCTGCTGATCAACGATATGTGCGGCTACGGTAAGGTCGCGCTTTCTGCCATGCTGCCGGTGCTGTCGCACATGGGTTACCGTATCCACAACCTGCCGACGGCCCTCGTTTCCGATACGCTCAACTACCCCAAGTTTTACATCCACGACACCACGGAGTACGTGCGTCAGAGTCTTGCCATCTGGGAGGAGCTCGGCTTTGAATTCGACGCCATCTCGACCGGCTTTATCGTGACCGAGGAAGAGGCGCGCATCATCTCGGACTTTTGCCACCGCCGTTCGCAAAAAGGCACCAAGGTGTTCGTCGACCCCATCATGGCCGACAACGGCAGGCTCTACGCCGGCGTGCCCGAATCGACCATCGGCCTTATGCGCAGCCTGGTCGAGTGCGCCGACTACGCGGTGCCCAACTATACCGAGGCGTGTCTGCTCACCGATACGCCTATGGCCGAGCAGATTACGGCCGATGAGGCTCGTGCGCTCGTGGACGCCATGCTCGCGCTGGGCGCCAAGTCGGTGGTCATTACGAGCGCGAAGGTCGACGGGGCGAGTGCCGTCATCGGCTACGACCATGTGGCGGGAGAGTACTTCACGATTCCCTTTGAGCTGATCCCGGTGTATTTCCCGGGCACGGGCGATACGTTCTCGTCGGTGCTCGTGGGTCGCGTTATGGCCGGCTGGAGCTTACAGCGTGCGACGACCGACGCCATGCGTGTGGTGGCCGAGCTTATCGAGCGCAATGCCGACCAAGAAGACAAGTCGGCCGGCCTTCCCATCGAGGCCTGCCTGGATGTGATCGACCATGAGTAACGCCGGCGAGGGCGGCGTCAAGCCTGCGGGCGAGAACGGGCCGCTCGGTGCGCCGCGTGGCAAGCGTCCGCGTATCCGCGTGAGCTGCGTGGACCAGCTGGGTGCGTGCCGTTGTCACCATGGTCACAAGCCGGGAGACGTCTTCGACTTCGATCGAGACCGCGGCAAGATGTGCGCTATGGCCTGTCACGTGGGCTTTCCCTATATCGATATCCTGCGCTACGGCGGAACCGTGCCTGGCAACGAGCCCGGTACGGCAAAGTTCTGCTGCCCCGAGGTCGATACGCTGAACGTTTGGCTTGCCGAGGTCGTCGACGAGTAGCTGAGCGCAATGTGACAAAGGGACAGTTCTTTTGTCACATTCGCGGGTGGTGTCCCTTCTTTTTGCTTATAATCTCAAATCTCTGCATTTCATCAGATTTTAGGTTCTAAAAATTCTGCGTTTCATTGATAATCAAGCGTATAAAACTTTGCATTTCATTTGATGACACCGAGGGGAGAGCCTATGCTGCGCAGGAAAATAGCGGCAGAGCTGGAGCGTTGGCTGAAGTCTTCCGAGCAAAAGGCCTTGTTCATTACGGGTTCTCGCCAGATTGGCAAAAGCTATTCGATTCGCGCATTTGGCAAAGCCAACCATGCAACCTACATCGAGCTTAACCTCATGGAAAACCGCCAGGCAAAAGATGCTCTTCTCGAGGCGCGGAATGCCGATGATTTCATCAGCAGGGTGACGCTTCTTTCGGGAAAGTCGATTGCGCCAGGCAAAACGCTCGTGTTTATCGATGAGGTCCAAGAGGCCCCCGACATCATGACGATGGCAAAGTTCCTTGTTGAGGACGGGAGGTGCCGCTGGGCGTTTTCGGGGTCAATGCTCGGGACTCAGTTCAAGGGCGTCAGGTCCTATCCCGTGGGGTATGTCCACGAGCTTAGGATGTTCCCGCTCGATTTTGAGGAGTTTTGCTGGGCAACCGGGGTGAGCGAGGGGGCTCGCCAAACGATACGTGACGCGTGTATCAGCGAGAGGCCCGTTCCTGATTACATTCATGACGCGATGATGGCAAACTTCAGGACCTATACCGTTGTCGGCGGAATGCCGGAGGTCGTGCAGCGTTTCCTTGACACGCAGGGCGACCTTGCCTCTGTTCGTCAGCTACAGTCAGAGCTCAACGAACAGTACCGGCGGGATATCTCCAAGTATGCAAGCGGGCGAGCCCTTCAGGTGCAGAGCATTTACGATCAGCTCCCTATTATGCTCGAGGGCGAAAACAAGCGCTTCGTGCTCAATTCCATTGACCCCAAGGCTCACTACGAGAAGTATCAGCGAGATTTTGTATGGCTTGTCGATGCCGGCGTTGCTCTCAAAGCCGATATCGTAACCGAGCCAAAATCGCCCTTGCTCAAGACGGCACGGCCATCGCAGTTCAAGCTATATCAATCGGATACGGGCATGTTGATGGCGCGCTACCCCGTCGGAGTCGCCCAAGCGGCGTATCTTGATAGCAAGGAGCCCAATCTGGGCGGCATTTACGAAAACGTGGTGGCCCAGCAGCTGGCTGCCCAAAATCGCCAGCTTTACTACTATCAGACAAAAAAGCGCGGTGAAGTGGACTTTGTGGTCGATGGACCGGATGGGACGGCTGTTCCGATCGAGGTTAAATCGGGCTCCTATTACCACGCGCACGCTGCGCTCGGTCATGTGCTTGATACGGCTGAATATGGCGTAAGGCTCGGGATTGTTTTCTCGAGAGGCAACGTTGAGCGCAACGGAGCGGTTCTCTATTTGCCGCTATATGCGACCTGGGCCCTTTCGGATGTTTTGGGCGACTCCTGCGCCGAGGGGATAAAGCTGGAGGTCAAGCCGGTCTAGGGCTAGTCCCGGATGTGACAAAGGCGTGGCCCGCGACCTCGATTGCCTACAGCTGCTCGAGCATAGCGGTGCAGCCGTCGAGTACGTCGCGGTAGGTGGCATCGAAATTGCCGGTGTACCAGGGGTCGGCCACGTCGCCGGGGCGCTCGGTCCAATCGAGCATGCGCGTAATCATGCCGTCGGGGTCGTCGCCAAAGATGCGACGCAGGCCACGCGCGTTCTCGTCGTCCATATAGACAATGTGGTCCCAGTCGCCATACTCCGCGCGACGCACCTGACGTGCACGATGTGCGACGACGGGAATCCCGACCTCGCGCAGCTTGGCAACGGTACCGTGGTGTGGCGGGTTGCCGATCTCCTCGGTCGAGGTCGCAGCGGAGTCAATGACAAACTCGCCCGCGCGCCCGGCGCGCCGCACCAGCTCGGTAAACACCGACTCAGCCATCGTCGAGCGACAGATGTTGCCATGGCAGATAAACAGTATGCGTTGCATGAGCGGTTTCCTTTCTAGGCGGTCGTGCAGGGCTTACAGACTGCTCTTGAGGTAGTTTGCTCCAATAAAGCCCGCTGCGTACAAGGGGAGGTGGCGTAGCTCGCGCCCGTCATCGGTTTCGCTGCGGAAAAAATTGTTCTCGGACAAAATGTAGGCATATGGCGATCGGGCTTTGTCCATGAACGACCCGAGGGTTCTCGCGCGCACGTTGCGTGCGGACTTTACCTCGACGGGCACGATTTCCATACGGTCGGTCTGAAGTAGAAAATCGAGCTCGCCGGTCGTCTTCCAAGACGACGGCGGCACCCAGTAATACGTCTGCAAGCTGTTACCCGAAAATGCTTGCATGACCGAGTTTTCCGCCAGGGCGCCTCGGAAGTCGGAAGATAGCGCTATGGCGGAATCTTCTTTGAGGTCGAGCCAGAGCCTCGGGTTGATGCCGAGTTTGTAGAACATGAGGCCGGTATCGAGAAGATAGACCTTAAAGAAACTTCCATCTTCGTCGTCGAAGGGAACGAGGGGAGGCTCGATGCCTTCGGTCAGGTTGTTGACCGATATGATACCGGCGCCTTCGAGCCAGTCGAGCGGCTCGATAAGCTTGGCGCGACGGCCTCCGCGTTCGACCTCGGAGTACTTGAATTTTTTTGTGGACGATCTCAGCAGCTGGGACGGAATGGAGCGCCAGACCTTGCGTGCCGCCACGCCGCTGATCCCGTTTTCGGGGTCGGTCATATCGGCGGTATAGGTCTCGTTGATTTCGCGCTGCTCGACGCGCGCATCCTCGATGGATAACGTCTTGCGATATGCGTTGACGGCGGCGGGCATGCCGCCCACGATCTGGTATCGATGAAACAGGCTGAGCGCGGCTTGGTGCGCGGCGTAGGTCTCGAGCGTGCCGGCGTGGGTACGAATGGCATCGGCCATCTGCTCCTCATCGAGCGCCCAGAGAAACTCCTCGAACGACATAGGATGCATGGTCTCTTGACGAACGCCGCTGGGAAAAGGCAGCTTACGTTTGCGCGTGGCGACGCCGAGCTGACTGCCGGTCGCGCATATGCGCCAGCCCGAACCCGAAAAAAAGCGAAGCGAGTTGAGCGCCCGTTCGCAGAGCTGCACCTCGTCAAACAGGATGAAGGTGGTTTCTTTGCGAATGGGGGCGCGTTTATAGTCTGAAATCCGCGCCACGATGGTGTCAACGTCGTCGGTGGGACAATCGAACAGCGGAGCGATCAGCTCAAGATCGGTCTGAAAGTCGAGTTTGACAAACGCATCGCCGGCGATTCGCCTGCCGATTTCCTCGGCAGCGTACGTTTTGCCTACGCGTCGCGCACCACGGATGAGGAGGGGGCGTGAGGCGTCCTTTGTCGCCCATGATTCGATAACGGACTCGATTGATCTGCGCATGGGGCCGCCTTTCCAATTTCGTGTACTTCAGATACATAGTTTAGTACGATTTCATGTACTTGAAATACACGAAATAATAGAAAAGCGTGTATCTCAAATACACGAAATTGCACTGCTGAAGCTTCCAGGCGGATAAACATACTCATATTGGGCGGTTTTCACCGGTTACTCGCCACCTTGGGCTATGTTTGCCCCTATGCCCGTATTGAGGGCCGTGCTGATTGACGACGGCGCTCCCAGCGAGCCAGCTTAATCGTCACCAGCGTGAGGGCCCAGGCCACAAGCGAGAACGCGGCGCCCACTGCGCCCACGTACGCAATGCCAACGCTGCTTACCACGGCGCCGCCCACTGCGGTGCCAAACGAGATGCCGACGTTAAACGCCATGGGCTCAACCGAACTTGCGAGTACCATCGACTTGGGATGGCGGCTGCGTGCCACATCCATAAAGTGCGTGATGCATGAGACCGAGAACAGGTACATGAGCATCGCCAGGCTAAAGACAAAGACCAGCGCGAGCGGCATGGCGGCGCCCACGGCAAACAGCCCGAGCAGTGCCGCCGCCTGCAGCACAAACGTAACCAGCAGCGCCTTCATGCCAAAACGCGCATCGATCCATCCGCCCAGGATGTTCGAGATCAGGCAGAACACGCCATAGGCCATAAGTGTGGTGCTCGCCTGAACGGTATCCATGCCCAGCACCTGCTCCAGATAAGGCGTCACGTAGCCGTAGAATACGTAGACCGAGCCCACGCCAAACAAGAAGATGAGCATGCCGGTGATGATACTCGGCTCGCGTAGTAGCCCCGCCTGCTCGCGGAAGGTGGCGGGCTCATCGGTCTGCCCGGCGCGAGGCATAAACGCCACGAGCGCGCTACAGATCAAAACGGCAAAGGTCAGCGTGCCGTACATGGCCACGTGCCAATCGAGTGTGTCGGCCACAAACTTGCCAATCGAGGTCACAAAGACCATCGCCACGGAAAACGCGCCGTACACGACCGAGATGGCAAGTGAGGTTTGCTGCGGGGATAGCAGCTCAGGGATGTACGTCACGCCCACGGCGAGCAGCGCACCCGAGACAGAGCCCAGGACAATGCGTGAGATAAACAGCACCTGGAAGTTGGGAGCCAACGCCATGACCAGGTTGCCGAGCACAAAGACGACGCTATAGCACACGAGCAGCTGGTAGCGGCGGAATCGCCCCGTGCTGAGCGCGAGCACCGGCGTCGCGATAGCGTAGACGAGCGCAAACACGCTGATGAGCTGGCCCGCAGTGGCAAGTGATATGCCGAGTTCCGTTGCCAAGTCGCTTTCGATGCCGATGACCACGAACTCGGAGCAGCCGAGCGAGAATCCCAACAGCACGAGCAGCGCCAGGCAGAGCTTGGTGCGCGCGGGGGAGAGCGCGGCGGCGGTTGGCTTACTTTTAGGCGTGGTTGCGGCGGTCAAGGTTGTCACTCCAATGTCGCATGAATAAGCGGGATTCAATCCCTGCAACTCTAACAGAATGTGACAAAGGGGCAGTCCCTTTGTCACATGGAGGGCTTGCCTGTATAGTCGCAATACAGGCGAAGATGGTCTCAGGTACATCGCGGGCGGCAGGAGATCCCATGGGTATGCACACGACAAAGGTTGCAGTGGGCGAGGGCAAGTTTGCGCTCGAGGCCCAGCTGACGGTGACGCCGCGAGGCATGGCGGTGTACGCCTGCTCGCCGGAGTTTGCGCACCTGGGCGCCACGGCGCAGGCCATTCCGCGCCCCGAGCCCGGCCGTACGGCAACGGTGAGCATCCTGGCCGTTCCGTGCCATCGAGACGAGATCCCGGCGCACGATATCGCGGCGGCGCTGGCCACGCGCTTTGGCGTGCCGGTAGTTGCAAGCACGGGTTTTCATGTTGAACAAGCGAGCGGTGACGACCTGCAGCGCGTGCTCGACACCACCAAGGAGCTCATCGCCGCGCTCGAGGAAGCCGCAGCCCGCATTCTGCGCGCCGGCTGGGATGAGGGCGGTGCGGGCGCCGAGGTCGTGGCGGTCGATGCTGCGACCGGCGAGGCGCTTGGCCCCGTCGACCGCATCGAGGCCCATGCTGGTGAGGGCATCCTGCATCAGGCATTTCTGACGCTTTTGGTCGAGGGCCGGGGCGAAGACGCGCGCCTGCTGCTCTGTCGCCGCAGTCCGCTCAAGCGCCTGTGGGGCGGGGTGCTGGCCGATAGCTGCGCCGGCCATCCGCTCCCCGGGGAAGACGTCGCGGCCGCCACGGCGCGCCGCATCAACGAAGAGCTCGGCATTACGCGCGAGCCCGATCAGCTCAAGCACCTCGGACACGTGGTGTACCGCGAGGACCACGGCGACGGTCGCTGCGAGTGCGAATGGTGCGAGGTCTACCTTGCCCATGTTGAGCCGGGCGAGCTGCATATCAACCAAGAGGAGATCTCGGAAGTGCGTCGCGTGGCTCCGTCCGAGCTCAAAGGCTACCTGCAGGGTCACCCCGAGCAGCTGGCCCCCTGGCTCCGCGAGGCCCTCGGCGACCCATTCATCCGCACGGCCCTCGCTATGTAAAAAAGACAGTCCCTTTGCCACATCCAAACCGTCACAACATTCGGCGAAAATCTCGAAAACGAGGAAAAGCGTCGAATGTTGTGACGGTTTTTGTCTAGGGAATCGCTTCTCATCCAAAAAATCCGCTTGACTGTATTGCCGCAACACAGCGCAACGTAAGGGGTGTCCGATAACGGGCGCCCCTTTTTAAGCGGCAACATGGCTGCGAATTCGGAGCGCCCCCAACAAGAAAGGTGGGGAGATGGAAGCGGAAAAGAAGGCGTTTAAGATCACCAAGCGCGAAATTGGCTTTGTGCTGGGTATCGTTGTCTTTTTGCTGGTGAAGTTTCTTCCTTTGGCGGAGCTGAGCTCGACGGTCGAGCTCACGGTCGGCGGTCAGACCTGTCTGGCACTGACGCTCGCCACGGTGGTGTTCTGGGCATGCGGCGTGGCACAGCCGGGCTTTGTGGGCCTGCTCTACTGCGCACTGCTCGTCCTGTTCAAGGTGTGCGTGGACGACACGGGCGCCGCGAGCATCTCGGCGACGGTCGCCTCCACGTTTAGCTCGTGGACCAAGGCCACCATGTGGCTCGTCATCGGCGCCTACCTCATCGCCAGCGCGGTCAAGGAGTCGGGCCTGGGCGAGCGCATCGCCTACGCGTTCATGCTCAAGTTCGTGCGCGACGCCAAGTCGCTCATCATCTCGATCTTCGCGCTCACCTTTGTGCTGTCGCTGCTGATCCCGCATCCGTTCCCCCGCGCCTTCCTCATCCTCGCCGTCGTCTCGGTCATTGCCGAGTCCGCCGGCTACGGTGACGACGACAAGGGCAAGCTCGGCTTCCTCGTGTTTGCCGCTGCCGCCCCGGGTTCCATGTTCTTCCTGACGGGCGACTCCACGCTTAACCCGCTCGTTGCGCAGTACAGTGCCGAGGCCGGCGGCATGAGCCCGTCCTTCGTCGACTGGTTCCTGTACATGAGCGTGCCTATGCTGGTTGCGCTGCTGTGCACCCTGTTCCTGGGCCTTTTCCTCTTTAAGCCCAGCAAGGAGCTCGTCTACGATCGCGAGCAGATCGTGGCCAAGCAGGCCGCGCTCGGCAAGCTCTCCGTCAAGGAGATCCGCACCATCGTGTGGCTTGTCATCGCCATCGCGCTGTGGCTCACCGTCTCGGGCGACTATATCGGCTGGGTCACCCTGGCCATTGGCGTTGCTCTCGCCATGCCCATCATCGGCGAAGTCCTCACTCCCGCCAGCTGGAACGCTGTCGACATCAAGTCCCTCATGTTCCTGACGGCCGCCATGGCCGTGGGCTCCGTGGGCGGTGCCACCGGCATGAACGCCTGGATCGCCGACGTCGTGCTCCCCAGCTCCGTGCCCGAGAACATCTTCCTGTTCGCCCTGCTCGTCGCTGCGCTTTCCATGATCATCCACATGTTCATGGGCTCGGTCATGGCCGTGCTCGGCGTGTGCGTGCCGGCATTTATCAGCTTTGCCGCCGGCTCCAGCGTGAGCCCACTCGCCGTGGCGCTCATCGTCTTCACGTCCATCAACATCCACTACATCCTGCCGTTCCATAACCTGCCGATCCTTATCGGCGAAGGCAAGGACGCCGGCGGCTACACCTCCAAAGAGGCTATGCGCATGGGCATCCCCCTCACCGCGGTCGTCTTTGTCGTCGTGCTGGTCGAGGCCGCCTGGTTCCACCTCTTTGGCCTGATGTAAGCGGTCGAGCGCCCCGGCTGTAAGCAGCCAAGCGCTTGAACTTCGAGTGGTCGAGCGCTCCATTTGTGAGCGCCGCGGCCCCATTACGTTACCCCGTCCGGCGGCACCCCGTCGCCGGACACTCTCCCGAAAGGAGTACGCCATGTCCACTACCGATGCTTCCCAGATCCACGACCTGCGTTCCGCGCTCGACTTTTTGCGTGAGATGCCGGGCCAGCTGCTCGAGACCGACACCCAGGTCGATCCCGATGCCGAGGTCTCGGGCGTCTACCGTCACGTCGGTGCTGGCGGCACCGTCATGCGCCCGACCAAAGAGGGTCCGGCGATGGTCTTCAACAACGTCAAGGGCTTTGACGACGCCAAGGTCTGCATCGGTATGCTTGCCAGCCGCAAGCGCGTTGCCGCCCTGCTCGACCTGGACGAGGAGCACCTGGGCCTCGAGATCGGCAAGCGCTTCGAGAACCTGATCGCCCCCGAGCAGATCGCCGAGGGCAAGCACGTCGACTGCCAGGAGGTCGTGTACAAGGCGACCGACGAGGGCTTTGACCTGCGCAAGATCGTTCCCGCTCCCACCAACACGCCCGTTGACGGCGGCCCCTACATCACCATGGGCCTCGCCTATGGCACGAGCCCCGATGGCACCCAGTCCGACGTAACCATCCACCGCTTCTCCTGCGTCGACAAGGACAAGCTCGCCATGTGGATCACCCCGGGCAGCCGTCACCTGGGTGCGTTCTTTGACGAGTACTGCCAGCGCGGCGAGGATATGCCCATCTCCATCTCCATCGGCCTGGACCCCGCCGTGTACATGTGCTGCGGCTTCGAGGCTCCCACCACGCCGCTCGGCTTCAACGAGCTGCAGATCGCCGGCGCCCTGCGCGGCCGCGCCGTCGAGCTTGCCGACTGCGTCACCGTTCCGCAGAAGTGCATTGCCAATGCCGAGTACGTGCTCGAGGGCTACCTCATGCACGACGAGACCATCAACGAGGATGTCAACGGCCACGGCTACGCCATGCCCGAGTTCCCCGGCTACACCGGTGGCGCCAAGGTCTGCCCGGTGATCAAGATCACCGCCGTCACCACGCGCGTCAACCCCATTATGGAGAGCTGCATCGGCCCTTCGCACGAGCACGTGTCCATGGCTGGTATCCCCACCGAGGCCTCCATCTACAAGATGGTCGAGACCGCTATCCCGGGCCGCCTGCTCAACGTTCACGCCGCTCCCTGCGGTGGCGGCAAGTTCGTTGCCATCATGCAGTTCAAGAAGTCGAGCAAAAATGACGAGGGCCGTCAGCGCAACGCCGCCATGCTCGCCTTCTCGGCGTTCTCCGAGCTCAAGCACGTCATCCTTGTCGACGAGGATGTCGACATCTTCGATATGAGCGACGTGATGTGGGCCATGACCACGCGCTTCCAGGCCGACGTGGACCTCATCACCATCCCCGGTTGCCACTGCCACGTGCTCGATCCGTCCAACGACCCCGCGTTCGATCCTTCGATCCGCGAGCACGGTATCGCCTGCAAGGCCATCTTCGACTGCACGGTTCCGTTTAACCTCAAGAAGAACTTCATCCGCTCGCAGTTCATGGAGATCGATGAAGAGAAGTGGGCCGCCGAGCTCGCCTTCTAGTAAGTAGCCCTACCAAGTAGTTAAGGAGTTGTCATGCCTGAGTCTTCTGTTCGTCCCCGTCGCATTGTCGTTGGCGTGTCTGGCGCCAGCGGTGCGGCACTGGGCCTTGAATGCCTCAAATGCCTGCGCCAGGCCGGCGCTGAGTCGGCGCTTGTCGTCACGCGCGGGGGAGAGATCACCATCGAGCAGGAGCTCGGCATGACGCTCGACGAGTTTGCGTGCTATGCCGATGTGGTCTACGACAACAAGAACATTGGCGCTGCCATCGCAAGCGGCACCTATCCGGTCGACGGCATGATCGTGGCTCCCTGCTCCATGAAGACGCTCGCCGGCATCGCGAGCGGCTACAGCGAAAACCTGTTGCTGCGTGCGGCCGATGTGCAGATGAAAGAGCAGCGCCGCCTGGTGCTTATGGTGCGCGAGACGCCCTTCAGTGCGATCCATGTCGACAACATGGCACGCCTGGCGCGCGTGCCGGGCGTCATGCTCATGCCGCCCATGCTCACGTTTTACAACGGCCCCGCCACGCTCGATGAGGCGGTGCATCACATCGCCGCCAAGGCACTCGAGGCCGTCGGCGTGTCGTGCGCCAACTATAAGCGCTGGTCATAGGCATCTTTAGGGTAGGATACGAGTAGTGTTTGAGCCCGCTGCCCCTGTGGGCGGCGGGCTTTTCGTGTCAAAGGGTGTGTCGGGAGGACCTATGCAGACGGGTATGTATGCGATTAGCGAGATGGCGAGCTTGTTTAACGTTTCGCGCCAAACGCTCATCTACTACGACAAGATCGGTCTGTTTAAACCCGCCGTGGTTAACGAAAAAGGCTACCGTTTCTATTCGCCCACGCAGATCCCGCTCATGCGTCTGATCTGCATGCTGCGCGACTTGGGACTGGAACTCGATGAGATCGATCGCCTGACCTCGACGTTCGACATTGGAGAGATGACCGATCACCTGCGCTCGCGGGTGCAGGCGCTCGACGAGCAGATTGCCGGGCTCAAAGCCGAGCGCGCGAGCGTGCAGGAGCGGCTGAGTTTTTACGACGAGGCGGTCTATTGGCGCGAGCGCGAGGGCAAACCGGAGCTCAAGCAATTCGAGCGCCGCTACGTGGTCTTTGAGGAGTTCCCGAGCGATATCGAGCGTGGCCGCTCGATGCTGCACCCCACGCTCATGCGGGCGATTCTGCGCATGCGTGCGCTCACGGGCACACGCCCCATGCGCGGTTGGGGCGCCATGCTGCGTCGCGAGGCGCTGCATTCCGACGACCCCATCGCCGGTGCCGGTTCCTTTGCCGTGTTGCCGCGTGGTGCCGAGGAAATACTGCCGAGCGATCCTGCCGAGCTGGCGGAGATTGGCGTCGAGGTGCTGCCCGAGGGCGCGTACCTGTGCATGAGTCGCTGGGGCATGCCGTACGAGCCCGAGGGTATCCGCGCCATCGTGGCCTGCATGGACAGGCACGCGCTCCAGCCCATCGGCAATGCTTTCGATTTTTGCTACCTGGACACCACGAGCTACGACGAGTCTCACCAAGAGGACTTCTGCTGTATCCAAATCCCCGTCGCCCTCAAATAACTTGCGGTGAAATAGTCCCTAAATAGCTCGAGTGGGCGTGCAAACAGGAACTATTCCACCGCAACTTCGATGCGACAAAGGAGCAGTCCCTTTGTCACATTCCATGCGAGCTCCAGCGCTGTCTGGGGGTATAAGGCTAGCAAGTGTTTATTTGCGAGGCCTAAGGGGCGCCCCGTATGGATATCGATAACTTTGAATGGTGGTATAGCGAGGGCGAGGCTCCGGACGAGGAGTGGGACGAGCCCGCGCCGCGTGACGTGTCGAGCGACGAAGACGAGACCGGTAACGATGCCGTCGAGATGGACGCCGCCTCCGACCCCGTCGAGCCCCTGACCTTTGAACAGGCTTGGGCCCAGGCCGAGGCCGACGAGGCAAAGGCCGATGCCACGGCCACGCTGGGTGAGCCAGCCGACATGTCCATTTCGCCGGCAAAGACCCCGCAACCGCGCCACACCATCGACCCCGGCAGTACGGCATCTTTCAGCATTCTCGACGTGCCCGCGCAAGGCGCCCAGGCGCCTGCGCCCACGCATCGCCCCGACCTGGCTCGTGAGGAAGACGCGGGCCGCCGTTCTCCGCTCGGCCCCATCCTCATCGCCTTCATGGCCGGCGTTATCGCCTGCTCGGCAATCGGCAGCATCTGGGGTCATGTCGAGCGGCAGCGCCAAGACGCCGCCAAGGTCGAGATGTCCGTCGAGCAATCGCTCAGCCGCACGCGCTCGGTGCATGTGTCGGTCGAGGTTAAGGACGGCGCGACGTGGGATACCGCGCGCGGCGACAGCCAAATGCTCGTCCATATCGTGGGCCGCACGCTCAGGGGACAAGCAATCGACGAGTACCAATACGTCAATTCCGAAGGTGACGGTATCGAGCTCAAGCCCGGCGACTACGAGCTCACGGTCGATGAGCCGCCCGTCGCCACCGACGGCACGCGTTACCGCGCCTCAAAGCGCATGGTCCCGGTGAGTTTTAATTCGCAAGCACCCGATACGGTCGATAGCGCGCCGCAGGGTGGGTTTGACCTTTATGCTATTGCTCAATAACTGCGCCTGCCGCTCAGCCCTGCTGCCAAGAGTGGGACAATAACCCTCGACACTGTTGTTTACTTTTGGAGGAAGTAGCATGTCCACCGTCACTACCATCAAGCGCGGCGGCCTCACCGCGGCCATCGATTCCATGGGCGCCCAGCTCACGAGCCTTGCCCTCAACGGCAATGAGTATCTGTGGCAGGGCGACCCGGCCTTTTGGGGCAAGCACGCGCCCATCCTGTTCCCTATCGTGGGATCGCTGCGCAACAACACGGCGACGTCTGCCGCCGGCACCTGCGAGATGGCGCGCCACGGCATCGCACGCATTGTCGAGCACAAATTGGTCGAGGTATCGGAGGACGGCTCCTCGGTAACCTACGAGATCACCGATACGCCCGAGTCGCTCAAGGCCTTTCCCTTCCACTTTAAGCTCAACATGACCTATGCCCTGACCGGCGATGTCACGCTCACGCAGACCTTTGCCGTCACTAACACCGGCGACGTAGACCTGCCGTTCTCGGTGGGTGGCCACCCTGCGTTTAACGTGCCCGCCCCCGGCGCCGAGGACGAGGCGTTCGAGGATTACGAGCTGGCGTTTACCGAGGCTTGGACTAACGAGGCCCCCGTCATCACGCCCGATGGCCTTATGACGTTCGAGGGTAGCTACAAGGCCCCCGATAACTCGGACGTGCTGCCCATCACGCACCGCAGCTTCGATAACGACGCCATCATGTTCACCGATACCCCGGGCTCCACGCTCACGCTGCGCGGCCGCAAGTCGGGCCACGGCGTCAAGATCGACTTTGAGGGCTTTAAGTACATCGGCGTGTGGTCTGCCGCCAACGACGCTCCGTTTGTGGCGCTCGAGCCCTGGACCGGTCACACCACCATGGACACCGAGGACGATGTCTTTGAGCACAAGGTCAACACCATCACCTTGGCTCCCGGCGCTACCGATAAACGCAGCTTTAGCGTCACCTTGCTCTAGAGGTTCCGCCGCTCGGTCGATGCTGCGTGCCGTCCAGAGCGATAATTTGTCATTCAAAAGGCAAGGCATAGACCTTCTGGTCATGCCTTGTCTTTTTCATGCCACTTGTTCGCTCTGGACGTCGCTCGCCGGCATTGCCAAAACATCGACGTCCCCAATGACTACCATGTGTCTATTAATTTTTCGAGCTTGTGCTGCACTGCTGGTCGCTGGCGTATATCCTGTTAAGTCGTCAGCATACGATTCAACAGGGAAGGCAGATTATGCATTCTCCCCATCAGCGCGACGCGCATCCACAGCCGGTGTGCAGCCGTCGCATCTTCTTGGGTAGCGCTCTCGCTGCGAGCGCTTCCGTCGTCGCCGGCGCGCTCGCCGGCTGTCAGCGTCCGTCCACGCTCAAGGTGGTTCAGCCCACGACGGGCGGCGGTCGCGACGACCTGTCCGATTCCGTGATCGGCAAGGACAAGATCCGCATTGGCATGGAGGCGGCCTACGCCCCGTACAACTGGCAGGTTTCCGAAGCCAGTGAGTACACTATCCCCATCGACAACGTGCAGGGCGCCTATGCCGATGGCTACGACGTGCAGATCGCCAAGATCGTCTGCAAGGCCCTCGGTGGCGAGCCCGTTGCCGTCAAGCAGAGCTTCTCGGGCCTCATCGATTCGCTCAACAACGGCCAGATCGACCTCATCATCGCCGGTATGAGCGCCACGCCCGAGCGCGAGGAGTCGGTCGGCTTCTCCGACCCGTACTTTATTGGCTACTTTGGCCTGTTCGTAAAAGAGGGTTCCCCCTACCAAAACGCCACCAAGCTCAGCGACTTTAGCGGTGCCACGGTACTCGGCCAAAAGGACACCATGCTCGACACCGTCATCGACGAGATTCCGGGCGTTGTGCACAAGAACCCGGTCGACTCCGTCCCCACGGTGTTCTCGAATCTGCTGCAGGGCACGTGCGACGCCGTGACTTACAACACCGAGAACGAGAAGGGCTATATGGCCCAAAACCCGGGTATCGTCCCTATTCATTTTGCCGAGGGCGAGGGCTTTAAGCAGGAGGTCGCGGCAAACGTCGGCTGTCGCAAGGGCTCGGACAAACTGCTTAAACTCATCGACAAGACACTCAAGGGCATTAGCCAAGAGGAACGCGACCAAATGTGGGACGCGTGCCTCGACCGCCAGCCGGCATAGGGAGGCAGCATGAAAACCATCAATCGTCTGGCCTCCTTTATCAAGGCCGACCGCCGTTATGTGTACCTGGGCACGAGTGTCATCGCGGCGCTTGGCCTGGCGTTTAGCCAGCGCAACCCCACGCCGCTGAGCTTCTTGGCGCCCACCGGTATCTTCCAGGATTGCCTTTGGGCAATCCTTTGGGCCTGGCTCGTCGTGTCGGTGGCGGCGCTCGTCACCAAACTCATGCACTGGAATGACTATCGCGAAACGTCGCCGTTCGCATCCGAGCGCTTCCGTCGTGGCGCACGCTTGGGCAGCTATGTCGTGGTTGCCATCGCGGCGATCTTTTTCGTGGACCGCTGCGTCATGTCGTTTATCGACCTGGTACAGGTGAGCATCGTCTCGGACTCCAACCCCAGCGACTTTTTGTCGAGCCTGGTCTACATGACCTACAAGAGCGGGGACTTCTTTATCCGCGGTATCGAGATCACCATCGCGCTTGCCACCTTCGGCACCGTCATCGCATTCTTCCTGGCGTTGCTCTTTGTGTTCCTGCGTATTCAGACCTTCGATCGCGTGGACAACGACCTGGTGCGCTTCTTTAAGAGCATTGGCCGCGGCTTTGCGACCATCTACTCCACCATCGTGCGCGGCACGCCCATGATGGTCCAGGGTCTGCTCATCTATTACGCGGGTTTCACCGTTTTGCGCGGCATGGGCTTCGAGACCGCCCAGGCCAACCAGATCTGGAGTACCTTCACCGCCGGCCTCGTCACCATCTCGCTCAACTCCACCGCCTACATGATGGAGGTCCTGCGCGGCGGCATCGAGTCCATCGACCCCGGCCAGGCCGAGGCAGCGCGCTCGCTGGGTCTTTCGCAGTGGCAAGCCATGCGCAAAGTCGTGTTCCCCCAGGGCATTAAAAACGCGATTCCGGCGCTCACCAACGAGCTCATCATCAACATCAAGGACTCGTCGGTGCTCTCGGTCATCGGCGTGTTCGACCTCATGTACGCCACCACCACCGTCGCCGGCGTGTACTACCGCCAGATGGAGGTCTACTGCGTGGCGCTCGTGGTCTACCTGATCCTGACGCTCGTGGCGAGCCGCCTGCTCGAAGCCTTTGGCAAAAAGCTCGGCGCCGAGGCCCCTGCCACGCTGCCCAGCTCTAACTAGGCTTAAGACGAGGAGAATCATCATGGCAGATACCGCCACTACCGGCGTTGCGGCCGCCGCACAGACCAATGAGCCGCTCATCCGCGTCGAGGGCCTGCGCAAGAGCTTCGGCTCGCTCGAGGTACTCAAAGGCATCGACCTGTCCGTCAAATCAGGCGAGGTCGTCACCATTATCGGCGCCTCGGGCTCGGGCAAGTCGACCTTCCTGCGTTGCCTCAACCTGCTCGAGACCCCGGACGCGGGCCACATCTGGTTCCACGGCCAGGACCTTACGGCCGAGCGCTGCAATATCAATAAACTCCGCGAGGACATCGGCATGGTGTTCCAGGGCTTTAACCTGTTCAACAACATGGATGTGCTCGACAACTGCACGCTCGCGCCCGTCACGCTCAAAAAGATGAGCAAGGCCGAGGCCGAGAAGGTCGCGATGGAGCATCTGACGAGCGTGGGACTCGAAAAGTTCGCGCACGCCGCCGTGGGCCGCCTGTCCGGTGGTCAAAAACAGCGCGTGGCCATCGCTCGTGCCCTGTGCATGAATCCGCAGATCATGCTGTTCGACGAGCCGACCTCCGCGCTCGACCCCGAGATCGTGGGAGAGGTGCTCGAGGTCATGCGCAAGCTCGCTGCCGACGGCATGACCATGGTTGTCGTCACGCACGAGATGGCCTTTGCCCGCACCGTGTCCGATCGCGTGGTCTTTATGGACAAGGGCGTGGTGCTCGAGGACGCCGCGCCGGCCGAGCTCTTCGGCAATCCCAAGCACCAGCGCACCCGCGAGTTCCTCTCGCGTTATCTCGAGGACAAATAACCGACCGCAAACGCTTACGTGGCAGGGCCGCTCCGGTGGGGCGGCCCTCGTCATCACAGTCGAAAGGATGTCATGGCCGAGGTTTGGCGCTTCTTTGCGCATGAGGACGATTTTGCTGATTTGGACGAAACTGGCGCGTGCGAGCGCTTGGGCCGCGTGCTGTCATTTCCGACCATCTCGAGTATGGATGCCGAGGCGGTGGACTGGCAGCCGTTCGACGACCTGCGCGCCTATATGCAGCAGGCGTGGCCGCGCGTGTTCGCGGCGGGCGAGGTCGACCTTATCGACCATTCGCTATTGGTGACGCTTAGCGGTTCCGACCCTGACCTCAAGCCCATTATGCTCATGGGCCACATGGACGTGGTTCCCGTGGTGCCGGGTACCGAGGCCGACTGGACGCACGACCCCTTTAGCGGGCACGTGGACGACACCTACATCTGGGGTCGTGGCGCTATCGACATGAAAGACCAGGTCGCAGGCATTCTCGAGGCGGTTGAGTATGCGCTGGCGCACGGCTGGGAGCACGAGCGCACCCTGCTGCTCGCCTTTGGCCAGGACGAGGAAACCACGCAGTACGGCGCGGGAGCGATCGGTCGTGTGCTCGAGGAGCGCGGTATTGAACTTGAATACCTGATCGACGAGGGCGACTACCGCATCGTTTCGGATGCCGAGTATGGCGCGGGCGAGGGCTGGCTTATGCATGCCGACCTCGCGGAGAAGGGCTATGCCGATATCGTGCTCAAGACGAAGAGTGAAGGCGGGCATTCGTCTAACCCCTACGGCGGCACATCGCTCGAGATGCTCAGTCGTGCCATCACCGCAATCTGCGATATCGAGTGGCCGCCGCGCGTGACCGACTTGCTTGCCGCCCAACTCGTCGAGTTGGGGCTCTACACGGCCGATGAAATTGCCGCCAACGGGGATGCCATTGTCTGCGATTGCCTCGCCAGCAAAAAGCTCTATCCGCTGGTGACGACCACCTGCGCACCCACGCAGATCGAGGGTGGCAGCACCGGCGCCAACGTAATGCCGCAGGATATGTGGGCCAACATCAACTTCCGCATGCTCGAGGGCACGAGCGTGGCCGACGTTGTGGCGCGCTGCCGTGAGGCGGTTGCCGGGGCGGACCTTGCCGGTCGTGTCGAAGTGGAGCTGGGCCCCGGTAGCTCCGAACCCTCGCCGTCCCCGCGCATCGGTGGTCCCGGCCTCGAGGCGGTTCGCTCCATTGCCGCCCGCTATTTCCGTGATCCAAAGGGGACGGAGGAAAACGGATCATTCGAGCCGGTAGCAATTGTGCCCTCGACCGTAATCGGTGCGACCGACGCTGCCAACTACCAGCACATTTGCCCTGAGTGCATTCGCTTCTCGGCCTTTGTGGTTGATGACGACGAGTGTGAGTGCGGTGTCCACGGCACTAACGAGCGCATTACCCGCCGTGCCTACCTCCAGGGTGTTCGCTTCCTCATCGCCCTGCTTCAAACGCTCTAGCCAAAAAGCAAGCCCTTGATGCAATGGGGTCAGGTTTGTTTGCACCAATCATTCCGTGCGGGTTATATGCAGGTTTGTCTGCGCACGCTATCATGTATGGGTTAGACCGCAACTATGTACCCCACACGCGAAGGGATGCGCATGTATCTGAAGATCGACATGTTCTAGCTGGGCTTACCCCCGCAGTGGCGCCATGCGCCCCATCAACTCTGCCGATTTTCATCTTCACGCATATAAAGGAGTCCTGCCATGCGCGACAAGCTCGAAAAGATCATCAAGGCCTACGAGGAGCTCGAGAAGAAGCTGTCCGACCCGGCCGTCGCCTCCGACATCAAGGAGTTCACGCGTCTCAACAAGGAGTACGCGCACCAGTCCGACCTCATTGCTGCCTCGCGCGAGTACATCGGCGCGCTCGACGACATCGAGGCTGCCAAGGAAATGCTCCACGATACCACCGACGCCGATGAGAAGGAGATGCTCCAGATGGACATCTCCGAAAACGAGGCTAAGCTTCCCCAGCTCGAGGAAGATATCAAGTACATGCTCATCCCGAGCGACCCCAACGACGACAAGAATACCATCGTCGAGATCCGCTCTGCCGCCGGTGGCGACGAGGCGGCCATCTTCGCCGGCGACCTGTACAAGATGTACCAGCGCTTTTGCGAGTCTCGCGGCTGGAAGACCACCGTGCTCGATTCCAGTCCCAGCGAGGCCGGCGGCTTTAAGTCCATCGAGTTCAAGGTCGAGGGTGACCGCGTCTACTCCGTCATGAAGTTCGAGTCCGGCGTGCACCGTGTCCAGCGCGTTCCCAAGACCGAGTCCCAGGGCCGCATCCAGACCTCCACGGCAACCGTCGCCGTGCTTCCCGAGGCCGAGGAGATTGACGTCCAGATCAACCAGTCCGACCTGCGCATCGATACTTACTGCGCTTCGGGCCCTGGCGGTCAGTGCGTTAACACCACCTACTCCGCCGTGCGTATCACCCACCTGCCCACCAACACCGTGGTGCAGTCGCAGGAGCAGCGCTCCCAGATCCAGAACCGCGAGGTCTGCATGCAGATGCTGCGCGCCCGTCTGTACGAGATGGAGCTCGAGAAGCAGCAGGCAGAGCTTGGTGCCGAGCGCCAAAGCCAGATCGGCCACGGCAACCGTTCCGAGAAGATCCGTACCTACAACCAGCCCCAGGACCGCGTGACCGACCACCGCATCGGTTTCAACTCCACCTACAACGGCGTCCTTCTGGGCGACCAGCTCGGCACCGTGATCGAGGCGCTCGCCGCCGCCGAGCGAGCCGAGAAGCTGGCACAGGCTGTTTAGGTTACGCGGTTTTACCAAACCGCGTAACGGCTCGACGCTGCAAACGCCCCTAAGCGGCAATCTGACGTTCAATCGTCGGTCGCGTACCGAAGTACGCTTCCCTCCTCTTTCACGTCACCTTGCTCGCTTAGGGGCGTTTTCGCTGACTTATGCTCAACCTGCGGCGCCTTAGAGGTGGTCATTGGGGACGTTCTTAAACGACTAGGTTGGGCTTATTGCTTTGAGATGTTATTCAATCGTCTTTGATAGACTTCAAGCTGTCTACCTGCTGAAAGCAATTAACGGTATGCATCTGCAATTGAAAATATTGCTTGAAAAATCGTCCAAGAAGTCGCGGGGTGATTTTTGACGCGTTGCGCGTCAAGTGATGTGGCAAGCGTTTGGTTAGATATTGGTTAGTTTTGGGGCAACCTTGCCAAAAGCTTGACGAATGCAAATCTAGACGTCGGCGAATGAACACTTTGAGCGAGCCCGGTGCAAAATTCTGGGCTGATTCTCGATAATCGCCTTCAATCGTCTCTTGCCAAGCGCTGGCCTCGCGTACAATCTGCTCCGACATTCGCGCGCCGCCCGGCGCTTAAGAGGGGAGGACCCCATGGCAAACGAGATCTGGACCATCAAGCGTTGTCTCGAGTGGACCAAGGAGTACCTGGCCGAGCGCGGCGAGGAACACCCCCGACTTTCTGCCGAGTGGCTGCTGTGCGCAGCCACGGGTCTGGCGCGCATTGACTTATATATGCGTATGGACGAGACGCTCGATGCGGCGCAGCTCGAGACCATGCACGCGGCGGTCGTCCGCCGCGCCAAGGGCGAGCCGCTGCAGTACATCACCGGCAGCACGCAGTTCCGCATGATCGACGTCGCGTGCGCCCCCGGCGTACTCATTCCGCGTCCCGAGACCGAGATGCTCGTCGAGGAAGTCCTCAATTATCTGGATGCCGAGGTGCTGAGCCCCGAGGCTGCCGCCCGTCAGCGCGTTGAGCTGCCCTGGAACGACGAGGTCGAGCAAGCGCGCAAAGTCGAAGCCGCATTGGCCGACGAGCGAGCGACGGCCGAGCGCCGTGCCGCTAACCTCACGGCTGCCGATGAGGCTGCGCTGGGTGGCGACGTACTGGGCAGCCGTGCCTATGCCGAGGAACTGGCCGACCGCGAGGCCGAGGAAGCCGCCACGCAGATAGCAGAAGCCGAAGCCGCGGAAGCCGCCGAGCCCGAGCTCGACGAATACGGCATCGCCATCGAAGGCGCCGACCACGAGGCGTCTCTGACGGAGGATGCCGCCGCGCCCGCTCCGGTCGAGCCCCGTATCGCCCGCGTTCTCGAGGTCGGCTGCGGCACGGGCTGCATCTCGCTTTCCCTTGCCTGGGAGCGCCGCGGCCATGTCACCTGCACCGCTACCGATATCGAACCGCGTGCCATTGACCTGGCCACCAAAAACCGCGACGCGCTCGGGCTTACGTCCGATGAGGTCGCCTTCAGCCTCACAAACCTGGTGAGCTCTATCCCCCGCGAGGAATGGGGCACCTTCGACGTGCTCGTCTCCAACCCGCCTTACATTCCGACTGACGTCATGCGCTCGCTGCCGCACGAGGTCAAGGACTTCGAGCCCGATTTAGCGCTCGAGGGCGGCGCCGACGGCCTCGATATCTTCCGCCGCCTGCTCAATGCGGCGCCCTATATGCTGCGCGCCGGCGGCCTGTTTGCCTGCGAGCTCTACGAGGGCGCCCTCGACGCCGCCGCCGAGCTCTGCCGCCAGGCGGGTCTCTCGGACGTGCGCATCGTCCGCGACCTTACCGATCGTCCCCGCATCGTTCGAGCCATCGTCACCGAGCCCAAACAGCGCCAGTAACATTTATTAACTGGTTAGCAAAAATTATAAAGTAGTTTATAATTAGGACGGCTGAAAGAGGTCGGCCCATGCAACCTCCTACCTTTCGGGAAATCATTGCCCTACTCAAGCACGATGGATTCGTGAAGGTCGCGCAAGTCGGTAGTCATGCTAAGTATGTTTCTGGTGACCGCGTTGTCACCGTGAACGGTTCTGGTGGTGATCGACCAAAGAAGGGCACGTGGGCAAGTATTCGTCGCCAAGCTGGATGGTAGTTGGAGGCAAAATGAGGCAGCGATTTACCTATGACTGCGTTCTCATAAAAGAAGACGACGGTTACTGCGCTAGCTTCCCGCAGATTCCCGGCGCCTTTGCCGATGGCGATACGCGCGAAGAAGCGATTGCCCATGCCACCGAGGCACTGATGGCGTTTTTGGCCGACGACCTCAACAACGGTTTGACTCCGGCAGGGTACGAACGCTCGGCCGAGGTCGTGACCCTTTCAGTCGAAATCGACCACGAGGACGCTCGGGAAGCGGCGTGCCGAACATTTAAAGACGCAGCTCTGGACCTCAAAGTTTCCGCTCCGCGGATTACCGCGCTGGTCAAAGCCGGAAAGCTCGATGTTGAACTCGTCGACGGCCGTCGGATGATAACGATAGACAGCATCGAGCGCTACGCCGCCCAAGAACGCCACGCCGGCAGGCCAAAGAAGTTCGTCGCAGTCCAATAACCCCCTCACTTTCACCGACTACTAGAGCCGCTCACCAAACCAACATGCGCTCTGGGCAAATAGGTTGAACGTTTCGTGCGAGAATGCCCCACAGTAAATAAACTTGCACCAGAGCGTAAGGGGCTGGCATACACATGCAGACGGTCTATCGGGTATTCGAGGGAACGCGTGAGCCGCATCGGCTCGCCGTCGAGCGTACGGCCGAGCTACTCGGTCGCGGTGGCCTGGCGCTTATTCCAACCGAGACGGTCTACGGTGTCGCCGTGGCAGTCAACGTCTTCTCGGATGCCGTTCCACAAGATACAAGTGAACCTCTGCCGTGGCCGCGCGATCCGCAGGTCACCGTCAACGGCGCCGCGGTCCCCGCACTCGGTACCGGCTATCGTCGTATCTTTACCCTCAAGCAGCGCGAGCTCACGCAAACGGTCGCCTGGCTGGTTGATGATGCCGAGGCACTCGATCGCTATGGCGTGGATATCCCTCATGAGGCCCGCGTGCTCGCCCGACGATGCTGGCCGGGTGCCCTGACTATCGTGGTCAAGGCGGCCCCCTGCGTGCCGACCTTTATGCGCGCCGCCGACGACACGGTGGCACTTCGCGCTTCGGCCTCGCCCGTGGTGCAAGCGCTCATCCGCGCCTGCGGCAGCCCTCTTGCCTGCACCAGCGCCAATACGCATGGCACGCCCGCGCCGGCAAGCTTTGCCGACGTTGAGGACCGTATTCTGGAGGGGGTTGATCTGGCCGTCGACGCGGGCGAGACCCCGTGCCGCGACGCTTCGACCATCGTGACGTTTAAGCATGGCGAGCTTCAGATCCTGCGCCAAGGCGCACTTCCCGCATCAGAGATCGAGCGGGTTCTGTCCGACCCGATGCAATAGAAAGGTGTAAGCGATGTCGTTGAATCTGGGCAGCCTGGGCATGGAAGATGCCTCGTTTAACTTTGGCGGTTCCTACATCATGGCGCTCGACTGCGGCACCACCTCGGTGCTCGCGACCATCGTCGACGAGTACGGCTGCATTGTCGCCCAGGCACGTCGTAGCGTCAAAACCAGCTTCCCGCGCCCCGGCTGGGTGGAGCAGGATCCCACGGAGGTGCTTGCCAGCCAGATCGGCGTGATGATGGAGGTCCAGTTTAAGAGCGGCATCCATTCCGATCGCATCGCCGCCATCGGTATCTCCAACCAGCGCGAGACCACGGTGGTGTGGGACCGCGTGAGTGGCCAGCCTATCTACAACGCCATCGTGTGGCAGTGTCGCCGCACCGCCTCGACAATCGATAAACTGGCCGAGCAGGGCCGCGAGGAGCTGGTGCGTTCCCGCACCGGCCTTACGCTCGACCCGTATTTCTCGGCCTCCAAGGTGCAGTGGATTCTCGACAACGTCGACGGCGCGCGCGAGAGCGCGGCAGCGGGCGACCTCATGTTTGGCACCATCGATACCTGGCTCATCTATAACCTCACCGGCGGCCAAACCTTCGCCACCGACTACACCAACGCCAGCCGCACGGCGCTCTTCAATATTCATACGCTGGACTGGGACGATGACCTGCTGGCTCTCTTCGACATCCCGCGTGCCATGATGCCCGAGGTCCGTTGGAGCGCCGGTGACTACGGCCGCGTAGCGAGCGACATCATGACCAACATGCCGCCCATCATGGGTGTGGCGGGCGACCAGCAGGCGTCGCTGTTCGGTCACTGCTGCTTCCATCCCGGCCAGACCAAAAACACCTATGGCACGGGCTGCTTTATGCTCATGAATACCGGCGACGAGATCGTCGAATCCAAGAATGGCCTGGTCTCCACCATCGGTATCGCTGCGGACGGCAAGGTCAGCTATGCGCTCGAGGGCTCTATTTTTGCCGCCGGCTCAACGATGAACTGGCTGCGCGACAACATGGGCGTTATCTCCAACGTATCCGAATCGGCACAGCTCGCCTCCTCGATCGGCGATAACGAGGGATGCTACTTTGTCCCCGCTTTTGCGGGCTTGGGTGCACCTTGGTGGGACGCGCACGCCCGCGGCATCGTATGCGGTCTGACTGGAGCTTCGACTCGAGCGACCATCGTGCGCGCCGCTTGCGAGTCCATGGCCTATCAGAGCTATGACGTGCTGCGTGCCATGGAGCAGGATGTGGGTCTTTCGATTGAGCGCCTGTCCGTCGATGGCGGTGCCTCGCGCAACGAGTTCATCATGCAGTTCCAGGCAGACTTGCTGGATATCCCTGTACTGCAATGCGAGACGGTGGAGACCACGGCAATCGGTGCCGCGTACTTGGCGGGTCTTGCGGTTGGGTATTGGGAGGATCTGGAGGAGCTGGAGCAAAACGCCCAGATCGTCAAGACGTTCCATCCCCATATGTCCGTTGAGCGTCGCGAGCGCAACCTGGACGGTTGGCACGATGCGGTCAGGCGTTCGCTCAGCACCACTCAGTAGGGTTGTGACGGAGCGTTCGATACAACAAACCGCTAAACTTATGCACGGCGGGCGGCGGCAACATCGCTGTGCGTCATGTCAGCAAGGTCGTTTTGCGGCCGCAACGAAAGGGGCAATCAACCCATGACCGTCACCTACGATGCGTCCCGTGTGACGCTTGTCGATCACCCGCTCGTCCAGCACAAGCTGTCGATCCTGCGCGACAAAAACACCGGCACCAACCAGTTCCGTCAGCTCGTGCGCGAACTCGCGCTTTTTGACGGCTACGAGGCCATGCGCGACCTGCCTATGGAAGACGTCGAGGTCGAGACCCCCATCACTACCGCCACGTTCAAACAGCTTGCCGGCAAGAAACTCGCCATCGTGCCCATCCTGCGTGCGGGCCTTGGCATGGTCGACGGCATCCTCGACCTGGTGCCCTCCGCTCGCGTGGGCCACATCGGCATGGAGCGCGACGAGGTCACCCACGAGCCGCACGAGTATTACTGCAAGATGCCCAAGGATATCGACCAGCGCATCTGCCTGGTCGTCGACCCCATGCTTGCCACGGGCGGTTCGGCCGAGATGGCCATCAGCTACCTGCGCGAGCGCGGTGTCAAGGACATCCGCATGCTGTGCATCGTCGCGGCCCCCGAGGGCCTCAAGTCGCTGACCGAGAAGGACCCAGATGTGCATATCTATACCTGCGCCATCGACGACCATCTCAACGAGGCTGCCTACATCGTTCCCGGCCTCGGCGACGCCGGCGACCGCATCTACGGCACGCTCTAGTCGCTGGGCTAAACGGCCGCGGCTGCAAATACGAAGAAACGGTGCGCGCGGACGAACAAAAGGCGACCGCGCGCACTCCTGTTAACGGACGTTTTGCCCTGCAGGGTTCGAGAAAAACGTATTACCGTACCTGCGGCATAAAGAAGGTCTTAAGAAAACGAACAGGTGCGTATTAACCGATGCTTTTTCGGTTGTACTTTAGCGATTGGCTCGTACAATAGTCACCAATGTTTGGCGGGAACTGTTCTGTGAAGCGTTAAAAAGGAAAGTGAGGACGCCAGTGTTTCAGATAGCCGATCTGCTCGCTATCGTTGCAGGCGCCATCGCGGGCGCAATTGCCTTCCTTCCCTTTGTCTTTACGCTCAAGCCGGTTCTTGACGATAAACAGAATGCGGACATGCTCAAGGGTATGGTGAGTCTGGCGGTCTCGGCAATCGCCCTGCTCGTCTTTACCTTGGTTGTGTTTGTGTTGTTCGGAGAGGCATTTCGCATGTTCCTCCTGGGCGAGGCGATCGGCTTCGTGGCCTTTATGGCCGCCTGCGCGGTTCGTGTCGCCAAGGCGCTGCGAGATCCTCATGAGGTCGAAAGGTAAGTCGTGGAAATTTTTGAAAAGCTGCCTGATGAGATTAATCATCTGGTCAGCGAGTTCAGCTCCACCCCTGTCGTGGGCGATCTGAGCTGCGGCATCACGCAGTACTCGTTTTGGCTGATCGTCTCCACGATCGTGCTCCTGATCGTCCTGGCCGTGTTCAAGAAGAAGCAGACCCTGGTCCCCAAGGGCTTCTTCGTCAACGGTTTCGAGTACATCATCGAGTACGTCGAGAACGATATCGGCAAGGGCGTCGTGGGTGAGAACTGGAAGAAGCACTTCCCGTTCCTGTGCTCGCTTTTCCTGTTCATCCTGATCAATAACATGATCGGCCTGATTCCAGGAATGAAGCCCGGCACCGGCGCAATCGGCTCCACCGCCGCGCTCGCCATCTTCGCCTTCGTGTACTTCATCTACTACGGATGCAAGGCTCACGGCGTGATCGGCTACATCAAGAGCCTCGCCCCGCAGGGCGTAAGCTTCCCGATGAACGTGCTTGTGTGGGTCGTCGAGCTTTTCTCGACCTTCCTGCGTCTCATCACGCTTGCCGTCCGTCTGTTCTGCAACATGTTCGCAGGACACGTGGTCATGGGCTCGTTCGCCATCATGGCAAGCATGTTCATGCAGCCGCTGCTTCAGCAGGTTTCCGCGGCCCACGCCGTTGGCGCCCTGCCTTCGCTGGCCTGGCTTGCCATCCTCATCCTGATCTATGCGATCGAGCTTGTGGTCGGCGCCATCCAGGCTTACGTCTTCACGGTCCTTACCGCCGTGTATGTCTCCGAGGCAGAGGAGGTCGCGGAGGAGGAGTAGCCTTCCGCTCGCGCCTTAAAGGTAAGCAATTCGTTAAACCGCCGGTGCCCGTACCCATGGAGCCCGGCAGTTATAAAAAAGGTTATCCTGCGTGAAATAAGACACGCACGACAAAGGAGGAATCGTGGGAGTTATCGGTTACGGTCTCGGTGTTATCGGCGCTGGTCTTGCTATCGGCCTGTCTGCTCTGGGTGCTACGGGTGCTATGGCCCGTCAGCCTGAGGTCCAGGGCCGCGTGTTCACCGTCTTCATCATGGGCTCCGCCTTCGGCGAGGCTCTGGCTCTGATCGGCTTCGTTGTCGCGCTGATCGTTAAATAGCACGGAGCGTCAAGTATGAATCTTTCATCCCAGAAGAGCGCGATCGCACTCTCCGCGTCCGCGGCCGCGCTGCTCATGCCGGTTTCCGCGTTCGCCGAGGACGGCGCTGCCGGTGCGGACATCCTCATCCCTAAGATGGCGGAGTTCATCCCGGCGCTTATCGCCTTCCTGATCATCTGGATCGTGCTGGCCAAGGTCGCCCTGCCGGGCATCATGAAAACCATGGAGGAGCGCGGCAAGAAGATCGAGGAGAGCCTCGACGAGGCCGAGAAGACCAAGCAGGAGGCTATCGCCAAGCGCGCTGAGTCCGACTCGATCGTCACCGACGCCCGTCGTCAGGCTGCCGACATCGTTCTCGAGGCCCGTAAGGACGCCGAGTCCGAGCGCGCCCGTATCATCGAGGCTGCTCACAAGGAGGCCGAGGAGATCATCGCCAAGGCCCACACGACCGTCGAGGACGAGCGCAAGTCCATCTACGCCGGTGCCGCGAGTTCCATCGCCGACCTGTCCGTTGCCGTCGCCACCAAGATCGTGGGCGAGGCACTCGACGACGAGGCCGAGCAGAAGAAGCTCATCGAGCGCTACATCCAGGAAGCAGGTAGCCTGAATGCCGACTAGCCGCTATCAGGACAAGGTACTCGAGACCTACGCGCGCTCCCTTTTGGAAGCCGCCAAGGCCGAGAACCATGTGTTCGAGGACCTCGAGATGATCGAGCGCCTGGCTAGCGCCAGCCCCGAGATCATCGCCGTGCTCGACACCATGTCCAAGCGCGACCAGCTCGACCTTCTTCCCAAGGTGGCAGCTGCCTTTAAGTATGTTGCCGAGGAAGACGAGGATGTAGTGGGCGTGACCGTCACCACGGCGATCCCGCTCGACGACGAGCTGCGTCAAACCATCACTAAGAAATGCGAGCAGGACTTCGGCCGCAAGGTATTCCTTATCGAGCAGGTCGACCCGTCTATCGTGGGCGGCCTGGTGCTCGAGGCCCGCGGCGAGCGTCGTGACATTTCCGTCAAGACGCAGCTGCGCATCGCGCAGGAGACCCTCGCAAACTCTGCTAATTCGTACGGAGGTGAAGCCTAATGTCCGAAACCCTCAATGCCCAGGATATCGCCAAGAAACTGCAGGAGCAGCTCACGAGCCTCTCCGCGACGGTCGATACGCATGAGGTTTCAACGGTCGACGAGGTAGGCGACGGCATCGCGCGCGTCTCCGGCCTCAAGAGCGCCATGGCAGGCGAGCTTCTGGAGTTCAAGAGCTCCGATACCGGTGAGACCGTCTTCGGCCTTGCCCAGAACCTTGACCGTGACGAGGTCGGCGCCGTTCTGTTCGGTGCCGTCGACGCCATCAAGGAAGGCGACGAGTGCCGCACCACTGGCCGCATTATGGATATCCCTGTGAGCCGCGCCATGCTCGGCCGCGTCGTCAATCCGCTCGGCCAGCCTATCGACGGTTTGGGTGACATCGTCGCCACGCACCGTCGCCCCATCGAGTTCAAGGCCCCCGGCGTCATCGATCGTACCCCGGTGTGCGAGCCGGTTCAGACCGGTCTGCTCGCTATCGACTCCATGGTGCCTATTGGCCGCGGTCAGCGTGAGCTCATTATCGGCGACCGTAAGACCGGTAAGACCGCCATCGCCATCGACGCTATCCTCAACCAGCGCGGCAAGGGCATGGTCTGCATCTATGTCGCCATCGGCCAGAAGGCCTCCACGGTTGCCAACATCCGCGAGACCCTCGCTCAGCACGGTGCGCTCGACTACACCATCATCGTTTCGGCCACCGCTGCCGATTCCGCCCCTATGCAGTACATCGCGCCTATGGCCGGTGCCGCTATCGGCGAGTTCTTCATGTACAACGGCGAGGACGGCAAGCCCGCCAGCGAGACCAACCCCGGCGGCCACGTGCTCGTCATCTACGACGACCTGTCCAAGCAGGCTGTGGCCTACCGTCAGATGTCGCTGACGCTGCATCGTCCGCCCGGACGCGAGGCCTATCCTGGCGACATCTTCTACCTGCACTCTCGTCTGCTCGAGCGTGCCGTCAAGATGTCCAAGAAGAACGGTTACGGCTCCATGACGGCACTGCCGATCATCGAGACCCAGGACGGCGACGTCTCGGCCTACATTCCGACCAACGTCATTTCCATTACCGATGGTCAGATCTACCTGCAGTCCGAGCTCTTCTTCCAGGGTCAGCGCCCGGCAGTCGACGTGGGCATCTCCGTGTCCCGCGTCGGTGGCGATGCGCAGACCAAGGCCATGAAGCAGGTCGCCGGCAACCTCCGTCTGGACCTCGCTTCCTATCAGGAGCTCGCTGGCTTTACGCAGTTCGGCTCCGACCTCGACGAGGCCACGCAAAAGCAGCTTACCCACGGTGCTCGCATGACTGAGCTCCTCAAGCAGCCGCGTTACAAGCCGTTTGAGGTTGGCGAGCAGATCGTTACGCTGTTCGCTGGCAACGAGGGCTTCCTGGATGACCTGGAGATCGCCGACGTGCTGCCCTTCCGTGCCGAGCTCATCGAGTACATGGACAATGGCTTTGGCTCGCTGCTCGACAAGGTTCGCGCCAAGAAGATCGATGATGACACCAAGGCTGAGCTCTTGCGCGTCATCGGCGACTTCAAACAGCAGTTCATGGCCAAGCACCATTCGGATGTTTCTGGATCAGAGGAGAACTAAGCCCCATGGCCAACCTTCGCGACATTAAGAAGCGAATCTCCTCGGTTACCACGACCAAGCAGATCACGCGCACGATGGAGATGGTCTCTACGGCCAAGATCCGTCGTGCCCTCGATCGCTCCAAGCAGGCCGAGCCCTATAAGGAGGCGCTGACCGACGTCATGTTGACGGTCGCCGGCGACGCTTCCTGTTCGGGCACCGATCCCATGCTGCAGAAGCATGAGAGCGTCAAGCATGGCCTGATTGTCGTTATTGCCTCGGACCGCGGCCTTGCCGGCGGTTTCAATACGACGGTGGAGCGCACGGCCGAAAAGCTCGCCGCTTCTTGGGCGAACGACGGCATCGAGTGCGAGATCATCGCGTGTGGGCGCAAACCGGCCACGTATTTCCGTGACCGCGCAAACGTTGTCATGCACTTTGAGGGCAACTCCTCTGAGCCCGATTTCAATCAGGCCCGCATGATCTCCTCTCATATCTGCGATGCGTATCGTGCCGGTGAGCTTGACCGTGTCGAGCTTGTCTACCACCACGCCAAGAACCGCGTGGATCAGGAGCTTCGCGTCGAGCATCTGTTGCCGCTCGACCCCGAGATGATCGCTATGGCCCACGGTCCGCGTAAGAACGAGACCGACGCCCCTAAGCGCATCTCGTCCACGTTCGAGTTCGTGCCCTCTCCCGAGCATGTTCTCGGCAAGCTTGTGCCGTCTTATATCCTGACGGTCATCTACCAGGCCCTGATCGATTCGGCGGCTGCCGAGCAGGGTGCACGCCGCAAGGCCATGCACTCCGCGACGGAAAACGCCACCGCGATCATCTCGACCCTTACCCGCACGTATAGTCGCGTGCGCCAGGCTTCGATCACGACCGAGATTAACGAGATCGTCGGCGGAGCCTCAGCATTGGAGGAACAGTAATGGCTAATAACACCGTAAAGCTTGCGGTCGAGGAAGCCACCAAGAAGACGACTGCCGGTGATGGTCGCATCGTGCGTATCATCGGCCCTGTCGTCGACGTCAAGTTTGACGGCGCGGTGCCCCCGATCTACAACGCGCTCACGGTCGAGGCCGAGACCCCGATCGGTCATCTGAGCACGATCCTCGAGGTCGAGAGCCAGCTTCCGGGCGGCGTCGTCCGCACGGTCGCCATGTCCTCGACCGACGGCCTGCAGCGCGGCCTCATCGCTACCGATACCGGTGAGCCCATGAAGATGCCCGTTGGTCCCAAGACGCTCGGTCGCATTTGGAACGTCATGGGCAAGCCCGTCGACGGCAAGCCCATGCCCGAGGTGGAGGAGTTCTACCCCATCCACCATGCAGCGCCCCGCTTTGACGAGCTCACCACCAAGACCGAGATCTTCGAGACCGGCATCAAGGCCGTCGACCTGCTCGAGCCCTACATCCGTGGCGGCAAGACCGGCCTGTTCGGCGGCGCCGGCGTTGGCAAGACCGTTCTGATTCAGGAGCTCATCAACAACCTCGCCCAGGAGCACGGCGGCACCTCGGTGTTCACCGGCGTCGGCGAGCGTACCCGCGAGGGCACCGACCTTTATCTCGAGATGAGCGAGTCTGGCGTTATCGACAAGACCTGCTTGGTCTACGGTCAGATGAACGAGCCGCCCGGAGCGCGTCTGCGCATCGGTCTGGCCGGCCTTACCACCGCTGAGTACTTCCGCGATCGCGGCCAGGACGTTCTGCTGTTCATCGACAACATCTTCCGCTTCTCCCAGGCGGGTTCCGAGGTTTCCGCACTGCTGGGCCGTATGCCGTCCGCCGTTGGTTACCAGCCCACGCTGGCAACCGAGATGGGCGACCTCCAGGAGCGCATTACCTCGACCAAGACGGGCTCCATTACCTCCGTCCAGGCTGTCTACGTCCCCGCAGACGACCTGACCGACCCGGCGCCTGCCACGACGTTTACTCACCTCGATGCCACCACGGTTCTTTCGCGTAGCATTTCGTCGCTCGGCCTGTTCCCGGCTATCGACCCGCTTGCGTCTTCCTCCGACGCTCTCGATCCCTCGATCGTTGGCGAGGAGCACTACCGTGTCGCCGTCAAGGTCCAGGAGCTCCTGCAGGAGTACTCCGACCTTCAGGACATCATCGCCATTCTGGGTATGGACGAGCTGTCCGAGGAGCAGCGCCTT
Organism: Collinsella sp.; assembly: GCA_019414605.1. Classification (GTDB taxonomy): domain Bacteria; phylum Actinomycetota; class Coriobacteriia; order Coriobacteriales; family Coriobacteriaceae; genus Collinsella. Next base: position 115,895 of record DXLS01000010.1, read on the forward strand.
ACGGTCAACCGTGCCCGTAAGATTCAGCAGTTCCTCTCGCAGTCCTTCCACGTCGCCGAGAAGTTCACCGGCAACCCCGGTGTCTACGTCCGCGTCGAGGATACCGTCCGCTCTTTTGCCGAGATTGTCGACGGCAAGGCCGATGACCTGCCCGAGCAGGCTTTCCGCTATGCTTCCACGATTGAGGACGTGCGCGAGCGCGCCCGCAAGATGGGGGAGAAGTAGGTTATGCGTATCCGCATCGTGTGCCCCGTGAGCTGCGCCTATGAGGGCGACGCTGCGTTTGTGTCGATTCCGTCCACGGATGGCGAGTTTGGCGTCCTGCCTGCTCACTCCAGCGAGATTTGCACGATCGACCGCGGTTACGTTCGCGTTTCCGATAAGGCCATGTGCACTGTCGACCACACGTTTGCCGTGGCCGGCGGCTATGCCCAGGTTGCGGACGATGTCGTGACCGTTCTCGCCGAGCGCGCTTGCGATTTGGCGACCGTCGATGCCGACAAGCTTAAAGCTGATATTCAAGGTTTTGAAGAGAAGCTGGGTAATTTGTCGGAGGATGATGCACGCCGCGCCTACCTCTATAATGAAATCGCATGGTGTAAGCTCAAGCTTGCCCAATAGTCAAACGATTTAGCGTTCGACCATTTGCGAACACATCATGCCCGGGATGGCCCAGCCACCCCGGGCATGCTTTTTGAAAGGGTAGACCTTGGATATTATCCGCGTTGAGGGTGGCCACGCCATCGGAGGCTCCGTGCCCGTCTCGGGCGCCAAGAACTCCGCGCTCAAACTCATGGCGGCAACGCTTCTGGCGCCGGGCAAGACGACGCTGCAGAACGTGCCCGATATTTCCGATGTCCACGTGATGGGCAAGGTGCTCAAGGGCATGGGCGCTACGATCGATGTTCTCGACGAGCACACGCTCGAGATTGATACCTCTCAGGTCGATTCATGGGAGGCCCCCTACGAGCTCGTTGCCAAGATGCGCGCTTCCACCGCCGTCATGGGACCCCTGCTGGGCCGCTTCCATCGCGCCAAAATTGCCATGCCGGGCGGCTGCAACCTGGGTGCTCGCAAGATCGATATGCACATTCTTGGTCTTGAGGCCCTGGGCGTTGAGTTCGATACCGCCCACGGCTACATCAACGCTAATGCGCCCCAAGGTCTGCGCGGTACCACCGTCACGCTCGAGTTTGCCAGCGTCGGTGCGACCGAGAACCTCATCATGGCCTCTGTGCGCGCACAGGGTACCACGGTTATCGACAATGCCGCCCGCGAGCCCGAGATCGTCGATCTCGCTAACATGCTCAACGAGATGGGCGCCAAGATTGTTGGCGCCGGTACGCCCGTCGTGACTATCGAAGGCGTGGAAGAGCTCCATCCCGTTACCCATCGCGTGGTGGGCGACCGCATCGAGGCCGGTACCTTTATCGTTGCCGGTGCGTTGATGGCCGACGATCGCGGTGTCGATGTCACGGGCTTTTGCCCCATTCACTTGGGCATGGTGCTCAAGAAGATGGAGCTCATGGGTATCGACTGCGAGCGCGTCGAGGATGGCGTCCATGTGAACCGTGCCGAGCGTATCAAGCCGGTCGACATCCAGACGCTTCCGTTCCCCGGTTTCCCGACCGACATGCAGGCGCAGATTATGGTGCTCTCCGCCCTTGCCGATGGCAGTTCTGTTATTACCGAAAACATCTTCGAGAATCGCTTTATGTTTGCCTCTGAGCTGGTGCGCATGGGTGCCGACATTCGTATCGAGAGCCATCATGCCATGATTCATGGCGTCAAGGGCTTCTCGGGTGCACAGGTTACCTCGCCCGATCTGCGCGGCGGAGCGGCCCTCGTCGTAGCGGGCTTGATCGCCGACGGGACGACCGAGGTTTCGGCTATCCATCACATCAAGCGCGGCTACGAGCAGTTTGTCGAAAAGCTGCAGGCGCTCGGCGCGCATGTCGAGCATGCTACCGTCCCCGATCCCGTCATCTACTAATACAGGTTGCCTATGTTTAATAAAAAGCCCCTCGCAGATACCACCACCCGAAGACCCTCAACTGGTGCGCAGGCCAAGATCTACAGTCGCGATAACGTGGCTCGCTATTCCGAGCGCGCTCGCCAACGTCGTCGTAGCCACACGATTCGTCACGTCGCGCTCATTGTCGTGCTTGGCGTGCTGTTGAGTGCCACTACCGCTGCCGGCCTGTGGTTTGCCACCATTATGGGCAAGCTCGGCGATTCTAATGTCATTACCGACAATCTGCGTCGGGTTCTGGTTGACACCGATGAGGCAAAGGATCCGTTCTACGTGCTGCTTCTTGGCACCGACGGCCGTCCGGGCGAGGATACGTATCGTGCCGACTCGATTATTCTGGCACGCATCGACCCCACGCAAAAGCAGGCGACGCTCATTTCCGTTCCGCGCGACACCAAGGTCGTGTACAAGGGCGAGACCATGAAGATCAACGCCTGCCACACCGTTGGCGGCGCCGAGGCCATGGTCCAGGCGGTCAACGAGCTGTGCGGCGTGCAGATTTCTCACTATGCCGAGGTCAGCTTTGACGGTATGCAGGCGCTGATTGATTCGGTTGGCGGTATCGACATCAACGCGACCGACGACGTCGACGATCCCGAGCACCTGGATATTAAGATTACCGCTGGTCAGCAGCATATGGACGGCGCTACTGCCCTTACCTATGCCCGCTGCCGCTACACCTATGCCGACGGCGATTACACGCGCATGCGCCATCAGCGTCAGGTGCTTGGCGCCCTTGCCAACCAGATTCTCAATAACTTCGATGCCACGAAGATCTTTGGCCTGGTTAATTCGCTGTCCGATATGCTCGTAACCGATATGAGCGTTCAGGATATCGTCTCCACGGTTAATGCCATGCGCGGCATGGATGTCGAGGGCATCTACTCGGCCAACCTGCCTTCGTATGCTGACGACAGCACTATGATCGACGGCGTGAGCTATGTCTTTGTCTACGAAGACGAGCTTAAGGAAATGATGGCCCGCGTCGACGCCGGTGAGGATCCCAAGGGCCCCAACACCATGGGCCTTTCAGACGGCTCCAGCTCCACGATCGGTGACCTCAACAACAATACGTCCGAGGACTACGCATATGGCACCGCGACCTCGTCGGGTGGCTCGGACGATTCCGACGATTCGAGCGACGGCTCCGATTACTACGAAGAGCCCACCGGTGACGGCAACGGCTACGAAGCCAACTACTAGGGTTACGCGGGCTTACCAGCCCGCGTAACGGCTCGACGCTGCGCGCCGCCCAAGGCGACAATTTGTCATTCAAAAGGCAGGGCATGACCAGAAGGTCAATGCCCTGCCTTTTTCATGCCAACTTGTTCGCTCTGGACGTCGCTCGCTGACGTTGGCTCAACCTGCGATGCCGACTACTTTTCTTGCACCAAAAAACGCCCCGTTCTCGGTTGAGGACGGGGCGATTCGTCTCTTGGGCTCATGCAGCCAGTCTTATGCGAAACGGGCGACGAGCTCCTGCAGGACGTCGGTCATCTTGACGAGCGAGCTGACCGGGACAAACTCGTTGACGCCGTGGTAACAGTAGCCGCCTGTCGAGAGGTTGGGGCAGGGCAGGCCGCGGAACGACAGCTGTGCGCCGTCGGTGCCGCCGCGAATCGGCAGTACTTGGGGCTCAACGCCGCAGGCAAGGTAGGCTTCCTTGGCAACATCAATAAGCTCGGGATAGTCACGAACGATCTCGGCCATATTTCGATACTGCTGCTTAATCTCGACCGTTACGCGCTCCTCGCCCAGTCGCTGGTTGAGCAGTGCGGCGGCGGCATTCATCAGCTCGAGTTTCTGCTGGAACTTGGCGGCATCGTGATCACGGACGATATAGCGCGCCGTGGCATGGTCGACCGTTGCCGAGACGCCCTCAAGGTGATAGAAGCCCTCGTAGCCCTCGGTGTATTCCGGGCGCTGCTCGTAGGGGAGCAGGGCGTTGAAGTCGCAGAACAGGTTGCCCGCGTTGACCATGCGCCCCTTGGCGTCGCCGGGGTGAATGGACTGGCCCTCAAAGCGAACGGTTGCCTCGGCGGCGTTGAAGCACTCCCACTCAAGCTCGCCAACCGGACCGCCGTCGACCGTGTAAGCGTACTTGCAGCCGAAGGCCTCGATATCCAACAGCTCGGCACCGTGACCGATTTCCTCGTCCGGGCAGAAGCAAATGCCGAGCGCGGGATGGGGCAGGGAGGGATCCTGCGCGATGCGTGCGACAAGCGCCATGATTTCGGCGACACCCGCCTTGTCGTCGGCGCCCAGCAGCGTAGTTCCGTCGGTGCAGACAAGGTCCTCACCCACCAGGTTGTTGAGGGCAGGAAGTTTGGCGGTGCTCATGGACACGGGCTTGCCGTCGACGATGCCGCAAACCAGATCGCCGCCATCGTAGTGCACGATGTGCGGCGCTACGCCGGCGCCCGGCGCGACCTCGGTGGTATCGAGGTGCGCGATCAGGCCCAGGGCGGGCTTATTCTCGGAACCGGCGCTAGCGGGAATGTGCGCGCAGACATAGGCGTTTTCGGTTACATGGGCATCGGTTGCACCCAGCTCGCGCAGTTCTTCGGCAAGCACGTTGGCAAGGTCGAACTGTACGGTGCTCGACGGCACCTGGCCGCAGTTGGCATCCTCGGACTGCGTGTTGATCTGGACATAGCGCAAAAAACGCTCGAGGACGTCGGGGTCCGTGGTGGTGTTTTCCATAAAGATCGCTCCAATCTTGGTCGTCGTGTGCAACAAGAACTCTAGCACGGTATGCCGCGGCATACCGCGACGCTTGGATGGGGTAGAATCAGCCATTGAGTGCAGAAGGGACGGATGTTCATGGATACGACAAATAGCTCGCGCGAGCTACACCTAACGGTGGCGAACGAAGACTACTTGGAGTGCATGGTTCGCATCGAAAGCGAAGATGGGGAGACCGGCGGCGTGCGGTCGGTCGATATCGCACAGCGCCTTGGCGTCTCGAAGGCATCGGTCAACAAGGCGGTTTCGGCTCTCAAGGCATCTGAACTTGTCGAACAGTCTCACTACGGCAAAGTTATCCTGACTGACCGTGGGCGCGAGGTCGGCTCGGCTATCTGGTATCGCCATCGTCTGGTCCGCACGTTTTTGGTTCAGGAGCTCGGTGTCGAATTTGAGCGAGCCGATTCCGAGGCCTGCATGATGGAGCATGCTCTATCCGAGGACACGATGAACCGCTGGCTCGCCTATCTCGAAAAGCAGGGAATCAGCGTCGAGGAATAGCGGGATATATATGGATACGAGTTATTACAACCGCTTTGGTGCCGAGGAACTTACGCGCCGCTTGTCGAGCGAGACCTTGTTGGCGCAGGGCCCCATGGGCAGTGTTCTGTTGAGTGAGTACGATGCCGCCGACATTCCACCGGCGTTTTGGAATCTGGCAGAGCCGCAGACCGTTTCTCGTATCCATCGCTTGTATGTCGCCGCCGGCGCGCAGGTGCTCATTACCAACACCTTTCAGGCATCAAGCTATGCCCTCAAGCACGACCAGATTGCGCCGTCCGTGGCGGAGGTCAATCGCGGGGCCGTCGACGATGCTCGCCAGGCGCACCCACAGCTGCTGCTGGGCTCGATGGGCCCGATTTGTATTGAGTGGTTTGCCGAGGACTCTGCCGAGTATCGTGAAATCCGAGGCATTGCGCGCGAACAAGCGCACGCCTTGCTCAATGCTGGTGTTGACGGTCTGCTGATCGAGACGGTGACGTCTATCCGTAATTTGCAGCCCATGCTTGCCGGCGCCCGAGATGCCGCCGACGGTATGCCTGTCCTGGTGAGTTTTGTCGTTGACGATAAAGGCGACCTGTTGGGCGATGGCCTCAACATCGAGGCAGCCGTTTTGTACGCCGAAAAACACGGCGCAAACTCGGTTGGTGTTAATTGCTGTTCGCTTGCGGCCGCGAACGCGGCGGTGTCCAGGATGGTTGCATCGGCGACTACTCCCGTCACGGTGCGTCCCAACGCGGGAAATCCGGTTCAGACACAGGATGGTCCCGTGTGGCATGAGGACCCCGAAGCCTTCGCTCGCGCATGCGTCGAGTGGAAGCGGGCGGGCGCCGCAATGGTAGGCAGCTGCTGCGGAACCACGGCGGTTACGACAGCCGCTATGGCAGATGCGCTCAATATATAGAACCCGAAAATGGGAGTATCGAATCACCGCCCCCGCTGGGGCGGTTTTTTGTTGGCGGTGCGCACCTCGACGCTTTTGCCTAAACGGTGAACGAGCGTGCCGGCGGCTTGCCGGATGCCCGTTGCGGGTATACCTCATGCGTACCATGATCCAAACACTGCGAGGTGTCTGCGCGTGTGCGCGATAATTCACTTTGGAACTGACGGTTGGCGAGCTCGCGTCGACGGAGACTTTACTATCAACAACGTCGCTCGTGTCACTGATGCTATCGGCAGGCTATGGCAAAAGACGAATCCCGGTAAAACGGTATATGTAGGATTTGATACTCGGCCGCAAGCGCGCGAGTTCGCCGAGCTCGCGGCGGGCGTGATTGCCGCCCACGGGCTCGATGCCGTGCTCGTGTCTCGACCGGTGCCGACTCCCGCTCTTACGTGGGCGGCTGCGTATGACGGCGAGGCATGCGGCGCGCTTATGGTGACGGGCTCACATCATCCGCAGGGCTATCTATGCCTCAAGCTGCGGATGGGTGATGGCTCGACGGCCAACCAGGATGTCATCGAAGAGCTCGAGGAGACGATGGCCGCCGAGCCGCTGGGGCTTGAGGGGCAATACCGCACGGCAGATATCATTCCCGACTATATGCGAGCGGTGGCATCGTTTGTCGACGCGGATGCCATTCGCGCCGCGCATATGCGTGTGGTGGTTGACCCCATGGGCGGAGCTGCGCAGGGATATCTTGCCGACTTGCTTCGAGAGATTGGCGTCGAAGTCCACGAGATTCACGCCGACGAGACGACCGATAGGGGAGATATCTGCCCCGACCCGGTCGAGCCGTGGGTGGATGCTTGTGAGCGCGCAGTTGTCGAAGACGGGGCGTGCGCCGGTCTGGTGACTGATGGCGACGCCGATCGTATCGGCGCGGTTGATGAGCGCGGCAGATATATACATCCACATCAGATCATGGCGCTCGTTTTGGGCGATTTGGTCCAGTATCGCGATCTGAAGGGACGCGTCGTCGTCAACCTTTCATGCTCCACGCTTGTGCGTCGCATTGCCGAGGCGCTCGGCTGCCGCGTGGTCATCAAGCCCGTCGGTTTTAAATATATAGCCGCCGAGATGAAGAAGGGCGGCGTTCTCGTGGGCGGTGAAGAGGCCGGTGGTATCGGTATCGCCGCGCACATGCCCGAGCGCGACGGCATCCTTGCCTGCCTGATTTTGTGCGAGCTCATGGCCAAGACCGGCGCGCCCTTGGGCGTGCTTATCGATCAGCTCGAGGCGAGCTTTGGCAAGACGAGTTACGGACGTCGAGATTTGCGCCTTGAGGCCGAGGATGCCGAGACGTTGCGCACGCTGCTTCCCGGAGTGAATCCCAAGTCGATATGCGGCAAGGTACCGCAGAGCGTAAGTCATATGGATGGCTTGCGTCTGGCATTTGAAGATGACACCTGGCTGCTGATCCGTCCCAGCGGGACCGAACCGGTGGTGCGCGTGTACGCCGAGGGCTTTTCGGTGGAGGAGCGTGATGAGCTGCTGGATGCCGGCTGCGCTTTGGCCAGGGGTGCATATCGGCTGTAGCCAAGGGGCCTCTCTATATAAAGATGTGCTCGGCGAGCGGTAGCAAACGACTGGCAAACGTCAGTCAGAGGCATAGTTGTGTAGGAAATGTGTGCGCTCAGATTCCCGCCCCCGGGGCCCCTCCGGTCTGGCAATATATCTCCTTGCCGCGCGGCCCGGTCGAACCGGATGGACCGCACAGCGTGCACCTTGAGAACCGGATACTGCGAGGATGGACACATTCAGTGTCGCATCCGGGCAGACATCGAACCATTTGAAATGGTCTAACTTGGATTTGTTTTTCGCAAGGCCGCCGAGAGGCGGCCCCGAGAAATTCCTTTTCCTATACTAAAACCATATGAATCGAACGGAACCGATCAGCG
>DXLS01000011.1:0-2126 GCA_019414605.1 Collinsella sp.
GAGTTCGTGTATCACGTCCGCGGCGCAGCGCTCGTATCTGATGTACAGGTCCACGGCCCTGTCACGCTGCTCCTTGCTGTACTTCGCCATAAGGGGGGTCTCCTCCCGGCCAGGAAGTCCAAGAAAACGTCACCACCTCGGAGTCCGCAATATATGGGATTAATAACCCACTCCATCAATCAATAGCGCGATTACAGCACACCGACGCAGACCGGTTCGGGCACCAAGTCCACTCCGAACGCGCTCTTGACTGCCTGCTGAACCGCACGCGCCAAAGCTGCGATATCGGCCGCGCTCGCTCCCCCACGATTGGTCAAGGCCAGCGTGTGCTGCGTGGATAGACTGGCCGGCGCGTCCGCATCGACCTTATATCCCTTATGGCAGCCGGCATGGTCGATGAGCCAGGCGGCGGACGTCTTGGTGCCGGGAGTGCCGTCAGGCAGAGTCGCGTCGAACTTCGGCGCATCTTCGGGCAGGGCCGCCGCTTGGTCGGCGGTCAGAATCGGATTCATAAAGAACGAGCCGCAGCTGTGGCGATTGTAGTCGGGAGCAGGCAGACCGTCATCGCCAACGGGAATGCCGGCGGCCTCATTGAGGGAGGCCAGACGCTCCAGATCGGTCAGGATATTGGCCTCGCGCTTGGCGGTGGCCATGTCAGGCAAGGCGTAGCGAGTAGGGTCCTCGAGCATGCCCTTGGCGGCACGTACTGCGAGCACGGCTTTGCGGATGTCGGCGGTGGCCATACGGTCGCCCACTTCGACGCCAAGCGCTTTGGCAAGCTGTCCGTAACCTACCGTGCCTTCGGCCGAGTGGGTCAGGGCAAAGGTGACGGAAAGCACCACGTAACGTGGCGTCGGGAAGAATCGGCCGGCCGGCCGGCCGGGGCCGGCGTACATGCTGGTCTTCAGTGCGGAGTATCGATAGCCGAATCGAAGATCGGCGGGTGTGAGGTCGCGCGTTGTTTTGGTGTCTCGATCCCAGACTTCCACCGATTCGACCGAAGTGGCGACTTCCTGCCCGTAGGCACCGATGTTCTGCACCACGGAAGCGCCGACTGTGCCGGGAATGCCGGACAGTCCCTCGACGCCCTCGAGCCCGAGCTCTACGGTGAAGGCCACGAAATCATCCCAATTGGCACCGGCCTCGGCATTGACATGCACGGTGCGATCCTCGCCCTCTACCGGTGCAGCCTCGTCCGGCACAGTGATGAGGCGTCGGGCGTCTCGAACCACCACGCCGTCAAAAGGCTTATCGGAAACAAGCAGGTTGGAGCCGCCACCGACGACGACCAAGGGCAGGCCTTTGGAATCGGCTTCCTCCACGGCTTCGATGAGTCCCACGCGCGTGGTCGGCTCGATGAAATGGGCGATGGGGCCGCCCACGCCCATGGTGGTGATGTCTGCAAAGCTTGTCATGGCTTACTATCTTAGTGGCGCAGGTGCGATATCGAGGCAATCATCGGCTGAAACGGCAGAACGCCCGCGTCTGAACGAAGGTGGCGCGGGATTTCTGCCGTTTTGGCGGCCCGAAACGGCAGAACGCCCGCGAGGGGTTCGTTCAGACGCGGGATTTCTGCCGTTTCTCACGCGATGCGGATACTGATTCCGCACCCTACTACTCGGCTCTGGAGTCAATACGCAAAAACCCGGCCGAATGGGCCGGGTTTTGTAAAGCTGTGATGCTTGCGATCAACGAGTCTCGCGGTGCACGGTCTGCTTGCCGCAGCGCGGGCAGAACTTCTTGAGCTCAAGACGGTCGGGCGTATTACGACGGTTCTTAGTCGTAATGTAGTTACGCTCCTTGCACTCGGTGCAGGCCAGCGTGATGCCCGGACGGATGTCGGCGCTCTTAGCCATTGTCATTCACCTCTGTGTTCTTAGGTATAGTGCGCGCCCACCGGTTAGCGGGCGCGATTTGTAGCGAGGAAGAGGCTCGAACTCTTGACCTTACGATTATGAGTCGTACGCTCTAGCCAGCTGAGCTACCCCGCCAGAGAGCCCCGAGTGAGAATTGGACTCACGACCTCTTCCTTACCAAGGAAGTGCTCTACCACTGAGCTATCGGGGCGTGGCGGATAGTGGATTCGAACCACTGAAGCACGAAGCGGCTGATTTACAGTCAGCTCC
>DXLS01000012.1:0-47559 GCA_019414605.1 Collinsella sp.
CTCTTCTTGGGGCATCGCCTTTCCTTCCATTCGTCACCTTCATTACTCCAACGACGAATTCTAGGCGGTGTCCCCTCCCTTTCAAGAAAGGGCGGAGGCGGGGCATTCCCCGCCTCTTACACCACATCTCTGCGCGCTACCGGTTTGGAACTTGACAGGATTAAAATTAATAAACAGATACCTTGTTTATGTTCATTAATTTCTTCGTCTTAATTGTCACATGAGTAGCAGCAGTACTCATATTTGGCATTTTCTGCCCACACGTATATAACCAACCCCCTACTACAGGCAAAAAACAGGCCGCAGCCCATGGCGGCGACCTGTTTAGAGTCCAAAAGAGGCGCTACGCGCTGTAGCCCATCGCTTGCAGGACAAACATGACGACCGTCAGCACCGTAATCACACCGATAGTCGCCCACGTGAGCACATTCCACACGCGGCCGTTGCGGTTGGCGCCCATAATGTGTCGATCAGCGGCAATAAGCACCTGGAACACCAGGACCACAGGCAAAAGCACGCCGTTGATGACCTGCGAGGTCATCATAATCTGGAACAGGTCGACGCCGGGCATGAGCACCAGCACGGCAGAGATGCCAATGATAGCCGTAATAATGCCGCGATAGACCGGGGCCTCGTCCCAGCTGCGATCGGCACCGCGCTCCCAGCCAAATGCCTCGCAGATAGCGCTGGACGTAACGCCCGGAAGCACGCAGGCGGCCAAGAAGCTCGCCGCGACCAGGCCCGAGGCAAACAGCACCGTGGACCACTGGCCCGCGATGGGCTCCAACGCGCGGGCGGCGTCGGCAGCATCGCTGATCTGAATGCCCGCAGGGAACAACACCGTACCGGTCGTTATGATAATAAAGCCGGCAATGACATCGGCGGCAATCGAGCCGCTCACGGTGTCGATACGCTGCAGCACGATATCGTCCTCGCCCGCATTCTTATCGACCACGTTGTTCTGCGCCAAGAAGATCATCCACGGCGCGATGGTGGTGCCGATCGTTGCGACCACAAGCGACACGTAACTGGGGTCGTTTTGGATGTTGGGCACAACCAGGTCGACCGCCACCTCGCCCCAGCTGGGACCAGCCAAAAATGCAGCGACGATGTAGGTCACAAACACGCAGCTCACCAGCAGCAGAATCTTCTCGATGCGCTGGAAGCTGCCCGACATGGTAAGCATCCAAACCAGCAGCGCCACCAGCGGCACCGAGATGCTCGCCGGCACGCCAAAGAGGGCAAGGCCGCTCGCGATACCCGCAAACTCCGAGATGGTCACGGCCGTGTTGGCGATCAGCAGCGCCGCCATGGCCAGCACGCTCCTGCGCACGCCAAAGCGCTCGCGAATGAGCGACGCCAGCCCCTTGCCTGTGACGCAGCCACAACGCGCCGCAGTCTCCTGCGTCACGATAAGCAGCACGGTCATGACGGGAAGCATCCACAGCATCTTGTAGCCATAGCTGGCACCGGCGCTGGAATACGTGGCGATGCCGCCGGCGTCATTACCCGAAAGCGCCGCCAGAAGGCCAGGGCCCATGGCGCCAAAGATGGCCGCGATGGTCAGCTTTTGCTTGGTGCTCGCCTTTTGCTTCGTGTTTTGCACGCGACCACCTACCCCATGACCGACATGGTGAGCAGCACTGCGGCGATGCAGTACGCCACGCATGAAATCATGACGGCAATGACGTTCATGGCGGTACCCGACGTATTGAGGTCGTGCTCGTCACGCCAGAACAGCACCATCAGGTAAATCACGGCGCTCATGTTGCCAATCAGACAAACGATGGCCGCGATGTTAAAGCAGCCGGTAAAGAGTTGCTCTTCAAACATGGGCGCGTCGAGGAATGCGGCGGTGCGCACCAGCTGGGCGCACAGGTAGGTCACGAGCGACAGAATCAGGCCCATGCCCGTGCTCTGGAAGAAGAACCCCAGATACGGCTTGGGCTCATCGTCATGGCCGTCGTATTCCAGGAAGTAGTTCTTGACGAACGACACCATACGCGAGGCAGCCAGCAGCACGAGCGGCATGGCGCACATGGGGAACACCACCAGATGCGCGGAGCCCCCTGCCGTCCCCAGCACCGTTGCCATGATGCACGAGGCGATGCCCCACACGACAACCCAGTACTGGCGATGCACAAACCAGCTGAGCACATTCGTCGAGTCGTCGGACGCGCTATCGCCCGAGCCGACGCCCGCGATCTGCAGGTCCTCCTGGTGTTCCTCGGCGATAACGTCCATGGCGTCGTCGAAGGTCACGATGCCAAGGATGTGACGGTTCTCGTCGCAAACGGGGATGGCGACCAGGTCGTACTTGGTCATCTCGTCCGTTACGTCTTCCTGGTCATCGTCGGGCGACACATAAACCAGGTCGCGATAGGCCAGCTGGCCCAGCGTGGCGTCGCGGTCGGCCACGATCAACGTGCGCAGCGAAAGGACGCCGGTGAGCATGCCGCTCGGGTCCTCGGTATAGACGTAGTAGACGCTCTCGAAGTCCTCGTCGAGCTTGCGGATCGCCTCGATGGCGTCACCGACCGTCGCCGTGGCGGGCAGGGAGACAAACTCCGAGGTCATGATGCGACCGGCAGTGTTGTCCTCATAGCCCAACAGGTTACGAATCGCCTTCTCCTCCTGAACGCCCATCAGGCGCAGAAGCTTCTCGGCCTTCTCGTAATCGAGTTCGTCGATCAGGTCAGCGGCGTCGTCCGGATCCATCATGGCCAGCATCGACGATGCATCGGTGTCGGACAGGCCCTCGAGCATCTCGGTCATAAGTTCGTCGTCATCGAACTCCGAGATGGCCTCGGCGGCCTGGGCGGTGTCGAGCTGCGCGAACACCTGCGCACGCAGGCGCGGGTCGAGCTGCTCGATAATGTCGGCGATGTCAGCAGGGTGCAGCTCGCCGAGCGTCTTGTGCGACACCGAAAGCTGGATGTTCTTAGTCGAACGGTCGAGCAGGTCCATGTAGGACCAGGCGATGATGTCCTCGCCGAGCGGTTTGCCCAGGTGCTTCATAAAGCTCTCGACGACATGCTCGAGGGCGGGGCTGATCGCGCGCAGCAGACCACGGGCGCCAACTTCGGCACCCAGCAGACGCAGCTGATTTTCGCCCGACATGGAAAACTTGATGTCGTTGACGCGCACGACCTTCATGCCCTGCGTGTCGACAATCTGCTTGTTGAGCACGTCGCGCGCGAGCAAAAGTTCGGTCGGCTGCAGGTACGAAAAACGGATTTCGGTGGCCGGCGACTTAAGGTGTACGCCCGTCTCGTCGATACGGTCGACCCATTTGCGCCAGCTGATCATAAACGGCGTCTTGCCGGGTCCGCGGAACGCGAGCGACGTTACGTGCGGAAAAACTTCGCCGGTAGCAATGCCAAAATCGTTCACAACGCCGAGCTTTTCGCCGTCGACGTCCAAGACCGGCAATTTGAGCATCTCACTCAGATAATTCAATGGTGCTCCCCATCATTATTCCCCCGGACGCGGCCGCGCGTGCGGCGTCCGGGGGCTTCTGGATATGTATACGCATGCGCGGGCGGCACGCCGCTCGACGCTTACACCCCGTGCATGCGCAAAAAGCACCTGCACGGGGTCATCGACTGTATGGTCGAGGTTTGGATTTCACCTGTAACCTTTCTCTTGACCCTCATTAACCGCAGTAACTATAGCATCAGCATCGCCCTGCGGCATCGAATTTATGCGCTGCACATTGCAGGCATACCAAACGCTGACGCATCCGTGACATAGCCGTTGGGGACGTTCTTAAACGACTACCCAATGACTACTCTGTGGTGTCGTCGTCCTCGGCAAGTTGGGGGAACACGGCGTCCTTGGGCATGGTGACCTTCGTCAGCGAGGTGAGCTTTTTGCTCAGCGACGTGTCCGTCTTGACCAGGTCGCTGAGCGTCACGATCTTGTAGCCGTCGGCAATGAGGCCGTCGATAATCTGCGGCAGCGCCTCGAGCGTCTGCTCGGCGCATTCGTCTCTATCGGTGAGCAGCACGATATTGCCCGGCGTCACCGAATCGAGCACCGTCGAGACCTGCTCGTCGGCACCGTTGAGCAGCCAGTCGCCCGAGTCAATATTCCACGAGACCACGGCGGAGACCAGGTCCATCGCATCAATCCAGTTTTGTTCGTCAAAGGCAGCGTAGGGAGCACGCAGCAGCATCGTCTTCACGCCGGTCGCCGACTTAATCGCATCGGTGCCTTTCGTGATCTGTTCGCGTACCGCCTCACGGTCCTGACCCTTGAGCGAATCGTCGCTGTAGCTGTTGGATCCGATCTCGCACCCGGCGTCGACAATCGCCTTGGCCGTGGCAGGCGAGGCCTCGGCCGCATCGCCCGAAAGGAAGAACGTCGCGGTGACGCCCTTTTCCTTGAGCACCTGCAAGATCTGTTTGGTGGCGCCGCTCGGACCCTCGTCAAACGTCAGTGCCACGTACTTTTTGTTGCCCTTGGGCGCCACGCTGGCGCACGCAACAACGCAATCGGTGGCGGGCACAATCTCGCCGCGGTCTTGCGTCTTGCCTGACTGCTCACCAACCCACACCTCGGATCGGCCCTGGACACCCCATGTCTGCACATACTCGATAGCGCCCGTGCCCTCGACCTTGAGCTTGGGCTCGATAACCGTAGCCTGAACCTCGTGCTTCTCGTACGTGTTACGGCCATCCTTGACCGTCACCTTCTCGCCGCCCTCGAGTTCGCGGCTATCCCATTTGCCCTGCTTCACGCGCTTGCCGTCGACCTTCACCGACAGCTTTTCGCCCCCATGGCGCTTGAGCACGCTGTCATCGACGGCCAGCAGGTCGCCTGCGTCGTAGGTGTCAGTCAACTCCTGGTCGTCGATGAGATTCTGCAGCGTAGAGCCCACACGCACCGCGGTCTTCTGGCCGTTGAGCTCCACGTCCACGCTGCGGTTGACGTAGCCCACGACAGCAGCGATGAACAGCACGAGCGCGCAACCCACGGCGATGAGCGCATAGGGCAGGCGAGACGGACGGCGGGGCGTGCGGCCGTTGCCGATGCGAGCGCTGCGGTCGCTAAAGCCGCGGCTATGGTTGAGATACATCGCGCCGGGCTTACGGTGACGCTTGCGCTGACCGCTGGGCAGCTGCCCCAGATCGCGGCGCGCCGTCGGACGCGAGCCCGAGCGTCCGTGTGAATATGATCCGTTTTGGCGCATGTGCCCTCCCCCATAAACGCAGCAAGCCGGAGCAACAGGTCTCCGGCTTGCCTCCCATCATTTGGTACGTCGCTATTTGCTAGCTTTCGACGAGCCACCGCTCGCCTTTTGATATTCGTCCTTAAAGGCCTTGAACATACCGCGCGTCTTGCCGAGCTGCTTGCCCAGCGCGCGACTGCCCTTGTCCACGGCGACCGAGCCCTTGTCATCGAGCACCTTGGCGCCCTTCTTGACCTTATCGCCCACCACGACGCTTGCCTCGGCAGCCTTTGCGGCGGCGCCGCCCGAATACCCGAGCGACTTGACCTCGTCCGAAACGATCATCGCGCCGTCCGCATAGCCGCGCAGCATCGTCGGCGGCATCTGCGTGTCGCCCACCAGCACACTCGAGGCAGTGCCGGCGGTCACGTAGAACGTCTGCACGATGCCCGAACGCGGCTTGAACTCCACATCCGAGCAATAGCCCACGACATCGCCCGACTCCGTGCGCACGTCCATGCCAACCCAGATAATGCAATCGTCCAGGTTGATGTCGAGGCGCTTGGCCGCAGCGGCATCGTAGGTGCCCTTGACGTCGTCAACCGCGATGGCGCCCTCGTAGACACCAATGGCATCGAGCGCCACAAACCGGTCGGGGCGCTCGATCATGCCCGCGATATCGGACTGGCGAACCATAAAGCCCACCACACGCGTACCGCCCGGGGTAAAGACCGGAAAGTGAATCTTGCCGAGCTTTTTAGGGCTGCGCGGCGTGCCGTCCTTTTTGGTGCGCTTATCCTCGGTAGGCTTGCGATAGATCTTGGCGCCGACAAAATCCCCGGCGCGCATTATGCCTCGGTCGAAGGCTCCGCGGCCTCGGCGTCGGCCTCGACGGCGTTTTCGACCACGACATCGGCGGCGGGCGTCACGTTACCGCCCGAGATGGCGTCGTTGAGCTGCTCACGCAGCTGGTCCATGCGCTCGCGGGCAAGGTCAACCTTGGCACGCAGGTCATCGGCCTTGGCGTCGACCATCGGGCCAAAATCGTTGACCGCAGCGCGGGCCTCCTCGGCACCGTGCTCGTAGGTGTCGCGCATGTTATCCCAGGCGTCGTTGGCGATATCGGCAGCCATGGCGCGGGTCTCGGCGCCCGAGCGCGGAGCCAGGGCAACGCCGATGATGGCGCCGGCGGCGGCACCGAAGAGCGCACCCGAGATAAAGTTGAAAGTCTTACCCATGTTCATTCCTCTCCTGCGGGCACCTCGGCGCCCACCGTTTGAATGCTGTCCATTATACCCGCAGCACAGCGCTTGCCGTCTTGCTCATCTGCGTACGGTAAAGGCGCAGGTACATGATGGTGATAAGCGGGTGAGCCTACTCCTGCGGCATGGCAGGCATGGCCACTGTAGCGCCCGGGTCCTCGCCGGCGCCGTCAACGAGCGGCAGCGCTCCCTCGCGCGCGGGGGCCACCGGAGCCGTTGCCGCACCACCGTAGACGGCAGCGGGGACCTCATGGCTCTCAGCGGTCGCGCCCTCGGTATCGATTACCTCCTGCGGCTCGTCGTCAAAGCTCGGGACGCCCTGGGGCTCCGCGGACTCGAGCTCGACGGCAGCCTCGGCAGGGGCCTCGTCGACAGGATCGACGGCCTCCTCAGCAGGCGCCTCGCCCTCGTTCGCGTCCCCGGTCTCGCCCTCGCCGTTCGCAGCGGCGACGGCCTCGTGCGGGTCCTTGCCCTCGGCCTCGGCACGCATGCCCAGTACCAGGTTACGCAGGCCCGCGACCGTACCGTCCACATCGGGAGCGGGCTGGTCGGCATGCAGATAGGCCCAATCCATCATAAAGGTCGCCGAAGACAGCGCGCCGATGGCCAGCGCGTCGTCGGGACACGAAAGCTCGACCTCAAAGACACGCTCATCGTGCTCACTCACGCGAGTGCGGCCGCACGAAATGCTGCCAGCGAGACCGGTCTCGTTCATGAGCTCGACCGTCACGTGCTCCAGCAGATGGCAAAGCTCGGTCTGGCCCATGCAGTCCTGGAATTCGCGACCGGAATCGCCCAGGCACAGGTGCTTGGCAATCGCGGGCACCAGGTAATACACGCGCGCCGTGGCCTCGATGTCCTCCGAGGTCATGAGCGGCATGCCGGGGTTCACCAGCACGTGCGCGCAGATCTTGTCCTCGCTGACGGTGACCTTAAGGATGTTGAACAGGCCTGCCATAACTCTCCCCTACTCTTCCTTACCCTACTCGTCGCCGTCGTGCGGGTCCGCAGAGCCCGCACCAGACGCCGTCGGCTCGTCTGCCGAGGGCTCGGAATCCTTCTTATCGGTTTCGGCCGGAGCGATCACGCGAATGAGCGAGATGCGCTGGCCACGCATCGACTGCACCTTAAACTTGTACCCCGCAACCTCAAACACCTCTCCGATGTCGGGCACCGAGTCGCAAAGCTCCAAAATCCAGCCGGCGATGGTCTCATAATCATCGCTTTCCTCGAGCGGCCAACCAAGCTCAATCGCGTCATCGCACGAAAAACGCCCATCGACGAGCCACTCGCGGCGCGAAAGGCGCGTGAGGTACTTGTTGTCGGGGTCGAACTCGTCCTCGATCTCACCCACGATCTCCTCGACGATGTCCTCGATGGTGATGATGCCGGCCGTGCCACCGTACTCGTCCACGACCACTACGATCTGGTCGTGCGAGGTCTGCATCTCGGACAGCAGCGGCAGGATGTCCTTGGTGTCGGGCACAAAGGTGGCGTCGCGCAAAAAGTCGGCGATGGGCTGGTCGCCCTTGCCGTCGAGCGAAGGCTGGATCAGGTCCTTGATGTGCGCGATGCCGGCGACGTTGTCGGGATCCTCGTGATAGACGGGGATGCGGCTAAAGCCGGTCTGGCGCATGGCGGACAGCACGTCGGCGACCGTTTCGTCGTCCTCGCACATGGTGGTGTCCACGCGCGGCACCATGACCTCGCGGGCAACGGTGTCTCCCAGGTCGAAGATCTCGTGGATCATGCGCTTTTCCTCGTCGAGCAGATCGTCCTGCTCCGAGACCATGTATTTGATCTCTTCCTCCGAGACGTTTTGGCGGTCGTCGGCGCTCTTGATGCGCAGGATGCGGGCCAGGCCGTCGGAGCAGGCACCGGTCAGCCACACGAGCGGGCGGGCGATCTTTTGGAACACGGAGAGCGGTCCCACGACCTGCTTGGATACGCCTTCGGCATTAGCCAGGCCGATGCGCTTGGGCACAAGCTCGCCAACCACGATGGACACGAAGGCGACGGCGACGGTGATGATGACCGGCGCCAGGCCGCGCGCGATGGCAGAGAGCGGCGCGATGCCAAAGCTCATGAGCCACGTGGCAAGCGGGTCGGACAGGCTCGTCGAGGCGACGGCGGACGAGGCGAAGCCCACGAGCGTGATGGCGACCTGGATGGTGGCGAGCAGCTGGTCGGAGTCGGCGGCCAGCTTAATGGCGCGCTCGGCGCGCTTGTCGCCTTCCTCGGCATCGTGCTCCAACACGGCGCGCTTAGCCGTGGTGAGCGCCATCTCGGACATGGAGAAGTAGCCGTTGATGAGGGTCAAAACGAGGGTGGTGATAAGGGAGATGGTTATGTCCATCGGGAGTTTCTCGAACCTCCAAGATTCGGGACGTTAGGGTAAAACGTTGATGGCGGATAGGGCAATTGCGCTGGCGACCGAGCGGGGGCACGGGCGCTGGCGTGGTCGCTAGATTACGAAGAGGATCACCGCCATGAACTGGAAGATGCTGCCGGCGAGCACCCACAGGTGAAACACGCTGTGCAGATAGCGCACGTTTTTGGCGATATAGAACGGCACGCCCGCGGTGTAGCACACGCCGCCGACGGCGAGCAGGGCAAGCGCCACGGGGTTGAGCAGTGCCACAAGTTCGAGCAGCTTAAAGACAACGAGCCAGCCCATCAGCAGGTAGACCAGGCCACTTACCCAGTGCGGTTGACGCTCGCGCATAAAGCACTCGAGGGCGATGCCGATAATGGCGATGGCCCATACGGCAAAGAACAGCATAGGACCGCCGTCGTTTGCGAGCGTGATGAGACAAAACGGCGTATAGCTGCCGGCTATGAGCAGGTAGATGCAGCTGTGGTCGATAATGCGAAACACGCGCTTGGCGCGAGCGGGCTGAATCGCATGGTAGAGCGTGGAGGCAAGGTATTCGAGGATAATGCTGACACCATAGACAATCGCCGCGGCCATGTGGGCCGGGCCTCCGCCGCGCAGGGCGGCGAATACGATCAGGAGCACCAGACCCGCGATACCCAGCAGGCAGCCGACACCATGGGTGACGGAGTTCATGATCTCCTCGCCCACCGTGTAGTGTGGAACGGCCGCGGTCTTGGGTCGCGGCTTAGAACTGTCGCTCGAATCGGACATGCCGGTTACATCCTCCAACGTAAAGAGTTCTCAACACTATATCAAAGCGTCCAGGTACGTGCGAAATTTGCACCATACGTGACCCTTTGTTTACCCATTCTTTGTCTGTTGACGCATCAACGGCGAACGTCCATAATGCGCTTGCATTAAATGTTGATGTATTAACATCTTATAGGAGAATACCGCATGTCTCAAAACGCACGTTCCCATCGAAAGCTCAAGATAGCCGGCATCGTTGCACTGGTGGTTGTCGTTGCGCTGCTCGGATTTGCCGGCAACTTCCTGCTTGACTTCGCGCTGAATCCCCGCGCGCAGTACACCATGAAGATGATGCAGGATAGCAAGAACGACAAAGACGGTGAGCAGCCGGATGCCGAGGAAACCGAGGCGCGGGCGTGGTTTAAAGAGAATCGTGAGAGCAGCAGCCTCACCGCAGATGACGGAACCGAACTTGCCGCTTGGTATTTTGCCGCCTCGGAGAACACCCATGATTACGCCGTCTGCCTGCATGGATATACCAACGAGCCCATCGGCATGGCCCGATACGCCAAGCGCTTCCACGACCGCGGCATGAACGTGCTCGCGCCTGCCGCCCGCGCCCACGAGCGCTCCGGCGGCGACTATATCGGCATGGGCTGGCCCGAGCGACTCGATGTTATCGCATGGATCGGGCGAATTGTTCAGGCTGACCCCGAGGCGCGCATCCTGGTCTTTGGCGAGTCGATGGGTGCGGCAACCGCCATGAACGTGGCGGGAGAATCTCTGCCCGCAAACGTGAAATGCATTATCGAGGACTGCGGTTATACGAGTGTTTGGGACGAGTTTTCTCTGCAGCTCAAGGACGTGTTCGGCCTGCCCAGCTTTCCCTTGCTCGATGTAGCAAACTTGGTGTGCAACGTGCGCGCGGGCTACGACTTTCATAAGGCGAGCAGTGTGGAGCAACTCAAACACGCGACGGTTCCCATGCTGTTTATCCACGGCGACCAGGACACCTTTGTGCCGTACAGCATGCTCGACCAAAACTACGACGCGTGCGCCAGCAAGGTCAAGCAAAAGCTCACCATCCATGGCGCCACCCACGCCAAGAGTGCGCAAGTTGACCCCGAGCTCTACTGGAACACGGTCGACGACTTCCTCGACGAGTATTTTTAGGCAAAAAGCAACGTCTGGGGCTTTATCTGACCCCCTATTTTCGGAAGTATGCGACAAAATCTGGAACTGCCGACCAGACCGCAGTTTTACCAACAATTTATCAGGGGTTTTGTTGCCAAAAAATGTCGTGTGCTCGGCGGTCTCGAAATTTGCCGCATACTTCCGGAAAGCCGCCCGCGAGCGCTGTGCTCACGGGCGGCTTTTGCTAACGTTGCGCTACAAAAGCGCTTGATATGTCCAATGGACAGGTGCTACTTGACCTCGATGAGCTCGTACTTGCTCGTGCCCAGGCCGATCTTCTCGGCGTGCGCGATGCAGGTGCGCCAGTCGGTGTCGGGATGCGTGATGCAGAAGAGGTCCTTGGCCTGATCGCCCTCCAGATGCTCGTGGTTGTGCTCCATCTTGGCCGCGCTATCGGTAAGCTCGGTGTTGGGCAGCGGCTCGGATGCCATGACGGCATCGGCACAGGCCTGGTCGATGGCGACCGGGTCGAAGCTCGCGAACATGCCGATGTCGTTGACGATAGGCGTATCGTTTTCGGGATGGCAATCGCAGTTGGGGCTGATGTCCATGGCAAGCGAGATGTGGAAGCTCGGACGGCCGTCGACAACGGCCTTCGTATACTCGGCGATCTTGCAGTTGAGCACGTCGGCCGCAGCGTCATGGCCGGGCTTGATGGCGTCCTGGTTGCACACGCCGATGCAGCGACCGCAGCCCACGCAGCGATCATGGTCGATAGCGGCAACGTGAACCGTACGGGTGTTGCCGTTGGCGAGCTCGCGCTCACGGGTGTCGTCAAACGAGATAGCGCTGTGCGCACAGACCTTTTCGCAGGCACGGCAGCCAATACAGTGCTCGGTCGCGACGTTCGGCTTGCCGGCGGCATGCTGCTCCATCTTGCCGGCGCGGCTGCCGCCGCCCATGCCCAGGTTCTTCATGGCGCCGCCAAAGCCGGCCTGCTCATGGCCTTTAAAGTGCGTGAGGCTGATCACAATATCGGCATCCATGAGTGCCCGACCGATCTTGGCCTCGTGCACGTACTCGCCGCCCTCGACCGGGACGAGTGCCTCGTCGGTACCCTTGAGGCCGTCGGCGATGATGATCTGGCAACCCGTGGCATACGGGGTAAAGCCGTTCTGATAGGCGGTATCGATGTGCTCGAGCGCGTTTTTACGGCTACCGACGTAGAGCGTGTTACAGTCGGTGAGGAAGGGCTTGCCACCCAGCTCCTTCACGACATCCGCGACGGCGCGGGCGTAGTTGGGGCGCAAAAAGCTCAGGTTGCCCAGCTCGCCAAAGTGAATCTTGATGGCGACGAACTTGTTCTCAAAGTCGATCTGCTCGATACCGGCGTGACGGATGAGGCGCTTGAGCTTGTCGAGCTGGCTCTCGCGAGCATGCGTGCGCAGGTTGGTGAAGTACACCTTAGCGGGCGCTGCGGGTGCAGTTGCGGTCATAGATCTATCCCCTCGGTCTATATGGCGTTACAGACATAATAGGATGGTACCCGCTGAAGTAGGGTCAAAGTCAAGCGCGAAACCGAGTCGTTGGGGACGTTCTTAAACGACTACTCTTGGACTTTAAGGGCCTCGGCCAGGCTGACGCGCTTGATAGAACGCGTGTGTAGCAGCGCCACGACCAGGTAGGTCGCAAAGCCAATGCCCACGCACGCCGTCATGGACCAAGTGGGCACGTAGATCTCGATATTGCCGTTGTAGGCGAGCAGCATCGAGCGGAAGATGGCCGTGAGCGAGCCAATGATCACGGGCAGGATCAGCACGAGCGACGCCGCCACGCACAGCGTGATCGAGCGGATGTACAGATGCGAGATCTCGCTATCGCGATAGCCAAAGACTTTCATGTAGCTGATCGAACGGGCGCTGTGGTCGATCACCGCCTTGGTCAGCAGGTACATAAACAGCAGGAAGATGAACACCGCAAGCCCGACCATCATGCCGATCATTTTGCTCATCATGCCGATGAACTGGTCGCCCACGGCGCGCATATCGTCGGGCGTGGTGTCGCCGGCAAAGTAACGAGCATCGAGGTCGAGCTTCTCGTCGCTCACATAGCCGTTAAAGTAGGCAGCATCGTTGCCGAACAGCTCGTTAAAGTCGTCGATGCTCATATAGATATTCATGTCCGACTTGGAGCCGCAGGTACAATCCTTGCCCGCGTACTCGAGGGAATAATGCTCGCCCTCGTACTTGTCGCTGAGCGTGACCTTCTGACCCTCGCTCCAGCCAAACTTATCGAGCAGACCGCCGCCAAAGACGACGCGCCCATCGCCGACGTTGAGGTCTTTCCAATAGCGCGAATCGGATGAAATGCCATAGACGGAAATCGTCTCCTCGCCATTACCATCGCCGCGGTCGTATTGCAGCTGGTAAACGGCATATTTCTCAGCCTGTGCGATTGCGCCCGCGCCGTTGTCGGTCGTATTGACCGGGTGAATATCGTCGTTGTCAGTGTCAATCTTGGAGGCTTTGTCGATCAGGTCGATAGCCTCATCACGGTTGCAGCCGAGGGCATCGGCAAGATCATCGAGGCGCGCATAAAGCGCATCCTTCTTGTCCTGGACCTTGGCAAGCGCATCCTGCGCCGCAGTCAGGCTCTCGGCAGACGGAGATGCGGTCGCGGCATCGGCTGCCGTCTGCGCCGCATCGGCCGCGTCGTCAAGCTCGTCATCGGCATCCTGGGCAGCGGTTAGCAGCGCGCCGTCAACCGACTGCAAGCGCTCGAGTGCTGACCACTGCTCGCGCTCCTCGGCAGTGCCCTCGAGCTCCAGCGGCGCCTTGAGCGTGTACTGGTGCTCGGCGACCAGGCTCGTCTCGAGGTTGTCCGCATAGTGCGTCATCGTGGGCAGAATCGCCAGGCCAAAGAGCAGTAGCAGCGACGCAAACGCAATGCCCACGAAGAGCGTGGCGAAGTTGCCCAGATTGCGCAGGAAGACACGCAGACGGAAGCGGGAAACAAAACCCATGCGCTCCGGCAGTTGCATACCACGCTTGGTACCCGACTTGCCGCTCGCCTCGTGACGAAGGAACTGCAACGGCGTCTTGCCCATTTTGCGAAGCAGACCCACCAGCGTGATGAGGATGAGCGCGGCGGCGGGAACCACGGCGCACTTCACAAAGATCTCCCAGCTCCAGTACACCTGGAAGGGCGGCAGACTGTACGAACCGTAATAGAGGCTGCGCATGGGCTCGGTAAAGAACACAACGCCGAGCGCAGTGCCCAAAAGCGCTGCGAGCACGCCCACGATAGCGGGAAGCGCGAGGTAGTGCAGCACGATCTCGCGTCGACGATAGCCGCTGGCGAGCAGCGTGCCGATGATGGCGCTCTCCTCCTCGATGGTGGCGTCGGTAAGGACCACAAAGACAAACGCCATGATCACGATGATGATGTCGAGCAGCGTCATCCACATCATGGAGTCGCCGTCCACGTCGTCGCGCGCATAGCCAATGCCCTGGTTGGAATCGGCGTCGATGAGGTCATCCACGCGCGCATCAGCATCGGTCAGCGCCTCGACCATATCCTGCTCCGCATCGATGCGATCCGCAGTGGGGAGGTCGCGATCGGCAAAGGTGAAGGAGTAGGTGTAGGCAGGCGCGCCGCCGGCATCCTCGAGCGCGGCAAAGCCGGCGTCGGTGACCTCGGCCACGCCGTACGTGATGGTGTTCACCGTAAAGTCCGAATTGTTGAGGAACAGCGCCTGGCTATCGGGCTGGGTCATGATACCGCAGATGGTGTAGGTGCGACCCTCGAGCTCGACCTTATCGCCCACGGCGAGATCGTTGTTGGTGGCGAAGACACGGTCGATGGCCGCCTCATCGTCCGTCTTGGGCTCCTTGCCCTCACAGTAGGACGCGATATCGACCTTGGTGCGGTGCGCATAGGTGCGCAGCGTGCGCTTGATGCCGTCGTCGCCGGACGCCTTTTTGATGATGGCGTCGATGGAGAAATTCTTGTAGAGCGTGACGCCACCGACGTCGTCGGCCGCGTCCTCGGCTGCCTTGAGCTGGTCTTTGGTGGCCTCGAAGGAGGTGGTCACGCGGCCGTCCTCAATCGTGTGCGCATCGCGCATGTCGTCGATAAGGCAGCCGATGGAGTGGGCCGCGAGCAAAAAGCCCGAGGTGAGAGCGATGCTTCCGCACATAAGCAAAAAGATGCCCAGGTACTTGCCGATATTGCGGCGCAGCTCGCGCGGGAGACGTTTTGCGAGAGGTGTCATGGCACCGCCTACCAATCGAGCTCGGCGGCCGCGACGGGCGCATCGTTGAGCTCATCCTCGACGATGCGCCCGTCGCGCAGGCGCAGCACGCGATTGGCCATGCGCGCGATGGCGGCATTGTGGGTGACAATGATGATGGTGCAGCCGTAGGTGCGGTTTACATCCTCCATGAGCTGCAAGATTTCCTTGGACGTCTTGTAGTCAAGCGCGCCCGTGGGCTCGTCGCACAGTAGCAGGCCCGGGTTTTTGACGAGTGCGCGGCCGATGGCGCAGCGCTGCTGTTGGCCGCCCGAGACCTGGCGCGGGAACTTGTTGCGGTGCTCGTAGAGGCCCAGCGAACGCAGCAGGTCGTCGACATTGAGCGGGTTTTTGGACAGGTGCGCCGTGACCTCGATGTTCTCCTTGATGGTGAGATCGGGCACCAGGTTGTAGAACTGGAAGACAAAGCCCAGCTCACGGCGGCGATACTCGCCCAGGTCGGTAGGCTTAAGCACCGTGAGGTCGCAGCCGTCCACCAGAATAGAGCCGGCATCGGCATCCTCCAGGCCGCCGATCAGGTTGAGAAAGGTCGACTTGCCCGAGCCCGAGGGCCCCAGCATGACGCAGATCTCGCCGCGGTTGATGGACGTGTTGATGCCGTCGAGCACCGTAAGGCGCGCATCACCGTCGCCGTAGTGCTTTTTGAGATCCTTAACCTGGACGTAGGCTTTCTGCGTTGCCATGGTATCCCCCATTGTTAGCCTCGTACTACTTTATAAGCGTAATAGTAAACCTTGGCGAACTATTTTTGAGCGAGGCCTGGGATTTATTTCAGACTAGTCATTGGGGACGCTCTTAAATGACTAGGTGGCTAGACGCGGGATTTGGCGCGTGCGAGGGCCAGGCCTGCGGCGGCGATGGCCACGGCAAAGAGTGCCGTGACGCCCAGGTCGCAGGCAATGTCGCCCAGCACGGCGGACGTCAGGTCCGCGGCGAGCGCCTTGCTGATCGCGTCGTTCACCCAAAACGTCGGCACAAAATGCGCAACGGTCTGCACGGCCGAGCCCATGAGCGACAGCGGCATCCAGGCGCCGCCCAAAAACGTCATGAGCATGCCGAGCAGGTTGCCCACGCCGTTGAGCAGCTCCTCGCGCGCACCCAGGCTCGAAAGGGCAAAGCCAACGGCCAGAGGCGTGCACGCAAGGGCAAACGTCGCCGCCAGCGCCAGGCACACACGGCCCACGCCGACCTCGGCGACCGCGCCGGCAAAGCCCGCGACGCCCATCATGCTCGACACAAACCAGATGCAGACGGTGAGCACGGCGGCGGCCGCAAACACGGCAAGCGAACGCCGGCGCTCGGAGATTGGGCCGGCATCCATACGACGTACGCGCTCGGGCTCGTTCATGCCCGAGAACACCAGCCCCACCGACACGATGACCGACGAGATAATCGCGTACGCGCCAAAGTTGAAGTACGACTCGAGCGTGGCGGCGGCGGTCGAGTCAACCTTGACCTGCTCGATCTCGACCTTGGCACGCTTCGCGGCCGCATGATCGGCAGCCTTGGCGACGTCACCGTTGGAGGCAGTGGGCTCAAGCGCCGCCGCAGCGCCCGCGAGCGAGATCCAGCGCGAGGCCTCGGCAGACGAAAGCGCCGCCGCCATGGTGCCGGCACCGTAGGTCACATCGAGCTTGGGCAGGGACTCCCCCGCGCGGGCAGCTGCAACGAGGTCGCCCTCAAACCCCTCCGGGATAAAGAACACGCAGTCGGCACTGCCCTTGGCGCTGTTGCTCTTGGAAAGCGCGTCCGCAAGGTCGTAGGTGTCGTCGCCGACGCCCGTGACCAGCTCAAAGCGCGACCCCAGATGCTTGGTAAGCGCACGCGAAAGGTCACTGTCGTCGCGGTCGACCACGATCACGTTGGCATCGTAGGGCTTATATTCGGTGAGCTGCGACGAGTTCCAGCTCACCGATGCCGCGATAAACACACCCATGAGCGAGATGAACACCGTGTAGATGAGCAGATAGAGCGGGTGTGCGAGCGCCATGCGAAGCGCAGTCTTAAAGGTGCTCATAGCGGCTCCTTCCAAAGATCAGCGTGGCGGCGGCAACGAACAGCAGCGCCATCAGGACGAGCGCGCCGGCGCGAACGGCAAAGGGGCCCAGGTCCTCAAAGAAATACAGGCGATTGAACATGTCGCAGATAAGCTTGACGGGGTTGAACCAGCACTCGGCCGGGCAGGCGCGGGCGACGTCGTCGGCAAGCGCCATCGCCGGCTCGCCGTAGAGGCCGGCGAACAGGGCGCACGTGGTAGCAAAGCCCGTAAGGATGCCGGACTTGGACGCCTTGCCGCCCTTAACGGGAAGTGTGCCCACAAAGAGCCCCAGGCCCGTGGCGGCAAGCGCGGAAGCGGCACCGCCCACCAGACACAGCCCCTCGCGCCCGCCAAAGTCGATGCCCACGACTAGGCGCACGTAGCCGATCGCGATCGCCATCGAAGCAAAGGAGACCAGCCACGAGCCGACAAAGATGCCAGCCAGCGACGCCGTCTTGGAAAGACCGCCCACGCAGCGACGCGCGCCGAGGCCCGACAGATTGGGCTGCAAATCGACGACGCTCAAGGCGGCAAACTCGGCAGACATCATCGCCACCAGACCAAAGAGCGCGTAGTAGTAGATGACCGTGCCATCGGGCGTGGTGCGCGTCAGGCTCACGCGACGGGTGCCGCCCTCGAGCGACAGGGCGCGCGCAACCGCCTCCGGGTCGGCGAGCGCCGCCGGGTTGTCCTGGGCAATCTGGGACATGAGCTCGGCATTTTGTGTATACGAGCTTGCCACCGTCTCCAGGATGCTGCGATCGGTGAGCACCGACGACGCACGCGAGCCGTCATAACTCGATAGCAGCGTGAGCCTGGGCGTGCCCGCGGCATCGACCGTGTAGATGCCCGCGACTTCGCCGGCCTTGAGCGCACGGTTCGCGGCGGTCACATCCTCGCACTCGTGGATCTCGAGCAGCCGGTCGTCGCCTTCCTGGGCAAGCGACGTCGCCACGTCCTTAAAGGTCGAGGCGTCCCAAGCCTCATCCGCCACGACGGCAACCGGCACCGGGTCGACCGTGCCGTCGGAGCTCAGATTCGCAAACATAAACATGAACATCGTGGAAAGCGCAATGGGAAAGAGAGCGCCCCAGACCCACGTGCTCGGCCGGTGCAGCAGCGTCTTGACCGTGGTGATGATAGTGTTGAACATAGCTGCCCCCCTAGTCGCGCAGCTCGCGGCCGGTGATCTCGAGGAACACGTCGTTGAGGGTCGGCGGCTCGCTCCACACGCGGCCGAGCGCCACGTCGGCGGCGCGCAGCGTGTCGAGGATGTCGACCAGATTGTGCGGGCTCGCCTCACAGGTGCAGACGAGCTCACCGCCGGACAGCTCGACTGAAAGCACGTGCTCGAGGGCGCGCAGCCGCTCGACCGTGGCCGACTCGACGGCGCCGACCTCGACCGTCACGCGCTCGCCCATCTGAATCATGCGCTTGAGCTCGTCGTTAGTGCCCTGCGCCAGCACGCGCCCGCCGTCCATGATCATGATGCGGCTGCAAATCTGCTCGACTTCCTCCATGTAATGGCTGGTATACACCACCGTGGCGCCCTCGTCGCGCAGGCGGCAGATGCCCTCCAGGATGGCGTTGCGGCTCTGCGGGTCGACCGCCACCGTGGGCTCGTCAAAAAAGATGAGCTCGGGCTTGTGCGCGATGCCGCAGGCGATGTTGAGGCGACGCGCCAGGCCGCCCGAGAGCTTGCCGGGGCGGAACTTGGTAAAGTCGCCCAGCCCGACAAAGTCGATCGCCTCGTCCACGAGCGCGCGACGGCGCTTGCGGTCGTTGATGTACAGGCTACAGAAATAGTCGATGTTCTCGCGCACCGTGAGCTCGTCGAACACCGCCACCTGCTGCGGCACCACGCCGATGCGGCGCTTGAGGTCGTAGCGGGCGGGCGTCATGGGCTCGCCGAACAGCTCGATGGTGCCTTTGTCGTAGGCGAGCAGCTGCAGAATACAGTTGATGGACGTGGTCTTGCCCGAGCCGTTGGGGCCCAGCAGGCCAAAGATCTCGCCGGGGGCGATGCTCAGGTTAAAGTGGTCGAGCGCAATAAGATCGTCATAGCGCTTGACGAGGTTTTCGACGTGGACGATGTCTGTCATGAGGCGGCCCTTCTGTTGATTGCGGCCCGGTACGATTGCATCATCGCAGGAGCCGCCGGCGCGCACCAGTGAGCTTTGTCACGAGTGCGGGGCTTGGCCGTGTGGCCACCGACGCCCCCGATTTGTCGCGCGGGAGGAATGTCACGGTTGCGCAGGCGGCCCCTCCACTACGCGCGGCTTCGCGTACAATACCCGTATGAACAGGCTTTTCGACAAATCGATCGTGCTGGCGTGCTGCATTGCGGCCGCCACGGGCCTTGCTGTGGACGCTCGCCTGGTCGCGGCGTTTTGCCTTGGCGTTATCGCCACCTCGCTGGCCGAGGTCGCACAGGGGGAACGCACACGCCGTGTAAGCAAGACCGCGAGTTACGCTTACATCATCGCGGCCGTCTTTGCGCCGCCGTTTGTGCCGTTTGCGCCTCTCGCCCTCTATGACATCGCGCGGCGCGTGCGCCGTGAACACGTTTGGGTCGCGTTGGGCATTGGTGTCGCCTTTGTCTTCGCACTCGTCGCGGACCTACGCGCCGACGCGCTCACCGCCCGAACGCTTCTACTGACCGCCATCCTTTCAGTTGCCGCCACCTTGTTATCGCTACGTACCGCCCAGTTGGAGCGCGAGCAGCAGCGCATGCACCGCATCCGCGACGAGCTGCAGGAACGAGCTCTCGCGCTCGAAGCG
This sequence comes from Collinsella sp., assembly GCA_019414605.1. Taxonomy (GTDB): domain Bacteria; phylum Actinomycetota; class Coriobacteriia; order Coriobacteriales; family Coriobacteriaceae; genus Collinsella. The sequence goes on from DXLS01000012.1 coordinate 19,828, forward strand.
CGCAACCGCGACCTTGCCGATCGCCAGGACTACGAAGTCGAGCTCGCGACACTCGCCGAACGCGCCCGTATCGCGCGCGAGATCCACGATAACGTCGGCCACCAGCTCACGCGCGCCTCGCTGCAGACCGAGGCCCTGCGCGTCGTGCACGCCGACGAGCCCAGGGTTGCCGCCGATTTCGCCGACGTCAAACGCACGGTTGACGAGGCGCTCCAGCTTGTGCGCACCAGCGTCCACGCGCTCAACGACAACGCCGTCGACCTTTCCGTGCAGCTCGAACGCATTGTCGAAGGCGCGCGCTCGGACGGCGGTCCGCAGATTGAGCTTGAAGTTATGGCCGAGCATGCACCCGCAAACGTCGCCAACTGCTTTGCGGCGGTCCTGCGCGAGGCGCTCTCCAACACCATGCGCCACGCTTGCGCCCATGCTGTCACTGTACGATGCATGGAGCATCCGTCGTTTTACCAGCTCATCGTTACCGACGATGGCACGGGCGGGGTCCAAGCAAGCAGCCGCGGCGCCGCGGAGGGCATGGGGCTTGCCTCCATGCGCGAGCGCATCGAGGCGCTTGGCGGCACCTTCACCGCCGGCCCGCGTGTCGGCACCGGCGGCTGGCGCGTGTTTGCCACCGTTCCCAAACAGCAAGGAGATGAGGACTGATGAGGCTCATCGTTGTCGACGACGACCGCTTGGTGGTCGATTCGCTCAAGATTATCCTGGGCGCCCAGCCGCAGATCGAGGTAGTGGGCACCGGCGCCAACGGCAACGATGCGGTTTCGCTCTATGCCGAACACGCGCCCGATATCGCACTGCTCGACATTCAGATGCCGGGGCGTGACGGACTTTCGGCGGCACGCGAGATCCTTGAGCGCGACCCTTCGGCGCGCGTGGTGTTTCTGACGACATTCTCGGATGACGAGTACATTGTGTCGGCGCTCAAACTGGGCGCCCGCGGCTACCTGATCAAAACCGATGTCGCCGCCATTCCGCCGGCGTTGGCGCAGGTCATGGACGGCAAACGCGTGCTCGAGGGAAAGGCGATCGAGGACATCGATTTTGACGGAACGGGCGTCGAGGCGGGCACGACCCGCCGGCCCGCGGCCTTTGCCGGCCTGACCGACCGCGAGTTCGAAGTCGCCGAGCTCATCGCCCGTGGCCTCGACAACAAGGAGATTGCCGCCACCGCCTATATGGGCGAAGGCACCGTGCGCAACCACATCAGTTCAATCCTTGCCAAAATGGGCCTGCGCAACCGCACGCAGATCGCCATTGCCTACCTGCGAGGGTAATTACCCAACGGCCGACCACCCCGGCATAGCAAAATCGCTGCTACCGATTTAACGCCATTTCAAAACTATGCCGGATTACTACGATGAATCGCCAACCTTCAACCACAGCAAATTGCGCGCTTGCAAAACCGCAGGTAGAGCGCTTGCAATACTTAGCAAAATGCAGTCATGGTCGGGAATGTCGAATTCATCGTAGTAAACCGACATAGTTTTGTTCGGGCGGCCCTGCACGAGCGCCTCCGCAAGCCTCGCGGGACCAAAATGATCCGTTTTCCTCCGTCCCCGAGAGATCAGGGGCTGGTACTGATATGGTGTCATTTCAAAACTATGCCGGATTACGGGGCAAAAGCCGGGGTTCTCATCCATACCTCCATTTTTTGAAAAACGGCAGGTTATCTACCTGCGGTTTTGTTTTTGCAATTATCTGTATGGTCGGAGGTTCGCTATCCAGCCCCGTAATCCGGCATAGTTTTGTTCGTGGCGGCCCAACCGCGCGTTTAAGCGCAGGGCCGGCGGGGCATTTTTGCCCCGCCGGCCCCTATTCCAGCGCTACTCCGACTTAGTTTCTACCGTGGGAGTCTTGTTCGCCGCGACTGGAGTGCGGGCGGTGTCCATAGTCAGGCAGTGCTTGGGGCAGCTCTCGATGCACTCGCCGCACACCACGCAGACATACGGGTCAATCGACCAGGTGCCACCTTTGCGATCGACCGCAAGCGCGCCCGCCGGGCAACGGCGCGCGCACATGCCGCAGCAAATGCACACGTCCATGTCATTGACGATATGCCCGCGCAGGCGCTCGGGCGCCGTCAGCTTCTCCTGCGGATAGCACACCGTGACCGGCTGCTTGACCATAGAACCCAAGGCCGTCTTGGCAAATGTCAGTAAACTCATGCCGCGCCTACCTTTCCGTGCAGCTAATGCAGGGGTCGATGGTCAGGATAATCATAGGAACGTTGGCAAGGAGCACGCCCTGCAGCGCATGTGTCAGGCCCGCCAGGTTTTGCGACGTCGGCGTTCGCACGCGAAAACGGTCCAGATTCTTGGTGCCGTTACCGCGCACATAGTAGTACGCCTCGCCGCGCGGCTGCTCAATCACAACCTCGCCGCGCGCGCCGTCGGCCGGCGTGAGCTTGGTGCGCCCGCCGATACCGTCATGCGGGATCTTGCCCACAAGCTCCTTGATGATGTCCATGGCCTGCGTGACCTCGGCACAACGCACCTGGCAGCGGGCATAGCAGTCGCCGTCGGTAGCAACGATGGGCTCAAATGCTGCCAGGCCTGCATAGGCACCGTCGCCAAACATGCGCACGTCGTAATCCACGCCCGAGGCGCGACCGAACGGGCCGACCATCGACAGATTCAGCGCGTCCTTCTTGCTGATCACGCCCACGCCATGCAGGCGCTCGCCGCAGCTATTGTCGTCCAAAAACGTATGCACCAGGGCCTCGTAGTCGGGACGCATGGCATCGAGCGTCTGGACAATACCCGCCAGCTCGGAGTCCTCAATGTCGTGCTTAAGGCCGCCGATCTCGTTGATCGACAGAATCACGCGACCACCGCACGTGCTCTCGAAGATCTTGAGAATCTGCTCGCGCAGCGTCCACGAACGATAGAACAGCGCCTCGAAGCCAAAGGCATCGGCGAGCAGGCCCAGCCACAGCAGATGCGAGTGGATGCGCGAAAGCTCGTGCAAAATGGTGCGGATATACTGCGCGCGGCCGGGCACCTCGATGTCGAGCATGCGCTCGCAGGCGCTGGCATAGCCATAGCTGTGGCCCACGGCGCAGATGCCGCAGATGCGCTCGGCGATGTAGCCAAACTGGTGCATGTCGCGCTTTTCGGTGAGCTTCTCGAGTCCGCGGTGCACAAAGCCGATCTGCGGAATTGCCTCGATGACGCGGTCGTCCTCGATCACCAGGTCCAGATGAAGCGGCTCGGGCAGCACCGGGTGTTGCGGGCCAAACGGAATAACGGAGCGATGTGCCATGGACCTTACGCCTCCTTTTTCTGCTTGTCGCGGGCGGCCTTGGCGGCAAGCGCCGCGCGGACCTTGGCCGCTTTCTCGGGATCCATGGCGGCGAGCTTTGCCTCCATCTCGGCAGCCTTGAGCGCGGCCTTGGCAGCAGCATCGTCATGCTGAGCATCGGAGCCGGTAGCCGCAGCGGGCTGGGCGGCAACAGCGTTCGCAGCATCGCCGGCACCCGCGGCGCCCTCCCCCGCAGCAGCAGCGGCAGCGGCCTTCTCGGCCGCAGCCTTGCGCGCCTTGGCCTCTGCGGCGGCACGGACCTTCATGGCTTTCTCGCGCGCGGCCTTCACCTCGGGTGTGATAACGCTCATGGGCTCGGCAGTCGAGACCTGGTAGAAAAAGCCCTTAAAGTCGATCTGCATGTCGGTGATGGCAAGCCCAAACAGGTCGTGCGCCTCGTTCTCAAACGGGAATACCGCCGGATAATACGAGCTGATGGACGGAATCTCCTGGTACTGGTCGATGCCCTCGACCACCAGGTTCTCGATCGCATGGCTGCCATCCCGAGCGATCTGCTCTTGCGCAGCGCGGACGTTGATAAACGTATAGACCAGGCGATACGTGCCGTCGTCCACACAGCGCTCGGCGTGCATTTGCACAAAGCGCGCGCCGACGCCCTTGAGCGCCTGGACATGCGACAGGAGCTCATCGATCCCGACGGTGGTATAGATAGCCTTTTGCATTACTCGGCCTCCTTTGCAGCGACGGGCGTCTCAGCGGGCGCGTCGCCAGCGGCGGGTGCGGCGGACCTGGTGGACACGTTGGCCTCGACGCCGTCACCGGCACCATCAGTCCCGGCCCCCGCAGCCACAAACCCGTCCTCGCCCAGCTCAACGCCACCGTCCCAGGTCGCGGCGCCGCCCACGGTAAGCGGGTCACCGCCAGCACGCATCACGGCCTCCTTCTGATCCAGGATGCCGCACGCCTCCACGATGGCATCAATCACCGTCTCGGGACGAATGGCGCACCCGGGCGCGTATACGTCCACGGGAATCGCGCGGTCCACGCCTCCGATCACGTTGTAGGCATCGCGGAATACGCCGCCCGAACACGCGCAGATGCCGCAGGCCACCACACACTTGGGCTCGAGCATCTGGTTGTAGATCTGGCGCACGACGGGCAGGTTCTGGGCATTGACCGACCCCGTCACCAAAAAGATATCCGCATGCTTGGGGTTGCCGGTGTTGACCACGCCAAAGCGCTCCGCATCGAACAGCGGCGTGAGCGAGGCCAGCACCTCGATATCGCATCCGTTGCAGCTCGAGCCGTCGTAATGAATAACCCACGGCGAGCGCGACATTTTATGATCCATGGATGCCGCCTCCTAAATAAACACGTCGACGAGGATGGGCATAAGGTTGAGCAGGCCAAACACCAGCGCCACGCCCCATCCGAGCTTAAAGCAGCTGCGCCAGGTACTGCGTGCGAAGGTGTTGTCGATAAGCACCTCGACAAAGTACGTCGCGGCCATCACGACCAGGGCTACCACCCAGCTCACCGGGTTGCCCCAAACAAAGAACATGCCCACCCACATCAAAAACAGCACGGTCTCGCACCAGTGCATAAGGGTCATCTTGGCCAGCGTGCCGCCGCTCATCTCGGTGGCGACGCCCTGAACGATCTCCTGATGCGCGTGATGCGAGTACGAAAGATCGAACGGCGACTTGCGCAGCTTGATGGTAAGTACCGCGAGCAGCGCGAGGAAAATGGGCGCGCTGTACACGATGATGGGGGCCGACTGCCCCGTCACGGCGATGGAATCGAAGCTGTCGGTGGCAAGGTACAGGCCCACGCTCATCAGCAAAACGGCGGGCTCGTAACTCATGACCTGCAGCAGCTCGCGGTCGGCACCGACCTGGGCAAACGGGCTTTGCGTCGAGGCGGACGCCAGCACCACAAAGATCGCGGCGAGCGTCACCATAAAAGCGCACAGCAGCGTGTTGGAGCCCGACACAAAGATGCCGCCGCCCACGACGGTAAAGATGAGCGCGCACGCCATGTAGGTATCGTCCATGGTGTTTACGCTGGCAGGGGCCTTGCGCAGCAGCTTGGCAACGTCGTAGAACGGTTGCAGCAGGCGCGGGCCCACACGGCCCTGCATGCGAGCCGAAAGCTTACGGTCAACGCCGTCGATCAGGCCGCCCACAAGCGGCGCCAGCAGGGCAAACGCCACGGTGCCAATAAAGATGCCCACGACACCCGAACCTTCAAAATACTTACCGCGCAGCACCGAGGGTGCACTCATGGCAAGTCGCTCGGGCCCAATCCACGCGCAACACAGCAGCGCAAACAAGATAATGCTGCAGCACACGACGCTACCCACGGAGCCAATACGCTTCTCGCCAAGGGCGTCCTCCGAGTACCAATTGCGCTTTTCGGCCTTCACCTCATGTCCCATCGAGCCGCGGAAATGGCGGTAATTGTCGGTTCCCACACCCGAAAGATATACGTTTACGTGCGGTTTGTTGCTCACGCGGAATGACGTCAGCAGCACCACGGCGATAAACGCCACGATAACCACCATCAGATACATGGCGTCCTTGCCAATAACGTACGGCACGCGGCCAAACACCATGGCCAAGTAAGGCGACACCAAACCGCTCGAGATAATCGGGAAGGCCACGCAGCACAGAATCAGCAGCGCGGCGATGGTGTTGAGCGCCATCCATTCGGTCTTATGGACATTGACCTCAACGTTTTGGACCGTGGGGTCGACGCCCGAAAGCTTGGCGAGCCACTTGCCCCAGAAGTAAAACGTCGCGGCCGAGCCAAAGGCAAGCACCATGATCATGAGCACGTTGCCGGTCTGCGCAAACGCCACCAGGGCGCCCCACTTGGACACGAGCATGCCAAACGGCGCCACAAACATGCCCATGATGCCCAGCATCATCAGGCGCGTCAGGTGCGGCATGCGGCTGAACATACCGTCCATGTCCTCGATATTGCGGCTGCCGATATGATGCTCGGCCGTGCCCACGCACAGGAACAGCAGCGACTTGGCCACCGTGTGGAACAGGATCAGGAAGATGGCCGCCCATACGGCCTCGGGCGCGCCGACACCCAAACAGGCACTGATGAGGCCCAAGTTGGAAATGGTGGAGTACGCGAGCACGCGCTTGGCGTTGCTCTGCGAGATGGCCATGAGGGCAGCGAGCAAAAACGTGATGGCACCCACACTCGTGACCATAAAGCCGGTCACGGGATAGATGGCATAGAGCGGGCTCAGCTTGACCATTAGGAACACGCCGGCTTTGACCATGGTTGACGAGTGCAGCAGGGCACTCGTGGGCGTGGGGGCAACCATGGCACCCAGCAGCCAGGTGTGGAACGGCATCTGCGCGGCCTTAGTGAGTGCGGCGAGCGACAGCAGGATGACCGGCATCACCAGCAGCGCGGACTGCGCGGTTCCGGCGCCGGAAAGCTCGATCATGCCCGAGATGGTCAGCGGCATGCCGTTAACGTGCAGGTACATGAGTCCGGCCAAAAACGCGATGCCGCCCAGCATGTTGAGGATAATCTGGGTGAAGGCGTTCTTGATGGCCTCGGGCGTGCGCGTGTAGCCAATCATGAGGAACGAGCACACGGTGGTGATTTCCCAGCCGCAGAACAACCACTCAAGGTTGTCGCTCGTCACGATGACGAACATGGCCGAGAGGAACAGGAACATAAGCGCCAGGAACTGCGGGCGTCGGTCGGGCGCAGTCTGCCCGCGCAGCGCAGCCTCGTGCTCGTCATGGGCCTGGAAGTCCTTCATGTAGCCCAGGGCATACACGCAGATAAGGCTGCCGACAATGCCGACGGCGAGCACCATGATCACGCTCATGTAATCCAGGTAGAGCGGCGTTGCCGTGACGGCTTCGGCCGCGGGCAGCGTCATGGCTGCAAAGGCGAGCGAGCCCACCAGCTGGACTATGCCGAGCACCGTGGTGAGCGCGTTCCTATATTTATACGCGTTGTATAGGATGACGGCGCACAGGATGACATCGATGGCGGAGCTGATGATCGAGAGCACATGCGAGGTGCCGGAGGCAACCTCAAAGCTCTGCGGGCCCGCGCCAAAAAACATGACGGCGACTACAACTGTCACCGCCATAATGATGCCGGAACCTATGAGCCCCACCGCATCGCGGGCGCGGTCACCGCGCGCGAGCAGCATGCCCAGCGCCGGTACCAGCGGAAACAGGGTAAGGAAATACAGTAGCGTCATACCATCACTCCCCCATGCAAAAACGCTGCAATTGTTTAACGTTATAGCTCAATTGAGGAGTAACGGCGGCGGGTTTTCGGTCAACTGGGGAGTTTTGTACGTGCGGGGTAAGGAGTCTGTCCGCATTGGAGCAGAGGGGCGGCAAGAAAAATGCGCCCCTGTGGGCGCACCATCCCGTTCGCTATTCCGCCTTTTTAACGCGCGGCTTGCGGCCGCGCGGCTTATCGACCAGCGCGGACTCACCGCTCTCGCGATACTGGCGGCACCAAGCCTTGACTGAAGACTCGCTGGGAATCCCGTGCTTGATCATAGCCTCGCGAACCGTCAGGCCGTTTTCCAAACGGTCCTTAACCACGGCGAGCTTTACGTCGTACGAATAGGTGTGATGACGAGCGCCCGCGTTGAGCACGGCGTCGGCACCGCCCACGGCATATGCGCGGGCCCACTGACGAGCCGTGGCCTGGGGAATGCCAAGCTTTGCGGCGAGGGCGCGGTGACCGACCCCCTCTTGGAGGATCTCGACGGCGCGCTGCCTAACCTCGGGCGCATGCGTGCGAGTCCTAGTTGCTTCCGACATACCTGCCACTTCTTAGCCTTAACCGTTTATTTGCTTTCTTACGTGCTTGTTAGATAGTAGCATTTTGCTGTTCCCGCGTAACAGTTAATTGAAAATCGCAACGGCGGCATCTGGGTATTTGCCATTCATTTGCAACAGTTCTTTAGGTTTTATTTACGCAGCTAGTTGGCTCGCGGCTCATTGACGGTGTTTTACCAACCAGATTGGTATCTTTTTGTTTAGCTGGTATGGTTTGTGCAATTATTAACCCCTCGTCAGTCCGCACCTAACATGTCAGCTTTCCACTTGCTTCCCAACTTTCCACTTAACTTTCCAGCTTTCCACCTTAAGTGGTAAGTTAAGTGGAAAGCTGGAAAGAAGTTGGGAGACCGAAGCATGGGCGACGGACAGCCCTACTTCGCGAGTCGATACCGTTGTCGCGGGCTGCGCGGAGGCTCCATCGCCTCAATCTTGCCCGCACCAATCAAGCCTTTTATGTGGTTGGAAACGGCGCTCCTGCTCAAACCCGAAGCGTCGGTGAGCTCCTTGGTCGAGGCCGAAGAATGTGTTGCCAGGTAATCCAAGATTGCCTCGTCCACATGCCCCACAGACGTCACCTGTTCCGCCCGCATTATCTTTCGCTTATCGAACGTCAACGAAAAAGAAACTGTCGAGTTCTTTGGTTCGGGCGGCAACATGTTTGCCCGCTCGAGCTGCTCACCTATCTCCTGATAACCAGTGCCGCGATTTTCGACCACGTAGCCACCGTCTGGGTACGGCGTGGTCTCGAGGATATTTGAAAGGAACTGGTTTCTGGATGACGAAACCCCAGAAACTCCCAGCGAATCGATCGTTACGTCGCCGTACAGCCCGCCGGGATTGAGAATCTCGACGCGGTCGATATACAAGTTGACCTGCACTTGTGAGCCGCGCGCGGCGGAAGAGTAGTCGCGGTGCATGAGCGCGTTCGCCACCGCCTCGCGCAGCGCCACGGGCGGATAATCGGGCACATCTTTCCGGAACGCGCCCTCGATAACCGCTGCGTTTCGGGTGTTTCTCGCAACGGCGGCAAGCACGTCCTCAATCATGAAAGGGATCGGACCCAAAATGGTCTGAGAATCCACAAAACGCTTGTTATCACTTACTCGCTGCGTTTTTGTGGTCCCGGGGTACGCCGTAAAGGTCACATTGAGACGTGGGAAGAACTTTTGCGGAAACCGTCCCATCGCGACAATTGCAGCAAGCGTCGGCACGATTGCGTCGTCCACCCTTTTGGTCACATGCAGGTCAAGGAGAATCTCATCGTCGCTTCTGGTGCCCAAAAGCCTAGGGTGTAGCTCGCGCTGGCGTTTTATAAACCCTTGCAAAAGATCGGCGTCAAGGTCATCGAGCGTGGCACCTTCGACCGGCTCGTCGTCGTATGTAGGCTGAACATGCTCCTCCATAAAGCGATCGATTTCGTAGGGAGTCATGCGCCGGTCGCCGTCGCCCGTACGGATAAAGGACGAATCGTACATTCCGCGTGCCGCAATATAGCAGGGTTTATCGCGTGGATGCATTTCTTTGATGCGCGCGCAAAGCACCAGCTTACCCTCGAAGGGGAGCACTTGGATATCCGGCCTCACAACGGGCGTCAGCTTTTCACATGCAGAAGAGAGGGCGTCTTGCATCTTGCGGGCATCAAAACCCTCGACGGGCATAAACCCGTTCTTTTCGGAAATGCCGAGGATGATAAAGCCGCCCTGCGCGTTGGAAAATGCCGAAAGCGTCTCGACGATGCTTTTGGGGAGCGCGCCCTTGGCTTCTTTTACTTCGTACTGCTGGGTGTCGTTTCCTATTGCCCGCAGATGATGGATAACCTGCGCCAACCACTCCTCATTCATGCCGAACCTCCCAACTTTCCAACTTTCCACCTAACTTACCAGCTTTCCACTTAACTTTCCAGCTTTCCACCTTGAGTGGTAAGTTAAGTGGACAGCTGGAAAGTTGGTGGAGAGCTGGGGCAGCAGTAGGCCAAGCGAACAAGAAAAAGGGCGGCAACCGGGTGGTTGCCGCCCCTCGCGTAGCTAGTTGGTTTTCGTCTCGTGCCGAATGCCCTCGGTGTTGATGCGCGCTAGCGTGTACGTCACGTAGTCGGAGTGCGAATAGCCATCAAGGTTGCTAACGTTGACCGGTGTGTCGTCGACAACGTTGCCGGTCATAATATTGGCCGTAAGCACCAAGCGGTAGTTTGCGTAAGTTTGGTTCTCACCCTCAACATTCGTATTCACTTTAACGCGGAAGGCATGCTTAAAGGCAAGGCTGTTGCCGTCGCGCGTGAGGAACGCGCCGTTGGTCTTGGTGTCGGTGAACACATAGCTGTTGCCGTCGGCGGATGCCGCACCCGTGCCTAGGTAATCGCTGCCGAGCACCGTAATGTAGTTCGAGATATCGCCGACCGGAGCATAGCCGCCATTATCTTGCCGCTGCTCCAGGCTCAGCGTGTAGGTCACCGTGTTTGCGGCGTCGATCTTAGCCTCGGCGCCCGTGAGCTTGCTCAGGTCGTAGGTACCCACCAGAGCGATCTCGCCGTCAGCGGACTTGAGGTCATCGATGTTGATGCCCAACTGGGATTTCTTAGACGCCTCGAGCGCGATGGTCGATGAGCCCACATCCATACGGTAGTAGCCGGCGCCGCCATCGTTGTATGCCGAGTTGCTACTGGTGCTGAGCGTGTCGGCATGCGTGGAAAGGTACGCGCGGTAGTTGGGTTTGGTGTAGCGGTCGGTGCCGCTGTTCTGCGAGGCCACGATACCCGCCTGGCAGGCAGGCTCCGTCATGGTGAGCGCGGCCCTCATGGTAACGGTGAAGGCGTTGACATGGTTCTTGGCGATCTCGCGCAGGCCCGACATATCGATGGGATTACCCTCAGCATCGGTAAGCACCAGTGACATGTCGCCACCGTTCGCAGTCCAACTAAGGCCCGACACCACTGGGGTCTCCTTCGTGCCGGCCAGATTCCAACCCGACCCGCCCCAGGTGTAGTAGTTATCACCCACCTTAACGTAGAACTCATACGTGCCCTGCGTGCCCGTGGGGTATCCTACCGAGTCCGCGATGACGCCATCGTGATAGGTGACAAGCGACGAATCGAGCTGATAATACAGCGCGTCAGAGCTCGTGTATTGCTGGCTCGAGTCAAACGTCACGGTGTCGCTCACGTTCATGGAAAGCGAATAGGTGGCTTCCTTGAGCTCCATCCGGTTGATGCTGTCCCTGTTGTCGACGAGGTTACGCTTGTTGTCAACGAGGCTGTGCGTGTAGTTTGATGCCACGCTGTAGGTCGAGGGCGTATTCTGGTGCCCATCCTCGGCAGCCTTGCCGTCGGCTGCTTTCTTGCCTCGCAGCAGGTAGTTGATGTGCTCGTTGAGGCTCGTGTCCACCGTGGTGGCGGTGTAGCCGTTGACGCCCGCGGACCCCGCCGGCGTGCGCACCACCAAGTAGAAGTTTTCGCTCTTGGGCTCTTCCTTATCAACGGAGAGGGTATAGAACGTGCCCGTCGCGTCGGAAGAAGTGCGCGCGCGGTAGTACGCGCCATCGACCTTGGCGCCAGCCATCTTCGCGAGTTCGGCCTGGCTCTTGTCCTTGACCTCGTCATCGGCGAGCTTGACCCAAGCGCCGTCCTTGTCCTCCTTGGCCTCATCGGCCTTCACGCCCACGATTTCGCTCAGCCACGGTTCGGTGTAGTAAGCCTTGTTGCCAGCGTCCACAAACTCGGTGAGCTTGACTGACGTCGCGCCACCCGTGCCCACCGTGTAGTGATATTCGCGGCTGTTGTTGGCCGTGTCCACGAGTGTGAGCTGTGTACCCTCGGGCAGCGTGGCACCGAAGGTAATGCTCTTGTTGAGCGGACCCATAGAGCCGCCGGCTTCGAGCAGCGTGTTCCAGCCGTAATCGACCGGCTTGCCCCGAGCGCTGCCATAGGTCCAGGTAAGGTAGCCGGTCATGGTGTCGCCGCTGCTCACAAGTACGTGCTTGTCGTATTTTGTCGCATAGTCGGCAGCCTTGAAGTTCGCACCTTCGGAGTAGGTGGCGGTAAAGTCGATCTCGAGCATGCGCTTGACGATGATGGGTACCTGTACACGGTAGCTCTGGCCGGCCTCGCTAAAGGTGACCGTAAGCAGCGTGAAGCGCCCCTGCTCATTGTCCCAGTCGGTGCTCGCGCGGAATGCCATAGAGCTCGTGCCATTGTTGAGCACCTTGAGCGTGGGCGCTTGCGAGGCGGCTACGTCCTTGACGAAGGTGCCGTTATCGGCGAGCGAGAAGACCTCGGCGGTGGCGGTCACATGCGCGGTGCTGCCGTTGAGGCGGCGGGCATCGGAGAAGCCGCCATTGGTCACGATGTTCAGGTAGCTCTCCACCGTCGTGGTATCGTTGCCCGGAATCACGAGCACGGGGAAGTCAGTTTTGGCCTTCTTGCCCGAAGTAATGTTGTTAGCGTTATAGGTGCTACGCGAGCTGTCCGCGCTATAGGTGCTCGTGTTTTGGTATGCGCCGGCATCATTGATGCCGGCGATGTTGGTGTAGGTGTAGCGGCCGGGAACGTGGGCACCCGCTTGGCTTTGGATGGTCGTCGCGGTGTCAATGGCGGCGCCGTCGCCAAACAGGTAGCGGTCGGTGGTGTCGCCGTCGGAGGCACGCACCGCCAGCGTGCTCACGGGCCTCGTGGTCACGTACGGACTCGTTGCCGTGGTAGCAGTATCGCCTGCGCCGTAAAGCGTTTTGTTCTCGTTGGGCGCGGCAGCCGTGCCGTTGTAGTCGCCGAAGGCAATATAAGTTTTCTCGTTAACAGCAGCCGTATTCGTATTGGTCGTGTAAACCATCGGCGGCAGGTCGCTCGTGGTCTTGCCACTACCGGGCTTTACTTCCACGCCCGCTGCGGAAAGGCTGTACTTACCATCCCCCGTGTCAACCTCGCCCAAGAGTACGCCCTGGGTTTTGCCCGCATTGTAGCTATTGCTGTCCATGAGCACGTTTAACAGATGGAACTGGCCGCGCCCGTCGCCCATAATGCCGCCGTTGGACCTTTCGCTAAACGTGGTGTTGGATACCTTTGTGTTGGTAACGTCAATGACGACGGATCCGCTGTTACTCGCGTTATTCGCGCCCAGCAGACCGCCGCTCCAGTTACCCTTAATCGTAGCGTTCTCGATCGCGATGTTGTTGCAGGCTATATTCACATTGCTGAAGAAGTAGCCGATAAGCCCGCCCGAGCATTTGCCGGTGCCGGCGATGCTGACATTCTTGACACTGCAGTCGTCGAACCAGTACTTGTTGGGGCTACCGCTACTCGTAACCTCACCAATCAGGCCGCCCGCATTGTAGATGCTATTGTTCGTTCCGGCCTTATCGCCGATGACGGCGTTCTCGGTGCCGTTTCCGCCATCAATGCGCACGTTGCTCATAGAAATAACGCCGCCACGGGCGCGTCCGACCACGCCGCCGGCGCCCATATGGTCATCGGAGTTCGACCCGGTGGCTAGCACGTTTACCCCAGAGATGACTGCCGTGCACGACGACTGGGCCGCTGTGGTGGTGCCGATGTTGGTGTTGACCGAGATATCGCTTCTTTCGACATAGCCGAGCACGCCGCCCACGTAGGGCACTGTCCCTGTGGCAGTTATGGTCGAGTTTTTGCCAACGGTCCTTTCGCTCACCCCTGTGCTTGCGGTTGTCCACACACCGCACGCCGAGGCGACCGTACCCACATAGCCACCGACATTCTTCTCGCCCGTGACGTTAAGGCCAGTGTATGAGCAGTCATAGAGATACGCGGGGCCCCACCCGTCCCCGAACTCGACCATATAGGTTCTGTCTTCGCTCGTAGTTCGTCTGGCGCGGCCCGAGCTGCCAAGAAGCCCTCCTACGCTCTTTGCGCCCGACACGGTGCAGTTCTTCATCTGCACGTTGCGGTAGATGCCGCACGTGCCGTCGTCGTAGTTGGCCGTTGCACCCGCCAAAAGGCCGGCACCGGTAAGGTCGTTCGGCGCCTCTCCTGGTTTGGCTTCGCCGTTGGTGTCGATATAGGTGAGCGCTACGTTGCAGTTGCTAAAGGTGAGGTCTTTGACCTGCGCGCCGTCGTTCGCGGTGACGCTCTGCCCCACATTGGTGGAGGTGAACATCACGGTGCTGAATAGACCACCCACGCCCGAGACCTTATAGTCGTCGTCGGCGTATTCGACGACGCCGTAGGCGGTGCCTTCGGTACCCACCGTGATGGTGGCGCCGTTACCGTCGATCGTGGCTACGTGCGGCGTAATACGGTCGCGGTCGGTGCCCGGCTGGTTCGAATTGCAGGCATTGGAATAGTAGCGGCCGTTTAGGCCCACGTACCCCGTGCCGTAGTCGGTCATATCGTAGGTGTCGCCCTGCTTGAACTCCAAGCTCATGCCGATCGATTTCGACGCGCACACATAGCCCGTTTGGTAGTCGGCAGCGTAGGACGCCACCAGGTAGGGCGAATTTACATCGTCATCATGGTCGAGCGGGCCGTGCCACCCCTGCTTGCCGGGGGCCTTCTGGTCGTCGTTTTTGGCGATTTCGAAATCGCCGGCAGCACTCTCAGGCTTGCCCACATTTGCGTAGTTAGCATTCCGTACCTTGCCATATTCCTTGTTGCCAAACAGGTAGCCGCATATCGCCGGGTCTTGCGAATCGCTGCCCCAGTAAGCCTTGGAACCGCGGAACACGCCATTATTGGAGTAGTTGGTATGTGCCGCGCCAGCACCCGCACCCGAGCTGATGATGGCCGAGAGCACCAAAAGGCCCTGGGCGTTTTTCACCATGGTCACAGGAGCCTCGGCGTTAGTGCCGAGGTACTTGTTGTCGGTGCCCGTGGTGGTGACACAGGGGGTTCCTTTTTTGTGAGCTCGTTAATCTGGTAGTTAGCGTTACCGTTTTCAACCTTACAGCCCTCGCTAAAGGCATAGCCATCAATCACGCGACCGACGTAGGGATTGTTGTAGAGATCAAAGTTGCCCTTTCCCAGACCACGAGATTTGTCACCAGTTCCAGCACGCCAGGAAGATTTTCCGCTTTTGTCCATATTGCGGAAAATCACGCCGCCACCCGCAATGGCACCGACGTAGCCACCAATGGGAACAAGATGCGGCTTGTCGCCACCGCCCGTGACGGTAAATCCCGTTGTAGGGTTTTCGGCCGTCGTCCCATTAACGACCACGCCATCGATAATGTTATCGCCACCAAGGATGCAGCCGACAACGCCACCGAAAAACGCCGTCGGAACGCCGTCGGCATCCTTGGCAGAATAAGTAATAGTCGCCGACGCGTTCACATAGCGAATATTCAGATCGCGCACCACGCTGCCGTAACTATAGGGAATAAGGCCGCGAAGCGAACCCTCGTTATTCTCTATCTTGATGGTTGCGTTTTTATTATCACTGCCAAAGTTGCCAACGATGACGCCCCTAAACGGGTTGGCCCTATTTCCAAAACCGCCAAACGATGCGCCGTCGAGAGTAATCGTATTGCCCTCAGTAGGCTCGATGCTGTAATACGCGCTCTGCATATAGCGGTGCATGGTTTCGTCGCTCAGCGTCTGCGGGGAATTGGTCGACGCGTCTCCGGTCTTCTTCTCCCATTTATTATCGGTACCGTTCGCCTGCTTGTAGACGTACGTAACCTCATTGTCGGTCGAGTGATCGCTGCTGCGGCGAGTGCAGAGCCTACCCTGGTCGGCGACAATGGTGACCTCCCAGCCGTCAAGCGCCGTCATGTTATTAATGTAGTTGGCAATGGCATTCATCTCCGCCGCGTTTGTGACGGAATAAGGATCGCCGTAGGTACCACATCCCATTACCAGCTTTGGAATGCGCTGGTTGACTTTAATTTCGTGATACTGGACGCCATCCTCGGCGGCTTTTCCCTTGTAAACATAAGGAAGGTAGTCACCGAACCAAGGCCTGACGTCACCGTCCTTCTTACCATCAACCGTCACATAGCCGCTCACGGCACCATACGTCGCTTCGTCGTAATACCAAAGCTGCTTGCCCGGGTACTCCTTGTTCTCGGCATCGATTTCGCTTCCGTACGTCACCATTCCGGCATTGGCATCGGCCTTAGTAAAGGTGTAATCCGCAGAGCCCGTGCCCGTACTTTTGTAGCCAAAACTCTCCAGCAGGCTCGCATGGGTGAAAATCGTATTGCTATTTTGGCTGGGCAAGCTGATTCGCTCAAACTTTGCCGTCACCTGATCGGAATTATTTCCCACGCCGAGTCTGCCGAAGAGCGAGGTTGCCGCCGTGTCCCCTTTCGCATAACTAAGGGTTGAAGAAATATTCTTAGCGCTCAGGTTCACGCATGTCTGCATCTCGTTGATAAGCAGAGGAGCATAGCTGGTATTGCCGTTCACACCGTCGACCTTCAAGCCGTCGAGTGTCAGACCATCTATCTCGAGCTGCGCCACATTAGTCTCATTGATGGGCCCATAGATACAGCAGCACACAAGTGCACCGGACGAACTTCCCGCATCGTTCACAACAGAGCCCACGGTGCCAGCAAGCGTGACGTTTTCGACATTAAGGTCGCCCGTATGGGTTCCGATGAGAGCGCAGTGCATATTTTCGTGCTGCGTGGCTTCGCTATTCTTTTTATTACCTTCTTGCTCAGCTTTAATGTCGGAATAATGGAACGTAATCGTTGCATTATTCACAGTAACCGTTGAGCCCTTCGCGGGGTCAGTAGGATAGAAACTGTATCCATCTAAATTGATTGCCACGCCCGCGCTGTCGCTCGTGCCAATATTGTTTCCTTTGAAAATTTCCTGATTCCCCGGGATGATATAGGTCTGAATTGCAGGGGGCGCATACAAATACGCGCACCAAAGCAGTAGGTACTCTGCGGAGTCCATCCAACTGCTTGCGCTGCTATTTTTTTCGTTGTTGCCTACCTCCGCATATGCTTTGTCAAGATTGTAGTAATACCTCGTCCAGGCATTCGTTTTGTGGTTACTGCCGAAAGCCGACCGATTCTGATAGCTGTTGTCACTTCCCGGCTCTCCACTCATGTTGAGCTTGCCGCCATTGGCACCGTCATTGGTATGCAGCGAAACGACAACGTTCCATTCGCCATCAATAAGCTTGCTGCCGGCTTCGTTGCCATAGGCAGGCTTAGTGCCATTGCCAACCCATTCATCAAACGAAGTATCACTGTCGTCGCTTTTGATTGCCGTGTTGTTGATTTTCACGCCATTGCCCGCAGCAGCACCATTGACCTTATATGCAGTGTCCCAACTTGCCCTGTCCTCCAAGTACAAGCCGCTATAAGTTTCTACTCCATATGTTGAGGAATTCTCCGTTCTGCCACCTCGGCCGATGAGCAGGCCAAGCACCGTTGCCTTATCGGCATTAATGGTTGCGTTCGAAAGATCGATGGCGTAGTCGTTGATGATCCAGTAGCCACTGGCGGCGTATACGAGGCCGCCGACCTCGGTAGAGCTATTTGCGGTCACGGTCGTGTTGTTGGTAGTTTTGAGGGCATAGGCGTTATCGCTGGCGCTCGCAGCAGCATCGCCAATGGTGACGATGGCATTGCCCCAGCTGTAGCCCAGAAGACCACCGGCGCCGTTCTTTGCATCGCCGTTCTTGCCGACGTTCATAGTGAATCTACTAAAGCTAAGACCGGTAATGGTAACGTTCTTCTCGTTCGATCCCTGCACAATGCAGCCGATAAAGCCACCGACTTGGGCAATCTTGCCGCTGGTGCAATTGCCGGTTTCGATTGATCCGGCGACTTCGAGGCCCGCAACATTGAATGACGAGCCATAATCGCCCACATAACCAATGGCGCCGCCAATGCGACTATTGCCGTTAAGCGTTTTAGTTGCAGCGATGGTCGCTTGAGCCCTGCTGTTATCCTTAAACGCAACCGTAGAAGCCGCCGACACGCTGCCCGCAATACCACCAATGTTCACTTCGTTGCCGAACGTATCATCACACGCGATATTCGTTTTGCACGTTACGCCAGACAATGGCAGGTTGCCGACGATGGTACCTGCAAGCGACCCGGCATCGATAGCCGAACCGTTATCAAACTTCATGGAACCAGCGATTGTGACGTTGGAGATGGTTGCGCCGTTGACGGCCGCGAACAAGCCCAAGCGGCCGTGGCGGTAGATTTTGCCGTTGCCGTTGCTCGTGTCATTGCCGTCGAGCACAGCTTCACCACGCTTGCCGTACGGCTCGCCGACGGCAAGGTTGATTGTGCCGTTGCCATTTGTGCCGCCGCCGTTCAACGTTCCCGAGAAAACTTGCGAGCCGTCTGCACGATCCTGCGTGAAACCCGTCAGGCCCGTGCCCTTGAGATCAATAGTGCCGTTCACCGTAATGGTCGAGGACTGCAAGATGTTCGGGTTGTTTTCGGAAACGCCCTCGACCATGGAGTAGTAGCCGTTGGTTTGCCAGGTGATTGCAAGTTTGGCGAAATCCTCAACAGAGGTTAGGGTGTAGGCACCGTTAGCTGCCGTCAGCGAATCCGGCAAGGTCAACTTATGAGTGTCCACATCAAGCTTAATGAAGTCGCCGCCCAGACGAATAACTTCGCCGTAGGTCGCGATGTCGTCCGTCTTCGAGGCAGTATTGCTACGTTTGAAGGTCCAGCCCGCTGCACCCTTGTCAGCGTCAGAGCCATCGCCGACAGCAAAAATCAGCGCGTTGTGATTCTCGTATACGAGCTGGCCCGTCGTGCTGTTTTCGGCAAAACTTGCGCCCGACAGATCCGTGATGCCGCTGAATTTGATTACAGCATTCCACGCGGAGCCTGCAATTCCCGCGGCACGGTTGCTTTGCGCCTTACCGATAGGATTGTCGCTTGTAAGTTTGAAATCTCGCACGTCAAGGACATTGCGCGCGTCGACAACGCCCACGGCACCACCGAACTTTCCGGCGTCCGTTCGCGCCGAAGCATCTCCCTTGCACGCAACCGTCACGCCGTCGAGCACAACGGCGACAGGCTGCGAATTGGAGTCCGCGCTATCGCCAACATAGCCAACAACACCGCCCGTATCGGACAGCTTGCCCGCAAGTTCAAACTCAATTGAGCACGTTTTCTTATCCGCATCCTTTTGGACCACAAAGGCGCGCAGCGACTCATCGACGCCTTTTGCCGTCGCAAACACCTTGCCGACAAGGCCGCCGTAGCTGCCGTTGAAGCTAACTTCTTCCGGTAAGGTGAACTTGCTCTTATACGTTCCGCCTTGCACCACGATGTCGCCATTAGAAATATCGGCCACACCAAAAAGGGCGCCGGCGCGTTGCGATGCACCAAGCGTCACAAGCTTGCCCAGGTCGAACATATTGGGCTTAACGATAAATCCTTGCGCAAAGCTCACGTCGCCGATGACGCCACCGGAGCAAGCGCTGTCTTTATCGCCGACGTTGCACGCCGGCTTAACCGTTACGCCATCAGCGATGTTGAGCGTGAGGTTGGTGGCCTTACCGATAAGACCGCCCGCCGCGTTTTTACCTGCGACGCTCAGCGCCGAGACATCGATGCCAGTTGGTAGGGCGACGGTGGCACCCTCCTGTGCCTCGCCGATAAGGCCTCCTGCGTTGGCGCCATCGGCTGTCGCGTTGATGGTGGGCGTACCGTCGAGGTTGTCCGGCAGGGCGAGGCCCGAAAGCGTAAGCGATGCTTTTTCGGCAAGGGTGTTCACAAGCAAGCCCATGTTGCCTGCGCTCGATTGCATATCGACTGCCAGAGGGCTGTTCGCGCTTGTCACGTAGGTTGCGTTAAGCGTGAGCGCGCCCGTGACCTCGCCCACAAGCGGCGAGGTGAGCTTGCAGATGTCCTTTTCGGTATCGCTCTTGGGCGTGCCCACGGTAACGGTGGCAGCAAGCGTCTTGTCCGCGCCCGTGACCTTTGCGGCCACGATGGGCTGGGCATCGGTACCCTTCCAGGTGAGCTTTACGGTGCTGTTGGCGTCGCTGAGCTCGATGTTGTTGAAGAGCGTCTTGTTGACGGTCAGGGTCCTGTCGCCGAGGTTGAGCGCGCCTTTGAAAGGGTAGGCATCGCTGCCGAAGCCCTGGAACGTGAGGCTACCCAGGCCGTCCACGATCTCCGCGCCGCACACGTCGAAGTCGATGCCGGTCGAGCCACCTTTGGAGATGTTCGCGTTCTGGTAGATGGCGGGATCGGTGTTGGAGATGGCGATAAGGTCGGCATTTGACTCAAAGATAATGGCCGTGACGGCGCCCGAGCCGTCGGTGATGACATCGCCGTCACCCAACTTGCGCCTGAGAACCTCGACAGTAGTGATTGGGTAGGTGGTGTTTGCCTGGGCAGCGGCATCCGCGTCCGCATCATCCGCTTGTTCTTCGTCAGCAGCACCCTCATCGGCAGCCGCATCGTCTTGGGACGCGTCGCCCTCCGCTGGAGCATCGCCGCTGGCGGTTCCATCGGTCGTGGAGTCCTGCGATTCGCCAGCGTTGGTAGAACCGTCGCCGCCCTCGGTGGCTCCCGCATCGGCGCCCGGAGTCGTTGCGGCATCATCAGATGCAGCCTGGTCATCATCTTGCAGCGCGGTGGCCACGGCATCCTGTACGGAGCGCGCCGTGTTGCCCGCGGCGCGCGCGGCGGAGACGGATGCCTCCATAACGGCGTCGAGCTCTTGCGCGAACACCTCCGTGGAGGGCGCAAGCGCCTGGAAAATCATGATCGCAGTCAGGCATGCGGTTGTTATGCGCTTTGCCGTTCTCATCTGGTCCTACCTCGTTCTATCTCATGCCCCGTGCGGGGTCTCAAAATCACCGATTGCGGTTGGCCTACGCAGCCCTGCACGTAACACCGATGTCATCCCAGCTGCCGGGCGCGGTATCCGTCGAACGGTAAAAGGTAATAATCTCCGACCCGGGATCCATGGTGAACGTAACCGACCTTCCATCAAAGGTCGCGTCGGAATGATTCGTCGCCAAAAATGGGTCAAGCTCAACCTTGTCGCCCCATGTAAGCTTGATTTTTGTTGGCGCGCCCGTAACGGTCACGCGATAGTTGTAAGCGTCGAAAGCGTTGATATCCGAGTTCTCGTCGACCCACTCGCCCGAAACGCCCGAAGCCGTCACCTCTGCACGCTCGGAAGGCGCAATCTTGGCGGCGAGCCATTTTAGGTTGGTGCCAGGGCTATTGGGGCCGACCTGGGCCTTAACGGTGAAGGATGCTTTGTTGAGGTCCGCCTTGGAAAACGTAACCTTATAGGTATACATGGTTGCCCTGTTGGCAGGGAAGGAAAGGCCGACCGTGCCGTTCGTCGTCAGCGCAGGCTCACCGCTTATGCTCCAAGCTTTCGTCGTACCCGTCGCCGTCACGCTCAGCGTCGCGTTAACGTCCTTGTCGTTGACCTTGTTCTTGTCGCCCAGCAGATGGTTGTAAATGCGAAAGGTAAAAGAGCATTTTTCCCCACTCGTGTCGGCGATGACGCTTCGGACGGCAATACCCTCGTCATTCAGCGTCTCATTCGTGTAGCCCGTAAGCATGTCCGAGGCAAACAGCGCCTGCGACGTGCCCGAAACAGCAACCGACTTAAGAAAGTCGCCCGCCAAAAAGGCCGTGTAGGTAAGGTAGGTACCCGTCGCAATCGCGACAGCGCACAGCAGCACCGCAACTGCCCATAGGCGCTTACGCACTTTGGAAGCAGGGGCCGCCGACCCCGCGCAGCAAGGCTCTGCCTTAGAATCATCAACCTGTGCAAAGTGCTTGCCAACAGGCCTCGCGATTTCATTTCGCTCGTTCTTGTCTTTCCGCATCTGGCACCCCTCCCTTCCTACTTATTAGTTGTCGCTCGTGACGCGAGCGATTAGATAGACCATGTCGGTTTCTTTAACGTTGGAGACTGTCTTTCCGTTTACGGTCACAACGCCTGGATTCCACGTGCACTCGATGATGAAGTTCGTGGCGGCGTTGGCTGTGTTGCCATTCCAGCCATCGAGCCCACTCCCTGCGAACTTTTGATACCGATACAGCGGACGGGCGTTTTTCTGGACTTTCGCGTACGAGCCGTACGTCGGGTCGTTTGCCTCAAGCTCTTTAGCCAACGCAATTGTCCCGTCCGCGGAGTTGATAAAATGGAACTCAATCGGGGCGCCCTTCTTGCTCCACGAATACGGCTGATTGAGCCCGTCGAGGCCGACCACAGTGCCGCTCGTATTACTCGGATCGTTGACCGTTACTCGGTAGACGTTGATCGTCAGCCCCGTGATATTCGTTGTGTTGGCAACCTGCAGCTCAAACGCTTGACCGCCGGCAGCGGGATCGCCATTGTCGCTCTGCACACAAAACGCGCGACGAACGGTCACGGTACCGTTGGAGTTTTTCACATCACCGCGCGACTCGTCATACGAAATCTCGATGGGCTCGATGCTCGTCTGGTTGGGACCCATGATCTTGAGCTGCGCGGGCGTTTGGATCTTGCCCACCGTGGACAGACTTTTACTGCCCACAAACCACGAGAGCGACAAGCCGATGATTAGAACGATTGCCGCCAGCAGTATCAGGACCGCAAGGGCTTGTGCGCGGTGGTTTTCTATCCAATTGCGGGCATCGCCGAGGCGCGTTTGCATGGTGCTCATGAGCTCACGCCCTCCTGAGCGCTAATTCTAAGTTGGATGTATTCGGCCTTATTGCCGATCTGCTCGTCGGCATTGTTGTACAGCGCCGAGCAGATGGCGGTGTCGCTGAAGGACATGTCAGCCGAAACCGCAGGAGCGTTGGCGGCTTCCACACTACTTACCGTGCCGTAAAAGTAGTTCGCTTTATGCGCGTTCATATCCGCCTGCAGAGCGCCGTAGTCAGACTTTGCGTCGCCCGCCGCCGCAAACAGATTCTTGTAGTAATTCGTGTTGCCGGTAAGGACAAAGTTCTGGAAGTACTCCGGCCATACCCAGTACAGGGTGACGGGGACGGACTTCTTTGTGGGGTTGGTCGTTTTGCCGTCTTCGCAAAATTTGCTCTTTGGAATCGTGATTTGGTTGTTTATTACACGATCCGAGTAATACCCGTTGTCGCATTTCGTAAAGAACAGTAAATGGCCCTTAACCAAGCCAAGGAGCGTTTGCGCATCAGACGTCAGCGTTTTTCCGTCCTCAACAACGACATTGCCCGTGACTTTAAGCACGCGTGACAAGTTGATCGTGACCCCGTTCAGGTCATCCACCAGCGGCTTCACCGTAAACGTAATCTTGCCTCGGGCACCCGGATACAGAGAGCCGGCGGACTCGTTGTTGAGGTTGGAGCCGAGCGTCACCGTCATGGCGTCCGTCGTATCGAGCCTCGTGATGTTTTGCTTTTCGGCGTCCGTGCGCTCGTAATATCCCGTATGGGCGTCGGGCTCGCCTTCGCCGGTGGCGGTAAGGCTATAGCGCGCGGCCTTCGCCCCGATCGTGCTCCCCGTGGCGCTCACTCGATTGTTCGCGGCAAACCAGGCCAGGCATGCAAAGATGGCAACGATGGCGGCCAGCACAAACAGACCGCTCACCAGGAAATCCTTCCAGAAATCCTTGAGGGTCCGCACGTGCTCGTCGGCAGCTTGGCGGTACTCGGCCGCCGTCATGTGCTGCTGGAGCTCGCTATGTCGGTCCATGCCACTCATCGCTTACGTTTGCCCTGCGTGCGGGCTTGCCATCCTTTTCCGCTCGGTCGCGTTTATCCGTTGTTCGCAGGTAGAGAATTCAGGCAGAATACAACACCATACGATAAGGTAAAAGAATAGCATTGACCTGCGGTTCGCTCCACAACGCAAGCCTTAATGATGTCTTAAAAGTCAAACCCTTGGTGCAAGGGGGCAGGTTACTTCGCACCAGCATGGTGCAAACAAACCTGGCCCCCTTGCACCAATCCGTGGCACCGGGCAGCGGACACACGGCGTGCCGCCCCTTAACACCCCAACGCGCGAACGGGTATCACGTAGATACCGTCCTCGACCTCGCGGGCGTACTCACCCACCCCCACAATCACGGCCATAAACTCCGGTTCGCGTGTGCGTGAACGAGGATTTCCACAGACCTTCTTGCGAACGCGCTTGAGGCTCTCGACGCCGGCGCTCGCTTTATCTTCACTCACCTTAATCTCAAAGGCGGCCCACCGTCCGTCGGCTAGCTGCACGATAGCATCGCACTCAAGGCCCGAATCGTCGCGATAATAGCGCACGGGCGTGCTATCCAGCAGGTCGAGCGAACGTGCGTAGACCGAAAGGTCGCGTATGACCAAATTCTCAAACACCAGACCAAATGTCTGCCAGTCGGCAAGCAGCGCCTGCGAGGACATACCTAGCAAGGCGCAAGCAAGGCTCGGATCTGCCAGATAGCGCTTGGGCTTGACGGTAAAGCGCCGTTTGTCGCGCGCGGCGGGAACCCAACCGGGAACCTCCTCGAGAATAAACATGCCTTTGAGGGCATCCAGGTACCTGCGCACCTTGGTCTCATCGGCAAACGCTGCGGGTTCCTCCTCGGCACCGAACATATCCATAAGAATCGTTTTATACGTGGTTGCCTGTCCCAGATTGCGCGCGATCGATGCGGAGACTCGACGAGCAATATCGGGGTCGAGACCGACCGCCGGGAAGCTGCTCGAAAACGTGGTGTTGAGATATTCGCGAGCGATGAGCTGGGCGTCAGCCGAAACCATATCGATCGCCTCGGGCCAGCCGCCGCGGCAAGCGGCTTCGACAAGCCCCGGTGTATCGCCATCGCACCGGCAGGGCTCAAAACGATGCTCAAACAAGCCCGCCAGGCTCACCTTGCCGTTGGACTCACCTGTCTCGGCAAGCGTCATAGGGTGCATGCGGACGCGGCCGATGCGGCCAGCTCCACTATGCGCGGGCGCCTCCGCCTTTGAGCCAAACGCGGGCGTGGCGGAACCCGTGAGGATATAGGCGCCGCGCGTACCCCGGGTGCGGTCAACCTCGTGTCTAACGTAGTCCCAAATCTGGGGAACGCGCTGCCACTCATCGATAATATGCGGACGGTCTCCCAGCAACATCATCGCTGGGTCGGCACGCGCGAGGTCGAGATTCTCGTCGACATACGAGGCGGACGCCCCGTGCTCGAGCGCGGCCCACGTCTTGCCGCACCACTTGGTGCCCGCAATCTCGACCGCGCCAAAGACACGAAGGTAGCGCTCGATTTGCGCATCCACGATACGTGGGATGTATCCGTCCCGATGTAGCCTCTCGCCCGCCATGAGCCACCCCCGCAGATTTCCAGTTCCTGCTTTCTAATTCTTCTATTCCACTGTAGCAAATTCGGATTTTCGGGTGGTTGCGATTCGGATTTTCGTGTTCATATAATTCGGATTTTCCTGTTCTAAGGATTCGGATTTTCGGATGCATAAGATTCGGATTTTCTGAATCCGCTGGTCAGGGGCACCTCTTATCGACAAAAAGGCGGGGAGCACCGATACGGCACTCCCCGCCCACTCAATACGCGATAGCTTTCTCGACTACAGCTCGTTGGCCGCGTGATATGCCGTGCGGATGGCGCTGGCAATGTCGGCGGTGCGCTCGCCCGAGCAGTCGCCCACGCAGGTCACGGGCACCGTCACGCCGTCCAGGTCAAACGCGTTGGCCTTGGAGCCCACGGCCATCACCACGTAATCGCAGGCGATCTTCACCGGCTCCTCGGCGCCGTCCTCGGTGGTGTGCACGGCCTCCACGCCCTCGTCGGTAACGGCGGTCAGGCGGGTCTTAACGTGCTGTTCCACGTTGTGGGCGGCGAAGTCGCTCATGATCAGCGGCAGAATGGTCTCGGACTCGCCCGCGGCAATCTTGTCGAGCATCTCGACGATCGCCACCTCGCAGCCGTGCTGCAGCAGGTACTCGGCAGTCTCGGTGCCCACCAGGCCACCGCCAATGACGGCAACGCGCCCGCTGAGCTCCACCTTGCCGGCCAGCACGTCCCAGCTCGAGACGACCTTGTCCGAGTCGGCACCCGGAACGGGGATGACCACGTCGTGCGCGCCCACAGCCACAATCGCGGCGTCGGCGGCGTTGAGGTCCTCAGCGGTAGCGGCATGGTTGAGCTCAACCTTCACGCCCAGGCCGGGCAGAATCTTCTCGTAATACTCGACCGAGCGCATAATCTCATCCTTGCGCGGAGGCGCGGCCGCCAGCACAATCTGGCCGCCCAGATGATCGCTCGCCTCATAGACGGTCACGTCGTAGCCGCGTTTGGCCGCCACGCGCGCGGCCTCCAGGCCGGCGATGCCGCCGCCCACCACGGCGATCTTCTTGTCGCCCTCACCCGGTTTAATGGCGATGGTCGCCTCGTCGCCGTTCTCGGCATTGAGCACGCACGAGATGTACTTGCGGTTTTGAATCGCGTCGACGCAGCCCTTGTTGCAGTTGAGGCACTCGCGGATGGGCTCGCCCGTGGCGGCCTTCAGCGCAATGTCGGGGTCGCACATGAGCGAGCGGCCATAGGCGATAATGTCGGCCGCGCCGTCCTCAAGAATCTTCTCGCCGGCCTCGACCGAAACAACACGGCCGACGGTGGCCACCGGCACGGAGACCAGGGCCTTGACGCGCTCGGCCACCGGCAGCGTCCAGTTGTAGGGCATGGCGCCCATGGGCGGAATGGTGTCGCCCATGTTGCCGGTGTGGTTGGCCTGTGCAACCTGGATCATATCGATGCCGGCGCTCTCGAGCAGCTTGGCGAACTCGCAGGCCTCGTCGGGCAGCAGGCCGCCCTTGCCGCGCGGCGTGCCGTCGGGGTTCTCCATGATCACGGGGAGCTTGTACTCCACCATCAGCTGCGGTGCGGCTTCCTTAATGGCGGCGACGACCTCCAGCGCGTAGCGGACGCGGTTCTCGAACGAGCCGCCGTACTCGTCCGTGCGCTTGTTGAGGATGGCGGAGCACAGCGAACCCACCAGACGGTCGCCGTGGACCTCGATGGCGTCGATGCCAGCCTGCTGCGCGCGGGCGGCCGAGGCGGCGATGGCCTCCTTGATCTGGGTGAGCTGCTCCACGGTGGCCTCGTTCACAAAGTGCTGCATGTCGTGGTGCAGCTTGGCGTATGCCTGATTGCGGATCTCGTTGGACTCGGCCATCTTGGCGGCAAAGGTCTCCTCGTCGCCGGCGGCCTTGGCCTCCTGCGCGGCCTTGGCGGCAGCCATGGAGCCCATGACCATGCGGCCGACGCCGGGCACGTCGTACTCGGGGTGGAACAGCTGCAGCGCGACCTTGGCGCTGTGCTTGTGGACGGCGTCGGCCAGCGCCTTAAACGTGGGGATCTGGGCGTCGGTCGCCAGCTTGGGCGTGGGGCTCGCGGTCATGACGGGAGCGACGTCGCCGATGACGATGTAGCTCACGCCGCCACGGGCCAGGCGCTCGTAAAAAGCCAGGCTGCGCTCGCCAATGGAACCGTCGCGCTCCTCGTAGCCGGTGGTCAGCGGCGGGAACATAATGCGGTTCTTGAGCTCAAGGGGGCCAACCGTAATGGGCTGGAGCAGCTTGGATGCAGGTGCGGTCATGGACATTCCTCTCTTGTAGGCGCGGCGGCGATGTTGCCGCGTAGTTGTCTAGAGGATATGACATGGAAGTGCAGCAGCACAACGGAAATCGGCGGATAGCAGGTAGCGGCAGGTGGAGGGGGTCTGTCTCTTATACACA
>DXLS01000013.1:0-2052 GCA_019414605.1 Collinsella sp.
CTCGGCGAGCATGCCGTGGAACACCAAAAGCACCTCGCCCGCTACCTGGTGGCGCGCTACGGTGCATATCCGATGGTGTGGACGCTTGCCGGCGAGGTTGCCGGATACCGCAAAGAAGGTCGAGCCGCCATGCTTGACGGCTGGCGTGAGGTCGCCTTGGAGATTGAGGCACGCGACGGCTATGGTCATCTGGCGACGGCGCACTATACCAACGAGCGCCCCTTTGCCGATTACTACCAGGATGAACCCTGGATGGACTTTACGCTCAACCAGGCCGGTCACGGCGATTACCTCATCAAGACAAGCGACTACTTTGACTATCTGGCAGCTCATGACGACAAGCCCTTCGTTGAGGGCGAGGCGCTCTACGAGTTTTGCTCGACGCTCGAGGAGATGGGTACGCGCCTGTGCACCGCAGACATGCTGCGCCGCGTGGCGTATATCTGCATGCAGGCCGGCGGCGCCGGCTATACCTACGGAGCCCAGGGAATCTGGGACAACGTGTGGGAAAGCCCTGAGGAGCTCGACCCCTTTATGGCAATCTTCAACCGCTTTGGCATTACTTGGGCCCAGGCGGTAGACGGAGAAGGTGCGGTCCAGATGGGCTACATGCGTTCCTTCTACGAAGACAATCACTTCTGGGAGCTCGCTCCCTACGAAACGACCGATGCGGGCAACCTGTTTGCCAACAAGGCTCCGCTGGCAACCGCCAACCAGGACCTTTCGCGCATCGTCGCGTACTTTGGCGATACCGTGCGCCAAAAGCTTGCTATCGAGGGTGTGCCGACGGGCGCTGCCTATGCAAGCCGATGGTTTAACCCTCGCACGGGCGCATACCGTGACGGCGAGGACGCCCTTGCCGTCACGGACAGCATTACCCTGCCTGACAAACCCGGGGTTGGGGATTGGCTCCTCGTCCTCGAGCTCAAGGCGTAACCATATTTCCATTGGTCATAGGCGGGAAAGAGTCGGCCGCAATTTCCCGTTTGACAGCTAGATGATTCGTTTAGAGAGGATCACTGAACACAAATGAGCGTTCTCGATTCGATGCAGGGCTTCCTCGAGAAGCACGTGGGCCCCATTGCCCACAAAGTGAGTAGCTTTAACGTCGTAAAGGGCCTTATGTCCGGCATGATGGCGCCCATGCCCGTTACGCTGGGCGTGGCGCTGCTCTCCATTATCAACGGGCTGCCGATCCCGCCGCTGCAGGCGTTCCTTGCCAGCACCGGCATGTCGGCGACGATTACCGACGTACTGGTCGTTACCATGAACCTCGGCGCCATCTACATGTGCGCCTCGGTCTCGTACTCCTACGGCAAGGTGCTCGGGAACAAAGGCCTTACGTCGACGGTTGCGGCTATTGGCGTTTTGCTCCTGCTGATTCCTCTTGGCCATGCCGAGGACGGCTCGACGTTTATCGTGACCCGTTATCTGGGCAGCTCGGGTCTGTTCGTTGCGCTGCTCGTGGCGTTGATCGTGCCGAAGGCGCTTAACTTCCTTATGAAGCATATCGCCATCCCCATGCCCGATTCCGTCCCTCAGTTCGTTAACGATTCGCTATCTCCGATGTTCTGCGCCATCGTTATCTTCACCACGGCCGCGCTGCTTAAGTGGGGTATGGGCCTGACGACCTACGGCGACGTCTTCAACCTCATCAACACCACCGTTGCCGCGCCCGTTATGTTCCTCGGTTCGAGCCCGTGGGCCGTCGTTATCTACTTTGTGCTGTGCAACCTGCTGTTCTTCTTTGGTATTCACCCCAGCGTCCTGATGAGCGTGTACATGCCGGTTATCAGCGCCTGCGCCTTGGCCAACACCGAGGCATATGTTGCCGGCCAGCCGCTGCCATACTTGGCGTTCATCATCATGTTCTCCGTGGGTTCTGTTGACGCCTTGGGTATGGAGCTTGCGCTGCTCACGGCCAAGTCCGAGCGTTACAAGGCGCTCTCCAAGATTGCTTTGGTGCCCGCTATCTTCAATATCTCCGAGCCCATCATCTTTGGTACGCCCATTGCCATGAACCCCTATATGTTCATCCCCTTCATCCTGCTC
>DXLS01000014.1:0-2131 GCA_019414605.1 Collinsella sp.
AGTACAAGCGCCAGCAGATGCTCGCGCTCTACATAATCTGGAAGTATCTCGACATCAAGAACGGCAATAAGCCTAAGCACCCCGTCACCATCATCTTTGGCGGCAAGGCGGCCCCTGCCTACACTATCGCGCAGGACATCATCCATCTGATCCTGACGCTGTCGCAGTGGATTGCAAACGACCCCGACGTGGCTCCCTACCTGCAGGTTGTCATGATCGAGAACTACAACGTCACCGCCGCCGAGCGCGTGATCCCCGCCGCCGACATCTCCGAGCAGATCAGCCTGGCCTCCAAGGAGGCGAGCGGCACCTCTAACATGAAGTTCATGCTCAACGGCGCCCTAACCCTGTGCACGCTCGACGGCGCCAACGTGGAGATTGCCGAGCTCGTGGGCGACGAGAACATCTATACCTTTGGTGCCTCGTCCAAACAGGTCGAGCAGCTCTACGCTGACGGCCGCTATAACGCCAGCGCACTCTACCGCAAGCCCGGTATCAAGCTGCTGGTGGACTTTATCACCAACCCCGCCTTTATGGCGACCGGCAACGCCGAGCGCCTGCAGCGCCTGCACGACGACATTAAGGGCAAGGACTGGTTTATGGCCCTGCTCGACATTGAGGAGTACATCCAGACCAAGGAGCGCGTACTGGCCGACTACGAGGACCAGGACGCCTGGATGCGCAAGGCGCTCATCAATATCGCCAACGCCGGCACCTTCTCGTCCGACCGTACGATCTCCCAGTACAACGACGAGATCTGGCACCTGAGCTAATTCGGTTTCATCGCCCATCCTCTTGAAAACGGAGCCACGGCAACGCGGCTCCGTTTTTTGTGCCCGCACGTTACCCTGTGATCCGACTCGGCCAAACAATCTCGATCCATAACAACTACTCAACCAAAACGGTCCCAGCCGTTACAGATTGAGACATACCGGCCCCTCCCCTTGGGTTTATCTCAATCTGTAACATCTAGCAGGTGAAATTCGCCTTTGGTGTTACAGATTTAGATGAAATGGTTAGCTCAGCGGAACCGTCTCGATCTGTAACATCTAACGTCCGAAATCGGCCCTATCCGTTACAGATCGAGACAAACGACCGGTCAGACAGTCCCAACACAAAGAAAGGCTCCCCTCTCGCCCAGTGGACGGGAGGGGAGCCTTATATGTGACCGCGGCAAAAGGATGGCAAAGCCGCAGTCGCCCAAAGGGAGGGCCTGGATGCACCGGGCCTAGATCAGGTTCTTGCCAGACACCTTATCGAAGAGATGAGTCGCGTTCTTCTCGAACTTGAACCAGATGGGGTCGCCAGCCTTGAGCGCGCCCTTGGCCTCGAGGTCGACGACGGGGATAATCAGGACAAACTGGCCGTCGGGAGCGGTCACGTGGACATGCTCGGTCGAGCCCATGAGCTCGGTCACCTCGACGGTGCCCTGGAGCGCACCCTCCTCGCCCTTGTCGGCAAGCAGGATCTGCTCGGGGCGCACGCCGGCCGTAATCTCCTTCACGTCGCCGCCGTCCCAGTTGAGGGCAAGCTGAGCGCAAGTCTCCGGGGCGAGCGCCACGTTCATATCCTCGGTCTTGACAGTAAAGCCGTTGCCCGAGCGCACCAGCTGGGCATCGAAGAAGTTCATCTGCGGCACGCCGATGAAGCCGGCGACGAAGATGTTCGCGGGATGGTTGAAGACCTCCTGCGGCGTGGCGATCTGCTGGACGACGCCGTCCTTCATGACCACGATGCGGTCGCCGAGGGTCATAGCCTCGGTCTGGTCGTGGGTAACGTAGATGAAGGTGCCCTTGATCTCGTGACGCAGCTTAATGAGCTCGGCGCGCATCTGGTTACGAAGCTTGGCATCCAGGTTGGACAGCGGCTCGTCCATCAGGAAGACCTTGGGGTCACGCACGATGGCGCGGCCGATGGCGACGCGCTGGCGCTGGCCGCCAGAGAGCGCCTTGGGCTTACGGTCGAGGTACTCGGTAATACCCAGGATCTCGGCAGCGGAGCGAACCTTGCGGTCGATCTCGTCCTTGGGGACCTTCTTGAGCTCAAGCGTAAACGCCATGTTCTCGTACACCGTCATATTGGGGTACAGAGCGTAGCTCTGGAACACCATGGCGATGTCGCGGTCCTTGGG
>DXLS01000015.1:0-16890 GCA_019414605.1 Collinsella sp.
GCACTTAATGTGCTTTCCGTCTTGCGCAGGACTGTAGAGCAGCAAACTTAACCCCCGCCCCCAGCCCCGGAGACCCTCCCGTAGGGACCGAAAAATTTTTTCAAAAAAGTTGTTGCGCGCCGGACAGACTTCTGTGTATACTAATCCCCGCAGCGCACGCGAGCGGAAACAAACGCGAACGTCTGCCTGGGGAGTTAGCTCAGTTTGGTTAGAGCGCCGGCCTGTCACGTCGGAGGTCGCGGGTTCGAGCCCCGTACTTCCCGCCAACGCAATTAAAGCCACGTCTTCGGACGTGGCTTTTTGCGTTTAATAGGCCCTCGATCTTATATGCCTCTTTATCCAAATCACCGCATTTGCAACGAGCGAGCCAGCCTCTACTGATATATGTGTTCAAACAGGGGGTTTATTGCGCAACATCTGTTCAATGAAGCAGGGGGTTCGGTTATACTAAATTGCACTTTAGGCCGTACCTGATTCAGCTAGTCTTCAAGTGCGGCATTCAGTGAACACCCATTTTATAATTTGGTTGTTCAGGCGGTCATTTGGCGTCTCGACACAAGCTCGGCCCCGGAGCTCGTTCGAGCTGTTCGTATTCCTTGAAAGGGGAAACATGGACATATCGAGGAAGACTGATTATGCTCTTCGCATGCTTGCGATGCTTGCCGAGGAGCCGGAGCGGTTGCTTTCTGTTCGCACTGCTGCCGAAGAGGTCAATGTTCCGTATTCGTTTGCCCGTTCGATTCAGCACGGCTTGGTTCAGGCCGGCATTGTGGAGAGCCTGCGTGGTGTTCATGGCGGCATGCGCCTTAAGGTGAGCCCCGACGATGTCACGATCCGTCAGGTCGTAGAGGCCGTTCAGGGCCCCATGGTTATGAACGATTGCACCGCGCCCGATGGCGACTGTGCGCGCATGGGCACGTGCTGCTATCATCCCCTGTGGGCCGGAGCCCAGGCGCTGATGCGCGACTATCTCGATTCCGTTTCGCTCGGCGATATCGTCGCCCATCGCCAGTTTCCGGCTGTCGATCCCAAGTTCGCCGACCGCGATGCGTTTCCCGAGTACGCCGCTTGCGCGTATGCTTGCCGGGAGGAATAGCGCCGCATAAGGAGTATTGCTATGATTCAGGACCCCTTTCGTTCGATGATTCGTTCGGAAGGAGTCCTGCGTTATCGCGACCTTCCGTGGCGCCGCACGCGCGACCCGTATATCATCTGGCTCTCCGAGGTCATGCTGCAGCAGACGCAGGCGCCGCGCGTAGAGGCGCGCATGCCGGAGTGGCTCGATCGCTTCCCGACCGTCCAGGCGCTCGCTCAGGCCGCCCCTTCCGATGTCTTGGACGCGTGGCAGGGGATGGGCTACAATCGCCGCGCCCTGGCGCTTCACAGGGCTGCACAGTGCGTTGTGGAGGACTGGGACGGGGAGTTTCCACGCGAGGCGCATGATCTGGTCGCGCTGCCCGGTATTGGCCCGGCAACGGCGCAGGGTATCCGTTCGTTTGCGTTCGATCTTCCTGGTGTGTATCTGGAGACCAACGTGCGCACGGTCTTTTTGCATCATTTCTTTCCCGATGTGCCGGCCGTTCCCGATCGCGAGCTGGTGCCGCTGATTCAAGCTGCCTGTCCGGCGGCCCCTGGTGCGGTGGCGGATGAGATTGCGCCCTTTGCCGCGCCCCAAGACAATGCCGACACGCCGCGCGCGTGGTATTACGCGTTGCTGGATTACGGTGCATATCTTAAAAAAACACTGCCCAATCCGTCCAGGCGATCGGCGGGCTATAGCCGTCAGTCCAAGTTTGAGGGCTCGCGTCGCCAAAAGCGCGCCCACATTGTGCGCATGTTGCTGGCGGCGCGCGACGGGCAGCCCGCAGGCATTACGCTCGATGAAGCTGTTGCAGGCGTTAACGAGATGGAGGTGGCAGCCGGCCGAGAGCCGGTTGAGTGCGAGCTGGTCGCAAGCATTCTTGCCGATTTGGAACGCGAGGGCTTTTGCCGCTCCGAGGGCGATCGTTGGCTGAGTGTATAGCTCGCTCAAATCTGAAGAACAGGATTGTAAGGTTTAGATTTTCGGCATGAGGGCATCCTAAAGACAAGGCCGCTCAAAGCCTATGGGCGGCACGTGTTGAAGGGAAGTACACCTATGGATTTTGAGAACTCTCAGACCAAGAAGAACCTCGAGACCGCTTTTGCCGGTGAGTCCCAGGCGCACACCAAGTATCGCTACTATGCATCCAAGGCCAAAAAGGACGGCTACGTTCAGATCTCGAACATCTTTGCTGAGACGGCGGGAAACGAGTCCGAACACGCCAAGCTGTGGTTTAAGTATCTGCATGACGGAGCCGTTCCGGGCACTCTGGACAACCTGCGCGACGCTGCCGCGGGCGAGAACTACGAGTGGACCACGATGTATGACGAGTTTGCCAAGACCGCCGAGGAGGAGGGCTTTGCCGAGATTGCCGCAAAGTTCCGTGGTGTCGCCGCCGTCGAGAAGGCCCACGAGGAGCGCTACAACAAACTCGTCGAGCGCATTGAGTCGGGCGAGGTGTTTGAGCGCGAGGGCGTAAAGGTGTGGAAGTGCCTGAACTGCGGGCACCTGCATGTTGGTGCCGAGGCGCCCGAGGTGTGCCCGGTGTGCAACCACCCGAAGGCGTACTTTGAGGAGCAAGTGGTGAACTACTAGCGCGTGGCGCTGGCTGCTGCGGAGCGCAGGGCGGGGGAAATACCTTTCCCTCTCGCTCACGGCTCCGCAGGGTCGCGCGAGGCAAAGGTATTTCCCCCGCCCTGCGCTCCGGCTTTGGGTCGTCGCGTGCTCGTTACTGAAAAGCTGATTAGAAGTTTGTGTGCCGCCCCTTTTGGGGCGGCACGTTTTTGTGTGGGGTCCCTGTCTCCACACTTTTCGTCAAGCTTTTGGTCAGCTTTTGGTTAGTTTGCGGGTTGGCGGAAGGGCAAAAGATCATTCGATAAAAAAGCTCAAAGAAAGTGCTGGTAGGGGAGTTGTTGAGGTTTTCGACAGCTTTTGTCAACAAGAAACTTTGCAGCTATTGCTACGGATTGCGTTGCCGTGGCCTTGGCGGTGCGGAATGCTGGGCGTAAGCGTCGAATGCTCCGATTGAGGAGGCCAACATGGATCTGTTTCTTGAGACCCCGCAGCAACAAGCCGAGCGCATGTTACGCCAGCAGCAACGGCTTATGGAGATGCAAATGCAAGGGGTGGCCGTCCAGCCTCGTGCGCAAAACGCTGCGCCCCCGGTTTCGCCTGCGGGCGGATCGGCGCCAGAGAACTATTCCGTACAACAAGATTCGTATGCGCAGGAGCTTGCGTTCGACAAGCGACGTTCGCGTCGCCGTCGCTGGGGCCAGCGCCTGCGTACGCTGGCGATGATCGTGCTGATCCCGTTGGGACTCGCGGCAATCTTCTTGGCCTCATATGCCCTTACGTGCATTCTCAACGGCGCCTCGCCCAGTGAGGTGCTTGAACACTTGGCGGCTCTCGGCCAGCGCCTAGGCGATGTCGCAGCAACCATCCACGCCAGCTGGGAGAGTTAGCGTTTGTCACATTAGGACTTCTAGGGTGTAGGGATTATCGCCACGAGTAAAATTCTTGCATCCTGCGGGTCCTGCCGTGCGATTGAATAGTATTATTGATGATGAATAAAAATAGGATTTTGCTATGTATAAGCAGGATTTAGAGCAGACTCTTTTGGGCATTGACGAAGAGGCGGAGCTGGAAATAGGTCCAAGAGACGATAGGCCGAGCGTTGTATTGGTGGGAGGAAGCGCCTTCATGCTAAACGATGTGACGAATCGGTCGGTTACACATGACATTGATGTGTTTGAGGCAGACAGGTGCCTCCGCGAGATCATAGCTCGATACCCCGAGGTGAATGGTATGGCGGTAGCATATTGTAATCAGATGCCATTCAATTACGAAGATCGTTTGATTCCCTTGGATATTGGGGCGCGTTTTATCAGGTACTTTACGCCATCCTTGGAGGACCTGGCGGTAATGAAGCTCTATGCCTACCGTCCGAACGACATCGTCGATCTTCATAGTCAGGCATTCGTCGACCGACTTGATTGGGGGCTGCTCGAACGGCTTATATTCGACGAGGGCGAGGCGCTGGCGTCGTCGCCTTCGGAGCGGAGTTATCAAGAGATGGTCTGCGCATACAGGCAATACAAAAAGGAGGTGCTCGGTTGAATCTGACCTTTGAGGGATTCTTAAAAGGCTATTGCCGAGAGCTGTCCGGACAGCAGTCACTGAGTTTTAGAAAACTGGTTGAGCAGGCGATGACGGTTGCGCCGCGCGTGGCGGAGCCTCTGTTTTTGCTCGCTTTGGCGCAAGGAAAAGCCGAATACGTTCTGGGTTTATCCGAGGGCTCGTGGATGGAAGAAGATTACCGAGGCGTTTTGTCCTTGTACGGTCAAGCGGGTAGCATGGCGTCTCTATGCACCAAAAGTGAGCTCCCTAATCGTTATACCAACGTTTGGCGTGCGTATAGAGCGGTGAAGGAAAAGTCGGTGGCGGACAGAAGGATCAACGCCCTGATGCGAAAAAGAACATTGGGGGCGCTAGGGGAATCGGGTGTAACGCGCTACGGTCTCTGCCGCGATTTGAATCTGAATAAGGGAAACGTGTACGCATACTTAGCCGGTGATGACTCGAAGGTGAGCAGGAAGACAGCGCGTCGCATTATGGAATATGCGGAGGAGAGAAGCACCCAAGAAGGGGCCGGGCGCCCGGTGCGTGTGGCGGGGTAAGATTGATCGCGGTTTTGATTGATAATCGATTGGGTTTGTTGGGCGGAGTCTATGTCTGCTATTGATATTGCGCTTGTTGTGATTGCCTTGGTGGCGGTGGGAGTTGCTGCGGTCTGCGCCCTGCAGCTTAAGGGCCTTCGTGCCGAGTTGCGAGAGCGTGGCGGCAACGAAGCGGAAACGCTCGCGGCACTCGAGCAGGCCAACAGCGCGCTCGATGCCCTCAACGTCGCGCTGACAGAAACCCGCCGCACGGCAAACGCCATCGCGCAGCAGCAGACGACCGATGCGGCCGTGGAGCAGCAACGCTACCTGACCATCGCGCGAGAGTTCTCGCAGGCCGGCGACCGTATGGATGACCTGCGCCGCGAGACGGCCCAACAGCTCGGCGCCAACCGCGAGGGCATCGAGCATCGCCTGGACAAGGTGCGCGAGACGGTCGATGCCCAGCTGGGCGCCATCCGCAAAGACAACAACGTGCAGCTCGATCAGATGCGTGCGACGGTGGACGAGAAACTCTCCCGTACGCTCAACGATCGCCTGTCTGCATCGTTTAAACAGGTGAGCGACCAGCTCGAGGCTGTGTACAAGGGCCTGGGCGACATGCAGTCTATCGCCACCGGCGTGGGCGACCTTAAGCGCGTGCTAGGCAACGTCAAGGCGCGTGGCATTTTGGGCGAGGTGCAGCTGGGTGCAATCCTGGCGGACATTCTTACGTCCGACCAGTATCTGGAAAACGTTGCCACCAAGCCCGGCGCCTCGGAGCGCGTTGAGTTTGCCGTCAAGCTGCCGGTAGACGAGGGCGATCCCGTGCTGCTGCCGATTGACTCCAAATTCCCGGGCGACGCGTACGAGCATCTGCTCGACGCCCAGGAGTCGGGTGACGCTGAGGCCGTCGCCGCAGCGCGCAAGACGCTCGATGCGATGGTCAAGCGTGAGGCAAAGGACATCTGCGAAAAGTACCTGAGCGTGCCCGCGACCACCAATTTTGGCATTCTGTTCGTTCCGTTTGAGGGCCTGTACGCCGAGGTCGTCAGCCGCCCCGGGCTTATCGAGACCCTGGGTCGCGACTATCACGTCAACGTTGCCGGCCCCAGCACCATGGCGGCCATCCTCAACAGCCTGCAGATGAGCTACCAGACGTTTAGGCTGCAAAAGCGCACCGACGACGTGCTGCGCGTGCTTTCTGCCGTCAAGGCCGAGCTGCCGCGCTATCAGGCGGCGCTGCGCCGCGCCCAGCAGCAGATCGAGACCGCGGGCAAAACGGTCGAGGGCATCATCACCACGCGCACCAACGTTATGGAGCGCAAGCTCAAGGATATCGACGCGCTGGAAGACGCGCGGGAGGCCGACGAGATTTTGGGACTCACATCCGCGGAGCTGCTCGCAGACCAAAAAGACGAGGACTAGCTGCATCTGATGACGGGGCGCCGGCGTAAACGCGGGGCGCGGGCGCTTTTCGCATCGTGCTTGCCTGAAGTGCGCTTCAGTGTGCAACAATGGCGTTTCGCCCTATCAGACGCGAAAGGAAGTCCATGTCTCAGAGAAGCACCAGTCCGCTCAAACGTTCCACCGTGCGCCGCACGCTCCAGCGTTTTTGGGACGTCACGCGCACACAGCCGCTGATCGTCTTTCTCTCGGTGTTCTCGTCGGCCGGCTACATCTTTTTGCTCACGTTTGCCAACACCTACGTGATGGCCCTTATCGTCGACCGCGTCCAAGCCGGTCCCGTGGCGGGCGACCAGGTGTTTGAGGTCTTTGGTCCCTACATTCTGGCGCTCGTGCTCGTTAACCTGGTAGGCCAGATTCTCTCCAAGCTGCAGGATTACACCGTCTACAAGCTCGAGATTGCGGGCAACTATCACCTGGCGCGCCTGTGCTTTGACACACTCTCCAATCAATCCATGACATTCCACACCAGCCGCTTTGGCGGATCGCTTGTGAGCCAGACGAGCCGTTTTATGAGCGGCTACACGGGCCTGGTGGACGTGACGGTGTATTCGCTCATTCCCACCATCACCTCGGTTGTCTGCACGGTGGCGGCGCTCGCTCCGGTGGTGCCGACGTTTACCGTGATCCTGGTGGGCATTATGGTCGTCTACATCGCGTTTGTCTGGCTTATGTATAAGCGCATCATGCCGCTTTCGGCCGCGACGTCCGCCGCGCAGAACAAGCTGGCGGGCGTGCTGTCCGACGCGGTCACGAATATCCTGGCCGTCAAGACCTGTGGGCGCGAGGACTTTGAGCGCGACCTGTTCGATGCCGCCGACCGCGCCGCGCGTGACGCCGAGACGGTTTCGATGCACGCCATGATGCAGCGCAACTTTACGACCTCGGGCCTTATCGTCATCACCATGGCCGTGGTGAGCGTGTTCGTCGCGGGCGGCAACGCGTGGTTTGGCATCTCGGCCGGCGCGCTCGTCATGATCTTTACCTATACGTACAACCTCACCATGCGTCTGAACTACGTAAGCTCCATGATGCAGCGCATCAACCGCGCGCTGGGCGATGCGGCCGAGATGACGCGTGTACTGGACGAACCGCGCCTGGTAGCGGACGACGAGAACGCCCCCGAGCTCAAGGTGGGCGAGGGCGCGATTGATTTTGAGCACCTGAGCTTTGCATACCGTGACGCCGCAGCGGGCGAGAGCGTGTTCGACGACCTGACGCTTCATGTGGCAGCGGGCCAGCGCGTGGGCCTGGTAGGCAAATCGGGCTCGGGCAAGACGACGCTCACCAAGTTGTTGCTGCGCCTGGACGACGTACAGGGCGGCCGCGTGCTCGTGGACGGCCAGGACGTCTCGCGCTGTACGCAGCAGAGTCTGCGCCGTCAGGTTGCCTACGTGCCGCAGGAGGCGCTGCTGTTCCACCGCTCCATTCGCGAGAATATCGCCTATGGACGCCCCGACGCCACCGACGAGCAGATCCGCGAGGCGGCTCGCTTGGCTAATGCGACCGAGTTTATCGACCGCCTGCCCCGTGGCTTTGACACCATGGTGGGCGAGCGCGGCGTTAAGCTTTCGGGCGGCCAACGCCAA
Organism: Collinsella sp.; assembly: GCA_019414605.1. GTDB lineage: Bacteria > Actinomycetota > Coriobacteriia > Coriobacteriales > Coriobacteriaceae > Collinsella. The sequence continues at coordinate 7,794 of DXLS01000015.1, forward strand.
CGCGTGGCCATCGCCCGCGCTATCCTGACTGACGCGCCGATTCTGGTGCTCGACGAGGCGACGTCTGCCTTGGACAGCGAGTCCGAGGCGCTGGTGCAGGAGGCGCTCGAGAACCTGATGCGCGGTCGCACCTCCATTGTGGTGGCACATCGCCTGTCCACCGTGGCGGCGCTCGACCGCATCGTGGTGCTGGCGGACGGCGAGATTGTCGAAGACGGTACGCATGCGCAGCTTGTCGAGGCGGGCGGCGAGTATGCGAGCCTGTGGGGCCGCCAGACCGGCGCATTTTTGGAGGCGTAAAGGCCCCATACGTGGGACAATCGTGCCTATAGGTTTGTTACGCCGCTGAAGCGAGGAGTCGTTATGCCACGCGAGACCAATGCCGCCAAACGCGAGCGCGCCGTTGAGGTGTGCGAGCGCCTCAACCGTCGCTATGGCCCGGTCGAGTGTTTTTTGGATCACGAGAATCCCTTTAGGCTGCTCATCGCGGTGCTGCTCTCGGCGCAGACGACCGACGCGCAGGTCAACAAGGTGACGCCGAAGCTGTTTGCCCAGTGGCCCACGCCCGAGGCCATGGCGGGGGCGAGCGTGGCCGATGTGGCCGATACCATTAAGTCGCTCGGCTTTTATAAGAGCAAGGCCAAGCACGCCGTGGAGGCCGCGCAGATGATCGTTGCCGATTACGGTGGCGAGGTGCCGGCCGACATGAAGGAGCTCGTCAAGCTGCCGGGTGTTGGCCGCAAAACGGCGAACATCGTGCTCAACGTGGGGTTTGGCATTGTCGAGGGCATCGCGGTCGATACGCACGTCAACCGCATCGCGCACCGCCTGATGCTGAGCCCCAAGACGCATGCCAAAGAGCCGCTCAAGACCGAGCAAGATCTGCTCAAGATTTTGCCGCACGAGTATTGGGAGTCGGTCAACCACCAGTGGATCACCTTTGGCCGCGAGATCTGCGACGCTCGCAAACCTAAGTGCGACGAGTGCCCGCTGGCAGACCTTTGCCCCAGCGTACGGGTGAGCTAGGTTACAAGGGCAGGCCGCCACTCTTGCGTATCTCCGGGCGGTACAAATCGGGACGCGGCCGGTGACCACGGCGCTCGCTATGACTCCCGAAGCAAGAACTCTTCTGCCGGCACAACCGATGCCCCCTCGGTATCGTAGCGCTCGGAGCCGTGATATACGACGGCTCGGTCCTTTGCGGGAATGCCAAGTTCGGAACCAACAGAGCGTAGGTGTCGAGCGAATGTGTCGCGGTAGGTAGCGCCCGATTTGATTTCGAACGCCTGTGGGCAAGCCGGCTCTGTTAGATCGATAAGGTCGATCTCTCGTTTGCTGTCGTCGCGATAAAAGGCAAGCGTGGGCTCGAGGCCTCTGTTGAGGTATGCCTTCTGGCGTTCCGAGACAACGAGGTTTTCGAATATTTCCCCGCTTAGGGGGTGGTTCATGAGACTGCGCTCGTCTTGAATGCCAAGCAGATGGCAAAGTAGTCCCGTGTCGTAGAAGTACAATTTTGGCGCTTTGGTAAGCCGCTTGCGCATGTTTCCAGCATATGGTTGAAGCAGGAACACCAAATAGCTTGATTGCAGGATCGAAAGCCACGAGCTGATCGTCGCCGTGGCGACTCCCACATCAGCGGCGAGTCTTGATAGGTTGAGCAGCCCTCCCACGCAAGCCGCGCACAGCCCGATCATTTTTCTAAAGGAGCTCAGGTTGCGCACGTCGAGAAGGCCGCCCGCGTCGCGTTCCACATAGGTCATAAGGTAATTTTGGTAGAACATATCGGTGGGGATGCCCGCATCGTATATGCGCGGGTATCCCCCGCGAATCAGGTAGGTGTCAAGCGAGATTTGCGTGTCGCTGAGCTCCTGGTAGGAGAGAGGCAGGAGTTTGAGCATGCCGACGCGCCCGGCAAGCGATTGCTGGATGTTGTGCATGAGCAAAAAGTTTTGCGAGCCGGACAATACATACTGGCCGGTCTTTCCGCGTTCGTCGGAGGCGACCTGAATCATGCTGAACAGCTCCGGTGCATATTGGGCCTCGTCGATGATCAGATGATCGGGGCGCCTGCTGATAAAGCCGACGGGGTCATCGAGTGCGGCGCGACGGACTTCCGGGTTCTCGAGGTTGAGATATTCATATTCAGGAAAAACGGCCTTGATGAGAGTTGACTTGCCGCTTTGGCGTGGCCCCGTAAGCGAGACGACGGGAAACCATTCTGACATGTCGCGTAGCTTCTGGGCCATGGTTCGCTCAATCATTTTTAACGCCCTTCGTGTCTAGCATCGCATGCTCGTAGGCATGCTTTTGGTTCGAAAGTCTCGTACCGAGTTTGTCGGTATCTGCCGGGTTGCGTGGCAGGTCTTTGGGATTTGCCACATCGGCAAGGCAAAAACCATAATTACTAACTAGAAGTTACCACAACTGTAAAGTAGGAATTGCCATAATTGCAAAGTAATACAGGTAGAAGCTGGTAATTGGTGCTGTCCGATCAGGCTGTTTTGTGCCGAGGGCGTTCAGGCATGCGCGTTTTGGGGTAGCTGTTTGGCGTGCGCTGGCGTGTCCATCTCATGCGCTACCATGACAGGCAATGAAATCCGCCGCATACCCGCCGAGCTTGCCCCGGCGGGCTTTTGGCGTTGCGATGCCGGAGGAACAGCATGCTCATTCACCGTATAGCCGCGCAGCTCTACACTGCCGAGGCCTTGCAGACCGTCGAGGCCGGACTCGATGCCGGCGAGGACGTGACGCTGGCTGTGTCGCAGTCGGGCCGCACGCTTATGGCGGCCGCCCAGTTTGCGCGCCGCCCGCGCCCCACGGTCTACATTGTGAGTGGCGAGGATGCGGCCGATCGCGCCGCGCGCAGTCTGGCCGCCTATGTGGGCTTGGCGCATGTGTGCCGTTTTCCCGAGCGCAAGGACTATCCGTGGCGCGAGCAGGCGCCCGACGACGCCGTGGTGGCGCAGCGCTGCGAGGCTCTGGGGCGCATCGTGCGCGGGGACAACTGTATCATGGTTGCCTCGGCCCGTGCGCTGCTGCGCTGCGTGCCGCCGGTCGAGAGTCGCTATTGGGAGTCCACCACTTTTGCGGTGGGCGAGGAGATTCCTTTTGACGAGGTGCCGCAGCGCCTGGTGGGCATGGGCTACACCAATGCCGGCGCCGCCGACGCGCCCGGTCTGTTCCGCGTGCACGGCGACACCGTCGAGGTGTTCCCCGCACAGGAAAAGGCGCCCGTACGCATCGAGTTCTTTGGCGACGAGATTGACCGCATCCGCCGCATGGTGAGCTCCACGGGCCAAACCATCGGCAACGAGGACAGTATTGAGATCTTCCCCTGCCGTGAGCTGGCGCTTACCGACGATGCCGTTCACAACATGCACGTGGCGCTCTACCGCGCCAGCCAGGACGATAGCAAGCTGGCAGCGCTGCTCGAGATGGTGGATGCACGCATCGTCACGCCCGAGCTCGACCGCTTTTTGCCGGTGATGTACGGCCAGACCGTAAGCCCGTTGGCACACGTGAGCGGCAAGGCGCTTGTGGTTTTGTCCGAGCCGCGCTCGCTGTTCGACGACTGCCTGCGTGCCTACGAGGATATCGAGGCCCGTGCCGGCGAGGCGGGGATTGACCGCCTGGACGGTCTGTACGTGCGCGCTCAACAGCTCGATTTTGGTGCCCAGCAGCGCCTGAACTACGTAAGCCTCATTCGTGCCGGCGGCGCGGTGACGGCCGAGCTCAAGATTGAGCAGCCTGCCATCGCAGGCTCGGACAACCGTTTTATGACGCGCATCCAGGAGGTCGTGGGCAAGCGCTATGCCTGCGTGTTTGCCATTCCCGACCGCGGCGCGCGTGAGTCGATGGAGCTCACCTTTGGCGACGAGGGCATTACCTTTGAGGAATCGCTGACCGCGGCGCCCGAAAATGCCGGCGCTATCGGCGACCGCGTGCGCGTGGCAGCGGCGGATTCCGCCGACCGTGCCGCACGCCAGGAGGCCCACGCTTCCATTCGCGAGCGTAAGGCCGACGCACTCAACGCCCGCTCGCTCGAGGCGGGCGCGGCCCAGGCTGCCGCCGGTGCCGCCGTGCCCACCATCTCGCGCGGGCGCGTGACCTTTGTCGATGCCGCCCTGCCGCAGGGCGTGGTGGTGCCCGATGCCAACCTGGCCGTATTCTCGATCGCCGACCTCAACGCCCGTATGGATGCCAACCGCGCGCGCAGCCGCCGCAAGGTGGACATTACGCAGATCACCTTCCCGTTTAAGCCGGGCGACTACGTGGTGCACGCCACTCACGGCATCGCACTCTTTAGCGAGATTGCGCGTCAGGAAGTGGGCGGCAAAGAGCGCGACTACTTTTTGCTGGAATATGCCGACGGCGACAAGCTCTACGTGCCGCTCGAGCAGGTCGACCGTATCACGCGCTATGTTGGCCCCGACGGCGACAAACCGCGCCTGACCAGGCTCAACACAGCCGACTGGACGCGCGCCACCAACAAGGCGCGCAAGAACGCCAAAAAGCTGGCGTTTGACCTGGTCGACCTGTATACGCGCCGCTCATCAATCGCGGGTATCGCCTGCCCGCCTGACACGCCCGAGCAGATCGAGATGGAGGAGAGCTTTCCTTACGACGAGACGCGCGACCAGCTGGAGGCCATCGCCGACATTAAGGCCGATATGGAGGCGCCCAAGCCCATGGACCGCCTGCTGTGTGGCGACGTGGGTTTTGGCAAGACCGAGGTTGCCCTGCGCGCGGCGTTTAAGTGCGTGGACTCCGGCCGCCAAGTCATGGTGCTCTGCCCCACGACCATTCTGGCCCAGCAGCACTACGAGACGTTCTTTGAGCGCTTTGCCCCGTTTGGCCTCGAGGTCGAGGTGCTCAGCCGCTTCCGCACCCCGGCGCAGCAAAAGCGCGCGCTCAAGGCGTTTGCCGAGGGCACGATCGACGTGCTCATCGGCACGCACCGTCTGCTTTCGGCCGATGTGAACCCCAAGAACCTGGGCCTGGTGATCATCGACGAGGAGCAACGCTTTGGCGTGCAGCACAAGGAGCAGCTCAAGAACCTGCGCGAGCAGATTGACGTGCTCACGCTTTCGGCAACGCCTATTCCGCGAACCATGCAGATGGCCACGAGCGGCGTGCGCGACATGAGCCTGATCACCACGCCGCCGACCGGGCGTCGTCCCGTGATCGTGCACGTGGGGGAGTACGACCCCGACGTGGTAAGCGCGGCGATTCGCCTGGAGGTGGGCCGCGGCGGCCAGGTGTACTACGTGTCCAACCGCGTCAAGACCATCGATGACGCCGTGGCGCGCGTGCACGAGGCCGCGCCCGAGGCGCGCGTGGGCGTGGCGCACGGCAAGATGAGTCCGCGCGAGGTCGAGGACGTGATGATCGAGTTCGCGACCAAAAAGATCGACGTGCTCATCGCCACGACCATCGTGGAGAGCGGTATCGACAACGCGACCGCCAACACGCTGATCATCGAGGACTCGCAGCGCCTGGGCCTGGCGCAGCTCTACCAGCTCAAGGGTCGTGTGGGTCGCTCTGCCACGCAGGCCTACGCGTACTTTATGTTCCCGGGCGAGCTGCCACTCACCGAGGAGGCCACGGCGCGCCTGACCGCACTATCCGAGTTCCAGGACCTGGGCAGCGGCATGCGCATCGCCATGCGCGACCTGGAGATTCGCGGCGCCGGCTCGCTTATGGGCGCCGAGCAGCACGGCAACCTGTCGAGCGTGGGCTTTGACCTGTTTACGCAGATGCTGGGCCAGGCGGTGGCCGAGGCGCGCGGCGATGACGACGCCGGCGTGGAGGCGGCGAGCGTGGGCATTAACCTGCCGGCCGACTACTTCTTGTCCGAGGAGTACCTGCCGGCGGTGGATCAGCGCGTGCTCGTGTACCGCAGGCTCGCAGCGGCCGAGGACCTGGAGAGCATCGATGAGGTGCAGGAAGAGACCGAGGCCGCGCATGGCGAGCTGCCGTTGGCGGGACTCAACCTGTTCAACCGCGCGCGTATCCGCATCCGCGGCGAGCGCCTGGGGCTCGAGAGTGTCACGCTCAGCGGCGGACGCATCACGTTTTTGGGCGTCGACGTGCCCAAGAAGGTGGCCTTTGAGCTTAAGACCCGCTATGGCGCGGTGAACTTCCCCAAGAGCCGCAAACTGTCGGTGCCCTACAAGGCGGGCGCCGGCGCGGGCAGCGGCCTGGGTCGCGGTCTCGACGCCAACGACGGTACCGGCCCCGTGGCCGCGGCACTCATGCTGTTGCAACAGTTGGGTGCGAGCGACGACGACTAGCGGGTCGACGCTGCAAACGCCCCATTTGGGCAATCTGGTTCCATCGAAAGGAAAGCATGTTCGGGTACATCTACAAGAAAGACGTCGCTGCTATCGCGGTTATCCTTGCCCTTTGCCTGGGCGTGGGCAGCTTCTTCGATTATCAGATCTCGAGTGCGCTGTTCAGCGTCGGCAGCATGTACGGCCGCTTTATCGAGGCCGCCGGCGAGCTGCCGTTTGAGCTGACGGCGAGCGTCGCGGGCGTTATGCTCGTGCGCGCGGTGCGTCCCGACTCCGGGGGGAGCAAATGGCTCGCCGTGCTCGGCATCCTCGTCAACGTTGGCCTAGCCGGCTACGAGATCGTTTCGTCCCTGCGGGTTGGCGGTAAACTCATTGCCGTTCAGCTGGTGCTGACGTTTGCGTTGGTCATCGCAGCCAACTTCATCGCCTACCGCCTTACGCACGACACCGCGCCTGACGAGCTCACACGCTGGGCGTTGATGGTACTTGCCGTGTGGGTCGCTCAGGCCATTATCCTCAACGTGATTGTTAAGCCGCTGTGGTCGCGCCCGCGCATGCGCGTGATCGAGGTCACGCCAGGGCTCAATTTTCAGCCGTGGTGGGTGATCGGCAACCCCGACAAGTGGGCCTATATTGCCGCTGGCGTGATCAAGGACGGCTTCAAGTCGTTTGCGAGCGGACACACGGCGCACGCGGCGATCGGCCTTATGCTCGCCGGGCTTCCCGCAGCGGCCTTTAAGGAAAAGCCGTCGCGCCGCCGCGTGGTCTTTTGGACGGCGGCTGTGGTCGCGGCGCTCGTCGCCTTTGGCCGCATCGTGATCGGGGCGCACTTTTTGAGTGACGTGAGCTGCGGCTTTGCCCTGGTGCTGGCGCTTGAGTGCCTTGCCGCGCGTATTGCCTATCCCAACGGCGTACAATAGCTCCGTTTGAATCATCTGGCCGATACCCGGCAAGAGAGGATTGCCATGCTCGCGTTTAACAACGATTATTCCCACGGCGCACATCCGGCGGTGCTGCAGGCGCTCGTCGACACCAATATGGAGCCGCAGCCCGGCTACGGTACCGATGCACATACCGAGCGTGCCAAGCAACTTATTCGCGAGGCCTGCCAGGCCCCCGATGCCGACGTGTTTTTTCTGGTGGGCGGCACGCAGGCCAACGCGACGGTGATCGACATGCTGCTCGCGCCGTACGAGGGCGTCGTTGCTGCCGAGACCGGCCACGTCGCCTGCCACGAGGCGGGCGCCATCGAGTTTGGCGGCCACAAGGTACTCACCATCCCCGGCTACGAGGGCAAGATGCATGCCGAGGACCTCGAAAACTATATCCAGGTGTTCTACGAAAACGAGAGCTACGAGCACACGGTGTTTCCGGGCGCCGTGTACGTGAGCCTGTCGACCGAGTACGGCACGCTGTACTCCAAGGCCGAGCTCGTGGCGATTCACGCGGTGTGCCAGAAGCATGAGATTCCGCTGTTTGTGGACGGTGCTCGCCTGGCCTATGCGCTGGCGGCCGATGAGTGCGACATTGCCCTGCCCGAGCTGGCGCAGCTGTGCGACGTGTTCTACATCGGCGGCACCAAGTGCGGCGCTCTGTGCGGCGAGGCCGTGGTGTTTTGCGGCATGCACGCCCCGGCGCATCCCATTCCTCGCATTAAGCAACACGGCGCGCTGCTTGCCAAAGGCCGCCTGACGGGCGTGCAGTTTGAGGCGCTTTTTACCGATGGGCTGTATTTTGAGATTGGTCGACAGGCGATCGAGACGGCCCAGGCGCTACGCCGTGTGCTGCACGAGCGCGGTTACCAGTTCTTTTTGGAGACGCCCACAAACCAGCAGTTTGTGATTCTGCCCAACGAGGACATGGCCCGCATTCGCGAGCATGCCTCGATCGAGTACTGGGAAAAGTACGACGAGACCCACACGGTGGTGCGTTTTTGCACCAGCTGGGCCACGACGCAGGAGGACATCGACGCGCTGGCGGCTGTCCTGTAGCCTGATGTAATGACGAGGGGCCGCCTTGCGCTTGGATTTGGCGCAGGGCGGCCTTTGCTTTTGGGGGAGAAGGGTTGTATGACCGAGATGTCCGAGCCGACGATCCGCCTGGCGACGCCCGAAGACGCGTCGGCGTTGCTTGCTATCTATGAGCCGTATGTGCGCCAGACGGCGATTACCTGCGAATACGAGGTGCCGAGCGTTGAGGAGTTCGCCGGGCGCATCGAGCGTACGCTCAAGCGCTATCCGTATTTGGTGATGGAGCTGGACGGGCATCCGGTAGGCTATGCCTATGTGAGTCCGCTTAACAGCCGCGAGGCATACGACTGGTCGGTCGAGACGTCGATCTACCTGGCGCGCGACGTGCGCCACGGCGGGTTGGGCCGCAAGCTGCACGACGCGCTCAAGCAATGTCTGATCGCGATGGGCATCACCAACATGTGCGCGCTCATTGCCGTGCCGCACGACAAGGACGACGAATATCTGACGCATAACAGTCAGGATTTCCATGCCCATATGGGGTATCGCCTGGTGGGCGCCTTCGACCGCTGTGCCCAAAAGTTCGGCCGCTGGTACGACATGTGCTGGATGGAACTGGTCCTAGCCGAGCGCACACCCAACCAACCCAAGCCAACCTGGTTCCCCGACCTCCTTGCCTAAAACCACCACAATGGGGACAGGCACCTTTTGAACTGCGTCCCGAATCTTGGCCTTCTTTATTAGAAGCGAACACTAGGACGCTTTCAATAGCCGTTTCCGAAACTCCACCGGGGTGAGGCCGCCGAGCGCCACCTGGCGACGCCTCGTGTTCCA
>DXLS01000016.1:0-73379 GCA_019414605.1 Collinsella sp.
CGCCTATGTCGTGCATTGGAACACGAGGCGTCGCCAGGTGGCGCTCGGCGGCCTCACCCCGGTGGAGTTTCGGAAACGGCTATTGAAAGCGTCCTAGTGTTCGCTTCTAATAAAGAAGGCCAAGATTCGGGACGCAGTTCAGACAAGGACTGTCCCCAACTGCCGGCAGAAAAGGAACGTCCCCAAGTGCCAAAGGAACGTCCCCAAGTGCCAACCACGGCAATGCCGATGCTTTGGTAACGACAGCGAAAGCCCGCCAGAGCGAGCAAGGTCCTTTTGGGGCGAGTTGACACCATAGGTTGAGCATAAGTCAGCGAGCGGGCCGCATTTGAGACAAGGTGACGTGAAACGAAAGGGCGCTGACCTTCTGGTCGCGCCCTTGAAGTTGAACGTCAGATTGTCCAAATGCGGCCCGCGCAGCGTCGGCCGGTCCGCCGTTCGGTAGAACGGCGGAACCAATTAGTACATCTTTGCGCCGGCGGGGATGGAAGCGTCGAGCTGGATCAGGTTGAGGCGCTCCTCGCCCTCCTCCTCGTGGATGGCACTGATCAGCATGCCGCAGCTGGGAATACCCATCATCTTGCGCGGAGGCAGATTGGTGATGGCGAGCAGCGTCTTGCCGACCAGATCCTCGGGCTCATAGTATTCATGGATGCCGGAGAGGATGGTGCGGTCGGTACCGGTACCGTCGTCGAGCGTAAAGTTCAGCAGCTTCTTGGACTTCTTGACGGCCTCGCATGCCTTGACCTTCACAGCGCGGAAATCGCTCTTGGAGAAGGTATCAAAGTCGACGAACTCCTCAAACAGCGGCTCAACGGCGATCTTGGAGTAGTCGAGCGTGGGCTTGAGCGACTTGACGAACGGGCTTGCGGCGTTGCCGGCCTCTGCAGCCTTGGCGGCAGCGGCACCGGACTGGAAACCCTTCTCGGGCTTCATGTGCGGGAACAGCAGGACGTCGCGAATGGAAGCCTGGTTGGTAAGCAGCATGACCACGCGGTCGATACCAATGCCAATGCCGCCCGCGGGAGGCATACCGTACTCGAGGGCGCGCACGTAGTCCTCGTCATACTCCATAGCCTCGTCGTCGCCGCCGGCCTTCTCGGCCATCTGGGCAGCAAAGCGCTCGGCCTGGTCGACCGGGTCATTGAGCTCGGAGAATGCGTTGGCGTACTCGTGGCCGGCGATGACCAGCTCAAAGCGGTGCGTCAGGCGCGGATCGTCCTCAAAGCGCTTGGCAAGCGGGCTGACCTCGATGGGGTAATCGCATACGAAGGTCGGATTGACGATGGTGTCCTCGCCCAGCTCATCGTAAATCTCGGCGATGATCTTGCCAGCAGTCCACTCGGGCTTAATCTCCAGGCCCTTCTCGCGTGCGGCGGCGGCAAGCTCCTCGACCGGCGTGTCGATGGTAACCTGCTTGCCGAGCACGTCCGAAACGATATCGGTCATGGGACGGCTTGCCCACTCACCGGACAGATCGATGGTCTGGCCCTGATACTCGATGACCTCAGGATTGCCGATAGCCTTGTTGGCAGCCTTGATGACGCCCTGGGCGAGTGCCTTCATGCCCTCGAGATCGGAGAAGGCGCGATAGGCCTCCATCGTGGTGAACTCGGGGTTGTGGGTGAGGTCCATACCCTCGTTGCGGAAGATGCGGCCGATCTCGAAGACGCGCTCAAAGCCACCGACGATGCAGCGCTTGAGGTGCAGCTCGGTAGCAATGCGCAGGTAGCACTCCTGATCGAGCGCGTTGAAGTGCGTGATGAACGGCTTGGCCGTAGCGCCGCCCTGAATGGTCTGCAGGATGGGGGTCTCGACCTCCATGTAGCCGTCAGATTCCATGAAGCGGCGGAAGGTGGAGAGAATCTGCGAGCGCTTGCGGAAGGTCTCGCGAACATCGTCGTTGGCAATCAGGTCGACATAGCGCTGACGATAACGGGTCTCCTTATCGGAAAGACCGTGGAACTTCTCGGGCAACGGACGAACGGCCTTGGAGAGCAGGGTCGCGCTCTTGGGGGCAACGGAAAGCTGGCCACGCTTGGTGCGCACGACCACGCCGGTCACGCCCAGGATATCGCCCAAGTCGAGGGCCTTAAGCGTGCTCCAAGCCGCCTCGTCCATGTCGTTAATACGGCAGAACAGCTGAATCTCGGCGGTAGCGTCGCGCACGACGATAAACATGATCTTGCCCTGACCGCGCTTGGCGACCACGCGGCCGCCGATCTTCACGACGTCCTCAGTATCCTCGCCATCGGCAAGATCGGCATATTTGGCCTCAATGTCGACGACATAGTCCTCGATCTCGGAGTGCTCGGGATAGGGGTTCTGGCCCGCCTCGAACAGGGCGGCGCGCTTTGCCAGACGCGTGGCGCGCTCGTCGTTGAGCGTCGAGGCCTGATCGGCGACGTTCTGGTTCTCTGCCATAAGTTAGCTCCTCAAACTAAAACGCTCCCCAGGATTCGGTCCCAGGGAGCGAAAACATACCTTTACGCGGGACCGTGGTCTAGCGTGCGATCTTGGCGATGGTGTAGACGCGGGTCTTGCCAGAAGGCGTAACGACCTCAACGGAGTCGCCCTCGCCGTGACCGATGATGGCGTGACCGACCGGAGACTCGTTAGAGATCTTGTGCTCGAGCGAGTTGGTCTCGGTGGTACCGACGAGCGTGACTTCCATGACCTCACCGTTGGGATCGATCAGAGAAACGGTGGAACCGATGGAGACGGTCAGATCGCCCGTGGTGGCAGCAACCTGAGCGTTGGCGAGGATGGCCTGAATCTCGGCAATGCGAGCAGCATTCTGGGCCTGCTTGTCCTTGGCGGCATCGTACTCGGAGTTCTCCGAAAGGTCGCCGAACGCGCGGGCTTCCTTGATGTCCTCGACGATCTCCTTGGCGTAATCGCCCTCACGCCAAGCGAGCTCCTCGACGAGCTTCTGGCGGCCCTCAGCGGTCAGTACGATCTGGCTTGCGTCCATACGGATATCTCCCCAACTATGATGTAACGATCAACTGTCAACAAAACGAAAAAGACCGGCTAGCCTGCGGGCAAGCCGGTCAGGTGCTCACCCCAAAGGGATGGGACTACTCTGCGTCCGCGTCGCTGTCCTCTGCCTGCTTTTTCTTGGCAGCAGCGAGCTTGGCCTCGAGCTCTGCGATCTCCTTGTCCTCCTTGGACTCCTCGACCACAACGTCCTCGGCCTGCTTGGTTTCGCCCTTATCGTCGCCCTCCATACCCTCGCGGATATTCTTGACGGTAGAGCCGAGAGACTTGCCGAGCTTCGGCAGGTTCTTAGGCCCGAAGATGATCAAGACAACGACGAGAATAATGATGAGCTCAGGAGCCCTCAGTCCAAACATGTAGACCTCCACAATACAGCGAGACAAGCTCGAATGAGTATACCGCGGGTGCCGCGGTATCACAACAATAGCTAAAAAAAGGGACCGCAAGAAGCGGTCCCTTCTCATGCTCTGGTCGGGTTGACTGGATTTGAACCAGCGACCCCTGCGTCCCGAACGCAGTGCTCTACCAAACTGAGCCACAACCCGTTAGCTCGACTATAGTAACAAAGATTTTCATCGCATGCTAGAGAAATTTTTATTTCTTTGGCGCGTCGATTTGAACCGTGTTGGGAATAAGCTCAGTCGCGCAGGCCCACCAGCCATTTTGCTGGGCAGCTCCCGCAAGATGGGCTGCTGCAGCGACGGTATCGCAAATGGCAAACGAGCAAGCACCCGAACCACACACGTCCACGGCAACGGTTCCCTCCTGTGCGCGCAGCCAGTCGAGAACTGCCTGGATCCGCGGCTCCATCTGCGCGGATATGACGCCCAGATTGTTATGAACGAGCGCATATGCCGCCTCGGCATCGCCGGCGCGTAAGACAGAAGCAATCGCATCGGGTTTTTCCGCGGGCACCGGGCTCTCATCAAATCGTCGATATGCTTCAACCGTTGAAACGCTCGTCTCGTGCGGTTTGACCAATACGACAGGTGTCGCCGGAAGCACAGGATACTCAGTGGCCAGCACATCTCCCCCGCCGACGTAGAATGCGGGACTCGTGTGCAAAAAGAACGGCACGTCGGCGCCGATACCGCGAGCGATGTCATCGAGCGCGGGGTCGGCGCGGTCGATACCCCACAGCTCGGCCAAGGCAACGATGACCGCAGCGGCATCCGTCGAGGGGCCTCCCAGGCCGGCGCACAGCGGGATACGCTTTTCGATCGTCACGCTCACGTTGGCATCGCGACCGTAACGCTCGGCCATAGCGATTGCCGCCCGATAGGCCGTATTTTTTTGCATGGGAAAATCGGATGCCGGAACCGTCTGGACGGTCAACGCCTGCGCCGGCGTGACCGTCACGGCATCGGCTAGACCGACGGCTGCCATCAGGGAATCGACCCTGTGATAGCCGCGGGCGTCGCGCTCGGTATGAACCCCCAGATAGAGGTTAATCTTTGCCGGCGCGGTAAGGATGAGGGACCGATCGGTCACCGTTAGTGCTCCTCGAGCTGGTTGCCGAGCGGGGTAAAGATATGTTCGCCGCTCTCGGGGTCGAACAGTTCGACCTGGCCGGTAAGGACATCGATGTACTGGTAGGACTGACGCGATTTGCGGCCGCGACGCTCGTCAACCTCAACGATAAAGACAGCGGGGTGGACGCTCTTGATGGTGCCCATGCGCTCGATGACGCGGGTACGGCCCATGTTGGCCTTAACCTTGACGCGATCGCCCACCATATCGGTCAGCTTCTCGTGGATGTCGTCGACGTGATTGACTTCCATCTCTTCCATGAATAGGGCCTCCAGAGGGTGCAATTCAAAAAGGGGATAATACCCCTAAGATAGACAAAACTCTAATACTATAGCACCCTGCTGCAGCCATACGCAAGCAGCTAAAAAAGCCCGGTCCCAAATTGACTACTTACAGATTGTCTGTGTCCAGAACGATGGTGAACGGACCGTCGTTGACCAGGTCGACCTTCATATCGGCGCCAAAAATGCCGTGCGCTACATGCTCAACGTCCTGGGCGACGAGCGTCAGAAAGTACTCGTAAAGTTCGTTAGCGACATCGGGCGCGCCGGCGTCCGTAAACGACGGACGGCGGCCGTGGCGGCAGTCGGCAAACAGCGTGAACTGCGACACCACGAGCAGCTCGCCGTCGACATCCGCCAGCGCCAAGTTGGTCTTGCCGTTCTCGTCCTCGTTGATACGCAGCCCGCGGAGCTTGCCCCACAGCTTGTCGGCTTCGGCGCGTGTGTCGCCGTGGCCCACGCCCAGCAGCACCAGGTAGCCGCGTCCAATACGGCCCACGCACTCGCCGTCGACTGTCACGCTGGCGTTGAGCACGCGCTGCACCACCGCACGCACGGTCTACTCCTCGCCCGTCAGCTTGGCGGACAGATGCTCGAGCGCATGGAAACGATGGCTGATGGCGTTCTTCTCGTCCGCCGTGAGCTCGGCCATGGTCTTGCCCGGCGTATCGACCGGCAGGAACAGCGGGTCGTAGCCAAAACCGTGTTCGCCGCGGCCCTCGTACGCGATAACGCCTTCGCAGGCGCCCTCGCCATAGGTGACCAGGCCGTCCGTATCGATAAGCGCGACGACGCTCATAAAGCGCGCGGTACGGTCCTCGTCTGCCACGCCTTCCAGGTTAACGAGAAGCTTGGCGTTGTTGGCGGCATCGTCGCCATGCACGCCCGCATAGCGCGCGCTATACACGCCCGGCTCGCCGTCCAGCGCGTCGACGACCAAGCCAGAATCGTCGGCGATGGCCATAAGGCCCGTCTCCTCAACGGCAGCCTGCGCCTTGATGATGGCGTTCTCCAAAAACGTCGTGCCGTTTTCCTCGGGGTCCTCAAAATCGCCCAGCTGACCGAGCGCCACAAAGCGCACCTCGGGCATGACCTTGCCCAAAATGGCCTCGATCTCGGTGAGCTTATGGGCGTTGCCGGTTGCCACGACGATGGTCGCCGCCGGGTCGAGGGTGTCGATGTCAATCTTCTCAAGTGCCATAGCTGGTCTCCTTTGTCTCTATAGCAATGCCGAGTTGAGGACGACGAGGACTTCGGCCTCTCTCCCGTCTCAATCAACGGCAGTCTTATACTTCGACGTTTTCCCAGATAAAACCTGCCAAAATAAACCTGTCCCTTTTTGGCAGGTTAGGCGAGGGCTTGGCGCTGAAGCTCGATGAGCTCGGCGATACCCTTGTCACCCAGGTCGAGTAGGGCGTTGAGACGCTTGCGATCGAAGGGCGCCTGCTCGCCGGTACCCTGGAGTTCGATCATCTCACCGGAATCGGTGGCGACGAGGTTCATGTCGACCTCGGCGTGGCTGTCCTCGGAATAATCCAAGTCGAGCAGGGTGTTGCCGTCGACGACGCCCATGGAAATGGCGGCAACCTGGCCCGTGAGCGGGATGCGCTCGAGTTTTCCCGCCTCGACCCACATGGCAAGGGCGTCGTGCAGCGCCAACCAGGCACCGGTAATGCTCGCCGTACGCGTGCCGCCATCGGCCTGGATCACATCGCAGTCGACGGTAACGGTGTACTCGCCGAGCGCCTTCATGTTGACGACGGTACGCAGGCTGCGGCCGATAAGCCGCTCGATCTCCATGGAGCGGCCCTTGCGGTTGGCATGCTCGCGCTTGCAGCGTTTACCGGTCGAGGCCGGCAGCATCGCATATTCCGCCGTTACCCAGCCGGCCTTGGCGCCCTTGCGCCAACCCGGCACACCCTCCTCGATGGTGGCGGCGCACAGTACGCGCGTGTCGCCGAACTCGGCCAGGCACGAGCCGTGGGCGTGCTTCATGACGCCGCGGGTGAGCTTAACGGGGCGCAGCTCGTTGGCGGCGCGGCCGTTGGCGCGGTTGACCTGCATGTATTCCATGGAACTATCCTTTCGGCAAAAGATGTGGCGAAGACTCCGGCGACATTGCGAGCCTAACCGAGTTCGTCGATATCGACGTGCTCGATGCTTTTGAGCGGCTGGCCAAAGATAAAGCTACCCGCCACCGCAAACTCGGCAATGTTGTCAGATGTGGTGGCAAAGCGATGCTGTGGCTCGGCGGTATCGCCCGCCAGCTGCTCACGGCGCGTGAGGATATCGGTCAGCTCGCGGGTGGTCTCCTCGGCGGAGCTCACCACGCGCACCCCGGGTCCCAGCGCATGGCGGATGGGACCCACCAGCAGCGGGAAGTGCGTACAGCCGAGCACCACGGTATCGATGCCGCGATCGTGCAGCGGCTCGACTGTGGCGCCGACCAGCGCGCGAACGGCTGGCGTATCAAAAATATCCTCGTTCTCGAGCCACTGCTCCTGCAGGTGCGCGCCCGAGGCGAGCTCGTGCTCGACGACCTCGACAAAGCTCGAGGCCGGGCAGCCATACACATCGACACCAGCATCCAAGTCCTGAATGGCGCGCGTGTAGGCACCCGAGCGAATGGTGAGGTTGGTGGCGAGCACGCCCACGCGACGCGTACGCGTGCTGTTGATGGCAGCACGTGCGCCCGGAGCGATCACGCCGATCACGGGAACGTCAAGCACTTGCTGAGCCAGACGCAAGGCCGCGGCGGTCGCCGTGTTACAGGCGATGACCATGATCTTAACGTCGTGCCTCGATAGCCAGCGGCCCGCCTGCAGCGCAAACGAGCGAACCTCGTCCTCGGTGCGGGTGCCATAAGGGCAGCGCTTAGTGTCACCGAAATAGTAGACGGACTCGTGCGGAAGCGCCGTTGCAATCGCGCGCGCGACCGTTAAGCCGCCCAGGCCCGAGTCGAACACGCCGATCGGACGCGTGTCCCCGGCCAGATTATCGATATCGGACATTACCTCACCAGATTCTCTCTCGAAAAATGCGACCATGCGTGATGCGTCGCGCTACGAACGGGCCGCGACCAACAGCTCGGCCGTTGCCACCCAACCGTCGACAATCTTGCCGCGCGTAATATAGGCATTGTCGCAGGCATCCAAGAACTCCGGGGCACCGGCGCTCGTCAGACCGTTCTCGACCAGGCAGAACATGCCAACATGGTCGGCCATGTAGAAGTCGGACTCGGAGTCGCCGAGCGCAAGCGTCTCCTCGCGCTCGATCCCCAGGTGCTCGCAGAAGCGCGCAATGGCAACGCCTTTGTTGAGACCCGCCGGATTGATGTTGAAGGCGCGGCCGTCCTCGACGCGATTAAGCTCGAGCGTCGTCGGCTTGGACAGGTGAGTCAGATGGCCGTTGCAAGCCCAGACCAGACCGCAGCCGGCCTCGTCCAGGATGGCCTGGACCTCATCGTCGGGCACATCGCCGCGCATGCCGACGGTGACCTCACGGTACTTGTAGCCGGTCGACATGTCGTTGTGGTATTCGATCTTGTGCGGCCAGCGGGCAAGGATCTTCTCGCACACGCCGGTCTGCTCGATCACCTGGTGCGGCGTGAGACCGCAGGCGGGGTCGTAGGGCATGTCGCCCGTCAGGTACTCCCAGTCGTTGGCCTTGAGGTCGTACATGACCAGGCCGCCCATCTCGCCAATGTAGGAGTTGAGGCCGAGCACGCGGGCGTCCTCATGGATCATGGTGCGATTGCGACCCGAGGTGGGGACCACCTGGATGCCGGCACGAGCGAGCGCGACAACCGCCTCGACGAGCTTGGTCGAGGGATTGCCGTCGTTATCGCGCAGTACACACGAGCCGGGGGCGAGCATCGTGGCGTCCAGATCGGTAAAGACATACTTGACCTTGGCAAGGCGCTCGCGCACCTCGCCCGAAAGCTCGGCAACGGTCGGCAGGATGTTGTGGGACATGGTCACTCCGTTTACATAGAAGGGGCTGGTCTAGGCGTCGTACGCCGCAAGGGTGCGCTTGAGAATCGAACCGTCGCGCTCACAAGGCTCGGGTCCGTTCTTGCGCAGCATACACTCTTCCTCGCCCTTACCGGTCACGATGACCACGGCAGGACGGACAGTTTCGCGCACGGCAGTCTCGATAGCGGCAACGCGATCAGTCACGATTTGCCAGTTATCATTTCCCTGCGCTTGAACGTTGCGCGCGATCTCGGCGCAGATGTCCTCGACATCCTCGGGGCCGGGGTCATCCTCGGTAATCACGATTCGGTCGGCATACTTGCCAGCGGCGATGCCCATCGTGGTGCGTCGATCGACACCCTTACCGCCCGTAGCGCCAAATACAACCGCCAGCTCGCGCTCGGGATAGTTCTCGCGCAAGTCGCGCAGGAGTGTCTCGAGGCTCATGCCGTTATGTGCAAAATCGACGATGCCCAGGATTTTGCCCGATACGGACGGATAGAGCTCCATACGACCGGGAACGAAGACGCCCTCAAAGCCATGGACGATACCCTCTTCGGAAATGCCCAGGGCCTCGGCGCAGGCAATAGCGGCAAGCGCGTTGGACACATTGAACTTAACCGGCGTGGGAATCACAATGTCACGCGTAAAACGGGGCGTGCGCACCGTTGCCACCACGCCGCAGTCGCCATTGCGAATCGTCAGCGCAAGCACGTCGGCACGCTCGTCGGTCAGGGAGAACGTCACCGTACGTTCGCAACGAGATGCCGCCTCGAGCACGCGATCGACCTTATCCATATCGAGATTGACCACGGCAAAACGGCTCTGCGAGAAGATTTTGAGCTTGCTGGCAAAGTAATCCTCGAGCGTCGGATGCTCAATCGGCGAAATGTGATCCTCGCCGATATTGGTAAAGGCGCCGACTTCAAAGTCAATCTTGCCCGTGCGCTCGTATTTGAGGCCCTGACTCGATGCCTCCATAACCAGCCACGGGGCACCCGCCTCCGCAGCATGTGCGATGCGAGACTGCAGCAGGAAGGATTCGGGGGTCGTCAGCTTGGAAGGGCCCGTCTCGATGCCGTCGTCGAACTCAATGCCCGTATTAAGAGCGGGTCGATGACAGCCCGTAAGCTTGGCCTCGTTGGCGAGGATGCCGCGCAGATAAAAGCTGCAGGTCGACTTGCCCTTGGTGCCTGTAAAGGCGCAGACCTTCACCTTACCCGACGGGTGCCCATAAAAGGCATCTGCCACCACGGCGAGCGTGCGACGAATATCGCTCACAATCACCGCGGGAAGATCAACATCGTAATCGACCTCGGAAACGTAGGCCACGGCGCCATCGGCGATTGCCGAAAGCAGGTACTCGCGCTTAAACGCACGGCCTTTGCAGACAAACAACGTGCCCGGACGCACCTGGCGCGAGTCATCAGTCGCAAACTCAATGCGCTGGTCGCACGAAGCGCTCGGTCTGGAAACAACAAGGTCATCTTCCTCGAGCAACTCTATATAGCGCATCAGAGTTAGCTTCTCTTGTGTCGAACTCGACATACAAAGACCTCTCTCGCTAAATTCAGCCTTAAAGGGCAGAAGACGTCCCGCGGCAGAAACGATGAAACATTCTGTATTATCAACCATCCTAATATGCCACCTGACCTTGCGCGCATCACAGCCTTCTAAAAAATTGCATGGACTGTGCCGTGGTCTAATAAATGGCAACGGTGTTCACCCCGTGTAAAACCAAGGAAATCTGGGTGCTGTTCTTTAGCATAGCGTTCGCAACCACGTCCCGCCGCTTCGCCTGAAGATCGGGACGTGGTTTTTTCGGTTCGCTCGGCGCTTATGCCCTATCACGAAACAAAAGATTGGCATGATAGTAAAGATTATTTGACATCAGCTGCCGCAATCCTTGCGGCAGTACACCTGAGCCGTCAGCAGAAAGGATCTTGCATGTGCGGTTTTGTCGGTTTTACCGGTACAGATGAACAGAGTGAGCTGGTTCTCACGGCCATGATGAATCGCATCATCCACCGTGGTCCCGATATGGGCGGCCAGCATATCGTCGACAACGTTGCCCTTGGCTTCCGTCGTCTTTCGATTCTCGATCTTTCCGAAGCTGGAGCCCAGCCCATGTCGAGCGACGACGGCAAGGTCACGATTGTCTTCAACGGAGAGATCTACAACTTCCAGGAGCTTCGCGCCGAGCTGGAGGCGGCCGGCTACGCCTTCCACTGCAACGCTGATACCGAAGTCCTGGTACACGGTTACGAGGAGTGGGGCGAGGACCTGGTCAACCGTCTGCGCGGCATGTACGCGTTCGTGATTCACGACCAGAACAAGAACAAACTCTTTGGTGCTCGTGACATCTTTGGTATCAAGCCGTTCTATTACTACCAGGCATCCGATGGCTCGCTGCTGTTTGGCTCCGAGATCAAGAGCTTCCTGGACCATCCCAAGTTTGAGAAGGCTGTCAACCACGACGCGCTGCGCCCCTACCTGACGCTGCAATTCCCCGCCACGGAGGAGACCTTCTTTAAGGGCGTGTTCAAGCTTGCCCCGGCGCATTGCTTTACGTATGACCTGACGACCAACACCATGGACATCAAGCGTTACTGGAGCTGTGACTTCACCGACGACAACTCCAAGACCTTCGAGGAGTACGTGGACGAGTGCGACAAGGTCGTGCACGAAAGCGTCGCTGCGCACCGAATCGCCGATGTTAAGGTGGGCTCGTTCCTTTCTGGCGGTGTGGACTCCAGCTACATTGCCGCCTGTCTCATGCCCGACACCACGTATTCTGTCGGCTTCGATTACAAGAACTTCAACGAGACCAACTACGCCGCCGAGCTTTCCGACAAGCTGGGCATCAAGAACGTGCGCAAGATGATTACCGCCGACGAGTTCTTTGATGCACTGCCCGATATCCAGTACCACATGGACGAGCCGCAATCGAACCTGTCCAGCGTGCCGCTGTACTATCTGGCGCAGATGGCCTCCAAGGAGGTCACCGTCGTCCTTTCGGGCGAGGGCGCCGACGAGCTGTTTGCCGGCTATGAGTGGTACGAGGACACCCCCGAGATGCGCACTTTTAAGAAGCGCGTGCCGCTCGGCGTACGTCGCGCCCTGGGCTCACTCGTTCAGCATCTCCCCTACTTTAAGGGCCACAACTTCCTGACGAAATGCGCCGAGGTTCCCGAGCGCTGGTATGTGGGTCAGGCAAAGGTGTTCGATCCCTCCGAGGTCGACGAGGTGCTCAAGCCCGCTTATGACACCGGCAAGAACGCCGCCGAGATGTGCGCCGAGTACTACAAGCAGGTTCCCGACTGCTGCGAGCTTTCCAAGAAACAGTATCTGGATATGAACATGTGGCTGCCGGGCGACATTCTGCTCAAGGCCGACAAAATGTGCATGGCGCATTCTCTGGAGCTTCGCGTCCCGTTCCTGGACAAGAAGGTCATGGAGTTTGCAGAGCACATTCCCGCCAACTACCGTGTTAACGAAGAAGGCTGCAAGCTCGTTCTGCGTCACGCTGCCAACCGCACGCTGCCCGACGAGTGGGCAACGCGCAAGAAGGTGGGCTTCCCCGTACCGGTCAAGTTCTGGCTGCGCGAGCAAAAGTATTACGACTACGTAAAGGAATACTTCACCGCGCCGTGGGCTGCTGATTTCTTTGACACCGATGCGCTCATGAAACTGCTCGACGATCACTTTAAGGGTCGCGCGCTCAACCAGCGCAAGATCTATACCACGCTGACGTTCCTCATTTGGTACAAGCGCTTCTTTATCGACGAGGACAAGGGCGCTAAAGTCGCCGCTTAGTTTTCGTTATGAATTAGCGGTGAACCACGCAGGGTTTCCGCTATACTCAATCTCTGCGGGCGATTGGCGCAACGGTTAGCGCAGGTGCTTTACACGCACAAGGCTGGGGGTTCGAATCCCTCATCGCCCACCACTGATTTGTTAGGCTCCCAGCTATGGGGGCCTTTCTTTTTTGGGCCCATCGCAGAGGGATTCGAACCCGACAGGGTGCGGAGCTGAGGAAACGCGAAGCGTTTTCCAGCGCAGCACGCGAGGAGCGGAGCGACGAAGCGAGGCGCGGGCGGCAAAATGGACCCCTGGCGAATACCCGTGTGCAAAAAATGCCAAATATGAGTACTGCTACCTTTTTAGTAGCAGCGTTTTCGAAGTCATAAAAGGCAAATCCGGCATTAGAAAGACGATCGATAGTCCAGTTAAGCCAATTTGCCAACTACAAAACTGGACATATGTGGCCCAACTCGTCTAAAAACAACTAATTTATATGTTACGAAGTTAGTGCCCGTACTCATATTTACCACTTTTTGCACACGGCCCATCCCGGCCATGGTAAATCGATAGCAAAACGGGCTCCAGTTCGCCCAATCGTGTGCCAAACGGCACGTGACGGTCTGGAGCCCGCTTCAAATTGCTATGCCTAATAGCGCTAAGCCAAAACACCCGCCAGGATCTCGATCAGGTTGTCCACGTCGGCCTCTTCGCACACGAGCGGCGGCAGGAAGCGCAGCGTATGTGCGCCTGTAGCGTTGATCACGGCACCAGCCCCCAATGCACGGGCCACGACGTCGTGTGCATCACCCGCGGCATCATCCAAATCGCAGCCGAGCATCAGGCCGCGACCACGCACCTCTACCACATGCGGAAGCTTAGCCAGCGCCTGCTCCATATAAGCACCCACCTTGGCAACATGCTCGGCAAAATCGCCGCGCACGAGCGCAGAGAGCGTCGCGGCGCACGCCGCGACAGCCAAGCAGCTACCGCCAAAGGTCGAGCCGTGGTCACCCGGCTTAAACACGTCGGCGATCTCCTTCTTTGCCACCACGGCACCCATGGGCACGCCATCGGCAATGCCCTTGGCAAGGCTCATAATGTCGGGCTCCACGCCATAGGTCTGGAATGCAAACGGCTTGCCGGAGCGGAAGATGCCACACTGGACCTCGTCGGCGATAAGAACGGCGCCCACCTCGTGTGCCAAGTCGCGCGCCGCCGCCATAAACTCCTCGGTCATGGGGTGCACGCCGCTCTCGCCCTGAATCGGCTCGAGCATGACGGCGCAGACCTCGCTTCCCAGCTGCTTAAAGATCGAACGCAGTTCGTCGACATCGTTGGGCGTACAGGCCACAAAGCCACCCGGCAGCGGACGGAAACTGTCCTGTAGCCGATCCTGCATGGTGGCGGCAATGGTCTCGAGCGTACGGCCGTGGAAGCCGCCACGCATGCATACGATGGTGTTGCCGCCGTTACCAGCACGCTTGGCGTACAGACGCGCGAGCTTCATCGAGCCCTCGTTGGCTTCGGCACCAGAATTGGCAAAGAACGTCTCCCACACCTGCTCGTCCGCAGCCGGGGCACCGAGCGCAGCGGCCGTGGTCTCATCGCCGGCGGCAATGGCATCGGCCAGCACGCACGCACCATCTACGTCGTCGTTGGCAAGCTTGGACAGCAGCGCCGCGACCTGTCCACGCTGCTCGATGTAGAAGTAGTTAGACACATGCAGAAGCTTTTTGGTCTGAGCCTCGAGCGCCGAGAGCACTGCAGGGTTGCCGTGGCCAAGGCTGCACACACCGATACCAGCGAGAAAGTCGAGATACTCACGACCATCGTCACCGATGAGCTTCATACCGTGACCTTCGACAAACTCTACCGGCGAGCGACCAAAGGTATGCATAACGTAATGGGATTCGAGTGATTGCTGAGTTGCAAGTGACATGAGATGCCTTTCGTTGGGCGCCGTACGGCGCAGGGCTATGGGTGCAGGGACGCGACGACCGCGGGTCGGCTAGACCGTCTGGAGCTTCTCGACCTCGTCGAGGTTCTCGGTCAGACGCGCCGCAAACGTCGAAAGCGGATGCGGATGCGTATCGAACTCGTAGGCCGTCTCGGTGGAGTGGATCACGGTACCGACGCCAGCATCGGTCAGCAACTCCAGCAGCAGCGAGTGCGGCGTCGTGCCGTTGATGATGTGGGCTCGGAACACGCCAGCAGCAAGCGCATCGACGGCGGCGCGCAGCTTGGGAATCATACCCTTGTCGACTTCTCCGCCGTAGAGCATCTCGTTGACCTCGTCGAGCGTCAGGTTGGAGATAAGCGAGTCCTTATCACTAAAGTCCTTGTACAGACCGTCGACATCGGTCAAAAAAATCGCCTTATGCGCGTGAAGCGCCGCCGCAACGGCACCGGCAGCGGTGTCGGCATTGATGTTGAAGAATCCGCCGTCCTCCCCCGCCGCGACGGTAGCGATAACGGGAATGTACTCGCTATCGAGCAAGCGCTCGATATAGTCGGTGTTGACGTGCGTCACTTTGCCCACGCGACCGAGCTCGGGGTCGAGCAGCTCGGCGATGAGTGTGCCGGCATCGCTGCCCGACACGCCTACGGCCAGGTTGCCGTGGTGGTTGATGGCGGCGACCAGCTCCTGGTTAACCTTGCCGCCCAGCACCTCGCGCACGATATCCATAGTCGCCGGCGTGGTCACGCGCTGGCCGTTCTTAAACTCGACGGGAATATCGTAATGGCTCAGCGCCTCGTTGATGGCCTTGCCGCCGCCATGCACGATGACGGGGCGCATACCGATGATCTTGAGCAAAACGATGTCGCTCATCACGTCGCGGCGCAGCTGCTCATCGACCATGGCGGCTCCGCCATACTTGATAACGACCGTCTTGCCGGTCAGGTTTTTAATCCACGGCAGCGCTTCGAACAGCAGCTGCGCGGTTGCTTCGTTGGATTCGCTCGAACGACAATCGCGTGCGAATTTCATAATCTGCCTCGTCTTTCGTATCGTTATCGTGCCGTGCTCCGCCGTCCGCAATCGCGGCAAGATGCGCAGCGTGCCTGGAATCTAGGAACGGTAGTCACCGTTGATGGAGATGTACTCGTGCGTGAGGTCGCAGGTCCACACGGTCGTTGCCGCATCGCCTGCGCCCAGGTCGGCCGAGATCACGATCTCGGGCGCCTCAAAACGTCGCAGAGCCTCGTCCTCGTCAAAGGGAACGGTCAGACCATCGCGACAGACGGGCATGCCCATCATGTCGATGGAAACGTCTTCCTGATTAAACTTCACGCCGCACTTGCCAAGCGCCATGGCGACGCGGCCCCAGTTGCAGTCGTGGCCGGCGATGCAGGTCTTGACGAGCGGCGAATTGGCGACGGCGCGGGCGGCGATATCGGCTTCCTCGTCGTTGGCGGCGCCGGCGACGTTAACCGTCACGAGCTTTGACGCACCCTCGCCATCGGCCGCAATGTTGCGCGCCAGGCTCTCGCACACCTCGTGCACGGCAAAGGCCAACTCGTCAAAGGCATCAGTACCCTCGACGATGGCCTCGGCATCTGCGACTGCAGCGCCAGAAGCAAGCATGATGCAGGTGTCGTTGGTCGAGGTATCAGAATCGACCGTCACTTTATTGAAGGTCTGCTTAACGGTCGAGAGCAACAGGGCGTGGAGCGCCGCCGGCTCGACGGGGGCATCGGTAGTAATGACCGCGATCATGGTGGCCATATTAGGCATGATCATGCCCGAGCCCTTGCACATACCGCCCACCGTATAGGCATTGCCTGCGTGCCCCGCAGCCTCACTGCGATAGCGAGCGGCATACTCCTTGGAATGTGTATCAGTCGTCATGATAGCGCGGGCGGCATCGGCGCCACCATGAGCGGAGAGCGCCTCGAAGGCGGACGGAACGGCCGTCTCAAACGTGTCGATCGGCAGAATCTGTCCGATCACGCCTGTGGATGCAACTAGGATCTGCTGGGGTTCACAGCCGATGACCTGCGACGCGATGTTGCATGTCTCGCGCGCACAGGCTAGGCCGGTCTCGCCCGTGGCGGCGTTCGCGTTGCCGGAGTTGATTGAAACACCGGCGATGATGCCATAGCCCTTGTCCGCACCGCCCAGGTTGGCACGGCTCACCTGCACGGGCGCCGCGCAAAAGCGGTTGGTCGTAAACACGCCGGCACCTGGACAGGGCTTATCGGGCACGACGAGTGCATAGTCCAAGCGCTCGGGATTCTTCCGGAATCCCGCATGGATACCTGCAGCCTTAAAGCCGGCCGCTGCCGTAACGCCGCCCTCGACGGCGCGAATCTTGATATCAATCAGGTCGGTATTCATCGTCCCTACGACTCCTTATATCAAATAAAAAAGCGGGCATCGGCTGGCACGCCATACCGGTCGCAATTAGTAGACCAGCTTAAAAGTGGCGCCCAACTCGATACCCGACTACCAAATCGTTAACAATCGAATGTGCTACACCGGGCACGCCACTGTGGGCAAGCCTCGTCGCTCGTCAAAGCCAAAAACGATGTTGGCGCACTGGACCGCCTGGCCCGCAGCACCCTTGCACAAATTGTCGATAGCGCCCGTCGCCACCAGCACGCCCGCACGCTTGTTGAGCGCAAGGCCGATCTGGGCGGCGCTGGTGCCGACGACCGAAGCCGTCTTGGGCTGCTGGCCGGCATCGAGCACGCGCACAAAGCTGCGTCCGGCGTAAAACTTCTTGTAATGGTCGACGACGTCCTCAAGGGCCAACGCGTCGAGAGCCTGCGGCGCGAGCGGCATCGTCACCGTGGAAAGCAGGCCGCGCTTGAGCGGTGCCAAGTGCGGAGTAAAGACGACGCGATCGGTCAGGTCCAGGATCTGCTCAATCTCGGGCGTATGGCGATGTTTGCCTACGCCATAGGCCTCCAGGTTCTCGTCCGCGCTACAAAAATGGGTGCGAGCGTTGCAGGACTTACCGGCGCCCGTCACGCCACTAATGGCATCGACGATTACGGGGCCGTTCTCTGCCACCCAGCCCGCACGCACGGCAGGAGCGGCAGCAAGGCTCGTTGCGGTGGGATAGCAACCGGCGCAGGCGACCAGCACGGGTTTGCCGTCGGCATGGTCGGATGCGGCGGTCTCCAAGTCCCGGCAGAATAGCTCGGGCAGGCCAAAGGCACGGGTCTTGAGCAGCTCGGGGCTCGTATGCTCGGCGGCATACCACGTCTCAAAGACGGACGCGTCGTTCAGGCGGTAGTCGGCCGAAAGATCAAAGCAGGAGACGCCCGATGCAAGCAGCGCGGGCACCTGTGCCATGGCAGCCGTGTGCGGCACGGCAAGAAAAACCGCATCGCAGCTCTTGAGCTCGGGGGCGTCATGCGTGGTGAAAACCAGATCGCTCACGCCAGCAAAGCTCGGATACACCGCGGACAGCGGCTGGCCGGCATCGGCGTTGGACGTAATGGCAACAAGTTCAAACTCGGGATGGCCGAGTACGAGGCGAATGAGCTCGGCTCCGGCATATCCAGCCGCGCCGACGATTCCAACCTTCAAAGACATATCAGACTCCTTGTCTGCGATTTATGCACCGATGCGCATTTCGCAGCGGTCGTTATGAAGTGGGTTGAAACTTTAGCACCAAAAGATGCATTTATACGTAAATAGCTTGCATGTTCATGCATTGAAACATTCCCGACACATTCACTTGAAGGAATTGACAAATAGAGCGGGCCCCGTATTGACCGGCACTCCTTACGGCGCCGGGCAACACGGGACCCGCCCATGCGAAAACTAAGTTGTTAGGATGAGCCAGCTGGCTAGAGCTCGACCGGCACCCATTCGTCGTGATTGCAGATAAAAGCCTCGGGATCCTCAACGCTAAAGAAGACGAGCGCGGGGTCGTTAGGCCCCTCATAGTGCTCGCTCAAGCGCTCAAGATGTTTCCATCCGGCCTCGCGCATTTCGCTCGAAGCCCGGTCTTCCAGCCCTGCACGCCCGCGCAGGATCAACCAACCATGGCCCGGCCACCAACTCGTGGCCTCAAAGCGCTGGTTTTGCAGCAGCTCCTGCCACACATCTTTGGTGCGCGCTGTCACAAACCACAGCTTGCCGTCCTGAATCTGCGCAAACGAGAACGGACGCACATGCGGCTGCCCGCCCACGCTCGTCGCCAGATACCACGCCGGCACCGACGTCAGATACTCCAACACCGTATTCAATCCGTCCATGTGTCCTCCTGACGCCTGACCAGTCTTTTTGGAATGGGTAGCCAATTTGGGAAATTAGAGCTCGAGGCGCTCTTCGCTGCCGTCGATATCGCAGAACCGTGCGGCGATGTTGCGGACCGAGAAGAATGCAAGGCGGCCGTCGTTGGCACTATCGTGTTGCTCGCCAATGCCCACCATGTGCCTAAAGCCCGCCTGACGCACCTTGTCGCTCACGACTGCATCATCATCGAGCGCGGCCTCACCGGTTAACACGATCCAGCACTCCCCCGGCTTCCAGCCCGATACCTCAAACTTGGGATTCGCGCTCAACTCCGCCCACACGTCCTTGTCGCGCGACGTGCAAAACCACAGCTTGCCGTCATCGACCATGGCAAACGAAAACGGCCTCACGCGAGGCTGATGCCCGTCGCTCGTATCGGTCGTGGCAAGATACCACGCCGGAATGCGCCTGAGATACGAGCAGACGCGCTCGAGCTGAGCCGTGCGATCGATGTCGGTCATAGAGACCCCTTTCTTGCGCTCGAATCGAGCTTAGACGAGTTGAAGATTGATAACGACAACGCATATCACCAGCAGCGCCATCGCCACCGCGGCCAGTGCATCCCCGCGGCCAAACGTAAGCGCATGCAGACGCGTGCGCCCCCGCTCACCGTGATAACAGCGCGCATCCATGGCGGCCGAAAGCGTCTCGGCATGACGGAACACGCCGGTGAACAGCGGAATCGCCACACTGCCGAGCATGCGCACGCCGCCGAGCGGACCGCCCGTCACGCGCGCGCCGCGACTTGCCTGTGCATCGGCCGTCTGTTTCATCTCGGTGGCAAATTGCGGCATAAACCGCAGCGCGATACCCATAATCATGCCGAGCTCGTGCGCCGGAAGCCCCACGCGCGCAAATGGTGCGAGCAGGCGCTCAAAACCCGCGGTGAGGTCGAGCGTCGGCGTGGTGAGTGTAATGGCGCTCATGCCGGCCATCATCAGGGTCAGACGGCACGCCATAAACGCCGCAGAACGCAGCGAGCCCTCGCTCACCTGCAAAAAGCCAAGCTGCCACAGGGTGCGGCCACTCTGGTCGGAAAACAGGTTGAGTACCGCGACCACTACGACAATCGCCAGCAGTGGTGCCATCGATGATAGGACCCGGCGCAACGGCACTCGGGCTGCGACATAGACCAGCACGACAAACATTGCGACCGGAACCAACCCGCGGAAGATTCCGACAGTGAGCACGGTGATCAGAAATGCGAAACCTAGGAGCAGCTTAGTGCGCGGATCCAGGCGATGCACCGCGCTATCCCCGGGATAGTAGCTGCCAAATGAGAACGCCTCCATTAGCAGCCCTCCTCTCGCGTGGGCGCCGTGGAACCGGCCTGACACGGAACCCTCAAAGGCACGTCCGCGCAGCCCAGCAGCAAGCCGGCCAGCTCGTCGGCCAGCGCCTCAACCGTATAAAGCTTGTCGCAGCAGAGCGGCACACCGGCTTGCGCGAGCGCCAGCGCCATGCGCTGGGCGGCAGGAACGCCCAGGCCGATCGACTTGAGCTCGTTCGCGTGCGCAAAAACCTGCACGGGCGTTCCCTCGGCAAACACCGCGCCCTCGTTCATCACAACAATACGGTCACAACAATTTGCCAGGTCATCCATGCTGTGCGAAACCATGACAACGGTCAGGCCCTCGCGATGGAGTCGACTGATGAGCCCAAGATAATCCCTGCGCGCAACCGGATCGAGCCCCGCCATGGGCTCGTCGAGCACCAGCACCTCGGGCTCCATGGCGAGCACGCCGGCAAACGCCACGCGGCGCTGCTGGCCGCCCGAAAGCTCAAAGGGGCTCTTGTCGCCTATTGCGGCAAGGTCAAGTCCCACGCGCACAAGCGATGACGCGACACGGCGCGCAACCTCGTCTTGCGGCAGGCCAAGGTTGCGCGGGCCAAACGCCACGTCCTGCGCCACGGTCTCTGCAAATAGCTGACGCTCGGGATACTGAAACACCACGCCGACCTTGGCCTTAACCGCGGCGGCGTGTTTCTTGTTTGATAGGTCGAGCCCCAGCGCGCAAACGCTTCCCTCCTGCGGACGAATCAACCCGTTGAGATGCTGAACCAACGTCGATTTACCCGAGCCGGTATGACCCGCCAGGCCCAGAAACTCGCCGCGGCGCACCGTCAGCGAAACATCACGTAGCGCCCAGGGGCTGTTTGGATCGTTGCCCCAAAGAGCCTGTTTGCTCGATGCGTCCGCAGTGGTCGAGCGCTTGCGCCATCGACGGCGCTCGCGGGCGCTCAGCGAGTAACTATGCGAGAGGTGCGAAATCTCGATAACGAGCTCCGACGCGGCTATCCCGTCGGCCGCAGAGGATCCATTGTCAAGCACATGGGAATCGGATGCGGAAGGCTGCCCTGCGATGTTCGTCCCGCTCCGCTCGGCATAAGCCTGTGCAATCTCGGCGACCATATCTGCCTCGCGCACCTGCGCGCAAACGGAAACGCCCTTCTCACGAAGTGCCCTACCTAGGCAGCACGACGCCGGCATATCCAGGTTGAGCTGCGCAAGTTCGTCCGCCCGCGTCAAGATTTCCTCAGGCGTACCGAGCATGGCAACGCGGCCCGCTTGGAAGACAGCAACGCGATCGGCCTCGGCGGCCTCTTCCATAAAGTGCGTAATCATCACGATGGTCATGCCGCGATCGTGCAACGCGCGGCAAGCCTTCATGAGGCCCTTGCGTCCACGCGGATCGAGCATCGAGGAAGCCTCGTCCAATATGAGCACGCGCGGCTCCATGGCGAGCACGCCGGCAAGCGCCACGCGCTGCTTTTGGCCGCCCGAAAGCGCATGGGTCTCGTGACGCTCAAAGCCCACCAGGCCCACACCCTTCAGCGCCTCGCGTACGCGCTGCGCGATCTGGGCCGATTCGACCCCTAAGTTCTCGGGACCAAACGCAACGTCGTCCTCGACAAGCGTCGCCACAAGCTGGTCGTCGGGATTCTGGAACACCATGCCAGCAGTCGAGCGGATGTCGTAGACCAGCTCGGGATCGGACGCGTCCATGCCGTTGACGCACACCGTTCCCGCATCGGGCTGTAGCAGCGCATTCAGGTGCTTGGCAAACGTCGACTTGCCCGACCCATTACCACCGAGGATGCAGAAAAACTCGCCATCCTCGATGTTTAGATCGACGCCGTCGAGTGCCGGCACGGCACCGTCATAGCTAAAGGAAACGCCCCGACACTCAATCATGCGCGGCCTTTGACCTGGTCCTTTTTAGGCGTGATGAGGTTGGAGACCACTTTATACACCGCCAGTGTCAACACCGAGTTAAGCACGGTCTTGATAAGGTTGAACGGCAAAACGGCAGGAATCATGAGCGGTGCGATCACATCGACCGAGCCATACCAGAACCATACGCCAATGGTCAGGTTCGCGACCATAGACAACGCCGTAGCGGCAATGACGCCGAGCGCCAGGCCAATCACAGCACCCTTATAGGTATGCATCTTCTGGTACACGATAGCCGCGGGGAGAATATAGCCCAGCGTAGCCACCAGGTTCATAAGCGCGCCGACCCAGTCACCCGTGGTGAGCGCATGGATAACGATCGCCATAGCGGCAACGGCAGTGCCGGCACCAGGGCCGTACGCAAATCCACACACCATCGCCGGCACCAGCGACGGGTCATACGTCAAAAACGGCGCCGAGGGAAGAATGGGCAGCTGCACGTACATAAACAGGGCGCCCAAGGCGCACATCAGCGCCATGGTAACGAGCTGTTTGGTGCTCCACCTATTCGTGTTCTCAAAATGGATATGCTGCGACTGTTCAGACATAAGATCACCTGCCTCTTTCATCCGGACTCTAACCGTTGGTACTGGGATCTCACCAGTTCAGCCGGCATGCGAACCAACACACGCACGGGTCGCGGACTCATCGGCTCGGTCGCAGGTATCTCGCCTGCGCCACGGCACCCCTTTGACACCGCCCGATTTACCGCCAGTGGGGAATTTCACCCCGCCCTGAAACAGCAATTGCAAGTGTAGCACGAGCAATCGTTCGCGCAAGTATGCCGAGGGTAATTTATGGCGGGGGAAACGCTCTAGAAATGCAGCCGGGACAGAGCAGCGGTTCGACCAAGTTACTCACCCTCCCCAAAGTAACGCGCTTTTCGCGGCAAAGCCGCGAAACAGCGAAAGGGACACGTATTCCCATCAACCACGCCCTTCTCCGCGAGCCGACCTCAAGGCCGTAAACGTAGGGAATCCGGGGGCGTGACGGGGGCTTCTCTCCGGATCATTCCGCAGGACGCAAAGAGGCTCCGCAGCGCGAAGCGCGATGCGGAGCCTCTTTGCATGTCCGAGGACGTTCCGGAGAGAAGCCCCCGTCACGCCCCCGGATTCCCGGTGGGAGTTCTAGACCTTGTCGGCCTTAGTACATACCGCCGCCCTGCTGACCAGCGGTGGCAGCAGCGATAGCGTCCTCAAGCTGAGTATTCTTGGGCACATCGGAGACGGTAGCCTCGGTGATGAGGATCAGGCTGGCGACGGAAGCAGCGTTCTGCAGGGTGACGCGGCTGACCTTGACGGGGTCGAGGACGCCCATCTCGATCATGTCGCCCCACTCGCCGTTGGCAGAGTTGAGACCCTGGCCGGCGGGCAGCTCGGCAACCTTGTCGACCACGACAGCGCCCTCAAAGCCAGCGTTCTTGGCGATGGTAGCGACCGGAGCGGTCAGAGCCTTCTTGACGATGTCGACGCCGATCTTCTCCTCGGGGTCGTCGATCTCGACAGCATCGAGCGCAGGAACAGCGTCCATGAAGGCGACGCCGCCACCGGCGACAATGCCCTCCTCGACAGCAGCTCGGGTTGCCTGCAGGGCATCCTCGACGCGATGCTTGATCTCCTTGAGCTCGGACTCGGTAGCAGCGCCAACCTTGATGACGGCAACGCCACCGGAGAGCTTGGCCAGGCGCTCCTGGAGCTTCTCGCGGTCGAAGTCAGAGGTGGTGTTCTCCATCTCGCCCTTGATCTGAGCGATGCGGGCGTCGATGGCCTCCTTGGAACCAGCGCCGCCAACGACGACGGTGTTGTCCTTGGAGATGGTGACGGACTTAGCGGTACCGAGCATATCGGCGGTGATGTCAGCGACCTTCACGCCCAGCTCGTCCAGAGCGGCCTGGCCACCGGTAAGGACGGCGATGTCCTCGAGGATGCGCTTGCGGCGATCGCCGTAGCCCGGAGCCTTGACGGCGCAGACGCTGAGAGCGCCACGGATCTTGTTGAGGACCAGGGTGGGCAGGGCCTCGCCGTCGATGTCCTCAGCGATGATGAGCAGGCCACGGCCGGCGCGCTGGACAGCCTCGAGAACAGGCATGATGTCCTGAACGCTGGAGATCTTCTGGTCGGTGATGAGGATGTACGGATCCTTCATCACGGCCTCCATGCGGTCGTTATCCGTGACGAAGTAAGCGGAGACATAGCCCTTGTCGAACTGCATGCCCTCGACGGTGTCGATGGTGATGTCGAACGTCTGGGAATCCTCGACGGTGATGACGCCGTCCTTGCCCACGACCTCCATGGCCTCGGCGATCTTCTCGCCGACCTCGGGGTCACCGGCGGAGATGGTACCGACGGAAGCAATCTGCTCCTTGGTCTCGACCGGCTTGGCCTGCTTCTTCATCTCGGCGACGGCGGCGTTGACGGCCTTGTCGATGCCGCGACGGATGGCCAGCGGGTTGGCGCCAGCGGCGACGTTGCGCAGACCGTCGTTGACGATGGCCTGAGCGAGCAGGGTTGCGGTGGTGGTGCCGTCACCCACGGTGTCGTTGGTCTTGGTGGCGACCTCCTTCACCAGCTGGGCGCCCATGTTCTCGATGTTGTCCTCGAGCTCGATCTCCTTAGCGACGGAAACGCCGTCGTTGGTGATGGTCGGGGCACCGAACGTGCGCTGCAGCGCAACGTAGCGGCCCTTGGGGCCCATGGTGACGGTAACGGCGTCGGCCAGGGTGTTGACGCCCTTGGCGAGCTTAGCGCGGGCATCGGTGTTGAACGTAATGTTCTTTGCCATAGTGGGTAATCCTCCAAAAGAAATGTGACTCGCGTCGCCGCTTCCGAGTCCTATGCGACGAGCGCGTTCAAAGACGAATCAGAGATTCTGACGAGACTAGGCCTCGACGACAGCGTAGATGTCATCGGCGCGCATGAGCAGATACTTCTCGCCGTCGACCTTAACCTCGTTGCCACCGAACTTACCGTAGATGACAACGTCACCGACCTTGACGTCCATGGGAATGCGCTCACCCTTGTCGTTGACCTTGCCGGCGCCAACGGCAACAATGGTGCCGCGCTGCGGCTTCTCCTGAGCGTTGCTGGCGATATACAGACCAGAAGCGGTCTTCTGCTCGGCCTCGTCGGGCTTGACCAGAACACGATCTGCAAGCGGCTTCAAAGACGACATGCTTGTCTCCTCCTTTTTGGGCCGCGCGGTTATACCACGCGAATTAACCCTTTTTGTTTGCGTACGCGTTGAATGGTACCCACGAATGGCGGGTTATACAACACGGAGTCAAAAAATCTTATTTTTTGGCACTTAGATTTTCTGAATGCCGGGGGATAACTTAACGGTGGCTCCCGGGGCGGACCGGAGGGCATGAAGTTTGCTGCTCTACAGTCCTGCGCAAGACGGAAAGCACATTAAGTGCTTTCCTTTGCGTGCGGAACTCGCGACAAACTTCATGCCCTCCGGTCCGCCCTGGGAGCCAGGTTGACTAACTAGGGCCCGGCATTCAGAAAAGTCAGTGCAGCAAAATGGCGATGCGGATGGAATGCACAAGATAGGGGGCACGTTGTTGGGACGCGCTCTTTTAAGTTGCGGTGGAATAGTTCCTGTTTTTGGGCTTGAAGGCCGATTTTAGGGACTATTTCACCGCAACTGAGGGGTGGGATGTGGGGTTAGCGCTCGTAAATCAAGTTGCCTGCCAGGTAGGTGGCTTGGACTTTGGTGGCTTGAAGTTCTTGGGGATCAACGGTGAGCGGGTTTTGGTCCAGGACTACCAGGTCGGCGTACTTGCCAGGCTCCAAGCTACCGAGGTTTTGCTCGTCGCCCGCTGCATAGGCGCTGCCCAAGGTGTAGTTGCGCAGAGCCGTTGCTGCATCGATGCGCTCGCTCGGCAACCAGCCGCCCTCGGGCCAGTGGCTTTTGGGGTCCTGGCGCGTGATAGCCGTGTAGAGCACGTTCATGCTGGTAACGGGCGTGATAGGGCTGTCGGTACCGAAGGCTTGGCGAATGCCGCGCTGCTTATAGGTTGCGAACGGCCACATGATGCGGCTGCGCTCCAGGCCCAGATCGCGCTCCGGTCCACCCGGGTCGAGTGTAATGTGGCAGGGCTGGCTCGAAGCAACCACGTTGAGCTTGCGCAGGCGGTCGATGTCCTCGGGCAGAAGGTTCTCCAGGTGCTCGAGCGTGTTATGGCCGTGCTGGGGCAGGCCGTACAGGTCGGCTGCTTCCTCGAAGATATCCAGCGCGGCATGAATCGCACCGTCACCAATAACGTGGATGCGCACGGTGTGACCGCGCTCCGCAGCCGCCAGAACCAATTTTCGCATGCGCTCAGCCGGGACTGTCAGACGGCCCTGGTCGCCCGGGAAGCGCGGATTGGTATAGGGCTCGGTGAGATATGCCGTGTGTTCACTCGACACGCCATCGAAGAACTGCTTAAAACCCGGCGCCGAAAGCAGCGCGTTGTTCGCATAACGTACCTGGAGCTCTTCTAGACGCGACTGGTCATCCAACAGCGTGGGGAACAGATGGGCACGAATGCCCAGCTTGCCGGCTGTCTGCAGTTTGTCGTAGACGTCGTCGCGGATACAATCGCAGCCTGGCATGGGCATGAGCGACATATCGCAGATCGAGGTGATGCCCTGCTCGGCCATGCGCCTCATTTGATCGGCGTAAGCGCTTGCGATGCGATCTTCGCCCAGCCACTCAAGGCAGCGCGGCAACAACTGCATGGCAGCCGCTTCGTGAGCAATGCCCGTAAGCTCGCCGCTTGCGTCCTTGTCGTAGCTGCCGCCCGCTGGCGGCTCGCTGTCGCGCGTGACGCCGAGCGCCTCGAGTGCGCGGCTGTTGAGCCAAAGCGTGTGCCCGTCGCCCGAATACATAACGCAGGGACGATCGGGGAATGCCGCATCGAGCGACGCCTTGGTAGGATGCTCGGGCGGGTCCCAACGGTAGTCGCGCCAGCCCTGCGTCACAACCCAGGCGTCATCGGGCAGGTCCTGGGAAAACTCGAGCGCATGTTGTACCAGTGCCGCCTCGGACGTGCCCATATCCATGAGCATGTACGGCGAGGAGCCGACCGAGGTATGGAAGAAGTGCAGATGCGCATCATGGAAACCGGGGCAGACAAACTGCTCGCCGTAATCGACCACCGGCGTGGCGGCAGGTGCGGCGGCAATTACGTCATCGGGCGCACCGACTGCGACGATGCGGTCGCCCGCGATGGCAATCGCCAGCTCGCGGGCGGAATCGATGCCGTCTTGCGCGGTAAAGACGTTCTTGGAGCGAATAATCCGATCGATATGTTGCATGGGCATCCCCATCTCTGGCAGGAAATTCAACACCCCCGAGTGTACTCCCCCGCCTCGGTTACAAAATGCCAAGCGGCAAACGGCAGCTTTACCAGCCCTAGCGGCAGGTGGCATACTGGAGAGAGCCTGTACGATTTTGCGATCGAGCCAACAAGGAGCAAATCGACCATGACGAAGACCAAGGCACAGCAGATTATGGCGGCAACCGAGGTTCGCGCGGCAGACGACGTCACCGCGGCCATCCAGGATATCGCCGCCGAGTTTGAACCCTACATCATCAAGCAGCGCCGGCACTTCCATAAGCACCCGGAGCTGAGCCTTGCCGAGGAGCGCACGACTTCCGACATCGCCAACCAGCTCGACGCCATGAATATCCCCTACGAGCGTCCGCTCAAGACGGGCCTGGTGGCGACGCTTCGCGGCACCGCGCCGGATGCCTACCGCGAGGACGGCACGCCGCGCCGCCGCATCCTGCTGCGCGCCGATATCGACGCCCTGCCCGTCACTGAGCAGACCGGCGAGGAGTTCGTCAGCGTCAATGAGGGCTGCATGCACGCCTGCGGTCACGACTGCCATATCGCCATGATGCTCGGCACGTTGCAGATTCTGCGCCACATGACCGATGACATCCACGGCGAGATTCGCATCGTATTCCAGCCCAGCGAGGAAAACGGCCAGGGCGCCAAACTCATGATTGGCACGGGTGTGCTCGACGGCGTCGATGGCGCCTACGCCGCGCACATCTGGAGCGAGGTCGACGCCGGTACCGTAAGCTGCGAGCCCGGCCCACGCATGGCAAATACCGACTGGTTCCGCATCGACGTCCGCGGCACCTCGTGCCATGGCGCCATGCCCCAGCGCGGCCACGACGCCGTTATGGTTGCGGCAGAGATCGTCAACGCCCTGCAGACCATCGTCTCGCGCGAGATTAGCCCCTACGAGCCGGCTGTCATCACCGTCGGCGAGCTGCACGGCGGCACCGCGCGCAACGTTATCGCCGGCACGGCCTACCTCGCCGGCACAGTGCGCACCTACGGCGATTCGACCCACGAGGAAATGCCGGAGCTCATGCGCCGCATCGTGGAGCATACCGCGGCAGCTCTGGGCGCCGAGGCTGAGCTCACCGACTACACCATCGCCAACTACAAGGTCGAAAACGAGGTCGCCTCGAGCGAGCGCTGCCGTCAGGCTGTAATCAAGTGCCTGGGCCCCACCGGTCAAGGCCATTACCGTGGCACGCTTTCGGGCGAGGATTTTTCGGAGTACCTGCGCCGCGTGCCGGGCGTGCTCGCCTTTGTAGGTACGCGCAACCCCAAGATTGGTGCCA
This sequence comes from Collinsella sp., assembly GCA_019414605.1. Lineage (GTDB taxonomy): Bacteria > Actinomycetota > Coriobacteriia > Coriobacteriales > Coriobacteriaceae > Collinsella. The sequence goes on from DXLS01000016.1 coordinate 28,708, forward strand.
CGTACGCCCAACATTCCTGCTTCTACAAGATCGACGAGACCGTGCTGGCAAAGGGCTCCATGGTGGCCGCCCAGTATGCTATCGACTTTTTGGCCGAGCCCACGCAAGAGGAGCTCGACGGCCCCGCGATTACCGCGGTCGCCGAAACCAACCCCGATCTGGCCGCCAAGTTGCGCTCTGCCAAGGCGACGACCGCCGAGGCTCGCGACGCCATCCATGATGCCCGAACGGCTCGCCATGCCGCGATCAAGGGCATCCACGACGCACGCGCTGCCGCACGCCGCGAGGAGAAGCACGACGAGTAATCGATTCGCTGGCATCTCGCAGTCATAGCCACATCGCGATGTCAAAGCGGGGGCGGACGTTTCGACACGTCCGCCCCCGCTCATTTATCAAGCGCTATTTCTACCATTTCTACCCCGTCCCCAAATGGCAGACGGCATGGCTACTCGTCCTGAGGTTCCTCGTCGGAGCTTGGCTCGGACGCCGACTCAGGTGCAGGTGCCGGCTCAGGTGCAGGTGCCGGCTCAGGCTCAGGCGCAGGCTCGGGCTCAGATGCCGTCTCAGACTCGGGCGCCGGCTCAGACTCGGTCGCGGGAGCGGGTGCAGGCGCCGGCGAAGCATCCGGAGCGCTGTAACCCGAAGGAGCGGACTTCTTCTCGAAGGGCAACACAAAAGTCAGGACGTCGTCCTTATCCTCATCGGCCCACTCGCTTGCATAGCGTGCGGCCCAATAGCCAACGGCACGGTGCTTGAGTATCTTGCCAAAGACCGTAAGAAATACGGTGACAAAAGCGACCAGCACCAAGAACAGCGCGAGCGTGACGCCACCGCCGGTAACAATTGCCTCAATACCCGTAGGACGATAGTAGTAGCTATACATACCGACAGAGGCAATGGCGCCAAAGACGACCGTCAAGATCCATGTGACAACGTTGGCGACCAGGCCCGTCAAAAACTCGGGAAGGAACGAAGCACAGAACAGCTTGGTCTTGTTGTGCTTAAACGCCGCCCAGACCTTATCGAGCGAAAACGCGCTCTCGACGCGACCGGTCACCGCAAAGTGCATCACGGCGATGTCGGCGAACATCTTAAAGAAGACACCCAGAATCGCCGAGGCAATTAGCGCCAGGACAAGCAGGCCGAGCGAACCGAACAGCGCAGCCTCGAGCGCATAAGAGCCGTAACAAGAATACGAGCCCGCGGCGCCAATTACCACGCCCTCCACCAGCGAAAGCACTACACCGATAACGGGAATGGCAGCGATAACCTCGAGCACCACCGAGATGACGCTCGAAAAGACTCCGAGACCAAACGACGTGGAGCGCATGAGTGGACGGTCCATGCCGCCATCGACCTTGAGCGAAAGATCACGGCCCCACTCGATTCCAAAGCCGGAACCGCACACGCTCGCAATGCAAGCTGCCAAAAAGCCGATGGCAGCCGCAATGCCGCCAATAACGGGAATAAACAACACGAGCACCGACACAACGCAAATCAGCGCCGGCAAAAACGCGATTTGGCATACACGCTGAAGCACACCCGGAGTCTTGGTCATATCTTGGAACGCCTGAGCCACACAGCCCTTTGGCGCATTCGCCACGGGCGGTTGCGGAACAAACTGCTGGGGCTGAGGCTGTCCCTGGGGAGCGGGGCCAGCGGCACCGGCATTAGGAGCACCACACACGCCGCAGAACTTGTCGTTATCGCCCATGGGGGCGCCACACTGCGAGCAGAACATAGAATCATCCCTTCGTATCTTGAACAAATCACTTGGATCGCAAACGATGTCTTTAGCATCATTATTGCCCAATGTGGGGTCAAATACTCAAAGATGACCGATTTGCAAGATACACGGCGCCAGCAGGCGGTTCGTTGAATACGTCTGTGCTAGTTCGTTCCGCGGAAGCCCTTGCCGACGATCTCGGAGCTGTCGACAATCGTGATAAAGGCACCCGGATCGACTTCGCGCGCATAGCGGCGCAGCTGCACGGCCTCGCGACGGCTCAGCACGCTCATGATCACCGTCACGCACTTGCCCGAGAAGGCACCGTAGCCGCGGCTGATGGTCGCCGTACGGTTGAGATGCTTGACGATAAACTCCTCGACCTTAAGGGGCTCGGAGCAAATGACCGTGCAGACTTTGCGCAGGTGAATGCTCTCAATGGCTTTGTCGACCACAAGCGTCTTGGCAAACAGGCCGAGCACACAATACAGACCGACACGCGGGCCATACAAAAAGGCCGCGATGGTCACGATGCCGATATCGACCAGCAGCAGGGCACGGCCAATCTCGAGCGTCGTGCGGCGCTTGAGGATCATGGCAAGAATGTCCGTGCCACCCGTCGAGGCGCCGATATCAAAGACAATAGCGCTGCCGAGCGCCGGCAAGATGACGGCAAAGCACAGGTCGAGCCACATATCGCCCGTCAGAGAGACATCGGTCGGGATAAAGAGCTCAAAAAGCGAAACATAGGCGGACAACGCAAACGAGGCGAAGACGCTCCACAGGATTGCCTTGCGCTCCAAAAAGATAAAGCCCAAGACGACGAGAACCGCGTTGATAATCCACATAAAAACGCCGACGGGCAGGGTCGGGAACAGCGTGGACAGAATGACCGACACGCCCGAGGTGCCGCCAAAAGCAAAGTGATTAGGGGTTTTAAACGCAACGATGGCGAAGGCCGTAAGAATCAGGCCCAGATTGAGCTCGGCAAAAAAGCGCGGGAAGCCCGGCTCCTGGCTGCGCTTTTGACCGACACGCTCGCCGCGCTCGATATCGGTGCGATCAACCACGCGCTCCATCGGCACCACGGGAGGACGATGTACCTCCTCGGCAGCACGCGACGCCGCCTCTGCCGCAGCGGCCTCGATTGCCCATGCCTTGCTTTCTGTTTCGTGCTCGTCGGCCATTACGGCAACTCCTCGTTAACAATTTGGAAACAATGCGCTCATTAGGGTAACGCGGAACGCGGGGATTGCAACCCTTAGTTAGACGAGCGGTATGACTATATCGGGAGCGTACAAAAACGGCCGGCCACGCTTTTGCTTGCGCGGTCGGCCGTTTAACGTTTTCGCAGATAAAACCTGCCAAAACAAACCTGTCCCTTTTTGGAAGGTTATTCGTGCTGGCTGGTGCGGTGCTCGTACTCCTCGGGGGTGATGACGTCCTCGATGCGCAGGTTGACACCCGCCACCTCAAGGCCGGTCATCGCGGCAAGGCGCTCAGTGACACGTGCCTTGACATCGTCGAAGATCGCGGGCGCATAGGCTCCGTACTCGATAATGACGGAGATGTTGACGACCACGCGATTGTCATCGGTGACCTCGACCGTCACGCCCTTGGTCAGATTCTCGGCACCAAACTGCTCCTGCACAAAGTGCATGAGGTTACCCTTCATGCCCAAAACGTGCGGAACCTCGCGGGTGGCCATGGCAACGATCTTCTCGATCACACCGTTGGAATAGGTCAGCGAGTCCTCGGACTCGTCTGTTTCCTCATCATCCTCGTCCGCGTCATCGGCGGGCTCGGCCTCGACGAGCGCCTCGTCCTCGAGCGTTACGTCCTCGGCCTCGGCGGTGACGGTCTCGTCTGCCTCGAGCTCGGTATCGGCCACATCGACCTTCGTATTAAAAGCCATGGTTCCTCCTTATGCCTGCCGCGGATGCGACAGTCGAATACATATTAGCGGCCGCTAAACAGACGGCCGAAGAAGTTGACGATCCCGTTTTCGCCGTCGCGAATTTGGCCGATCACGGCGCCGATCAGCACGAAGAATGCAATGACGAGCGTGTCCCACAGGCCGAGCGTGAGCACCAACACGGCAAGGATAAAGCCAGCGACGGCACCGAGCGTGGTGTTGGGATGACGCACAGCATAGCTCCAGATGGCAGCGCCCGTACCCTTGATGAGACCCATAGCCTCGTCAAAATCCGCGGCCGCCGCGTCTTGTAACTCAGTTGCCTCTGCTTTGGAATCAACAGGTTCGCTCGCCGGCGTGGCGCTCTGGTCAATCGTCAGGCGCGGCGTACGAGCGGTCTTATCTTGATTGGTATCACTCACCGGAAACCTCCACGGTCTGGACGGTAGTCTTGGACGGCAAAAAACGGACGCGTGCGGTCGTGCCCGGCGTGCCGAGCATGGTGTCGCAGGCCTCCTCGATACGTTGCTGCATCGCAGTTGCAAGGGAGGCCACGTCCCGGTCGTCAAGCGCGATGGCGTCGACCTTAAAACAGACGCGCGATTCGTCGGAGCCCTGTACGCGCGCCTCGACGCGCTCGACCATCACGCGGTCGTCGCGCTCGGCAGCAGCCCTGGCACACGAAGAAAGCGCCGCGAGCGTGACCTCGATATTGCGCTCCCCCGCCGGATGCACGCAGGACGGCTCGCGACGAGCAAACATCAGGCGGAAGAAGCTTACCAGCACGCCGATCGCCACAACTCCGCCGCATGCCGTCACGACAATGCGCGGCATGGGGTCGCGCATCAGCAACATAAAGCGATACGTATACGGCCCCCAAAACTGGCAGACAAGCGTACCCAGCGCCACGATGGTAGCGGCAAGGTACACGATCGCTAGGGCTCGTTTGAGTACGCGCACGCGGCGCTCCCTTCAAATCTCGGCTCTCGAAATGCAAAACGGTTCGCATCATTATAAAAGAGCCGGGTCCGGTGCTCTACGCACGCGGATCCGGCTCATCTATTCCACGAGGCTTGCATGCTCGCTTCATTATGCCCAGATATGCACGGCTCAATCCGTGCGGGCGCTACTCCTCCTCCAGGGCAGCGATGACCTCGTCGGTCATGTCCATGGTGCTGTAGACATCCTGGACGTCGTCGAGCTCCTCAAGACGGTCGATCAGGCGCTGAACCTTCTTGGCGTCGGCGCCGGAGACCTCGGTCGGGGTGGTCGGGACCATGGTGGTCTCGGAGCCCTTGACCTGGACGCCCTGCTCCTCGAGCGCCTTGGAGACAGCCATGACCTCGTTGGCAGTAGTCCAGACGATCCACTCCTCGCCGGCGTCCTCGTAGTCCTCGCCACCGGCCTCGGCGATGGCCATCATGAACTCATCCTCGTCACCGGCAGCACCGTTGGCGATCATGGTCTCCTTCTTGGCGTTCTCGTCCAGGACCTCCTTGGCAACGACGATCTGGCCCTTGCGCTCAAACTGGAAGGCGACGGAACCGGAGGTGCCCAGGTTGCCACCAGCGTGGGAGAAGGCGGAACGGACGTCGGCAGCGGTGCGGTTGCGGTTGTCGGTCAGGCAGTCGACGTAGACGGCGACACCGGCGGGACCGTAGCCCTCGTACACGATGTTCTCGTAGACGGCGGCATCGGCACCCGAACCAAAAGCCTTGTCGATAGCGGACTTGATCTTGTCCTTAGGCATGGACTGAGCCTTGGCCTTGGCAACGGCAGCGGCGAGGCTGGCGTTGTTCTCGGGCAGCGGGTCGCCGCCGAGACGGGCAGCAACGGTGATGTTGCGGCTGAGCTTGGAGAAGAGGGCGGAACGCTTGGCGTCCTGCGCGCCCTTACGATGCTTGGTTGTGGCCCACTTAGAGTGTCCGGACATACGTGTCTCCTATCGGTTTCGACCTAAAGCCCAGCGCAGATGCTCGGGCAATATAAACAAACGTCGTTATGATATACCTACTGGCCTGTGAGATAAACCCCAAAATGAAGGCGTCGTGATGATGACCCCTTTGGTGCAAAGAAACCTGACCCCCCATGCACCAAGTTAGAACCAGAGGAAGTCACTGCGGGTGACGGTGGCGCCGATGGCGAAGGGCATGCAGGCGATGACCGGATACAGGTAGCGCATGTAGGTCGAGCCGTTGCACGGACCAATCAGGCACACGGCGAGCACGCCCAACAGCGGCACCCAGATCGCCAGCGCACGCCATGAATGACGACGCAGCAGGTAGACCACCACGGCGATCATGATCCACACATAGGTGGCCGAGCTCATGGTGAGCGAGATAAAGGGAACACGCTGCACCGCCACACGGTACAGATTGATCAGGTGGTCGCACCAGCGCACCATGTTGCTGTCAACCGGATGGAAGTCGAAGTACTTGAGGTTGTCGGGGCGCGCCATAATCTCGGCACTACGCGCTGTGCTGTAGACCCAGGCATCGCGCGCGCTCGGATAAAAATAACCATAGTAGTTATTGATAAGCGCCGAGATATAGCACTCGGGATCCTTCTTAAACATCTGAGCCCATACCTCAAAATAGGCATCGATGTCCTCCTGCGAGGCATACTCGTTAAAGCAGTTCTTGACGGCATCCGACTTATCCGGGTTGTAACGGCGGCCCAGATTCTCGTACTTGAGCACCCGGTCGATCACGGCGCGCTCCTCGTCGGTCACCAAGCCGTCGCAAGGAGTCTCCACGATGGTGCCGTCCTCCTTTACCGTGGGGTTGACGCCCGAGTTGAGGCCGTCGTGCTTTTGGACGAAACGAGCCGTCTGCTGGAACGGAATCGAGAGGATTTCGCGCTTGGAACCAGGCGTGATATCGTGCGCCGGCATAAAGACCTTGGTGAAGTACATATTAGAGGCAAGGCAGAGCGCGAGCACCGCGAGAACACCGACCCAGCGGAAACGCGGGATGGCGCCTGAAGGCGCAGCACCAGTCTGCTTGGCTGCACGACGAGCCACATGCACGTCCCATACGCAAAACGCCGCCGCGATTACGCATGCCGCCAGGGGAAACACCAAGCCGCCGTTGCGCAGGAACGTGGAACCCATGGCGCCCAGAGCAAGCAGCAGCCAGTCGTGGCGCGCAAAGAGCACGGGGGCTTTCTCGCCCGCTCGCTCGACATTGGCATCACGACGGGGCAAGCCACATGCCACGAGCTTGACGGTCTGTACCAGCAGCACCAAGAACGCGTCGGCAAAGAGCACGTCTTTGGTGAGCAACGCCGCGTAGTTAGAGAACATCGGCATAAACGCAAAGAACAGCAGGATCGCACCGCGAACCGGCAGGCTCACGCCCAGTTTGCGCAGCGACGAAATGGAATAGGCCATGCAGGCAGCCGTGATGACAAATTGAGCGCAGGTATAGATGGCAAGACCTGCGTTGGCGCTGTTGAACAGTGAAAGCCCCAGCTGGACGCACGAGCCGATAATGGCCGTGTGCACTACGGGATGATGCCCGTTGAGCAGCACGTTGGGGTTGAGTAGGCGCAGGTAGTCGCTCGTGCCGTTGGGATAGTTAAACCACTGGCGAATCTGCGCGCCCGTATCTCCCATAAAAAGGCCGGGCAGCGAAGCAACGAGCGTGGGCGCCCAGGCGATCATAAGCACCAGGAAGGGCCCGGCAAAGGGATGGACCGAGAGCACGGCGTGAGTTACACGCCATACGCGGCCAAAGTGCGCTTCGGAAAACGGAATGCGCCGAGAGCTCAGCCAATCTAGACACTCAAAGGCAAGGTAGAAGGCAACGACCGCCAAGAGCATCCAGCCCGCGCCGCCAATCCAGGCGCAGATGATGCGGGCTTTGTCGCCAAGGACAATCTCGGCCGAGTCGGTGAGATCGTAGCTGCGGCCGAACACCATACAGATGGCGAAGAACAGCGACGGCAGAATGATCGATGGACGCCAGGTGTCGCCACGGCCAAAGAACACGTAGCGAAACGGCAGAGTGAGCAAGCAGGCAAGCGCAAGCAACATGACCGCGTCGGTATGGCCGGCAAACGAGAGGAGCACCTCGTAGCACACGTACAGCATGCCCGAGGCGTTGGGGTCAATCGCCAAGACTGCGTTGCTCGACACCGGGGAGGGATCGATGGAAAACGCCGTGGTCGCCAACAGCGCGAGCAAAAATGCGATGAGCGTCTGCTTGGCAGGGTAGCGCTTAAACCAGACGATGCGGGCAGCGTCGCGCGCAGCCGTTGTGGAGAGGTCGGAATCCTTCACAGTCCGAAAGCCTTTCTAGAAACCTATCAAACTCGGCAAGACCACCACAAAGGTGCCTGTCCCCTTTGTGGTGGTTTTGGTGGTTAGGCGTCCAGGTAGACGCGCTGGGGCTGGTTGCGGCGACGGGCGAAGATGACGAGCGCCAGACCCGCGATTACGAGCGGCAGGCTCAGCAGCTGACCCATGGTGATGACGCCGCCCAGCAGATAGCCCAGCTGCGCATCGGGCACGCGCACAAACTCAATCAAAAAGCGAACGATGCCGTAGCTCATCACAAAGACGCCCATAAACGTACCCTGGGGCAGCAGCGGTTTTTTGCGACTGAGCACCTGCAGGATGCAAAAGAGCACGATGCCTTCAAGAAACGCCTCGTAGAGCTGGGAGGGATGGCGCGGCATATCGCCCGCGGTGCCGCCAAAGACCACACCCCAGGGCAGATCGGTCGGCTTACCCCACAGCTCACCGTTCACGAAGTTGGCGCAACGTCCCAGGCACAGCGCCAGCGGAGCACCGATAACGGCAAGGTCGGCGATGGTCCAGGCGTCGAGCTTATACATGCGGCACACGATGATGCCGCCCAAGATGCCGCCGACCAGGCCACCGTGGAAACTCATGCCGCCCTCGTTGGTGGCAAAGATCTCGAGCGGGTGGGCCCAATAGTAACCATCACCGTAAAATACGACGTAAAACAGGCGCGCGCCGATGATGAGGCCAAAGACCGCGCCGACCACGACGCTCGTCAGGTCATCAATCGTAATGTCGAAGCCCCAACGACGCTGCGTGCGGTACATAACGACCGCCGTGAGCAGAGCACCGACCACGTAGGCCAGGCCGTACCAGTAGATGGTGATGGGGCCCGCCGAGATCGCGACGGGATCAAGCATATGGTAGAGGTCGTTGAGCATATCGATCCCCCTGCTCCCTACATACAAATGCGGCCGCGGGCCTTACGCTCGCAGCCGCATATTTGGGCGTAACGTCTATGCGGAGCGTACCGTCCGCAGCTTTCGCATCTTAGAACGGCGCGTACTCGTCGTACAGGTCGTCGGTCTCGCCGGAAGCATTGACCTGTTCAACGCGGGTAACGCCGGGCACATGCTCCTTCAGGATGCGCTCGATACCCATGGAAAGGGTTAGCGAGCTCATGGGGCAGCCGGCGCAGGCGCCCTGCAGCTCCAGCTTGACAACGCCCTCGTCGTCGACGCCCACATACTCCATATCGCCGCCATCGGCCTGCAGGTTGGGGCGGATCTCTTCAAGAACCTTCTTAAGCAGCTCTTCGTTAACAGCCACAGGGGCTCCTTTCTCACAATAACGCGGGCACGCCCGCGGACAGAAGCTATGTTACTACAGCCATGTACCCGCTCACGAGCCGTCCATGCGCGCAGACGCGACTTTCACGAGTAGTCAATTTGGGACGGGGCTCTTTTAGCTGTTTTGCCGCCAGCCAGCGTTGGCACGCGCTACCGCTGAGCCTGTCCCCCGGTACCAATCTGGACATCGACGATAACCTGGCGGTAGCTGATGCCGCAGGAGTCGAGAATGCGGCGGCTGATACGGCCGTCGTCGGTATCGGCATACTTATTGTCCAGGTAGACGACCTCGCCCACACCCACCTGCGCCAGGATCTTGGCGCAGTCGTGGCACGGGAATAGCGTGACGTAGACCGTGGAACCCTCAAGGTCTTTGAGCGAGCCGCGGTAGTTGAGCACGGCGTTGGCCTCGGCATGCACCACGTAGTTGTGCTTATCCTGCAACGGGTCATCGCTCGTGCCCCACGGGAAAAAGTCATCGTTGAGCGCCGAGGGCGTGCCGTTGTAACCCACCGAAAGGATGCGGTGGTTGGTGCTGGCGATGCACGCTCCCACCTGCGTGTTGGGGTCCTTGCTGCGGCGCTGCGCGGCGATGGCCACGCTCATAAAGAACTCATCCCAGCTAATAACGTCGCGGCGCTTGCCCGACGCGGTTTGATGAAGATCGTCCGACATGGCAGACACCTCCGCAATCGCAATAGTTTGGCCCATTGTAGCAGGTGAAAGGTAGGGGCGCTTATCCCACCAGCCCCTCGCCCTACGCGCGACGAGGCTTTTGGTTGATGCGGTACAGCTCGGCGAGACCCCGCAGCGTCAGTGCGTCGTCTACCGTCAGGCTGTGGCCGACCAGCGCCGCAAGTGCCTCGGCATCGTCGCCGGTAATGACGATGGGCACATCGCCCTCCCCCGCGGCCTTGGTCGCGCGCATCTCGGCAAGCACCATGTCGAGCATGCCGTCGATGCGGGCTACCTCGCCCAAAACCACACCCGAGCGCATGGCCTCGCGCGTGTTGCGTCCGATGACGTGCGTTGGCGCCGAGGGCTCAACCTGGGGTAGGCGCGCTGCTGCCGCCGAAAGCGAACGGGCGCCGAGGGCCAGGCCTGGCGCGATAACGCCGCCCACAAAGGTACCGTGCGCGTCGATGACCTCGATATTGGTCGTCGTGCCCAGGTCAATCACGATGCACGGCGAGCCGTAGACGGCGCGGGCCGCCACGGCATCGGCGATGCGGTCGGGGCCGATCTCGGCCGGATCGTCGTAGTGCACGGGTATGCCGGTCTTAAGTCCCGGCCCCACGGTGAGCACGCGCCCCGTGCAGGTGCGGGAAAGTGCCGCCTTCCACGGGCGCTCGAGCGCCGGGACTACACAGCTCAGCACGGCCGCGGCGGGTGCAAGCACCCCGGGCACACCTGCATCGGCGGCGAGCGCGCCCATGACCTGCGCGAGCCTCATGCGCGCCTCGTCGGCCGTAATACGGGCCGGCGTCGTGATCTCGCACGTCGCGAGCGGACATTCCTGCGCCGCGGCCGAATCCTCTGCAAACAGGCCAAAGCGAATAAACGTGTTGCCCACGTCGACCGTCAATATATATGCGCACCCATTAAGCATCGTCGGCGCTCCTTTCGTCTGCCCAGCAGTATATCCCGATGATTATTCTGGGACGGGGATTTAAAAATCATTGCGTACCTGATGATTTTTAAATCCCCGTCCCAGAATAATCATCCTTCGGCTTCGCTTGGGATAGCTAAAAAAGCCCAGTCCCAAATTAACTGCCGTGCCGCTATACTGGTGCGCGGCCGTTTGCGAGCTCACGCGGCGGCCCTTGGTAACCCGACTTCCCGCGCCGTATCCGTAACGGCGCTCTCGGGGGAAGCGGATATACGCAAAGGAGTTCTATATGAGCAATCCCTCGAACCGCGCTTCGATGCGCGGGCAACTCACGCTGCGCGGCGTCGTCATCGGCGTCCTTGGCTGCGTGATCATCACGGCAAGCTCGGCCTACACCGCCCTCAAGATGGGCGCACTCCCCTGGCCGATCGTCTTCGCTGCCGTCATCTCGCTGTTCTTCCTGAAGCTCATGGGCAACGCCAGCCTCAACGAGGCAAACGTCACCCACACCATCATGTCCGCAGGCGCCATGGTCGCCGGCGGTCTGGCGTTTACCATCCCGGGCGCCTGGATGCTGGGCTATGCCGACCAGATCAGCTGGCTCGACATGTTTATCGTGGCGCTCGCCGGCACTATCCTGGGCCTGCTGGCCACGGCACTCATCCACCGTCACTTTATCGTGGACGCCGCGCTTGAGTTCCCCACCGGCAACGCCGCAGCTCAAACCCTGCGTGCGACCGAGGCCGGCGGCAAGACCGGCAAGCAGCTCTTTGGCTCCATGGCCATCGCCGGCATCTACAGCGTGCTGCGCGACGCTCTGGGCATTGTGCCCAGCATGCTGTGCACGCTCAATATCCCCGGCGTGACCTTTGCCATCTACAACTCGCCCATGTTGCTGTCCATCGGCTTCCTCGTGGGCTTCGCCCCGGTCGCCTTCTGGTTTGCCGGCGCGCTGCTGGGCAACTTTGGCATCATTGTCGGCGGCACCGCTGCCGGTCTGTTTGACGTTATGACCGCACAGGGCATTGTTAAGTCCCTGGGTATGGGCCTCATGATGGGCTTTGGCGTCGCCGTCGTCCTCAAGGACATCCTGCCGCAGGTCGCCGGCATCGTCCGCGGCCTCGCCGCCGACAGCTCCACCGACACCGATGAGCAGTCGCTCATCTCGGGCTCCCTTAAACTCGACGCCGGTATCATCGGCCTGGGCGCCGCCGCCATCGCCGTGATCGTCGCCATCGCGCTCGACCTTGGTCCCGTTCCAGCCGTCATCGTCACGCTGTTCACCTTTGTCACCACCATCATGAGTGCGCAGAGCTGCGGGCAGACGGGTATCGACCCCATGGAGATCTTCGGCCTCATCGTCATGCTCATCGTGGCAGCCTTCGCGCAGCTCGCTCAGGTCAAGCTGTTCTTTATCGCCGGCATCGTGGCCGTAGCGTGCGGCCTTGCGGGCGACGTCATGAACGACTTTAAGGCCGGCGCCGTGCTGGGCACCAACCCGCGCGCACAGTGGGTCGGCCAGGCCATCGGCGGCATCGTGGGCGCCCTGGTCGCCGCCGCTGTCATGGTCGCGCTCGTCACCGCCTATGGTCCGGACGCCTTTGGCCCCGACAAGAGCTTTGTGGCCGCACAGGCAAGCGTGGTCGCCACCATGGTCTCGGGCATCCCGAGCGTACCGTGGTTCGCAGGCGGCTTTATCGCCGGCATCGTCATGTACTGGTTCGGCATTCCGGCCATGATGATCGGTCTAGGCGTGTACCTGCCGTTCTACATGTCGCTTACGGCCTTCCTGGGCTCCTGCGTTAAGCTCGCCTACGACAAGTGGGCCGCACGCCGCGACGCCGCTGCCGGTCTTTCGGACGAGGAGAAGGCCTCCAAGGATGCCGCCTTCCAGGAGCAGGGCCTGGTCGTCGCCAGCGGCCTGCTCGGCGGCGAGTCCATCGTCGGCGTTATCCTGGCGTTTGTCTCTGTTGGTCTGAGCCTGCTGGGGTAGGCCGAACAACAACGCACCAGCGCAGAGCGCGGGGTCGGAATCAAACCGGCCCCGCGCTTTTTTGTCTATTTGACCCTTATGATCCTCACGGCGTTTTAGCCATGTCGATTGTCCTGACTTCCAGGTCAACAAACCTTGTCTGACACCTCGCCTAACGCGGTGTAGAGTAAAGACGACGGGCGGGATACGCGGCACGTGCCAGAACGAGGTGGACATGGAACTCGATAAACAACAGCTCAAGCGACTGCGCGAGCGCCATCATCGGCGCCATGGCATCCGCCCCGCCCACAGCGAGGCCATGGAGAACGCAAGCCGCTTTCTAAAGCGGGCATTCAACATTCGCGAGGGACGCGCGCCCTATCACGTGATTCGCAAGCGCTTTGTAAACGGGGCGCGCCTGACTGGCTCACACTTATGCATCTTGATCATTGCCATGTTGATCGCGAGCATCGGCCTCGATATCGACTCAGATATCGCCATTGTAGGCGCCATGCTCATCTGCCCACTCATGGGCTCGGTCCTTGCCATGGCATACGGCATCGCCACGCTCGACCGCGAGATTACCCTTGAGGCCGTCGCGAGCTTGGCTCTGCAGATGGCCTTTTGCCTGGTCACGTCCACGTTGTACTTTAAGCTCTCGCCCCTTGGCACCACCACGGCCGCCATCATCGACAATTCGACACCGACTGTGTGGGACCTTGCCGTCGCGCTCGCGGGCGGCTTTGCGGGTGGCCTGGGCAACTCGCGCGACCAGGAACCCGCCACGCTCATCGCCGGGGTGGCTGTGGCGACCGCACTCATGCCGCCCCTGTGCGCGGCGGGCTATGGCATCGCCATCGCAAGCGGGTCATTGTTTCTCTCGGCGCTTTATGAGTTTGGCATCAACGTGGTCTTTATCGCGCTGGCTGCCGAAGCCGTGCTGCTTCTATTGCGCGTGCCGCTCAAGCGCGACCTCAACGGCGACGGCATTGTGACTGCCGAGGAAGATGCCGAGGTCGACGAGCTATCACGCAAGGTGCGCCGCCGCATCATTGTGGGCACGGTAGTCTTTGCCATCCCCTGCATCGTTATGACGGCGGGTTCCATTGGCTCGGCGCAGGCCGGCGTGCAGGACGGCTACGGCGTGACCGAAACCACGCGCGAGCTTGCGGCGGTGCTGCCAGGCTTTAAGGATTACACCGTCGCCGTCGAGACCTCGGCCACCGACGGCGATGAGGAAGGCATCGTCGAGCGCGAGATTGTCGCCCATGTGACAACGAGCGAGGCGCTTGGGGCACACGACCGCCGTATCGCCCGCAAGCTCATCGACCTCAACGTGCCCGAGCTCGATCGCGTGGAATTTGACGTGAAGTGATGCCGGCGCGGGATGAGCGCTCGCACGGACGCAAGTTATGACGAGGCGCAGGCGCGATACGGACACGAGCAAATAGCGGGGTGCAGTTCACACCCGCGCCCCGCTCGCTTTTTTATTGCCGTGAATCAACTGTCCGAATCGACCTCGCCAGACTCCACCGTAAACGCCGGATCGGTGCTCACAAGATAAAATCGGGTCACCTTAGTATTTCTAATTAGGTAAATCTGCCCTTGATTGCGTCGGCGCGATATATATGCAACGTGAACCGTGCCGAATTCTTCGCCGTTTTCCTTCTTTAATACCAGGATATTGGGATCGTCCGTACGCTTAAACTGCCCGTCTGTGCAGATTCCGTCTTGGTCGACCAGCTGCCATCGACAGTTGTCCTCCTCAAGAAAAGCCAAGGTTTCCCGACTCGTTTTGTCATCCCGATACTAACCATCAATGGCAAACCCTTCGGAAGCGCATTCCTGCATATAGGACGTTTCTCGGCTTATAGCAAACAGCCCTGTAGCGCCCAGGAGCACAGCCAGGCAGACCACTGCAAGGGCTATCGAAATAGCACGGTGACCCATGTTAGCCCAACCGACAGTTATTTAACGGAGCACGAAACATACCTGGAACCTCCGATATCAGGGGGAACGTCGCCAGCAGGCTGGCGACAACTATATGTATCTAACATCAAACCATATGGCTGCCACTCGCGGAGGGAGCATCGGCGAACGGCGTGTTTTCATACTCCATTGGTCAAACCTAACCGCGGCCCTACAGCTCGTACTTGTACACGCGATAGATGTACTTCTCGGCCTCCATCTCGTAGGTGGTGATGGCCAGACCGTACCGATCGCACTCGGTAAAGGTCTTGGCCTGGCCCGATGCCACGAGCATGCTGTTCGAATTGCCGACGCGCTGCGCGCTGTTGACGTAACCTGAAAACGGTACTGCGATCTGGTCCACAAGCTCGTAGGTGCGCGCCGTCTCGTCCACTGTAAAGATGCGCCCAAACGAATGCGTGCCCTCGTTGTAGTCGGTCACCACCGCGGCGCCCAGCTGGCCCTAGTCGAACTTGGGATAGCTTTCGGCCGCACCAAAGTTGTTGTCGTACAGCAGCACCTGGTAGCGACCGGTCGTTTCCGTGTCAGAACTCGACAGATACGTCACGCTGTGCTGGCCCGCGTTGAGCGAAAAATCGCCCTGGGCTTGCAGCAGCTTGTCCTCAAAGCCCGAGCCGGCCCATTGCCACTCCTTTCTATTTCTGGGTCCATCTTCTCACTGTTGGCGGCCGAAAATGATCCGTTTTCCTCCGTCCCCGAGAGGTCATTTTTAGTACTTGAAGAAGCCCTCGCCCGAGCTTTCGCCCAGCTTGCCTTCGTCGAGCATCTGCTTGAGGACGGATGCCATGGCCTTAAAGTTGTAGGGCATCATCATCTTTTTGAGCAACGGGCTCACCAGGCCCGGCACCTTCTGGTACTGCATAACGATGTTGTAAGCCGTCTGGATACCAACCGTGTCGAATACGCGGAACGGACCCTTGGGGGCGCCGGTGCCACGCGTCCATGCGAGGTCGATGCTCTTGGGATCGCTCACGCCCGAGACATACAGGTCGAGGCCCGAAAGCAGCCATGGCACCAGCATGGAATTGAGCAGGCAGCCGTTCTTTTCCTTGTTGACGGGCAGGGCGAGCATGCGAATGTCATTGGCGAAGTCGACGAGCTCGTCGAAGTAGCGCTTGTCGGTTTAGTCCTGTGCCATGACCTCGGTCATGTTGTTCTTCCAGATGGAGTTGGCAAAGTGCAGCGACAGGTACTTCTCGGGGCGACCAGTGTACTTGGCAAAGGTGCTCGGCAGCAGCGTAGAGGAGTTCGTCACGACGACGGTCTTTTGCGGGAGAACCGGGGCGAGCTTTTTGTAGAAGTCGATCTTTGCCTGGGTGTCCTCGGCCATAGACTCGATGACCAAGTCGGCATCGGCCACTGCCTTGGCAAGATCGAGCTCCAGCTTGAGTGTGGAGTAGGCACGCTCGACGGCGGCGAATGCCGCCTCCTTGTCGAAGGGCTGGCCACTATCGGCGATACCGGCGCACCACTCGCCTGTGCCATCCGCCATGCCCTCGATTGCCGCGATGTACTCCTCGCGCACATGATCGATCTTGGGCTGTGTGCGGCCGATGCTGCCCTCGCTGCGCAGCCAGATCGTCACATCAAAGCCGCAGTAGGCAGCCTGAAAGGCAATCTGGCTTCCCAACACGCCGCCGCCGGCAACACAAACGGTCTTGTAGCTCATAGAACGGTCCTCTCTAACGTAATTCCATAGATGTGTATTTATTCAACCGTAAGGATGACGCGCGATGGGGGTGGGTTCTATAAACGGACGGTATTTTGCCGCGAACGGCTACATCTGTTCATTATCTCAGGGTTCCGAGGGCGATTTTTTTGCCACCGAGACGTCGTTTGCGGAAGTATGCGGCAAATTCCGGAACCCTTGAGCACACCCCGGTTTTCCGCCAATAAAACCACAGGTACAGGGCTTGGATATATCCGGTGTGCTCGGCCTATTCAGATTTTGCCGCATACTTCTGAAATCTGAGTTCGCAAAGGGTGATAGTCGGGGCGTTTGCGCAACATATGACAGCAAAAACGGGTGGCAGCCGGCACGGCTGCCACCCGTTTGTCTTATATCCGGCTCAAAGCGGGGCGTCTACTTCTTAATGCCACGCCCCAGACGCTCGGCGACCGACGCAACGGCTTCCTCGCTGGCCGGTCCGCAGCTCGCGCAGCCGTCATGAGCACGCATCTGGCCGGTGACCTCGTCCATCGCGAGCGGCGCCACCTTCTCGAGCTTAAAGCCCTTGCCGGCGCGCATGTTTTCCTTGGCCACACTGATCATGAGCTTAATGCGGTTGAGCTGGTTGACCTCGGACGCGCCGGGGTCGTAGTCCACCGCGACGATGTTGCTCTCGGGGTGCTGGCGGCGCAGCTCCTTGATCACGGCCTTGCCCACCACGTGGTTGGGCAGGCACGCGAAGGGCTGCGTGCAGATGATGTTGGGCGCGCCGTGATCAATCAGGTCGAGCATCTCGGCCGTGAGCAACCAGCCCTCGCCCATGTTGTTGCACACCGAAAGCACCGTGCGGGCCTTGTCCGCCATGGTGCCGATGCGCTCGGGTACCTCAAAGCGCTCGGACTTTTCGAGCAGCTCCTCCACCGGCGTACGCATCCAGTCCACGAGCTTAATAAGCGCTTGCATGCCCGCGCGCGTAGTGGCAGAACTTCCCAGCTCGTCTTTCTGCAGCTCGGCGTTGCTCATGGAGTACAGGAAGAAGTCGAGCAGGCCCGGCACCACGGCCTCGCAGCCCTCGCGCTCGATAACGTCGACCACGTGGTTGTTGGCCGTGGGATGGAACTTGACCAAGATCTCGCCGACCACGCCCACACGTGGCTTGGTGCCCTCGCCCACGAGCGGCATGGTGTCGAACGCGCGGATGGCCTCGCGGCACAGCTTGGTGTAGTTGTGACGGTTAAACTTGGGCGCCAGCTTGCGGGCACGCGCCATGTACTGCTCGTAGAGCGCGTTGGCGGCACCGTGCGTGGCCTCGTACGGGCGGCAGCGGTAGAGCATCTGCATCATCACGTCACCAAAGAGCACCGCGTACACGGCCTGCTTAAGCAGCGCCGGCGTAATCTTAAAGCCGGGGTTGTCCTCGCCGAGCGCCACAGCCGAAAGCGAGATCACCGGAATCTCGGGGTGGCCGCTCTCGCGCAGGGCCTTGCGAATGAGTGCGATGTAGTTGGTGGCACGGCAGCCGCCGCCGGTCTGGCTGATAACCACGGCCGTCTTGGACAGGTCGTACCGACCGCTCTCGATGGCCTCCATGATCTGACCCGTCACCAGGATCGACGGATAGCAGATGTCATTGTTCACATAGCGCAGACCGGCCTCGACGGCATCGTGATCGGTCGAGGGCAGCAGCTCCAAGTTGTAGCCGGCACCGCGGAACACCTCTTTGACCAGGTCAAAGTGGATCGGCGCCATCTGCGGGCACAGGATGGTGTAGCCCTCGTCGCGCATCTGCTCGGTAAAGGGCACCTTGGGCCACGCGGTCGAAGCACTCTCGCGCTGAGCCTCAAACGTGTACTTGCGGCTCGCGAACGCGGGAGCATCCGTGGAGGGCGCCACCGGCGCGGCATCGCCCTGCTCGTAGGCCTCGCCCGCGGCCGTGGCCTCGGCCAAGCGCTCGGCCTCCTGGTCCTTGAGCGCGGCCATGAGCGAGCGGATGCGGATGCGCGCGGCGCCCAGGTTGGACACCTCGTCAATCTTGAGCACGGTGTAGATCTTGCCGCTGGCTTCCAGAATCTCCTGCACCTGGTCGGTGGTCAGGGCGTCCAGACCGCAGCCGAAAGAGTTGAGCTGGATCAGGTCCAAATCGTTGCGCATCGTCACAAAACGGGCGACGGCGTACAGGCGGCTGTGGTACATCCACTGGTCGACGACGCGAATCGGACGCTCGGGCTTTACAAGATGCGCGAGCGAATCCTCGGTAAAGACCGCAAAGCCAAAGCTCGAGATAAGCTCGGGCAGGGCATGGTTGATCTCGGGGTCGTTATGGTAGGGGCGGCCGGCGAGCACGATGCCGTGACCACCGTGGTCCTCGACCCACTTAAGAGCCTCCTCGCCCATGGTCTGGATGTCCTCGTGGAAACGCGCATCGGCCTCAAAGGCAGCGTTGACGGCGGCATCGACCTCGGAGCGCGTGATCTTGGGTCCACGCACGCGACCACGACCAGCCTCGGCATCGGCCACGCGGTCGACGGCGAGCACCTGATACAGACGGCGCTTGAGCTCGGTCTTGTCGTGATAGGGCACAAACGGGTACAGGAACTCGATGTTCTGCTCGCGAATCTCGTCGATATTGAGCGCCAGCGCCGTGGGGTAGCTCATGACGATGGGGCAGTTATAGCAGTTGCCAGCCGTCGGATCCTCCTTGCGCTCCCAGCGCACGCACGGCATCCAAATGAAGTCGACATCGCGGTCGATGAGGTTCATCACGTGGCCGTGGCTCATCTTGGCCGGATAGCACACGCTCTCGGACGGCATGGACTCGATGCCCGCCTGGTAGGTCTTCTTGCTCGACTGGTCGGACAGCTGCACGCTAAAGCCCAGGCGCGTAAAGAACGCGTGCCAGAAGGGGTAGTTCTCGTACATGTTGAGCGCGCGCGGGATGCCGACGGTGCCGCGCGGGGCCTCGTCGGGGCTCAGCACCTCGCGGTTAAAGAGCAGCTCGTTTTTCTTTTTGAAGAGGTTGGGGGCCTCGGTCTTCTGCTTTTTGTGGCCGGCGCCCTTCTCGCAGCGGTTGCCGGTAATGAAGCGCCTGCCGCCGCCAAAGTCGTTAACGGTAAGCTGGCAGTTGTTGGAGCAGCGACCGCAGCGGACATGCTTTTGCGTCACGGTGAGGTGCGCGATGTCCTCGGCAGAAAGAATGGTCGAGGTGCCGTCGGCACCGGCGCGATCGCGGGCGAGCAGGGCCGCACCGTAGGCGCCCATGCAGCCGGCGATGTCGGGGCGCACGGCATGCACGCCGGTGAGCTGCTCAAACGCGCGCAGCGTGGCGTCGGACATAAAGGTGCCGCCCTGGACGATCACCTGGTTGCCGATCTCCTTGGGGTCGCGCAGCTTAATGACCTTGAATAGGGCATTCTTGATGACGGAATAGGACAGGCCGGCCGCGATGTCGCCCACCGTGGCGCCTTCCTTTTGCGCCTGTTTGACGCGCGAGTTCATAAAGACCGTGCAGCGACTGCCCAAATCGACCGGGGCCTTGGCATGGATGGCGGCATCGGCGAACGCACGCACGTCCATGTTCATAGAGACGGCGAAGCTCTCGATAAAGCTACCGCAACCCGACGAGCAGGCCTCGTTGAGCATGATGTGCTCGATGACGCCGTCCTTGACGCGTAGGCACTTCATGTCCTGGCCGCCGATGTCCAGAATGAACTCGACGCCGGGCAGGAACGCCTTGGCGCCGCGCAGGTGCGCGACGGTCTCGATCTCGCCGGAGTCGGCCTTGAGGGCCTCGATGAGCAATGCCTCGCCGTAGCCCGTGGTGGTCACGTGGCCAATGGTGCAGCCGGCGGGAATGTGGTTGTAGAAATCGGCCATGATGACCTTGGCCGTGCCCAGGATGTCGCCGTTGTTGTTGCCGTACCAGGTGTGCAGCAGCTGGCCGTCCTCGCCCACGAGTGCGGCCTTCATGGTGGTGGAGCCGGCGTCGATGCCGATGAACACGCGGCCGGTGTAGCCGTCGAGCTTGCCTTTGGGGACGACCTCGGTGTCGTGGCGGGTCTTGAACTCGGCAAAGTCCTCGTCGGTGGCAAAGAGCGGATCCAGACGCTCGACCTCGGCACCCTGCGTGTCACCCAGGGCATCGATGGCCTCGATGAGCTGCGGGAACGTGCTGAGCTTGTTGGACTCGTGCGCCATGGCGGCGCCGCTCGCCACAAACAGGTGGGCATTTTGGGGCACGATACGGTGCTCCTCATTCAGGTTGAGCGTGAGGTAGAAGCGGTGGCGCAGCTCGGAGAGATACTGCAGCGGGCCGCCCAGGAAGGCGACGTTGCCGCGGATGGGACGGCCACATGCCAGGCCCGAGATGGTCTGGGTCACGACGGCCTGGAAGATGGAGGCAGCCACGTCCTCGGGGCGGGCGCCCTCGTTGAGCAGCGGCTGCACGTCGGTCTTGGCAAAGACGCCGCAGCGGCTGGCGATGGGATAGATGGTGGTGGCGTTGGCCGCGAGCTCGTTGAGGCCGCTGGCATCGGTGTGCAGCAGGGTTGCCATCTGGTCGATGAACGCGCCCGTGCCACCGGCGCAGGTGCCGTTCATGCGCTGCTCGATGCCGTTGTCGAAATAGATGATCTTGGCGTCCTCGCCGCCCAGCTCGATGGCGACATCGGTGGCTGGGATGAGGGTCTCGACGGCGCGCTTGCTGGCGATGACCTCCTGGACAAACTCCAGGTCGAGCCACTGGGACAGCAGCAGGCCGCCCGAGCCGGTAATGGCGCAGGTCATCTGGGCCGTCGGCAGCACGGTCGCAGCGCCCTCGAACAGGTCGCGGGCGCAGGCGCGGACGTCGGTGTGGTGGCGCTGGTACTTGGCGTAGACGATCTGGTTGTCGTCGTTGAGGACGGCAAGTTTAACGGTGGTGGAGCCCACGTCGATGCCCAGGTGCAGGTTGCCGCGGGCGTTCTCGGGGTTGAAGATCGCGCCTTCGGGGGCCTGGCCGGCGGCTACGGGCTCGGTGGCGGTGGCGGGCTCGCTAGCGACGGACGTCTCCCCTGCCGCGTTCTTGGCATCGGCAACTGCCTCGGCAACTTTCTCGGCAGCCGCGGTCGCGGCCTTCTGCGCGGCGTCCACCACGGCGGGCGCGGCCTCGCGTGCAGCAGCGACCATGCGGTCCTTGATGCCCTCGACGAGTTTGCTCATTGTCTCTCCTCTTAGTTGTTGGACTCGACGGTTGCGGCGGTGTCGGCCGCGTCCTCGAGCTGCAGGTTCAATAGCTTCATGCCGTATTCCGGCACGTTGATATCGATGGGTTGGCCATACAGGTCACCAGGGCGCACAAAAGCGAGCACCGTCATAATGCGCGCCATGGCCTCGGGCGATTCGGTGAGCCCACGCTCAAACCAGCGCTGAATCATGCCGACCTCGGCGCTCACGACGTAGGTGACGTAGTAGTCAAAGAACGTGCCCAGCGCCAGGCCCAAAATGCCCGTCTGCGCACGCGGCACCACGGCCTCACGAGCGGTGTCGATGATCCTTTTAATGAAGGCCTGGTCGCCGCCCGGACCCAGCAGCGCACCGATTAAGTCGCGGTTGGCCGCAAGATAACGCAGCAGCTCAACCGAACCGGGCGCCGGCTCGAGCTCATCGATGTTGTGATAGAGGTCGGGCAGCTGAGCTGCGGTGATGAGCTCAATGCGCTCACGGATCTCGGCCAGCAAGCCATCCTCGATTTGATTGATAAAGTCGGGAATATCGCGGTAGTGCGAATAGAACGTGCGGCGCGTAAGGCCGGCGCGCTCGGTGAGCGACGCGACATTAATGCGCGAAAGGTCGCCGCTTTCGGCAAGCTCGCTGGCAAGTGCCTGGCGAAGGGCACGCTGCGAGCGAAGGGACCGGCGATCGCATTTCTCGAGCTGGGACAAGCGTCCTCCTTGTTACTCAACCTGTGCGCTATTGCACAGTGCGAGTATTATTGCACACCGTGTGCATCAACACGTAAAGGCAATATTTTGGATGTGACAAAGGGACAGTCCCTTTGTCACAACCCACCTGGCTTTTGGAGCGGCATTACCGATTGTCCAAAATGTCATTCGTGGGTAGAATAATGTCGACGGCAGCCCAAGTTCTGCAAAGCTGGGCAGCGCCGTTGTTTGCATTAGGGGGTCAACGCCTTAGCGGCGGCGACCCCTTCTGTTGCGCTTCGAACGCTGCTTGAGTGCCTCGGAAAGGCCGACAAGCGCCGTGAAGAACGAGACCAAAGCGGTCAGAAGTCTCACGAAATCAATCAAATCGGTCATGGGCATCACCTCCCATCAGATGGAGGGCGTTGCCCGGCACATGGAACTGCCGCCAACGATACCGATTCTATCAAAACTTAGTTATATATACGAATATTTGTTCGTATTTCAGAAGATCGTAGCTCGGGCACGGCGAAGGAACAGTTCCTTTGCCGTGCCCGAGCTTGTCGCCGAACTGCCACCTACATTTTTCGAGTTATTCGGCCACGCTGCTAGTTCTGTATAAATGCACCGCCGGGATTATCTGAGGGTTTTTGTCCTTATTTGAGCGCATACATGCCCATTTGCGCACTTACGACACCGAATCAAACACCATTAGAGGTATGAATGTTCCCGAGAGGGCATCTTTAGCCATTTAACGACCTCCGACAGGCCGAATAACTCGAAATTTGTTGGTGGCGAAAGCGAGACAGTCCTATACGCCAAAAGCCGGCATCTCCCATGTGACAGAGGGGCTGTCCCTTTGTCACATTATTCGATGACGGTGCGGGAGTTTTGCTTGCGCATGGTGGCGAGCATGTGTTTGGGGACGGTGTGGACCATGCAGCTGCCGATGGTCGCGCTCGCGGCGGCCTTGGCTGCATCGCTTGCGTTTTTGGTCGCGTAGCTGTGGCGGAAACGCTTGAGCATGGCAATGTCGTTGCCGCCGTCGCCGTAGACCGCGACCTCGTCCTCGGCAATACCGTAGTAACCCGCCAGCCAGGCCACGCTCTCGCCCTTGTTGCACGCTACGTCCGTAATCTCAAACATCACCGGGTCAAACGGCGCGTTGACCACGCGGTCCGATCGCTCGGCAAGATACGCCTTAAGGTCGCGCTCCAACTCGGGCGAGATCACGCGGCAGTTGATCTTGCATACATCGTGACGCAAGATATCGCCGATCGACTGGTCGAAATACTGTTCCTCGTGGTACCCGCCACGCGCACGCATACCGCGCATCACGATGCGCTTGATGGGGCTGTCCTTTTTAAAGCCCGCCTGATGCATCTCGAACGATCCACTCGAAAACATGCCATCGGGCGTGGAGCAATCAAAGCAAATGTCCGGAAACTCCTTGAGCAGTTCCTCGGTGATCTGCGGGTCAATGGTCCAGGTTTTGAGCACCTCGCCATGACTGTCGCGCACGATGGATCCATTGGAGCAGCAGGCGTCAAGCGCCAGGCCCGTAAAGCCATGCTCGCCGATCGGCAGCGTCGAGCGTCCGGTCGCGGGAACCACATGCAGGCCAGCTTCGGTCAGCTCGCGAATGGCACGGCGGATGGTCCCATCCGCCTCATGCAGGGCGTTCAGCAGCGTTCCGTCTAAGTCACTCGCAAACATCTTGATCATGGGCATGCCTCTCCTTCGTCTGCACGATATTGTAGACGAGAACGGGCGTGCCCCAAGAGAGGCACGCCCGTCAGGCGAAAGATTGTCCTACACCGCGGCGGGGCCGTGTTCGCCGGTGCGGATACGGATAACTTCCTCGACCGGCTCGACCCAGATCGTGCCATCTCCAACGGCGCCGCAATCTTGGAAACGGCGCGGCAACGGGCGCGAAACGAACGGGAAATACGCGAGCAAGGGAGCCGTGAGCGCGCCCATCCCGGCTAGCGCCGAAACAGCTCGTGGGCGCGGTCGCGGAGATTAGTTGCTCGAATGACACCTTCGTAGCGATTGATGCGCAGACGCGGGAAGGCATTGAAAAAGCGTAGGTCGCGGCGGCTGAGTGACACGCTCGGCACCGGACGGCTCATACGCTTGCCGGCAAGGCGACGACTGAGCGACGGACGTGGCATGCTCGGCGCGGCATCGGCCACGCGGCGGGCAGCGAGCGCCAAGCCGCGAGCACCATCCGAAATAAACGTCGGCATCGAAGCCTTCTCGCGCAGGGCATCGAGCGTCGCATCGCCCAGCTCGGCCAGCCACGCGTTAACGGCACGGCTGCGGATATGCGTCTGTGCCACCGAGTCGATCGCCGAATCGGGAATACGTTCGAGCATGGAGTCGGACGCATCGGCGAGCGACTCATTGATGCGGTCGGCAAGGTCGGCGCGCACGCGCTCCAGCTGATCGGACAGACGCCGCCAGCTCGCCAACGAGCACACCGCGTCGACCATCATCGCGACCGCGACAATAAAGGCGGACAACCGCACAATCAGCACCGGCAGATGGCCAAGCAGCCCCAGCAATGCCGGCTCCACTAAACGGCAAATGCACAGCGCACCCAGGCCAAACGCGCAGGCCCAGTACAGGCAGATGCGCCCGTGCAGGTTAAACGGCAGGTGCGAATAGTCCCAAAAGCGAGCGCCCGTTGTTTTTTCCAACAGCA
This sequence comes from Collinsella sp., assembly GCA_019414605.1. Taxonomy (GTDB): domain Bacteria; phylum Actinomycetota; class Coriobacteriia; order Coriobacteriales; family Coriobacteriaceae; genus Collinsella. The sequence continues at coordinate 53,787 of DXLS01000016.1, forward strand.
CGCCCACGCTGTACTCAATCACGCTGCATACGAGCGCTGCAGCGACAAACTGGCTCGACGCATCCGGAATCCCGCGCAGCAAAAGCCAGCAGGCAATGCCGCCCACACCATAGATAGGACAACACGGCCCCAGCAAAAAGCCACTGTTGGCGAAGCGTCCGTGGTTGAGCATGGCGCATACTGTCGACTCCCACGCCCAGCCGCAAAACCCGTAAAAGACAAACGAGAGCACCAGTGCCGAGAGCGGGCAGGCGGCAAGCGTCGCGCCGCCAAACGCCATATCAATCGCGGTTTCCACCGTCTACCCTCTCCTCTTTTCGCTCGATGCTTTACTCACGTCATCGTCCGCCTCGTCCTTGCGCGGCAGGCGGCCGGCAACCGTCTCGCGCAGAGCGCACCATTTATCTGCCAGGCATACAATCCAAGCTTCACGACACGTCGGCGGCACTGGCACCAGCGGAAACATATGCCGCACGATAATATTCCGTTCGCGCGGCGTCAGCTCAAAATCTTCCTCCGCACGTGCCAGGGCAAAAAACGGGTGGCGAAAGCCATGCAGCCGATGGCTTGGGTCGGGATCGTGCCAGTCATAGAGAAAGTAATCGTGCAGCAGGGCCCCGCGCAGCAACGAGGCGCGGTCAACCGAGACACCGACGCGGCCCAAGCGCTCGGCAAAGGACAGACTCGCCTGCGCTACCGAGGTCACATGCGTATACACCGTCACATCGCCATGCTGGATAAACTCGCGCGTCAGGTCCAGGCGGCCCGCCTGTGCCAGTTGACGGGCAGCATGGTCCACTTCGCACGCGATTTTCTCGGCACGAATGACATCGGACATGCTGCCTCCTTCCAGCGACTCACGGCGACAAGCCACGGCCTGTACGCATGGAATAAAATCATCATCGAATCTACCAGTATGGCATCGGACAAAACGTTTTGCCCCGCCAGTTGGCGAATTACCGCGCCGCCGTCACATATCAAACGCCAAAATGTGCGAGACTGTTTTGTGCAATTGTGCCGGCCGAGGGAGCGCCGGTGCTCGATTCGCATGGAGTAACCCACAACGATGCTGCTTACGCAAACGACAACGCCCGAGGACGTCAAGGCTCTCGACCGCGCCGAGCTTCCGCTGCTCTGCGGCGAGATCCGCCAGGCAATCCTCGAAAGCTCCGCCGCCGTCGGCGGGCACGTTGCCCCCAACCTGGGCGTCGTTGAGCTTACGGTTGCGCTTCATCGCGTGTTTAACTCCCCCATCGACAAGATTGTCTTTGACGTTTCGCACCAGACCTACGCCCACAAGGCGCTGACGGGGCGCGCGTACACTTATATCGATCCGGAGCGTTATGGTGAGGCTTCTGGCTTTGCCAATCCCGACGAGTCTGAGCATGACCTGTTTGCCATGGGGCATACCTCGACCTCGGTGAGCTTGGGCTGCGGCCTTGCCCACGCGCGCGACCTGGCGGGTGACACGTATAACGTCATTACTGTTATTGGCGACGGCTCGCTTTCGGGTGGCCTGGCGTTTGAGGGCTTCAACAATGCCGCCGAACTCGATAGCAACCTGATCATCATCGTCAACGATAACGACCAGTCCATTGCCGAGAACCATGGCGGCCTGTATCGTAATCTGACCGAGCTGCGCGCCAGCAACGGCACCTGTGAGCGCAACGTTTTCCGCGCGATGGGGCTCGACTACCGCTATCTAGACGCCGGTAACGATGTGTTGGCCCTCGTCGACGCGCTGCAGGAACTGCGCAATATCGATCATCCCATCGTGCTCCACGTCTCGACCGCCAAGGGCAAGGGCTTTGAGCCGGCCCAAAACGACCCCGAGCGCTGGCATCACGTAGGCCCCTTTGACATGGCGACCGGCCGCAAGCTCTGCCCGGGCCATCCGAGCGAGCCCGCACCGCGCATCTATGCCGATATTACGGGCGAGGCGCTCAGCGCCGCCATCGAGCGCGATCCGCAGGTCGTGGGCATCACGGCCGCCACGCCCTACATCATGGGCTTTACACCCGAACTTCGCGCTGCCGCCGGCAAACAGTTCGTCGATGTGGGCATTGCCGAGGAGCACGCCGTGACCTTTGCCACCGCGCTTGCGCGCTCGGGCGCCAAGCCAGTCTTTGGTGTGTACGGCACGTTTTTGCAGCGCGCCTACGACGAGCTGTGGCACGACCTGTGCCTCAACGACGCCCCCGCAACCATCCTGGTGTTTGGTGCGTCAATCTTTGGCACCACATCCGAGACGCACCTCTCGTTCTTCGATATTTCCATGCTGGGCGCTCTTCCCAACATGCGCTACCTAGCGCCGGCCTGCATGGAGGAATATCTGTCCATGCTGAGCTGGTCGCTCGACCACCGCGAGCATCCCGTGGCGATTCGTGTACCTGGTATTGGCCTGGTGAGCCGTCCCGATCTGGCGCCCGCCGAAGACACCGAGTACAGTGCCGTTCGCTACAACGTGGTGCGTCAGGGCCGCGACGTTGCCGTGCTCGCACTCGGCGATTTCTTTGAGCTGGGCGAGCGCGTGGCAAACCGCTTGGCCGCCGAGTACGGCATCGAGGCCACGCTCGTCAACCCGCGCTTTGCAACCGAACTCGACCGCGAGTTCCTCGATAGCCTTGCTGCCGAGCATCGTGTTGTCGTCACCCTCGAGGACGGCATCTTGGACGGCGGCTGGGGCGAGCGCGTGGCGTGCTACCTGGCCTGCACGCCCGTGCGTACCCGCACCTTCGGCATCGCCAAGGGCTTCCCCGACCGCTACGACCCCAACGAATTGCTCGCACAGAACGGCATGACGGTCGAGAACATGGCCGCCGAAGCCGTAAGGCTACTCAACGAGTAAGAAAACCTCCGCAAGGGAAGCGCCCCTGCGGAGGTTTTTGTTTTCACAGCTCAATTATCTCAATCTGTAACATCTAGAGCCCGAATTCCCGTCTAACTGTTACAGATCTAGATAAGACGTCTTAGTCCCAGACCTTTGTCTCAATCTGTAACAGATAGAGACCTTTTGGCCCTCCAGATGTTACAGATTGAGACATTCGAATTCCCCTGAAGAGAAAATCTCGATCTGTAACAGTTAGAACCCATTTCCTCGTCTACCTGTTACAGATTGAGACAAAGCAGCGAGGCAGGCCGTCACATCTGCAAGAACCACCACAAAGGTGCCTGTCCCTTTTTGGTAGGTACAATAACCCATAAGGTAGGTATGTTTCTGAGTTATTTCGTGTTGACCCATTTGAGCGCGATAGGGTATAACTCTACTCAACCGCTAGGGATTTTATTGAGAAAGGTGTTCTACCATGAGCAAGAACCTCTCCCAGCAGGTCGTTCTCGACCGCCGCGGCTTTGTCGCCGCTACCTTCGCAACCGTCGCCGGCCTTGGTCTTGCCGGCTGCTCCGACACCAGCGCCGAGGCCGACAAGGGTTCCGCCGCCGGCTCCTCCAAGGGCTCCGAGGATACCGAGGTTTCCGCCACGCTCGATGCCAAGGCATTCGACAAGCTCGTCAACGACGGCCCCAAGGCCGATGACGATGCCATCGCCGCCAGCACCTGGGCCACGGCCGTTAAGGACGCCGGTGTCTTTAAGATCGGTGGCGTTCAGACCTCCACACTCTTCTCCCTCCTCAACGAGAAAGACGGTCAGACCCGCGGCTTCGATGCCGGTATCGCACAACTCCTGTCCAACTACATTCTGGGCGAGAACAAGGTCGAGATCACCCAGGTGACCTCGGACACGCGCGAGTCTGTCCTGCAGAACGGCCAGGTCGACGCTGTCTTTGCCACCTACACCATCACTAACGAACGCAAGAAGCTCGTCTCCTTTGCCGGTCCCTACTACTACACGCAGCAGGCCATCCTGGTGCTCGCCGACAACGATGACATCAAGAGCGTCGACGACCTGGCCGACAAGAACGTTGCCGTCCAGTCCGGCTCCAACGGCCCCGCCATCCTGGAGGAGTTCGCCCCCAAGGCCAGCCAGCAGGAGTTCAAGACCGACGAGGAGGCCCGTCAAGCACTCCAGCAGGGCCGCGTTGACGCCTACGTCATCGATAACAACATGCAGCAGAGCGCCCTGGTCCGCGAGCCCGGCAAGTACAAGATCGCCGGCAAGCCCTTCGGCAACAAGGAGCCCTACGGCATCGGCCTGCCGCTCGATTCCGACGGCGTCGCCTTTGTCAACGACTTCCTTAAGAAGATCGAGGACGACGGCACCTGGACCGAGCTGTGGCAGATCTGCATCGGTGACCGTACGGGCGACACCAATGTTCCTGAGCTGCCCGAGATTGGCGCCTAGACAGCGAGCCTAGTAACGGCCGCAACGAAACCATACGGAAACGCACGATGCGCTTATTGCGATAAACTGTTTCCTTACTGAGTTGTCGGGGCTTCCGTACACACGGGAGCCCCTTTCCTTATCGGCGGGAGGTCCGCATGAGTCTCTCCGAGCTCTGGTCGCTCTATGGCCAGAACTATATCGACGCGCTGCTCGCAACCTGGGGCATGACGCTTGAGTCGTTTGCCATCGCCATGGTGCTGGCCGTCGCCGTCACTGTGATGCGCGTGTCGCCGCTCAAGCCGCTGCGCGTCTTTGGCGACCTGTATGTCCAGGTCTTTCGTAACATCCCCGGCATCGCGCTGCTCATCATCGTCGTCTACGCGCTGCCGCCGCTCAAGGTCGTCCTGCCCTACCGCACCTGCGTTATCGTCGCCACGGTCCTTTTGGGCTCGGCCTTTGGCTCCGAGAACTTCATGAGCGGCATCAACACCGTCGGCGTCGGCCAGGTAGAAGCCGCCCGCTCGCTGGGCATGAGCTTTAACCGCATCCTCGCCAAAATCGTGATTCCGCAGGCACTGCGCTCGAGCGTGCTGCCCATGACCAACCTCTTTATCGCCGTCATGCTCACCACCGCGCTCGGCAGCCAGGTGCCGTTTAAACCGCAGGAGCTCACCGGCGTGGTGAGCTACATCAACACGCGCTCGCTCGGCGGCGTCGCCGCGTTCTTTATCTCGGCGCTCGGCTACCTGGGCACGGCCTTTGTGGTGAGCCACGTTGGCAACTACATCGATAAGAAGGTGAGGATCCTCCGATGAGCAAGCATTCCTCCCCTGCACTTACCATGCGCGATGCGCTCTACGAGGCTCCCGGCCCCAAGATGCGCGCCAAGATTCGCATCGGCACCGCCATCTCGCTTGTTGCCGTCGCCGCGCTCGCCGTCCTGGTACTGCAGCGCTTTTATGTGACCGGTCAGCTTTCGGTCCACTATTGGTATTTCTTCACGCACCTCACCACCTGGAAGTTCTTGCTTGCCGGCTTTGAGGGCACCGTTAAAGTCGCACTCACCGCCGGCGTCATTGCGCTGGTACTGGGCTTAGCCCTTATGCTCGGCCGCACCAGCGACATTAAGCCGCTGCAGCTGGTCTGCCGCGTGCTCACCGATTTCTTCCGCGGCGTGCCGAGCCTTCTGTTCATCTACTTCTTCTTTTTGGTGCTGCCCCAGTACAAGATCGCGCTGCCGTCGTTTTGGATGCTCACGCTCCCCGTCGCGCTCGCTGCAGCCGGCGTACTTGCCGAGATCTTCCGCGCCGGCGTCAACGCCGTACCGCACGGGCAGGTCGAGGCGGCCCAGGCACTTGGTCTCTCCAAGGCTAAAATCACCTTTAAAATCGTGTTGCCGCAGGCGATTCGGTTTATCATTCCGTCGTTGATTTCACAACTTGTAGTCGTGGTCAAGGACACCACCGTCGCCTACGTTGTGAGCTACCCCGACCTCATGCAAAACGCCCGCGTGCTCATTACCAACTACGACGCCCTCGTGTCGGTCTACCTGGTAATCGCGGTCATCTACATCCTCATCAACGTCGCGATCAACAAGGCCGCTGTCTATGTTTCGCACAAGACCGGCGCGACCATCATCCGCTAACGCTTTACCATTTCGAGTCATAAGGAGCCGAGCACCATGGCACAGGGCACTTCTTCCACCGGCAATCAGCCGCTGATCGAGCTCAAACACGTCGATAAGCACTATGGCGACCTGCACGTCCTCAACGACATCAATCTCTCGGTCGACCGCGGCGAGGTCGTCGTTGTAATTGGCCCCTCGGGCTCGGGCAAGTCGACCATGTGCCGCACCATCAACCGCCTGGAAACCATCGACTCGGGCGAGATCCTCATCGAAGGCGAGCCCCTGCCGCAGGAAGGCAAGGACCTTGCCCGCATGCGTGCCGAGCTGGGCATGGTGTTTCAGCAGTTCAACCTGTTCGCACATATGACCGTACTGCAGAACGTCATGCTGGGGCCGGTCGACGTGCTGGGCATGTCCAAGGAGGAGGCTCGTGAGCGCGCCATGGACCTGCTGAGCCGCGTGGGCGTTGCCGAGCAGGCCGATAAGGTGCCCGCACAGCTCTCGGGCGGCCAGCAGCAGCGCGTGGCCATCGCCCGTTCACTTGCCATGCAGCCCAAGGCCATGCTCTTTGACGAGCCCACGAGCGCCCTCGATCCCGAAATGATCAACGAGGTGCTCGAGGTCATGGTCCGTCTGGCCCAGCAGGGCATGACGATGATCGTCATTACGCATGAGATGAACTTCGCCCGCCGCGTGGCCGACCGCGTCGTCTTTATGGCCGACGGCCAGATCGTGGAGACCGGCACGCCCGACGAGTTCTTCGACCACCCCCAGACCAAGCGCGCCCAGGACTTCCTCAACTCCATCAAGGGCCACTAACCAGACCGCCCACCCGCCAGCCATGCCCATCCAAACTCGAAAGTTACACCTATGATCGGAACTCGCACTTCATCGTCATACACCCCGCACGTCGACGTCACCCCCGCCGACCGCCCACTCATCCTCGTCGCACCGCGCTGGGAAGAGGCAGAGCCGTTTTTAACCGAGATGCTCTCCCCCAACGAGGAAATCGCAAGTGTCTTTGTCGATGCCATCCTTGCCGCTGGCGGCCTGCCGCTGCAGATGTCCATCACCGAGGACATTGAGGTCATCCGTCATTACGTTGATATCGCCGACGGCATCGCCATCCCCGGCGGCCCCGACGTCAATCCCAAACGTTGGGGCGATGATCGACCCTACGACCCCACCCTCTGCTGCGAGATCCGCGATAGCTTTGAGTTTAAGCTGGTCGGCGAGGTGCTTCGCGCCAAGAAGCCGCTCTTTACCACCTGCCGCGGCACGCAGCTGCTCAACGTCGCCACCGGCGGCACCCTGTGCATGGACGTGCCGAGCCTGGGCGCTCGCGAGGGCCGCACGCAGTGGCGCCACGCCCACGTGCTCAACGACCCCGTGCATCCCGTCGAGGTCGTGCCGGGCTCGCTGCTTGAACGCGCGGTTGGCGGGCACAGGCTGATCCAGACCAACTCCGCACACCACTGCTGCGTCGATCGTCTGGGTAAAAGCACGCGCTTGGTCGCCAAGGCAACCGACGGCGTTCCTGAGTGCATTGAGGTCGAAGGCCAGCCGTTCTGCTTGGGTGTGCAATGGCATCCCGAGTACACCTGGCAGACGCTCGAGACCGACTTTAACCTGTGGAAGTCGTTTGTCGAGGCAGCGGCAAAGGTTAAGCAGGCCCGTTAGTTCGCGAACCGCACAACAGACAAGGGCTCCCCGCCGGCCACATGGTCCGACGGGGAGCCCTTTTACCTATATGTAGCCGGCACACAGCCCAAGGCCCGCAAGCTCTTATTCGGCCGCCTCGCGCAGGGCCGACATCGTTGCCGCATATTGCTGCTGCAACGCATGCATTCCCTCGCGAGCACCGTCAACGGCATCGGCGCCGCGCAGCGCCTCGGTCACCACGACCGCCGGCTCGTACAGATTATCGAATCCCAGGTTCTGGCTCACGCCCTTGAGCGTGTGCGCTGCCATAAACGCACCTTCGGCGTCTCCCGCCGCCATAGCGGCCTCCAGCTTGTCCATGCTCTCGTCATCCAAAAACTTGAGGGCAAAGTGGGAAAGCATCTCCTTGCCCATCAGCCGAGCGCACGCGTCTTCATAATTAGCGCCGATCTTCTCATACGCCTCACGCATGGAAATCATGGATTAAAAACTCCTTTGGTCAAACTAAATCGTAGGAAACGCGACGACATCGGCGGGGCGTGCCAATGTCTCGGCAATTTGGTCTTGCACCTCGAGCAGGCAATCGAGAAGCAGCGGGTTAAAGGTACCGCACTTACCGTCCAGAATCATCTGGATCGCCTCCTCGTGCGGGATAGCGTCCTTGTACACGCGCACGCTCGTCAGCGCATCGTACACGTCGGCCACCGAAACCACCTGTGCGGCAATGGGAATTTCGTCACCCTTAAGGCCATCGGGATAGCCCTTGCCGTCCCAGCGCTCGTGGTGCCAACGCGCAATCTGGTACGCATATTCCATAAGCGCATTACCGACGTGATGGCGGCCCAGCTCAAGCAGCATGTCGGCGCCGATCGTGGTATGCGTCTTCATAATCTCGAACTCCTCGGGCGTAAGGCGTCCGGGCTTGTTGAGAATCGCATCGTCAATCGACATCTTGCCGATATCGTGTAGCGCCGAAGCCAGGGCAATCGTGGAGCGTTCCTCATTGTCGAGGGAGATCGCGCCGCTACGCCGGACCAGACAGCCAAGCAGCAGCTCGGTCAGCTTTTCGATGTTCGTAACGTGCCTGCCGCTCTCGCCGTTGCGAAGCTCCATGACGCCGGCCATGATGTCGATGAGCATGCGACTGTTCTTGACGTGCTCGTTGTACTGCTGGGACAGCAGGTTCGTCAGGCGGCGCTGTTTGGCGTATAGGCGGATGGTGTTGCTTACACGGCGGCGCACGACACGGGAGTCAAACGGGCGGTTGATATAGTCCGAGGCGCCCAGCTCGTACGCGCGCAGAACCACATCGTCGGAATCTTCGCTCGAGATCATGATGACGGGCAGATTGTCACTAACCGATCGGCGCGACAGATCGGCCAGCACCTCAAAGCCGCTTACGCCCGGCATGACAATATCCAGCAGCACGAGCGACAACTCATCGCCATAGCGGTCGACCATGTCGAGCGCCGCACGACCGTGGTCGGCCTCGAGGATGCAATACTCGTCCTTGAGCATCTCGCTGAGAATGGCTCGGTTCATCTCGGAGTCATCGACAATAAGCACCGAAGGCTTTTCGCTTTGGAAGGCCTCGATGGAATCGGCATCGGTCACGACCGTACCGGCTTTTGCCTTAGCACGGCTCAGTAACTGGACAGCGCGGCCAACGCCCTCATCGACCGTCTCGCCATGAATGCGAACGCCACCAACACATGCCGTCAAGCTCACGTACTCATGGCCCGGAATAATCGTGGAATGAACGGCATCGGATACCTGACGCAGGCGACGGGCGAAGTCATCGGAGGGAATATCGGGCATGACGGCCACAAACTTGTCGCAGCCATAGCGCACAAGCTCGTCAGTCGAACGAATACCGCTGCGTATGGCTGTCGCCACAGCACCGAGCGCAAGGTCGCCGGCATGACGGCCACACGTATCGTTGAAGGCCCTAAAATCATCAAGGTCAATCATCGCAACGCCGGCATTCACGCGGGCGCCACGGAGCTTTTCCTCGTAATATCGGCGATTGCGCACGCCCGTCAGCACGTCGGTGTAGACAAGGTCCTCTTCTGTGGCCTCTTGCTCATCAATCGGACGCACCATCAGCAAGACGTGAGGCTCGCCCTCGACCTTTAGAGGGCGCAGACGGGCACGGTACTCAACACCATCGTTGAGCAGTTGCTCCGACACCTCGCCCGAATCTGCCAAGGCCTCAAGACTCGACTGACGCAGACAAGGGCAGCGATCGCCGGCGAGCAAGCAGTTAGGCTCGCTCTTAATCTGGTCGGCCGACAGCAAACGCACCACGGGGTAGGTCTGCGCGACGCGGGCGACCTCGGCGGCAGCCTCCTCGTCGGTTAGATTGGCCTCGTGATTATTGAGCATATGGGGCCCTTTCGATAGTTTCGCATGGTAGCGATGGGTTCCAAATGTTACAAGGGTAACACCTTGCCGATGCAGGTAAGCACGTGAATGCCGTTACATTTTTATGAGTTGGCAGACGGTGCAATTGAAGCCGCAGACGTGAGGTTTTGAGCACATTTGTTAACACTGCCGAAACGTTTGCGGGTGAAGGCTGTTTTGATTTTTACGGCTGCTAGAGCTCCAGGATGCCACGGACAGTCTGAGCAGCCGCTGCCGGGCGATCGCGCAGGCCGTTGTGCGCGCCGGGAACCATTACGAGCGGACAGTCCAAAAGCTCAGCCGCCATCCTCGTGCCCGCCTCGCGGGGCGTGCCAATCGAGAGCTCACCCAGGAGCACGGCGGCCACCGTTTTCGACGCACGAACACTATCCCAATCGGGAATGCAGGTCATAGTAATCCCGTATTCGTTCGCCATGAAACTGCGGCCGTTGCGCAGGGCGTGCTTGGCTTCTGCCTCGGTTAACTTGGGGGCCTCAGGATCCGAATCGCCGATGGCGCCCAGGAAGGCCCGTAATGCCCTGGAGACCTTTCCCGCGGCGATCATCTCGAGCAAAACCGGGGCCGCGCCCAGGCCGGCGCCCTCATCCGTCACGGCGGGTTCATGCAGAATCGCACGCGAGATTATGTCGGGGTTTGCACGGAGAAGCTCCAGGGCCACCAACGTACCGGCACTGTGCGCGAGCACGTTTGCCGGAGCGCCAATATGCTCGATAACGGCCTGCAGGTCGGCGGCTTGGGCGGCGAGGTCGTAGCGTCCGTCTGCAGCGTCGCCACTCTCACCGCAACCGCGGCGGTCGTAGGCAATGACGCGATAGTCACAGGCGAGCTCGCGGGCGATACCGTCAAAAAAGACACCGTCGACGCAGGCGCCGTGCACGCACACCAAGGCGGGTGCATCAGGCGACACATCCGGGTCGGCATATTCGCGACAGGCAATCGTGGTGCCCGCATTCTCGACCGTAAAATCCATGTTGTGCCCCCATCATCAATGCTCATCCAGTTGCACGTCAGCACGGTTGGATGGACCCGCATTGCTTTACACCTTGTTAACAGATTAACTTTACCCGACCCGAGGCTTTTCATGGCACGGCATCATGAGCGACGTGAAAAAACGAAACTTGTAAAGCAAGAGCCCACACCTTGCTTTGGAGCCGATGCTATGCTTAGGCACAATTGTCTTGAGGAGCATATGCCTATGTCTACGTTTTTGAATGCCAGCCCCATCTTTGGGCCCGTTCGCAGCCGTCGCCTTGGTCTCTCGCTCGGCGTCAACATGATGCCGGCCAGCGGCAAAATCTGCACGTTCGACTGCATCTACTGCGAGAACGGCCTCAACGCCGAGCGCCCCTGCCATGAGCCGTATAACACGGCTGCCGTGGTACTCGAAGCGCTCGAGGCAAAGCTGCGCGAGATGGCAGCCGAGGGCGAGCTCCCCGATGTAATCACCTTCGCAGGCAACGGCGAGCCCACCGCCGCACCGGAGTTTCCACGGGCCATCGCCGGCGCCGTCGCACTGCGCGACGAGCTTGCCCCAAACTCCAAGATCGCCGTGCTCTCCAACGGCACACGCGCCGACCGCCCCGAGGTGCACGACGCGCTCATGATGGTCGACGACAACATTCTTAAGCTCGATACCGTCGACCCGGCGTTTATCCAGCTGCTCGACCAGCCTGTTGGCCCCTACAACGTCGAACACCAGATCGAGACGTTCGCAAGCTTTGACGGTCACGTTATTATCCAGACGATCTTTTTGACCGGCGAGTATCAGGGCAAGCTCATCGACAATACCGGCGAGGAGTATGTTGCCCCCTGGCTCGCGGCGCTTGAGCGCATTCGTCCGCAGGAGGCGACCATCTACACGGTCGCGCGCGAGACACCAGTCGCCGGCCTTGCCAAAGCAGCGCCCGAGGTGCTCGACGCCATTGCCGCGCGCGTGCGCGCCCTCGGTATTCCCTGCCAGGTGAGCTACTAGCGCGGCCGCCCGCCAGCAGCTAAATTAGCCCCATCCCAAATGAGCTGGTCTGCGGGTGGGCTATACTAGCTGCGAATGAAAGGAAGTTAGCCATGTTTGACAATGGACCCGTGCCCGGCCGCAACGACGCCTGCTGGTGCGGCAGCGGCAAAAAATATAAGAAATGCCATAGCGCCTTTGATGAGCGCCTCGAGCGCTTGTGGGAAGAGGGCTGGGAGGTTCTGCCCCGCACGCTCTACAAGACACCCGCCGACATCGAGGGCATCAAGCGCTCGGCCGCCATCAACGTGGGCGTGCTCGACTACGTAGGCGAGCACATCGCCGCGGGCATGACCACCAACCAGATCGACCAGATGATCTACGACTACACCATCGAACACGATGGCACGCCGGCTGACCTCAACTATGAGGGCTACCCCAAGAGCGTGTGCACCTCGATCAACGACGTGGTCTGTCACGGCATCCCCTGCGATACGGACGTGCTGCACGAGGGCGACATCATCAACGTCGATTGTTCCACGATCTTGGACGGCTACTTTAGCGATTCGAGCCGCATGTTCTGCATCGGCAAGGTCTCTGCCGAGCGCCAGCGTCTGGTCGACGTCACTCGCGCCAGCGTGGAAGCGGGTCTAGCCGCCGTCAAGCCATGGCTACCGCTGTCCGTGATGGCCGAGGCCGTGCAAAAGACGGTCGAGGACGCCGGTTTTAGCGTGGTGCGCGAGTACGGCGGACACGGCATTGGCAAGGAGTTCCACGAGGACCCGTTTGTAGGCTTTACCACCGAGGCGCCCGATGTGGACACCATCATGGCTCCGGGCATGGTCTTTACCATCGAGCCCATGGTCAATGCCGGAGCGCCCGACATCAAGATTAGCAAGGGTGACGGTTGGTGCGTGCGCACCAAGGACGGCAGCGATTCGGCCCAGTGCGAGGTACAGCTCGTAGTGACCGAGGACGGCTACGAGCTGCTGAGCTGGTAGCCGCACGGACGCCGGGCGCTCATGGACTTATAAACCGTCCATGAGCGCCCGGCGCTTTATTTAAGCGTTTTGCCTGATAAAACCTGCCAAAATAAACCTGTCCCTTTTTGGCAGGTCAAGCGGAGAGGACTGCTTGTGAACATCCTGGTTTTGTTGCCCGTCAACGACCGCCATCGCGCAATTCTTGAGTCGAGCGCTCCGGGCGAGAACTTTATCTATACGAGCGCCGACGCCATCACGCATGAACAAGTCGCCAACGCCGACGTGATCTTGGGCAACATAGACCCTGCCCTGCTTACCGCATGCGAGCACCTCCAGCTACTGCAGCTGCAGACCGCGGGCTATGACGACTACCTTGCTGCCGGCACCGTGCCGGCTGACGCCAAGCTGTCTTGCTCGGTGGGCGCCTACGGCCAGGCCGTGAGCGAGCACATGTTTGCCATGGTGCTGTCAATGATGAAGCGCCTGCCCGGCTACCAGGACCTGCAGCGCGAACATCGCTGGGAGGACTTGGGCCCGGTCACCTCGCTCAAAAATGTCAACGTGCTGGTGCTGGGCGCGGGCGATATCGGCGGCCACTTTGCCACGCTCTGCCGCAGCATGGGTGCGCACGTCCGCGGCATCAAGCGCCATCCGCTCGTCTATCCCATTGTGTTTGAGGACATGGACGGCATGGATGCCCTGTCCGAGCGCCTAGCCGAGGCCGACATCGTCGCATCCTTTATGCCCAGCACACCCGAGACCCGCGGCCTGGCGAACGCCGAGTTCTTCGCCGCGATGAAACCGGGCACCTTCTTTGCCAACGGCGGCCGCGGCGATCTTGTGGTCGCCGACGACTTGGTTGCCGCCCTGGAGTCGGGACATCTCGCCGGCGCCGCGGTCGACGTCACCGACCCCGAGCCGCTGCCTGAGACAAGCCCACTGTGGGATGCACCCAACATGCTCATCACGCCGCACGTCTCCGGTTGGTTCCACCTGGCAGCCACACTTAACAACGTGGTCGACATCGCCGCCGAGAATCTGCGTCACCTGCAGGCCGGCGAGACCCTGCGCTGCTGGATCGAGCACTAATTGTTCCGGCGTTTTGCCAAACGCCGGAACCCCTCGACGCTGCGAGCCCGCCAGAGCGGCAATCTGACGTTCAATCGTCGGGCATGGCCAAAAGGCCTATGCCCTCCTCTTTCACGTCACCTTGCTCACTCTGGCGGGCTCTCGCTGACGTTTGCTCAACCTGCAGGGTCTTCAAATTGCTAGAGCGTTGCTAAATAATTTTTTGCGTCTTCTACACTCATTGCTGCGACGGGTGCGTGTGAACAGAGTTTGACATCGTTGGTGACCAGTAGATCTGCTTGAGCGCGTATCGCTGCCGCAATGATTAAATCGTCTTCGTAATCGCTATGGAGCTCACGCTGCCTGCTCGCCATCCATATATCGCTCAGGTCACAGGGCACTGGCGTGGCAAGCTGCGACAGCACGCTAAGACAATCCCATGCAAGCGAAGTCGCTACCGTAGCGGCATACTGGGAAAGCGAACCATGCTCGCGCCGATACCATGCCTTATGTTCGCTTGAAATCAAATAAAACAGGTCTTTGGACGATGTCGCCGCGTACAGCAAATCAACCTGCGCCGTGCATGCATCGCGTAAAAACTCAATCGCCACCGAACGACCACGTCGTGAGGGAATGAAGTAATCGAGCCACACGTTGGTGTCAACCAAGATGTGCTTTGGAGTCTCACTCATAGAGCCAGCTCATCTCCTCGCCATAGCGATCCGCATAGGCATTCCGTTTGAGCTCTTCGTCGTCCGATGGCTGAGCCTTGACCATATCGATTCCCGACTCACAGCAAGCGGCAGCGAACAGCTTCGACCCCTGATCCATGAGCTCGAGCTTACGTTTGGCGGCCTTTTCGCGCTCGCGCTGTTCCGCCCGGGCACGACTGGGCAACAGGATATCCTCGAGCGCACCGGGGCGATCGGCCAGCGACGCTGCAAGCTGCCAGAGCGCTCGCACCGCTTGGCTCGGCGTCATACCGGCCTTGGAGAGAGCGGCGTCCCCACTCCTTTTAAGATCGGCATCGAGACGTACGTTGATCTGAGCGGCTGTTGTGGTCATAACCCCTCCTTAATACTTCAAAACTATCATAAAACTCTATGGTAGATACGTAAAGCATGTATAGCATTTATAAGCATTAGCCGTACTCTGTACACAAAAAGCCGCCGAGGCACACTGCACCTCGGCGGCTACGCATCACCAATCCAGTTCGGTTTCACCCTTTGCATTCGCCCAGATAAAACCTGCCAAAATTAACATCCCTTTTTGGCAGGTTTTAGAGCTCCACACTTTCGGCGCCGTTGATGGTTAGGTTGCGCTCGTAGAAGGCGGTGAGGGCGCGGATAGCGTACATCACGTCGCGCACGCCGCCGGTCTCGTAGCTCGAGTGCATGGCAAGCTGCGGCAGGCCCACGTCCACGGCATGCATGCTCGCCTGCATATTGGACAGATTGCCCAGGGTAGAACCGCCGGCCATATCGCTCTTGTTGGCAAAGGCCTGCGTGGGCACGTCGGCGTCATCGCAAATGGCCTGGAACACCGCGCGGCTAAAGGCGTCGGTGCAGTAGTGCTGGTTGGCGGCCTCCTTGATGACGATGCCGCCGTTGAGTACCACCTGATTGCGGGCATCGCACTTCTCGGCATGGTTGGGGTGCACGGCATGTGCATTGTCGCAGCTTACAAGCATCGAGGCGGCAAGTGCGCGGTGGTACGACTCGTCGTCAAAGCCCAACGATCCGTTGATGCGGCGCAGCGCGTCGGCCAAGAACGTCGACATGGCGCCCTGCTTGGTCTCGGAGCCAACCTCCTCATTATCAAAGCAGCAGAAGACCGAAACGTCGTGCGCGTTCTCGGCACCCAAAAATGCCTGCAGTGAGGTGTAGGCGCAGGCCAGGTCGTCGAGCTTGGGCGTCGAGATGAACTCGTCGGCCCAGCCCCAAATGCGCGCATCCTGACGATTGACCAGGAACAGATCGCGGCCCAGGATCTGCTCGGGCTCAACGTCCAGTTCGTCAGCGATCAGGGCGTCAAAATCTCCCTGCTTAAGGTCACCGGCGCTGATGAGCGGGCACAGATCAATGGCTCGGTTGGGAGCAAAGTCCTCGTTAACGCCGCGGTTCATGTGGATGGCAAGGCTCGGGATAATAGCGACCTCGCGCTCGGTGGCAAGCAGGCGGCTCTCAATACGGTCGCCCTCGCGCACCAGCACGCGTCCGGCCAGCGCGAGCGGACGATCAAACCAGGTGTAGTCGATCATGCCGCCGTAAGCCTCGGTGTTCAGGCGCAGCGTTTCGCCCGCGCCGTCAAGCTCGGGCACGGCCTTGACCTTAAACGTCGGCGAATCGCTGTGCGACGCCGTGAGCTGAAAATGATAGTCGCCGGCAACGCCGTCCTCGCCCCACGTAGCAGCCAGGTCCTCGCCCACCTTAAAGGCAACAACGCTCGAGGTATTGCGCTGCGTGTAATAACGCCCGCCCGGCTCGATATCCCACGCCGCGTTCTCGGGCAGGTAGGTAAAGCCTGCCTCGTCGAGCTCGGCCATAATGGTCGCCGCCGTATGGAACATGCTGGGGCACGCCTCGATAAAGTCGATAAGGTCGTTAGCGGCCTCGATATCATCGGCCGTCACATGCGCGCGCTCGGGCGTTTCCTGATCCGTCATGCTCTCCCCTTTCACTGGGTTGATGGTTCCCTCCAGCATACCCCGCCGCGCCAGTGCCGTGCCTTTCATTCCATGTTTAATCCCGCGCCGCTCGCCAAGTTGAGCCATCATGCCCGCACTCCTTTTGCGACAATTACGCTAACAGGACGAAAGGAGCCGTCATGAAGCCACGTAACATTGCCATCGCCTGCGGTGTCGCGGGAGTCGCCGTCGGCCTTGCCGCTGCCACCGGCATCGTTTATCACAAACAAATCAAGTCCGCCGCGTCACTCAAACGCTTGACCGGCTACGCGGATGGCTATGACCTGTACGCAATCGACATCGCCTACGACTACGATCTTGATCGCATCATCGCCGCTGGTGTGCGCGACGACCAGGCCTACATCGATGCCGTGGTGGCGCAGGTGCTGCCCGGTGTGCCGGCACATGTCCAGGCGCCCCAGTTTGCCTGCAGCGCTTTTGTCGCCGTAGATGCCGAAGGCCGCGTGCGCACCGGTCGCAATTACGACTTTAAGGACGACACCTCGGCGCTGCTGGTGCGTAATCACCCGCGCGGCGGCTATGCCTCCATCGGCGTTGCGGCCCTTAACAACCTGGGCGATAACACTCCGCTTGACTCCGTCGGCGGACGCGCTGCGGCGTTGATGGGCCCGTTTGCCCAGCTCGACGGTGTTAACGAATGTGGCGTGTCCATTGCCGTGCTCACCCTGGATTCCAAACCCTGTGACCAGGACACGCAACGCCCCGTCATCAATACCTCGCTCGCCATCCGTCTGGTGCTCGACCGTGCCGCCACCACGCAAGAGGCCGTCAACCTGCTTTCTGCCTACGACATGCACGCCATGGCCGGACGCGACTACCACTTCTTTATCAACGACGCCGCCGGTGACGCGCGGGTGGTGGAGTGGGATCCGCGCGATCCCAACCGTGCATGCAAGGCGACGCCCGTACGCCAGGTCACGAACTTCTACGCCTGCTATGGTGACGAGGTGCTCCCCAACCAAAAGAATGGCGAGCTGGGCCATGGCAAGGAACGCGCCGTCGCAATCGCCGGTGTCCTTGACGCCCGTGCCGGCGCCCAAGACGAGGCAGTCGCTTGGAAGGCCCTACGCGCTGCGGCGCAAGAGCCCAATCCGGAAGACATCACCAGCAACACGCAGTGGTCGGTCGTCTTTGACAACACCGAGCCCGCTGCCGCCGTCACGCTGCGCCGCCACTGGGGCGACGTCGACGCCTTCACGCCGTAAGGAGCCAGGCCCGTCGACCTTACGCTCGCCTGACGTTGCTTACATTTCTATACGCTTGAGCTAACACGTTTTACCCCTGTATCAACAGTGTGCGGGGGTAAACTTATGCGCATGTTATAACTTGCCCGGAAGGATTCATCATGCTCAGGATCGGTCTTCTTACCAGTGGCGGCGACTGCCAAGCGCTCAACGCCACCATGCGCGGCATCGTCAAAACGCTTATAACCAATAGCGAAGAGCCTATCGAGATCTATGGTTTTGAGGACGGCTACCAGGGCCTTATCTACAGCAGGTTCCGTGTCATGACGCCCGCCGATTTTAGCGGCATCCTCACCCGTGGCGGCACCATCCTGGGCACGAGCCGCACGCCGTTCAAGCGCCTCGACATCCCCGAGGCCGACGGCGTCGAGAAGGTGCCCGCAATGGTCCACACCTATCATAAGCTGCAGCTCGACTGCCTGTTTATGCTGGGCGGCAACGGCTCCACCAAGACCGCCAACCGCCTGCGCGAAGAGGGCCTCAACGTTATCGCCCTGCCCAAGACCATCGATAACGACACCTGGGGCACCGAGTTGACGTTTGGCTTTACGAGCGCCATCGACGTCGCCACCAAGTGCATCGACGACATCCACACCACTGCCTCGAGTCACGGCCGCGTGTTTGTCATCGAGATCATGGGCCACAAGGTCGGTTGGATTCCGCTGTATGCCGGCGTCGCGGGCGGCGCGGACGTCATCCTGATTCCCGAGATCCCCTACGACATGGACAACGTCATCAAGACCATCGAGCATCGCATGGAGACCGGCAGCCGCTTTACCATCGTAGCCGTCGCCGAGGGCGCTATCTCCAAGGAGGACGCGGCGCTGTCCAAGAAGGAGTACAAGAAAAAGCTCGCCGAGCGCACGAGTCCGTCGATCGTCTACGACATCGCCAAGGAGATCGAGGCCAAGACCGGTCGCGAGACCCGCGTCGCCATCCCCGGCCACACGCAGCGCGGCGGCCAGCCCGATGCCCAGGACCGCATCTTTGCGACCCAGTGCGGCGTCGAGGCGGCACTGGGTTGCCTGCGCGGCGAGTTTGGCTACATGATTGCCCTGCGCGACGGCAAGATGTGCCACATGCCGCTCGAGGATGTCGCCGGCAAGCTCAAGTATGTCGACCCCCAGAGCGATCTGGTGCGCGAGGCCAAGGCGCTGGGCATCAGCTTCGGCGACGAATAGCCTCGGCTGGAACTGCTCTCATCGGAGGCCCCAGGGCTTACCTCCCAAATCGTCCTCGGACATGTCAGGACCCCGTTGCGCGCTTCGCGCGGCGGGGTCCTTCCGTCCTGCGGAAAGATTTGGGAGGTAAGCCCTGGGGCCTCCTGCGGTAACTGGGGAGGCTGAGGCTATTCGTCTTCTTGCTGCGGGTGCCTAGGGTGGGGTGCAGCGTGCATTTTTTGGGAGTTTTCAGCAGCCGTGGGTGCCTGCATACTGGATTTTGGGCGAAAAGCAGGCGCCATGAGCCGCATACTGTAAAAATGAACGATCCTTGAGGTGCCGAGGGGTGGCGCGCGCAGACGTGGTGTAAGAGCGTCCCGAGGTCCGTCGCTGCAAGTCCCGATGTTACTCCTTCTTGAGACCGCGCCTCTCGACTATCTCGTCCACTATCTCCCTGGCGCGCCGCCCGAGCGCGCGGCGCCTC
>DXLS01000017.1:0-6539 GCA_019414605.1 Collinsella sp.
GACCTGCGGGCCGTTGCCGTGGGTGATGATGATCTCGTTACCCTGCTCGATGAGGCCGAGGAGGGCGTGGGCGGTGTTGCTCACGGCCTCGATCTGCTCGACGGGGTTGTTGCCGAGGGCGTTGCCGCCGAGGGCGACGACGATGCGGTCGGGCTTACCGTACGGTTTACTCATAGTATTCGTTCACTTCCCAGCTACTAGCGAAGCGTCGCGTACATCATGGCCTTAATGGTATGCATGCGGTTCTCGGCCTCCTGGAACACACGAGACTGCGCGCTCTCAAAGACCTCGTCGGAAACCTCCATCTCGGTCACGCCGAACTTCTCGGCAATCTCGGCGCCGATGGTGGTCTGCGTGTCGTGGAAGCTCGGCAGGCAGTGCATAAAGATGGCGCCGGGGTTTGCCTTGGCCATGACCTCGGGCGTTACTCGATAGGGAGAGAGAAGATCGATTCGGCTCTTCCACAGCTCCTCAGCCTGGCCCATACCGACCCAAACGTCCGTATAGATCACGTCTGCATCCTTGACGCCCTCGTCGATATCCTCAGTGAGCTGGATCGTGCAGCCATTCTGAGCGGCGATCTCCTGGCAGCGCTCAAGAAGCTCGGGATCGAAGTGCGTGGCGCCCTCGACATCGCCCTTGGGTCCGCAGGAGCAGAAGTTAATGCCGAGCTTGGCGCAGATAACCATCAGGGAGTCGCTGACGTTGCCCTGCTCCTTGCCCATATAGGTGAGCTTCATGCCGCGCGTGTCGCCAAACTCCTCACGCATGGTAAGAATGTCGGCAAGGGCCTGGGTGGGATGGTACTCGTTGGTCAGACCGTTCCAGACGGGAACGCCAGCCTTGGCGGCAAGCTCCTCGACGATCGACTGGTCGGAGCCGCGATACTCAATACCGTCATACATGCGACCGAGCACGCGGGCGGTATCCTCGATGGACTCTTTCTTGCCCATCTGCGACGAGCCGGGGTCGAGGTAGGTCACACCCATACCCAGGTCCATACCGCCGACCTCGAAGGCACAGCGCGTGCGCGTTGAGGTCTTCTCAAACAGCAGGACAATGTTCTTGCCCTCGAGAAAGCGGTGCGGATAACCGGCGCGCTTCATATCCTTGAAGTTCTTTGAGAGGTCGAGCATGTACTCGATTTCCTCGGACGTAAAGTCAAGCAGGGTAAGAACGCTTCGACCAGAAAGATTAAGAGCCATGATTTGAGTCCTTTCGGTTGTTGGAACACACAAGGAGGGATGGGCGGCGCAGACGCACACGCGCCGCCCAGATACGCTAACGCTGACTAGATTTCCTCACGCCAGAACGGCATGGTCATGCAGCGCGGGCCGCCGCGACCGCGAGAAAGCTCCTCGGAGGGGGCGACGAGCAGCTCGACGCCGGCCTTGTAAAGAGCATCGTTGGTGACAACGTTGCGCTCATACACGCAGACCTTGCCCGGTGCGACCGCAAGAGTGTTGGAACCATCGTTCCACTGCTCACGGGAAGCCTCGATCGGATCGCCACCACCGCACTCAATCATGGTGATGTGGTCCATACCCGTCGCAAGCTCGAGAATATGCTGCAGGGTGCCCTCGAGCTCCTCGATATGCACCTCCCCCTCCGAATCGCCCTTGGTCAGGCGGTAGGCACGAAGCGTCTGGTAGATGCCAGGATAGACCGTGAACTTATCGCGATCGACCTGCGTGCAGACGGTGTCGAGGTGCATGTAGGCGTAGCCGTGCGGAATCTTGATGGCATAGATGTTCTCGATTTCGGCCTCATCGGAACCCCAGAACATATTCTTGGCGAGCTCATCGATGGCCGCAGTCTGGGTGCGCTCGGAAATACCGATGGCGAGCGTCTTGGCGTTGATGTTGAGGATATCGCCGCCCTCGATATGCCACTCGCTGTTGTGGTCATACCAAATGGGGCTACCGGCGTAATCGGGATGGTTGCGGAGCACCGTTTCGTAGAAGATTACCTCGCGATTGCGCTGATTCCAGTACATGCGGTTCATGGTAGCGCCCTTGCCCACGACAGCCAGAGGGTCACGGGAGAAATACGAGGCGGGCATGGGGAAGAGGACCATGTCGTCGCCCTTCAGCTCGTCGCCGTCCAGGCTGACAAGAGAGCCGCCGACATGCGGGATCTCGAGGTCGCGCACATACAGTCCGCCCATAGCCGTAAGGACAAACTCCTTGTTGTCCTTGATGGAATCGAGCTTCTCGACAACCGCCTGGCGAAGAGCAGCGTTTTTGATACCCGACTCGTCCATGAACTTTCCCATGAACTGAGCACGCGCGCCCTCGACCTTATCGAACGTCTCGGCAACCAGGTCTTCCATATAGACGACCTCGGCACCAGCGCCGCGAAGAAGGTCGGTAAACTGATCGTGCTCCTTCTGGGCATAGTCCAAATAGAACGCGTCGTGAATCCAGACGCGGTCGAAATCCTCCGCCTTCATGTTTACAAGATCCATACCGGGGCGATGGACGCACACCTTCTTAAGGGCGCCAATCTCGCTATGAACGTTCAGACCTTTGCTCATCTCTATCCTTCTTTCTTACAACTGTATGTAGGGTTTTACTTTTACGGCAAGGGGATAAGACCCGAAACCGCAGTGAATGCCATGCAGATAACGCTTACGACCAGGAAGAATTTCCAAGCGACCTTCCACCACTGGCCAAGCGGAATCTTGCAGACGCCAAGACCGGCAACGAGCATCGCGCTTGTTGGCGAAATGAGAGACATGGCCGCGCTGCCCATGGAAAGACCAGTAACTGCAGCCTCGGGGTTTAAGCCCATCAGCTCAACAAGCGGGCCGAAAATGGGAATCGTAAGAGCAGCGATGCCCGAGGAGCTCGGAACGAGGATCGACAGAAGGTTATCCACGACGTAGAGAATGCTCGTAAAGATAACTGCCGGAACTCCAGAGAGAGCCGTGGCGAGCGTGTTGAGAATCGTATCGATGATGAGGCCGTCATTGGCGATTACGAGGATTCCGCGGGCAAGTCCAACAACGATGGCAGAGAACGCGAAGTCTGCAATTCCCTTAACGAACTCGCCGGCGATTTCCTTCTCATTCATCCCGGAAACAACACCCGAAAGAAGGGCCATGGCCAAGAAAATCGCAGAGATTTCGTTCATGTACCAGCCCTGCGCTACCAGGCCCCAAATGATAGCGCCAAGTCCAAGCACGAAAATAACCATGACGGCTTTTTGCCTAGCGGTGAACTCGCTATCGAGGAGATTCTCGTCCGCGCCAAACTCTTTTCGCTTCTCGATATCATCGTGGAAAGCGGGGGATGCTTCGGGGTTTTTCTTAACCTTGAGGGCATACATTACAACCCATGCGACGCCAACCGCAGTAAGCACGACAAGGGCGATAGTACGCAGCCAAAGCTGAGGGTTGCCCTGGATGCCGAGGATGCCCTGAGAAATCAGAACGTTAAACGGATTGACGGTAGATGCGATGTATCCGATACGGGCGCCCACAAACACCGTCATGAACGCCGTAATTGAGTCGAAGCCCATGGCCATCATGATCGGCATAAGAATCGCAAAGAACGGAAGCGTTTCCTCTGCCATACCAAAGGTGCTGCCACCCAAGGCAAAGAGCACCATTAGGATCGGGATGATGAGGACGTCCTTGCTCTTGAACTTCTTCACCACTCGAGCAACGCCGCTCGTGATGGCTCCGGTCGCCGTGATGACCTGGAAGGAACCTCCCACAATCAAAATGAACGCAACGACCTCGACCGCTTGCTGGATACCGATCGCAGGAGCCTCAAGCACTTCGAAGACACCTTGGCGAAGATCAACCTCGTTGCCGTCCTCGTCCGTATAGACCTTATCGACAGGCGCATAGGTGCCCGAAACTGTTACCTCGCGGCCGTTAACCTCCTGGCGTTCAAACGAACCCGAAGGCACGACCCAGGTCAAAACGGCAAATACGGCCATCAAGACGAGAATGATGGTGTATACGTGCGGGACTCGAAAGGCACGCTTCTTTTCTGTCTCTGCCATCTCTCCTCCTTAATTCAGGGGTTATTCGTTGCCGGCAAAGCCATTGTGTCATCGCGCAAAGCACCCTTCCGCCCCAGCGCCCGCCAACGAAGGGCATCGACCCGTAAACGGATTACAGATTGATGTAATTCGTCAATTTACTTTTCTAATTGATGTAATTCGTCAATTAGCAGCTCGGTTCGTGCCATTCGCCTGTGACAAATATGATGTAAATTGAAACAAACTCGTAATGTGCCACTATGGAAGCAATAAATACTCACCGCCAAAGCGAGGTCACATGTCCGCATTGCATGTTCAAAACGAAATAGGAAAGCTAAAAAAGGTCCTCCTGCACTGTCCCGGCCCCGAAACGTGCAACTACCCCGACGGGCAGTTCAATCAAGTCTTTACGCTGCGCCCTTCTAGCAACTCGTTTGATCTTGAAAAGGCTCTTAGGGAACATCATGCTTACTCGGCAATGCTCGAGCACGAAGGGGTAGAGATTTTCTATCTCGAAAACCTTCTTACCGAAGCCCTTGATGCGACAGAGCGGGCGCGTCACTCTTTTATCGATAGCTACATTTCAGAATGCGGCGCGCGAGGCATTGAGCTCGAATCTGCCATTCGCGTGTATCTCGAACGCATCGAAGGCCCCCGTGCCCTGGCTCAAGCAGCGGTCAATGGCATCCGCTACTCCCAGGTCTTCGATACGGATAAGGAGGTATTCAGCCTCGCAAAGCTGACGGGCGATGCATACTCGCCTGACGACCTTCTCGTAAGCCCCCTTAACACCATGTGGTTCACTCGCGATCCGGCAAGCGTCATCGGCGAAGGTGTCACGCTCAACCATATGTACTGGCCAGAGCGCAACCGTGAGGTTATCGCCTATAAAACGATTTTTACGTATCACCCGGATTTCCGCGAGACTCCCCAGTTCTTCAAGCATGAATCGACTTTCCACATTGAAGGCGGCGACCTGCACAACCTCAACAGCGAAAACGTAGCCGTTGGAATCTCCCAGCGAACCGAGCCGGCGGCGATAGACACTCTAGCGAATAACTTGCTCTGGGATGAGAACTCGACTATTGAGTCCGTATGGGCCATTCAGGTCCCCTACGATGACCTCTGCATTCATCTCGACACATATTTCACTCGCGTTGGCTACGAGACATTCCTCGTTGCCCGTGAACTTCTCGACCAAGCGCGGGTCTACCGCATCACACGGGGTAGATCGGAAAGGACAACCCGGGCGAGCCATGTCGAAGGCGGACTGAAAGAAGCGTTGAGATTGGCCTTGGGCTCAAATTCGCTGCAATTTATCCCTTGCGGTGGCTCAAATCCCGGAGCGGCAGAGGTCGAAAGGTCCAACAATGCCACAAGCACCCTTTGTTTGGAGCCCGGCAAGGTCTGCGTTTACGAAGAAAACGCCGAAACCAACAAAGCGCTGGAGCAGGCAGGTATTGAACTTGTCCCCATCTCTATCTTCGAGCTGACAAACGGCTTTGGCGGTCCCAACTGCCTCTGCCTTCCCCTCGTCCGCGCTTCATAACATGGGAACGGGTCAAAACATAAAGGCGCTTCGCAAGCGCGACCAGCTAACGCAGGAGGAGTTCGCAGCACTCATCGGCGTCTCCAAAGAAACGGTATGCCGCTGGGAAAAGGACCGCTATGCAATCCGCCGCTCAACGTTGCTCAAGATAGTATCGAAATTTAACCTGCAGCTCGATGACCTCACATCTGAAACCGCAGGGCTAGCCGCAAGGCTCGACCACGAGGAGCGGAAGGGGGAATCCAGAGAAGTTATTACTGATTCCCTTTGCGATGTATTTAAAATCCAGATGAATGGAGGCAGAACGGGACTTAAACAAACCGGAACAACCGCGCTTCCCTCATCCGTATTCAAGAAACATCGCGGGTGCTTCTTTGTTCAAATGGACACGTCCGCCATGTCCAAATGCTATCCGATTGGATCTCATCTCCTCGTGGATCCCAGTCTGAAACCCTGGAACGGATGCTCCGTCCTCGCTTTGGCCGATAATTCGAGAATCGTCATACGGCGTTATAGCACCGGCACAAACACCGTGATGCTCTCATCCCACTCATATCGCACATCGGAACCGGATATTGTGCTGGACAAACGCCGAATTAGGATTCTGGGAGTCATCGTTTGGTTCCAGGCGTCTCACGATCTGAGCGTCTAATCAAATTGGATCTTGCCCGCCCCCATATGCTCACGCCTCAACAGCAAAAGCCCCGCAGCCGGAGCGGACTGCGGGGCTCATGAAGAGAGGCTAGTTTGTGGGCGTCTTGCCCGGCGCCCACGGGAGAGGCAACAGAGTAGAGGCTACTCGTGGATGCGGGTACCGGAGAGACCGGCCATGGTCTCGGCGGCCTTGTCCAGGGCGCCGATGATGCAGGTGCGGCCCTTGCGGGAGCGGGCGAACTTGATGGCGGCGCGGACCTTGGGCTCCATGGATCCCTTGCCGAACTGGCCCTCGTCGGCCAGGCGCTCGGCCTCGTCGGCGGTGAGGTCCTCGAGCTCCTCC
>DXLS01000018.1:0-66546 GCA_019414605.1 Collinsella sp.
GGCTGGGGGTTTGTCTCAATCTGTAACATCTAGACCCACTTTTGACCTCTACCTGTTACAGATCAAGACAAACCAACCCGGTCTGCCAGAACATCTAAATCTGTAACAGTTACTCGGCAAAAACCGTCCCTCGTGTTACAGATTTAGATAAACGAGGGCCGGCTGCCGGTTTATCTCAATCTGTAACATCTACCGACCAAAAACGACCCCAAGTGTTACAGATCAAGACAAACCAAACCCATCTGCCGAAAGATCTAAATCTGTAACAGTTGCCCGGCAAAATCCGTCCCTCGTGTTACAGATTTAGACAAACCAACCCGCCCCGCCAGAGAATCTCGATCTGTAACATCTGGCGGCCCAAATCGGGCCCACCTGTTACAGATCGAGATTGTGTTTGAGAGGCTGAGAGCAGAGACCCGAGCGGAAAAGCGGGCAGGCCGACGGCAGATCCCTAGTAAGGCCCCCAGTTCCACAGTAGAGTTCCCTAGTTCACGCCATGTCTGTGCACGCCGACATTAGTCACCCGCGGGGAAGTGACAAAGGGGCAGCCCCTTGGGCCATCGATGCCACCACGGCCAAGGTGCGACATTACTGCGACAAAGGTGCGAAATAGACCGACCACTCTATTCGACCGACGAGCGCTTCGACCGGATATTCCGCCCGCTCGAAGGCGAGGCGGATGCAGGTTCAGGGCCTCTCCCAGACCCCGGACACCCCGGTGTGCTCGGACAGCGACTTCGGCTTCCACGACCCCGACAACTTCTCGACGTGGCAGAAGGGCCACTTCATCGAGCACGGTCTCGGCAGGATGGAGGAGGCCGAGGAGGGCGGCCGCAAGCAGAGGCTCTACGTCGGCTACGATTTCCACGAGCTGAGGCATACGCAGGCCACCTTCCTGATCGGCAACGGCATCGACCCGAAGAGCGTGCAGGGGAGGCTCGGCCACGAGGTGTCGAGCATGACGATGGACGTGTACGCGCGCATGATGGGAGGGAACGACCGCGAAGCCGCCGATCTCCTGGAGATCCAGCGCGGGGCGGGCGCGCCCATCACCATCGACGGGAGCCGGATCACCGTCATGGCGAGGGAGGCTTAGGGCAGACGTCGCCACGACGAAGCACACTCCCTCCCTAACGTCAGGGGTCATCGCCGCTGGACCGGCAGGCGACAAAGCCCAGGATGATAAAATGCTTTCGACGCAGGAGCGTCCCCATCTTTGAATCGAGGAACCATGAGCGATTTTGATGCCGAGGACGAATCGGTCGAAACGAGCGCGCCAATAGCCCTGGCCGATTCCGCAAACATAGAGCCCCTAATCCATACCGTCCGTGGGCAGCAAATCATGCTCGACACCGATCTCGCTCGGTTATACGAGGTAGAGACAAAGAATCTCAACCGCGCCGCCGCACGCAACGCCGACAGATTCCCCGAGGACTTCCGTTTTCAACTGACCAAGGAGGAGGACGAGTCTTTGAGGTGCCAAATTGGAACCTCAAAGACCATGGAGGGCCGCGGCGGGCGACGTTACCTCCCCTATGCCTATACCGAGCAGGGCATAGCCATGCTGTCCGGCGTGCTACGCAGCGAAGTGGCGGTGCAGACCAGTATCAGTATCATGAGGGCGTTTGTCGCCATGCGCCACCTCCTCGCCGAAAATGCCACCCTGTTTGAGCGGCTGCGCGGTGTCGAGTTGAGTCAGGCGGCGTTTCAGCAATCGACCGACGAGCGTTTCAACCAGGTGTTCCGCCTGCTCGAAGGCGAGGTCGAGAAACCCCAGCGGATCTTCTTCGCCGGGCAGATGTTCGACGCCTTCAGCCTGCTGACAGATCTCGTGGGCCGCGCCGAGCGCGAAATCTCCCTCGTGGATGGCTACGTAGATGTCCACACCCTGAACATCCTCGCAAAGAAGCGCAAGGGCGTCGCGGTGACCGTCTACACGTCCGGCAACCGGCTCACGCAAGGCGATGTCGACGTGTTCAACGCACAGTACCCGCAGCTCACCGTCCGCCGCACCAGAACGTTCCACGACCGCTTCCTTATCCTCGACGGTGCGACCGCGTATCACATCGGCGCATCCCTCAAGGACGCGGGAAAGAAGTGCTTCGGCATAGACCTCATCCAAGACGAGGAGCTGACGAAGATGCTCATCGAGAAGCTAAAGCTCCTCGATGAGCATCAAACGGCTTGAGCGTTATCCGACCTCTTGCCACAAGCCCTAAAGTTTGAGCATGATCGCTGAAAGCCTCGTTAGTCAACATGTCAAAGTAGGCCCTGGTCCGCAAGCCTTCGATAATGCTTGCCGAGGAGCGTCAACCGGCAGAACTTGCTCTCCATCGCCGCGTTCCACATATGGTCGGCGCCAACTGGAACCAGAAGACCATGCCGGTTGTATTTCTGGAGCAGAGAGAACACCCGGTTGTTCCTGGGCTCTGCTGGAGGCATAGCGTCTGTTCTTCCTTCGTCCTTTGGCTCATACGACGGATCCAGCCTGTATTCATAGTCCTCTGTTGGGAAGAGCTTTTCCGACTCCTCCTCCTTTCATCCAGGATGCCCGGACGGCAAGAGTCGGAACGTCTCCTCAATATCCAAACTTCACGCAAGCCCAATGCGAATAGAGACGGACCTGGCAAATCAAGACACGGCTAGCCGTTCGCACCCAAAGCCGTTTGCCTAAAAATGTATACCGCTGGCCGAAATGGAAAGATGGTAACAGCGAAAAAGACTAGCCGAGCTCGTTTTAAGCACCGTTTGTTCCGTCCCACATGTTTTGTGAACACTCTAACTATCATGAAGCCAGTAAACAGAGGTAGACATCAACATCCAACGCCGGCAAGTATGCGAGTGTCGTCTCTGCCTAAGGGGCAAGCCCCCGAGATTAGTTAGGAGAGGGGAAGAGATGGATAAAGTCAAAACGGCCTTCCAGAACTTTGGCCGCGTTATCGTCGACCCTATTTTGTACCTTTCGGTGACGGGCATCATTTTGGCCATCGCCACGGTATGCTCGCTCGGCAGCGGAGTTGTCGCAGATCTGGGCACGCTGCTCTCCGCGGCAACCAACTCCGCGGTGATCGGCAACCTGCCGGTGATTTTCGCAGTCGGCCTTACGGCAGGCTTCGCAAAGAAGCAAAAATCCAACGCGGCAGTGTTTGGACTTATTAGTTACCTCATGTTCCTGTATGTCAACAACGCCTACCTGACGCTCACCGATCAGCTGGCAAAAGCTGGCGCGATGGGTCTGTATGGCACTGGCCAGGCAACGGTACTGGGTCTTCAAGTTACCGATGTCAACGTCTTCGGCGGCGTACTCATCGGATGCTTCTGCGGTTGGCTCTATAACAAACTGATCGACGTAAAGGTATCGGAGTATATCCGGATTTACGGCGGACCCCGCCTGGCCCTTCTGGCGATGGTTCCGCTGAGCATTGTCTTCGGCATCGGAGCGACTATCGTGTGGCCCCCTATCGCCAACGCCATCAGCAACGCTTCTTCATTCATCGCAGCCTCGGGTGGTCTGGGCGTTTTCATTTACGGCTTCCTGAACCGCGTCCTCGTACCTCTCGGCATGCACCACTTTATGTGGATGCCGTTTGACTACTCCGCGATTGGCGGCACGGCGGTCGTCGCCGGCCAGAGTGTTTCCGGCGCAGCAAACATCTTCTATGCCGAGCTTCCCCATATCGCCGACGGATCCCTCACCACAGTCGACCCCTCTGTCCGCTTTGCCATGTTCGGCTTTGGCAAGGAATTCGTAACCCTCGGCACTGTGCTCGCAATGATTGCGACTTCCCGTCCGGAGAATCGAAAAGCTGTCGCAGCCATGCTGGTGCCCATTTACATCACCGCCATGCTCTCCGGCATCACTGAGCCGCTCGACTTCATGATCCTGTTCGCGTCTCCGATTCTCTGGGTTGCCTACAGCCTGTTCTACGGACTGGGCGAGATGCTCCTGTTTGTCCTGGGAGTCCGCTTGCTTAACATGTACGGTGGCATCGAGCTGCTCACGCTCGGCCTGCCTTTGCCAATGGGCGTCACCAAGTTCCCGATTTACATCGTCTTGGGCATCGTGTTTGCCGCCGTTTCGTTCATCGTTCTGGCGATGGTGATCAAGAAACTCAACCTCATGACGCCCGGCCGTTCCGCAGAGTGGTCTGCAGAGGTCTCCGGAGACAACAATGCTCTCGAGTCCTCCGGAACTCCGGAAGTCGACGCAAAACAGCAGGAGATGGTGCAGAACATCATCAACGGCCTTGGCGGCAAGGACAATATCAACACCATGGGCTGCTGCATGACTCGTCTCCGTGTCGAAGTCAAAGATCCCAACAAGGTCAACGAAGAGACCATCAAGAAGGCTATCGACAAGGGCCTGTTTAAGAACGGCACCAATGTCCAGATTATCGTGGGAACCAACGTGCACTCCGTCTACGACCTGCTGCGTCCCATCCTTAATCTGGAAGATTAACAGTCGCTTAAGCGATAAGCGATAAGCGAGGGGACCTCATGTTGACCAAAACGTTTCATTCAATCCAAGGCATGTTCGAACGCCTGCTCAACATGTACAAAGAAAAGTCGACAAGGGGTCTTCTCGTACTTATGGCTGCATTCGCATGTGGTTTTATCTGGCCGCTCCTGGGTCTACTCGCTGCGGTTTGGACCCGGCGTTCAGGAAGGCATGCGGACGCAGGCAGCATTGCAGGCATGGCGGCGGTCATCAACATCGCCACCTACTTCGTGCAGATAGTAACCAAGATTGTCTGCAGCTCAATTTGATTTGAAAGGCATGAACAACATGAACGGATACAAGATTGTCATCTGCGGCGGCGGCAGCACCTATACCGCTGGCATCGTCAAAGACCTGATCGACCAAAAGGATGAATTAGGAATACGCGAGCTTTGGCTCTATGACATCGACGAGGAGCGCCAAGACACAGTCGCCGTGGTGGTTAAAGCGGTTATCGATGACCTTGCTCCCGAGATCCCCTTGCATGTAACCGTCGACCCCAAAGAGGCGTTTACAGATGCGAACTTTGTTATGGCGCAGATGCGCGTGGGCGGGCTCAAGATGCGTATCCAGGATGAGCAGATCAGCCTGCGCCATGGCGTAGTCGGCCAAGAGACTTGCGGAGCAGGTGGCATGGCCTATGGTATGAGGACCATCTTCCCCATGTGCGAGCTTGTCGATTTCTGCGAGGAGTACGCCTGCAAGGACTACTGGATCGTCAACTACTCCAACCCCGCTGCCATCGTAGCCAAGGCGATGCACAAGCTGCGTCCAAACGCTCGCATTCTCGACATCTGCGATATGCCGGTAGAGATTGAAGCCCGCATGGCGGAGATTTTGGGCTGCGAACTCGACGACATTGAAGTCGACTACTTTGGCCTCAATCACTTTGGGTGGTATACCAGCGTACGCTGCAAGGGCGTCGACGTTACGGACAAGCTCAAAGAGCACGTGCGTAAGTACGGTTACATTTCCGAGGCAAGTCTCAATGACGCCTTGGTAAAAGACCCAGATTGGGCCCACACCTTCAAGAATGCGGCAACGATTTCTACGCTATTCCAGGATTACCTCCCCAACACCTATTACCAGTATTACCTGTTGCCCGATGCCTGCGTGGAGTACATGGACATCAATAACACGCGTGGCATGCAGGTCGTAAACGGCCGCGAAAAGCGTATCTTCGACGCATCTGCGGCGCTTAAGCGCGGTGAAAAGGTCGATCTCACGCAGTTCTACGTAGGCGTCCACGGCAGGTTCATTGTCGATGTCGTCAAGTCCCTGGCGAAGGATTTGCGCCATCGCCAGCTGGTGATTGTGCCCAATAATGGCGCAATCGAGAATCTCTCGGACGACGCGACCGTCGAGATTCCGGCGTACATCACCGATCGAGGAGCCGAACCGATCCGCGTCGGGAAGATTCCCCGCTTCTACAAGGGCCTTATCGAGCAGCAGGATGCCTGCGAGGGCCTTGTGGTCGAGGCCGTTATCGAGGGCTCCTACCAGAAGGCACTCGAGGCCTTCACCCTCAATCGCACGATTCCCTCAGCGCGCGTGGCTAAGGAAGTCTTGGACGACATGATCGAGGCGAACAAGGGCTATTGGCCTGAGCTGAAGTAGAGAAGCCATCCAGATAGCACAAGCACAAAAGGTGGCCTCAAGGCAAAATGCTTTGGGGTCACCTTTTGTATGACTAAATCTCCGCAAAACTCGTAAAGATGAACGAATCGGCCTCGTGTTTTACACGATAGTTCTCTTGATAATCCTGATTGAATATAAGCGAATAAATAACCTGAAGCGTATACGTGAGCGAGATCATGGAAGAGTAATTGGCAACCTTTCCAATCACGCGCTCTGATTTTGGAATGAGCAAGACAGTGTCGCATTGCCTGGCGAGCGCCGAATCAGAAAACGCCGTGATTAAACACGGCTTGATTCCGCGCTCGGAAAGAGCGGCGGCGTATTTGGAATAATCATAGTGAATGCCGCTGTAGCTTAGGAATAAAAACAGGTCGCCGGGCCTACCGTTCTTAACGTGCAGCGTCTGCAGGCCCCCGTCGTCTGCCATGGTGACATGACGATCGAGCTTGAGAAGATTGTTGCGAAAGATACATCCCGCCAGATAGCTTTCCCCTTTAGCAAAGATGTAAATTCGCGGGGCGCTAAGAACTGCCTTGGCGATTATGCTCAATTTGGCGCTATCGAGCTCGATTTTCGTTTGATCTATGACGCCCTTCAAGAGATTTGCAAGGTTGCCCTCGATGGCCTCAATTGAATCGGTACTGCCAAAAGGACGATTGTGATCGACAGTGGCAGCCAGAAGATAGTCTCCGCTTATCTCCTGGATGAGCTGCATGATCAACTCTCGATAGCCGCTTAGGCCCAATTTCTTACAAAAGCGGATGATAGTCGCGTTCGAAGTGTAAGTCTCCTGTGCGAGCTTTGCCATAGTGAGGGTCTTAAGGTCGCCGGTATGATTGAGCAGATAGGTAGCAATGGCTCGGTCGGTTTCATTAAAAGACGCGCTGTTACGCAGGCTGTCAAGAATCATGGTCGCTCCGATCGCTTTAGTTTGCCACTTAATTATGTCATTATCAAAACGACGGGCAGCTCTTCATGCGCTGACTTACGCCCTGCAATCTCTCTTCTGATATTCCGCATGCTTCGGCAACATTAATTGGGAGGAGCGTGTCACTCAGTTCCTAGAGAACAAATGCGAAGAGGTTCGATTGCCTGAGTTCACTGCCCGCCTTGAGGCAAAGAGACGGCCCCGGCCAAGCTCCATGCGGATTTGAGGCAGCATGGTGCTTGTCTGTCGGCATCCTACAACCTGTAATCCATACTCCCCCGTTTCTGTGCTGAGAAGAATAGGCGGGGTTCCAAGGGGACACGTCCCTTTGGCGCGCAGGGGTCCGGGGATGGCGCGGTCCATCCCCGCCACTATTATTAAGCTAAGGACCGCCGAAACTCCTCCCAATTGGAGTTTATCGGTCGATAAGTCAAGCCGACCGGCCCGCGATTATCAATGGTTTATTTGCTTCACATAATAAATTGACTCAGGATTCACCCGCAATTCACCCGCAAAGTAAACCGATAAAGAAAAAGCTCGGAAGCAATTTTGCTTCCGAGCTGCAAGTTCTTGGTCGCGGGGGCAGGATTTGAACCTACGACCTCCGGGTTATGAGCCCGGCGAGCTACCAGACTGCTCCACCCCGCAATGTCTGGGCGCCTCATGTGCGCAAGAAAGAATATTACGCGGGAGTTCGGTAAACGGCAAGGAAAATCTCGTAGAGCATAATTCCTTCATATTTAAACCCCTCAGCCCCTATCACCGTAAACGAATTGCAGCCGAGCGCCGTCGACGGCACGTATACAATGGTGCGCGTCCTTTTATGCCAACACCGGGAGTAGACATGCTGCTCGCTATCGATATGGGAAATACGCAGACGGCCATGGGCCTGTTTGACGGAGACGAGCTGGTGCAGTCGTGGCGTATGCCCACCGACCGCTCCTATACCGCCGACGAGATCCACGTGCGCCTGATGGGTTTCTTTAAGATGTACGGCCTCTCGCTCGATACGGTTGACGCGATCGCCTTTGCGGGCGTGGTGCCGCAACTCTCGCGCGAATGGCACGCCGTGGCCAACCGCATCGCGGCAGACGCCATCGTCATCGGGCCGCAGACGGCCGCCGTGACCAAGCTGCGCGCGGCGCGCCCCCAGGCCGTGGGCGCCGACCGCGTAGCCAACGCCGTTGCGGCCGAGACTTTCTACGGCGCGCCGGCAATCGTGGTGGACTTTGGCACCGCGACCAATATCGACGTCATCGATGAGGACGGTTATTACATTGGCGGGGCGATTGCGCCGGGCATCCGCATCTCCATGGACGCGCTTGCCGCCCGTGCCGCCAAGCTCGCCAGCGTGCCGCTCGAGGCGCCCGAGCACGCCATCGGTCGCGACACCGAAGAGTGCATCAAGGTCGGCGCCGTGATGGGCGCCGCCGCCATGGCCGAGGGCCTGGTCACGCGCATGAAGCGCGAGCTGGGCCGCGAGGACGCCACCGTTATCGCCACGGGCGGCCTCGCGGGCATCGTCGCCGATTCGACCGATGCCTTCGACGTGGTCGATGGACAGCTCACCATCAAGGGCATCTGCGAAATCTACCGCCGCATGCAGGAGCTGGGGTAAGACAGGGGCTAAAGTCGAGCGCGAGCGCGAGCGGCGAACTAGGCAACGCATCGGTCCTATTCCTCAAAAACGAAAAATTTCCAGTTTTGAGGAATAGGACCGAGATGCCGCCCTGCAGTCACGCAAAAGCCCTCCCCGGTGCAATCCGAGGAGAGCTTCTGTTGTCATCGTTATCTTTGAACGCGGGTGCCCCGCGCTACAGTCCGCGAATCCGTACGGCCTCGGGCGGAAACTCCTGCTCGCCGGCATCGGTCTTGATGGTCGCGCGACCCCAGATGTCCAGGCCCGCAAACACACCGACCGCAAGCGGCAAACCGTTGGGCGACACCGCCGCAACTTGGCGGCCCAGCAGCGGCACCATGTCGAAGTACTCGCCCAGCACGGGAGCCAGCGGACCGGCAGCGCCCTGCGGCGTGTTGGCAACAACCGCCCAGGCGTCCACGCGGGTCAGCACGGTGGCGGCCAGCGCCTCGACCAGCGCTTCGTCAGCCACATCCACACCGAGCTCGCTCAATGCCGAACGCTCAATATCCACCGTCACGGTACCGAACATGCCCGCGGCACCGGCACCGCCGTTGACGGTGACGCGCGCGAACGATGTCTCAAACGCGGGCGCGCCGCACACGATATTGCTCGGCCACTGGATGCCCACCTTGCCGGCAAGGCCCAGCCCCGACGTCGACGCCGTACCCACGAGCGCGTCCATCATGCCCATCGCCGCCACAAACGGCAGGCCGTGGAAGGCGTGCATGTTCACGTCCGGGCGCACGACCAGCGAAAACGTCAACGACGCCTCGCCCGCGCTCCAAACGCACCAGCCCGCAGACGCGCCCTCGCGGCCCGCGTCGCGCGCGGCGTCAAGCTCGGTACCGACGGCTACAGCATTCATCTCAATCATCTACATACGCCCCAATTCGCCCACGATGTGGCCCACGCGATCCTCGGGCTCCTTGACCTCGACGCCGTTGTAGCGGAAGAACCGCGCCGGGTCGTGCATCAGGTCCTCGAGCGGCACCAGCACAAAGTCGCGCTCGCCGATCAGCGGATGCGGCAGGCGCAGCTTTTTGCCGCCGTGGGTCTCGCCGTCCATCCACAGCAGATCCAGGTCGATGGTGCGCGGGCCGTTGACCTTAGCCTTCTTAGAGCGGTCACGCCCCAGCTCGGCCTCGATCTTCATAAGCTTGTCGAGCAGCACCAGCGGCGCCAGCTCGGTCTTGATCTCGATGACGGCGTTGGCAAACGCGTCCTGGCGCGTCTCGTAAGCCGGCTCGCTCTCGTAGATGCGCGAGCAGTTGGACACGCAGGTGAGCGGAATCTCGGCGATCATGTCGCGCGCAGCGCGGATGTTGTCGCAACGATGCCCCAGGTTGGAGCCCACGGCCACAAACGCACGGCGCGGCTGCGGCTTGGCGACAGCCCAGTAACCGTTCAGGAACTGCGCAAAGCCAGTAACGTCGTGCACGCGCACGATGTTGGCACCGGCCTGGATAGCGCCCAGGCACACGCCAAACGTGGCGGCATCGCGCGCGGCGGACTCGGTCACGCCCGAGACTGCGCCCACAAAACGCTTGCGCGACACGGCGCACATGAGCGGATAGCCCAGCGACGCCATCTTGGCGGTCTCGCGTTGGATGACGATGTCCTCGTTGGCCGTTTTGCCAAAGCCCGGACCGGGATCGATGCAGATGCGGTCGCGCGATACGCCGGCATGGATAAGCGTGCGGGCCTGATCGGACAGAAAGCCCATGACACGGCGCATGATGGGCGCCGAATCGGGCAGGGTAAAGCGGCGGAGCTGCGAGGTGGGCACGTAGGCCTCCTCGCGGCGGGCGCTGCGGCGCATCATGGCGGCCAGGTGGTCATTGGGCTCCGGCGCGGGCTCAGGGGTCGTGGCGGCCTCGGCGACAGGGGCGACCTCTTCGGCGGCCGATGCCTCCTGCTTCTGCTCGTCCGTGGGCTCGGGCGCGGGTTCCGGATCGCCAAACGGCAGCGAGGGCTGCACCACGCCTCCCGGCAGCTTGGCCTCCGTCTTGGGCTCGCCCAGCAGCTTGCCACGACGACGGCGGGCAGGCTTCTCGGCCTCGCGCGCAGCCTCGGCGGCCGCCTCGCGCGCCTTCTCGGCAACAAACGCCGCGGCCGAGGTATCGAGCTGCACCGTTGCATGCGTGCGCGTGGGCGCCGCGACCTCGCCGGCGTGCATCACGATGACGCCGCAGGTGCTCGTCGCGACAAACTCGACCATCTTGGGGTCGGTGAAGCCCGTCACGTCGTTGACGATCGAAGCGCCGCAACGCACGGCAGCCTTGGCAACCGCCACGTGGCGCGTGTCGATCGAGACGATGGCGCCCTCTTTGGCCAGCGCGCGCACCACGGGCAGCACGCGGCGAGCCTCCTCGTCGGGGTTGACCGGGGTAAAACCAGGGCGCGTGGACTCGCCGCCCACGTCGATGATGTCGGCGCCGGCGTCGAGCATCGCCAAGCCGTACTCGATGGCGGCATCCGGGTCGAAGTGCTCCCCGCCGTCGCTAAACGAATCGGGCGTCACGTTGAGGACGCCCATGATGCGCGGGCGGTCAAAGCTGAGCTCGTACTTTCCGCACCGCCATGTCTTGCTATCGTTCGCCATGAACATCCTCCTAAAATGCCCGCGCCGCCGCGCTCGGACGCAGGCGGCGGGGTCGCTTTGCAATCAGTCTTTCTATTGTATCCGCGCACACGGGCTAGAACGCAAACGCGGCCGCGATGTCGCAAGAAATCAGCAGGTCGGCATTTGCATCCTGATCGGTGGGAGCAAGATTGCAAATGGCCAGCGTATCGCCGGTAAAGTAGCGCGTAAGGCCCGCCGCCGGATACACTACGAGCGAGGTCCCGCCCACGACGAGGGCATCAGCCGCGGCGATGGCGGCAACGGCACCAGTCAGCACGCGCTCATCGAGCGGCTCCTCGTAGAGCACCACATCGGGCTTAATGCGCCCGCCGCACGCAGGACACACGGGCACGCCCGCGGCGTCCTCGTGCTCGCGCGAGCAAATCCACTCGGCGCTATAGACCGCGCCGCACGACTGGCAAATGTTTCGATGGACCGATCCGTGCAGCTCGAACACACGCTGCGAGCCGGCCACCTGATGCAGGCCGTCGATATTTTGCGTCACCACGGCGTCGAGCTTGCTGGCGCGCTCCAGCTCGGCCAGCTTAGCGTGGCAGCGGTTGGGCTTGGCGTTAAGGGAGATCATCTTGGTCCGGTAGAAGTCGAAGAACTCGGCCGGATGCTCCTCGTAAAAGCTATGCGAGAGCATAGTCTCGGGCGGGTAGGCAAACTGCTGGTGATACAGGCCGTCCACGCTGCGGAAATCGGGGATGCCGCTCGCCGTGGAAACACCCGCGCCGCCAAAGAAGACCACGCGCTTGTGGGTGCCGAACAGCTCCGCCAGCGCGGCGGAGGCCTGCTTGGGGTCCGATATTGCCTGCGTCATATATGTCCTCCGTCCGTGTCTCCGGGACGAAGGCGTTCGCACTATCACTCGCGGACTCCGCCCCGCTCTTGTTGCGCTAATCTTAAGCCTGCCAACCCCGTCGAAAGGACACCATGCCTCAGACTTACACTTTCGCCTCGTGGAACGTCAACGGCCTGCGCGCCGTGCTCAAAAAGGACCCGAGCTTTATCCAGATCGCGCAAGAACTCGACGTCGATATCTTGGCGCTGCAAGAGACCAAGCTGCAGGAGGGCCAGGTCGATATCGACCTGCCCGGCTATCACCAAACCTGGAGCTACGCCGAACGCAAAGGCTATTCGGGCACTGCGGTCTTTAGCCGCCAGGAACCGCTGCGCGTGCTACGCGCCGACGCGCTGCTACCCTACGCCGGCGAAGGCGAGGCAGCCGAGCTCGTCGCCCAAGCCGCAACCGAGGGCCGCGTCTGCGCGCTCGAGTTCGACAAGTTTTGGTTCGTGGATGTCTACACGCCTAACGCCCAGAATGAGCTCGCGCGCATTGATGTGCGCATGGCCTGGGATGATGCCTATCGCGGCTTTTTGAGCGCGCTTGAGCGCGAGACCGACAAGCCCGTCGTAACCTGCGGCGACTTTAACGTGGCGCACGAGGAGATCGACCTTAAGAACCCCAAGTCCAACCGCGGCAACGCCGGCTTTTCGGACGAGGAACGCGGCAAGTTTACCGAGCTGCTCAACGCCGGGTTTACCGATACCTGGCGTGCGGCAAACCCCGATGTCGAGGGCGTCTACAGCTGGTGGAGCTACCGCTTTAATGCCCGCAAGAACAACGCCGGCTGGCGCATCGATTACTTCCTGGTGAGCGACGCAATCGCCGGCAATGTGCGCGACACCGGTATCCGTGGCGATATCTTTGGCAGCGACCACTGCCCCGTCACCCTCACGCTAGAGCTCTAGCCCCAACTGATCCCCTGGGGACGGAGGAAAAGGGATCATTTTCACCTCGCGAGGGCATCCACGCGACCCACCCGCCACGAAACTGGCCCATCTACTACGTTTAAGCCACCGCCCTCAACCACAGCGAACAACGCAAAAAGAAAACCGCAGGTAGAAAGCCTGCGGTTTTTCATAAAACGCGGTCATGGTCGGGGGTATCAGGCTAAACGTAGTAGATGGGCCAGTTTCGTGGCGGCCGCCGTCAACTGATTCCCTGGGGACGTCTGGGGACAGAAGAAAACGGATCGATTTGGCTCTTGAGGTCCACGATGCCCGTCATATCAGCCGGCCATTCCAAAACTATGCCGGTTTACGGGGCTGAATCGCGTACCCCCAACCACGCGCAATTCGAGCAAAATAAAACCGCAGGTAGACGGCTCGTCTATTTTCGAAAAATGCCGGTATGGTCTGTCTGCGCCAATCTAGCCCCGTAAACCGGCATAGTTTTAAAATGGCACTTCCGCAGTATTGATTCCCGCCCCGGCGCAACCAGCCCTACAGCCCGTACTTCACGACGACTCGGTCGATGCGGCGACACCAGGGCTTGTACAGGGCGGCCAAAAACACGCAGGTCGCGAGGCCGTGCGTGATATCGAACGGCACCGCCGTGGCAAGACGCGCCACGGCGCCCGCCCACGTGAGCGGCTGCACAAAACCGATGATGTCATACGCGTTGATCACCACGCCGTACAGCAAACCCGATGCAAAGCCGTACGCCATCAGCGTCGGCATGCGCACGGTTCCATCCGCACGGTCGAACGCGCCCGCATGCGCCAGCGCGCCGCCAACATAGCCAACCAGACCCCAGGCATACATCTGCCATGGCGTCCACATGCCCTGCCCAAAAAAGAAATTGCTGGTCAGCGCCGCCAGCGCGCCGACCATAAAGCCGTTACGACGACCGAGTGTCGCCCCGCCGATAATGGCGATGGCGCTCACGGGTTTAAAGTCGGGAATGGGGCCAAACAAGATGCGCCCCGCCGCGGCCAACGCCGCCAACACCAGCGTTGGCATAATCTGGCGCAGGCCCGGCCGCGACGCCTCGTAGCCCGCGAAGAACAGCGCAAGCACCAGCGCTACCACGACAAGCATGGCAAGCGCCGCCTGTTCAATGCCCGCCAGCAACGCTGCAGTCATCACTGCCGGCACCGCCAGGAGCAGTGGAATCTCCATTTTTGTGAGTAGGCGCGAGGCGCGATGATCCGTCATCCCATCACGCCCTGTAGAACACGTTGTCGGAAAAAAAGTCGGCCGGCGGCTCCATGCAGGCAATCTCACCGTCGAACATCATGGCAATGTCATCGGCAACCTGCTCGGCAAAATCCAGATCGTGCGTGGCCATGATGACGGTACCGCCAGCCTCCGCATGGCCACGCAGGGCGCGGGCGATGATGCGGCGGCTGGCCAGGTCCAAGCCCTTGGTGGGCTCATCGAGCAATAGCAGTTCGGGGCCAATCAGCAGCAGTTTTGCCAATGCAAGCAGTTGACGCTGTCCGCCCGAAAGATCGTACGGGTGGCGCCCATCCAGGCCGTCCAATCCCAGCTGCGCCGCGCGCTCCTGGGCCGCGCCCTCGTCATACCCGCAGGTCGAAGCCCATTCCATCAGCTCATCGCGCACTGTCTCGGCAACCAGCAACGCCTTGGGATTCTGAGGCAGCAGTGCCGCCGAGGCAGCCCCACGCTCCATATGCCCACGCTGCAACCTGACCGTCTTGGCCAGCACCGAAAGCATTGTCGACTTGCCGCAGCCGTTACCGCCAACAACCGCATGCACCGCGCCGGCCGAGAACGCCGCATCGAGTCCGCGCAGCACCCAGCCGGACGCTCGATCGTAGCGAAACCAGCTCCCTGCCAGGGTGGTAGCCGGCCCGGCGTGCATTTTTGGGAGTATTCGGCATCCACCGGCGCGCGATGGCGCCCCCGAGTCGTCTTGCGGCAGCATTTGCGCCTCAAATTCAGCCGATTTGTCTGATTTCAGTCCCTTTTTTGCACCCGGAGCGCCCGCGCGCGGGTCTAAAGAGCCCGGCTGGCCACTGGCGCTGCTGAAAACTCCGTTTTTTGCACGTCGCGAGCCACCCCACCCTGGCACCTCGTCAGAAAACAGCTCTTTACGGTGCCCCAAGGAGGCGATATCAGACACCTCGCGCACGCGTCCGTCCTCAATCCGGTACGCGCACGTCGCGTATTCGAGCATCGGGCGCGGCTGGTGCGTTGCCACGACAACCGTGCAGCCCAGTTCGCGGTTCACGCGAAACAGCGCATGCAGAAAACTCTTCTCGGCAACGGGATCGAGCTGGGACGCGGGCTCGTCGAGTAGCAGCACACGCGGGCGCAGTGCCAGGACGGCGGCAAGCGACAGCAGCTGCTTGCGTCCGCCCGAAAGCGTATCGGTATCGCGGTGGAGCCAATCCTCCAGCCCGAAGAAATAGCTGGTCTCGGCCACGCGACGGCGCATCTCGTCGCGCGACATGCCTAAGTTTTCCAGGCCAAACGCCATCTCGTGCCACACGGTTTCGCACACGATCTGGTTCTCTGGGTCCTGAAACACATAGCCCACGCGCTCTGCGGACGCCCGAACATCCATGTCGGCAACGCTCTCGCCCAGCACGCGCAGCTCGCCAGCGCATTCACCCGCCGGCGCGATCTCGGGCTTGAGCAGCGACAGCAGCGTCGACTTACCCGACCCAGTACCACCTACCAGCAGTGCAAACGCACCTTGGGGAACAGACCAGTCGAGTCCCTCGAGCACCGCAGCATCAGCCCCAGGGTAGGAAAAGCTCAGGCTCCGCACCTCAATCGCCGGCATTTCCGGGCCGCACGCCGCGCCCGACACCGGGCCCCTATCCAACCGAGCCATCAGCCAAACCTCTTCTCATCGATCGCATGTAACACACAGGGCAGCACCATCCAGGCAGCGTACACGGCATAGCCCAGCCACGGCGCCGGCACCGAAAGCTGCGGGTAAAACGAATACTGCGTTGTCGCGGTCCATGCCACCGCCACCGCGGCAGCACCAAACACCGCAAGCCCAACCAGCGCGGCAACATCGCCGCGCCCCAGCCGATACCGCGCGTACGTCGTGCGACGCGTCGCGGCTCCCCATCCGCGCGAGCGCATGGCGTCAGCGCGCTCCAGCGAATCCTCCATGCCCCAGCCCATCAGCACGCTCGAGGCCCGCAAGCGCGAGCGCACGGGGTCGGCCGGCGCGCGACCCGGCACATCAATCGCATCCTGCACTGCCAGTACCGTACGACCGCGACGCAAAAACTGCGGGATAAGCCGCATGCACATCGAGATCATGAGCGCGATCACCGGCGCAGCGTTGCCCAAAAGCGCAAGCACCTTGTCGTATTCGAGCATCGACGCCGCGGCCTCAAACCACAGCACGCTCGCCACAAACAGCCCACCCATACACAGGCCGTACATCATGCTCTCCAAATACACCGCGCGCATGCCAATACGGAACAGCTCCGTCGAGCCCGAGGCGCTAAACAGCGGATTGAGCACCGCGATGATCAAAATCACCGGCAGCTGCCAGCGAAGCGCCCCCAACGTACGCGCGGCGCCGCGCGTCGCAAACCCGTACGCCAACCCGCCCGCAAGCGACAGCGCAATCAGCACCGGCTGCATCGAGAACATGGTGAGTCCCAGCGTCAACACAATATAGAGTGCCGGCACCGCCGGATGCGACATCGAGAATGCCGCGACGGGTTCGTTGCCCGATTCCTCTCGCATAATGTCCACGGGCACCCCATCCCCTCGCTCAAACGCCAACGCCGCAGCGCCGCCGCCATACACAACCAGCGCAAACACCACGCCGGCGGCAGCGACATCGGCCGTCACTCGTCAATCGTTACGCGCTCGTCATATGCCTGCGGTATCATATTGCGCCGTGTATCGTTTCCAAACACACGTCTCTATAACGTAACAGGAGATCACATGGACGCAACCGCAATTATCCTCGCTGCCGGCGAGGGCACCCGCATGAAGTCGAACCACTGCAAGGTTTCGCACAAGATCCTGGGTAAGCCCATGGTCCAGTGGATCGTCGACGCTACCATCAAGGCCGGCTGCAGCCGCGTCGTGGTCGTCATCGGCAGCCACGCCGACGAGATGCGCGCCCTCATCGACGGCGCCTACGCCAACAGCGCCACCAAGGTCGAGTGCGTCGAGCAGACCGAGCGCCTGGGCACCGGCCACGCCGTAAAGGTCGCACTCGAGGCCTGCGACATCACGCAAGGCCCCGTCGTCGTGCTCAATGGCGACCTGCCGCTCATCACCGCCGACACGGTCGCCAAGTTCGCGCAGACCGTCGCCACCGGCGAGCTCGCCTGCACCGTCATGACCATGACCCCGCCCGACCCCTTCGGCTACGGCCGCATCAAGCTGGGCGCCGACGGCCAGATCGAGCGCATCATCGAGCAGAAGGACTGCACGCCCGAGCAGGCCGCCACGCTGCTCGAGTGCAACGCCGGCTGCT
Source organism: Collinsella sp. (assembly GCA_019414605.1). Lineage (GTDB taxonomy): Bacteria > Actinomycetota > Coriobacteriia > Coriobacteriales > Coriobacteriaceae > Collinsella. The sequence goes on from DXLS01000018.1 coordinate 17,607, forward strand.
ACGCCTTCGACGGCGCGCAGCTCGCCGCGCACATCGACGAGATCGGCAACGACAACGCGCAGTCCGAGTACTATCTGCCCGACATGCTCGAGATCCTCAAGGGCCACGGCCAGGCAGTCTCCATCTTCCACTGCGACGACTACCGCGACGGCCTGGGCGTCAACAGCCGCATCCAGCTCGCGCAGCTCACCGCCATCGCGCGCGACCGCATCAACGAGCACTGGATGGCCGAGGGCGTTACCTTCATCGATCCCACGCAGGCCTGGATCGGCCCCGATGCCGTTATCGGCCGCGATACCGTCGTGTGGCCGCAGACGCACCTGATCGGCCACGTCACCGTGGGCGAGGAGTGCCAGCTCGGCCCCAACAGCCGCCTCACCGACACCACCGTCGGCAGTGGCTGCACCATCGATGAGACCATCGCCATCGAGGCCGTCATCGAGAACGGCGTCGACTGCGGCCCGCGCGCCTACCTGCGCCCGGGCACCCATATGCTCGACGGTTCCAAGGCCGGCACGCACGTGGAGATCAAGAAGTCCACGATCGGCGAGGGCTCCAAAGTTCCGCACCTGTCCTACATCGGCGACACCACCATGGGCTCCGGCGTCAACGTGGGCGCAGGCTCCATCACCTGCAACTACGACGGCGTGCACAAGCACAAGACCGTCATCGGCAAGGATGCCTTCATCGGTTCCGACACCATGATGGTCGCGCCCGCCCAGATCGGCGACGGCGCGCTCGTGGCCGCCGGCTCCGTCATCACCGAGCCGGTCCCGGCTGACGCGCTCGGTCTGGGCCGCGCCCGTCAGGTAAATATTGAGGGCTGGGCCGCCGATTACCGCCGCCGTCTGCACGAGAACGACGAGGTATAACGTTTTACCAAGCACAAAAGGAGCTGTTCCCACGGGGACGGCTCCTTTTTCTATCGTGACCTGCGCGACCGGATGAGTGGTCGGTTCGTGTCCGTTGACGGTAAAGACGTTATCAAGGCTCGATAAGCCCCGTCACGCGGTTACAATGCAACAAGGCATCTATATGGCATTCGATGTATAAAGGAGAAGGGTAATGCCGATTAATGATCCCGAGAAGTCGGAGAATATGCGCAAGTCCATCCGCGTGTATTCCGGTTCCTCCAACCGTCCCCTCGCTCAGAAGATCGCTGAGTACCTTGGGGTCGAGCTTTCGGGCCTTACGCTAAAGCAGTTCGCCAATGGTGAGATTTACGCCCGCTACGACGAGACCGTCCGCGGCGCCGACGTCTTCCTGATTCAGTCCGTGGCCGGCGGCAACGTCAACGACATGCTCATGGAGCTGCTCATCGCCACCGACGCTGCCAAGCGCGCATCCGCCCGCTCCATCACCGCCGTTATCACCCACTACGGCTATGCCCGCCAGGACCGCAAGGCCGGCCCGCGCGAGCCCATCACCGCCCGCCTCGTCGCCAACCTGCTCGAGCGCGCCGGTGTCGACCGCATCATCACCCTCGACCTGCACCAGGGTCAGATCCAGGGCTTCTTCGATATCCCGGTTAACCACCTGTCCGCACTGCCGCTGTTTGGCCAGTACTACAACGACATGCACTTCGACACCGACAACCTGGTTGTCGTCTCCCCCGACGTGGGTCGTGCCAAGGCCGCCAAGAAGCTGTCCGACATGCTCGGCTGCGACCTGGCCATCGCCCACAAGGGCCGTCCGCGCCACAACGCCGCCGAGGTCATGGGCATCATCGGCGACATCAAGGGCAAGACCTGCGTCATCAACGACGACATGATCGACACCGCTGGCACCCTGTGCGCCAACGTCAAGGAGCTCAAGGCTATGGGCGCTGGCGACATCTACGTCTGCGCCACCCACGGCATCTTCTCCGGTCCGGCTATCGAGCGCCTGAACGATGCCCCCATCGTCGAGTGCGTCGTCACCGATGCCATCCCCGTCGAGGTCGGCGGCAAGATCAAGACCATCTCGGTCGCCGAGGAGTTCGCTCAGGCCATCTCCGCCGTTTACCACGAGGAGCCCGTCTCCACGCTCGTCGGCGGCGACTTCGCGCTGTAATCCAGCGTGCATCGCATCATCTTTGGTGTTTTTAAAGGGTCGGAGGCTCGCTTCCGACCCTTTTTCTACCCCTCGACAACCCGCCATGGACAGTTAGTTCAGATTTGTATTAATTTAGGCATTCGTTTGGGCCATTTAATACGTCGAAAGCGCTCTTGCCGGCATAATTCCGTTCGATCCCTCCGCCTATGGATCTCTTCACCATGCCGTTGGCCCCATTTTGCCCACCGATTCCTTCAACAACGGCAATACGCCCCGGTCGCCTTATACAAATCTGAAATAACTGTCCAACACCCACCTCAGCTGATGCCTCCAAGGCCAGCCCATCGCTCCATTCTCCACTTTTTCAAGGCATTCCACATGATCACGCTACCGCCCGCGGCGCGCGACACCCCTTTGAGCGAAAAGACCGATACGGCAGTATCACTTCGCCAACGGATTAGTACCTTATAGCTATGACGACCGTGATTTCACATCTTTCCGCCCTCCGCGCAATTCGCCGCGCTCGACGGGCGTACTCCGCCCTTCCCTGGGACGTCATCGATGACGAGCAACAGACACAATCCCTCGAAGGTTGCGTTCCCAACAAGGACGCCATAGACTTTGCGGCCCTTGCAATACTTGACGCCTGGAGCGAAGATGACTCCGAGTGTCTAGATCTCTTTGTTGCGGGCGGCAACAACAGACGGCCCGACGGACGGCTCCTCCAGCACACCATCACCGCCCCTCTTCCCCAAGGTGCGATCATGCACATCGAAGCCGACATCTACGTAACGTCCCCCGCCATGACGGCCATGCTTTGTTCCAAAAATGAATCAGTTGCCAAAACCTTGATGCTTCTCATGGAGCTGCTCGGAACCTACTCACTTCCGCCCGAGGCAACTTACCCCATCGCCTACGACGACACATGGCCCAAGGCCAACGGCTTCGAAGCGATGGACGGCCTCGATTGCCAGGGCGACCAACCGACACCCGAAAAGCAAGCCGAAACCCGCTACGAACAGGCACACTACAAATGCGAACCCGCCACAACCATCGAAGAGCTCGAGGCAGTCGCACGATTTGCCAAAAGCAGTTCCTACGCCTCATTTCGTACGGCTGTCAAACTCGCCCGGGCCGGATCCGCATCCCCAGCGGAATCATTGATGTTCGCCGTCCTGGGCGCACCCATGCGCTTTGGCGGATTCGGGTGCTGCAGCTTGCCCATGGGAGGCTTACTGCTCAACTATCGTGTCGATTTCGACACCCTTGCGGTCAACATGTCCTCAGGCATCCCCTACGCCATCTGCGACTTATATTGCCCGGCCGCTGGAGTCGACAACGAATACAACGGAATTGGACATGAGCTTCAAAACGCCCGCATCCACGATGGCAATCGTAACAATGGCCTTAAAGCCATGGGTATCCACGTCCTGGTTATCAATCGTGACCAAATGAAGGACCTTGTTGCACTCGAAGCCTTCGCACAAACGATGCATCGACTCGCGGGAGTCCGATTCCGATATCGCATCAAGGGCTATCGAAAGCGTCAGGCCGCCTGGCTCAACGCCCTGCGGGCCGGAATCGGCCTCGCGCCGGTCTAAAAGACTTTTACCCAGTGTTACCTAGCATGGCTGGACAGTTAGTTCAGATTTGTATAAACAGACGGCTAATATCGAGGTAGTTTGCCGCCATTCCGGCGCCAATCACCTCATTTGAAGACTCGAAAGATCTGAAATAGCGCAAAATGTGCTCTCCAAAGCGCCGTGGCAGTTCCGCGGTCCCAATTTTGGCAGTCGAAGACCTCTTGGTTTATACAAATCTGAACTAACTGTCCACCCCGGCTTCTGACGACTGTCCAACGCCCTCATGCAGCCTCATTCACCCTCCATTTGACAGCAGCAACGGGGTCGCTCACCATAGCAGGCGACAAATCGACGAAAGGAAGCACATGGCAGCTGCACAGCCGCTCAAGATTCGCATGGTTGCCGGACTTGGCAACCCTGGCAATGAGTATGCCGAGACCCGCCACAACGCCGGTTTTAAGGCAATCGACGAGCTGGCCCGTCAGGCCGGTGTCACGTACTGGAAAAACCAGGCAGGCGCCGAGGTCGCGCTCATCAACATCAACGACCCCGAGGAAGAGGGCGGCAAGCGTCAGATTGTGCTGGTCAAGCCACAGTCGTACATGAATACCTCGGGCGGTCCCATCTCCAAGCTTTGCCGCGAGTACAAAATCAAGGCCGAGGAGCTGCTCGTGATCCACGATGAGCTCGATATTCCCGCCGGCGACGTACGCGTTAAGGTGGGCGGCGGCCATGCTGGCCACAACGGGCTGCGTTCCATCATCGACAAGATGGGCAGCCGCGACTTCAGCCGCATCCGCACCGGCATCGGCAACCCTCCCGGCAAGATGGCTGTCGCCGACTACGTGCTCAAGCAGCTGCGCGCCCGCGAGGCCGAGGACTTCCAGGATACCTGCGCCCGCGCCGCAGACGCCGCCGGCCTGGCGATCGTGCACGGCGTAATCTACGCCCGCGATCACGTCAACGGCGCCGCTTCCGCCAACGGCAAGCACTAAAGCCTACCATTTAGGGACAGGTTTATTTTGGCAGGTTTTATCTGCGGAAACACCTCAGTTGTTGCATCGCAATCAACCGCGCGCCGACTTACACACATAGCGCCCCAAAGGGGGCCGACCTCATCACAACCCGAGGCCGGCCCCCTTTGCCGTTTTACCCGATAAAACTGACCAAAATAAACCTGCCCCTATTTGGTAGGCCAAAGTGGATAAACCCTGCTCCCAACCGCCGAAGATACACGTAAGCGACATGTCCATGAGGGTATAATTTGCACCGTATGTCTGCACAACGCCTGTGCGCGTACGGTTTTATTCGGGCTACCGTCCATTTCCGTGGAGGCACGGTTCGGCAGCCCTAACAAGAGAGGGGTTCTATGTATAAGATCCTGGAGAAGACGCAGTTCTCGGAGAAGGTGTTCAAGTTCCGCATCGAGGCGCCTGCAATCGCCAAGCATGCGCACGCTGGACAGTTCCTCATGGTCCGCGCCAACGAGACGGGCGAGCGCGTCCCGTTTACCCTGGCCGGCTGGAACGGTGACGAGGGCTGGGTCGAGTTCATCTTCATGGTGATCGGCAAGACCACCGAGATGCTGTCCACCTACGAGGCCGGCGAGTCGCTGCGCGACGTCGTGGGCCCGCTGGGTGTTCCCACCGAGGTGGCCGAGGGCCCCTGCGCCGTCATTGGCGGCGGCGTCGGCCTGGCAATTGCCTTCCCGGTCGCCAAGCACCTGGTCGAGACCGGTCACGAGGTGCACGCCATCATGGGCGCCCGCACCAAGGACCTCCTGCTCATGGAGGACCAGTTCCGCGAGCTCCTCGACGAGGACCACATCCACATCACCACCGATGACGGTTCCTACGGCGAGCAGGGCGTTGTCACCGCTCCGCTGGAGCGCCTGCTGCAGGACAAGGCCGTGAGCCAGGTCTTCTGCGTCGGCCCCGTTCCGATGATGAAGTTCTCGACCCTCACCGCCCAGAAGTACGACACCCCCATCACCGCGTCCCTCAACCCCATCATGGTTGACGGCACCGGCATGTGCGGCTGCTGCCGCGTCGAGGTGGGCGGCGTGACCAAGTTCGCTTGCGTCGACGGCCCCGACTTCGATGCCACCCTGGTCGACTGGGATGACCTTCGCGCCCGCCAGGCCGCTTACCGTTCCGAAGAGGGCGAGTCCCTCAAGGCCTATGAGGAAAAGAGCTGCGCATGCCACTAGTTAACGGTCGTTTCGTTGCCGATATGAAGTCGCCCCGCACCCCCGATAACGAGGAGCCGGCTGCCGAGCGCGCCTGCGACTTCCGCCCCGTCGACAAGGGCTTCACCGAAGAGATGGCGCTGGCCGAGGCCGAGCGCTGCCTCAACTGCAAGAAGCCGTTCTGTGTTGAGGGCTGCCCCGTCAACATCAACATTCCCCGCTTTATCGAGCAGATCCGCGCGAAGGACTTCGGCGGCGCTCTCGATACCATTCGCGAGGACTCCATGCTTCCCGCCATCTGCGGCCGCGTCTGCCCGCAGGAGAACCAGTGCGAGGGCAAGTGCATCCGTGGCAAGAAGTCCGAGCCCGTGGCCATCGGCCAGCTCGAGCGCTTCCTGGGTGACCGCCCCGAGCTCGCCTCCACGCCCAAGATGGCCCCCAAGAACGGCAAGAAGGTCGCTGTCGTCGGCTCCGGCCCGTCCGGCATCACCTGCGCCGGCGAGCTCGCCCGTAACGGCTTTGACGTCACCGTCTTCGAGGCCTTCTTCACCGGCGGCGGCGTGCTGGTCTACGGCATCCCCGAGTTCCGTCTGCCCAAGGCAGTCGTCAAGCGCGAGATTGACGGCCTGGAGGACATGGGCGTCAAGTTTGAGTACAACTCCGTCGTGGGCAACATGGCCACGGCCGAGGAGCTGTTCGAGCAGGGCTTCGACGCTATCTACGTGGCGACCGGCGCTGGCCTGCCCAAGTTCCTCAACGTCCCCGGCGAGAACCTGCCCAACGTCTTCTTCGCGAACGAGTACCTCACCCGCGTGAACCTGATGAAGGCCAACAAGTTCCCCGAGTACGACACCCCCACCAAGCACGGCAAGAACGTCGTTGTCTTTGGCGGCGGCAACGTGGCCATGGACGCCGTCCGTACCGCCAAGCGCCTGGGCGCCGAGCACGCCATCATCGCCTACCGTCGTACCGAGGACGAGATGCCCTGCCGTCGCGCCGAGCTGCACCATGCTAAGGCCGAGGGCGTCGAGGTTCTGCCGCTCGTCTCCCCGCTCGAGTTTGTCGCTGGCGAGGACGGCTCCGTGTGCGCCGTCAAGGTCCAGAAGATGGAGCTCGGCGAGCCCGACGAGTCCGGCCGCCGTCGCCCGGTGCCCATCGAGGGCGCCATCGAGGAGATCCCCTGCGACGTCGCGATCTCGGCTATCGGCACCAACGCCAACCCCTTCGCTGCCAAGATCGGCGGCAAGATGGAGCTCAACAAGTGGGGCTACATCGTCGCCGACGAGGAGACCGGCCAGACCACCGATCCCCGCATCTGGGCCGGCGGCGACATCGTCACCGGTGCCGCTACGGTCATTCTGGCGATGGGCGCCGGCAAGAAGGCCGCCGCTTCGATCACCAAGAGCCTGCTGGGCGAGTAATCACCTGCAGCACTAGCCATCAAACGGCAAAGTCCCCGTCGAGCACACGCCCGGCGGGGACTTTTTTCTATGCCGGCCGCCCCAACCACCACGATGGGGCAGGCACCTTTGTGGTGGTTGGGGACTTGCCCGGTCGTTTTGTCTCAATCTGTAACAGCTGGAGTCCGTTGAGCCCTGCAGTTGTTACAGATCGAGATATTGTGCCGGCCGCCCACGCCGCATCTCAATCTGTAACAGTTAGAGACCAAATATGCCGCCTGGTGTTACAGATCAAGACGTTGGGCTGACGGCCGAACGGTTCATCTAAATCTGTAACAGTTAGAGCCATTTTCGCTGGCTTGGTGTTACAGATCGAGATTTTGCAAAAGCCGAGGATAGGCACTGCCGCCAAGGCCTTTCCCTCGGCCTAAAACAAAACCCCCACAAAGGTGCCTGTCCCCTTTGTGGGGGTTTGGTCGGCTAGCCTTCGAGCTGGGCGACTTTGTAGCGGTAGGCAGCGGCGATAACGTCTTTGCAGCCTTCGCGGCCCAGCTTGGCGCGGTTGACGACGATGTCTTTACCGCTCGTCATCTTCCACTTTCCGGCACTGTAGCGCTTATAGAACGCCTCGCGCGCCTTCTGCTGCTGCTTGACCAGCTTGGCGCCCTTCTTTTTATTAAGGCCACGCTTCTTGCGCACAATCTCGACGCGGTCCTCAAAAGGAGCGGTCACCAATACGGCAATGTGGTTGGGGTTGTTACGCAGCAGGTAATCGGACAGGCGGCCTTCGATAATGCAGCTCTCGGTCTCGCCCAGGTCCAAAATCACCTGGCTCATCTTCTGGAACAACTTGTCCGAGTACGAACGCGCGTCGTAGCGGTCGGGCAGGAACGCCATGTTCTCCACGGCCAGACGCTCGTCGTAGGCGGCCATCTTGTCGAGCGACTCGCCCGCGCGCAGCGACGCACGCACCAGCAGCTCGTTATCGTACAGCGGAATCCCCAACTCGTCGGCGAGGATGCGTCCAATCTCGTGGCCCTCGGCACCAAAGTCGCGCGCGATGGTAATGACCACAGGACTCTTCTTGTTCTCCAGATCGCTCATCGCGATTCCTTTCTAACAGATAAGAAAAAAGGCTGTTTATCGCCTTTTCCCACGATAGCGTACCTGGGTTTTCCTGGTGCCCAAGATTGGCCTGAAAGAGGAGCGACGCGTACTTTGGTACGCGAGCGACGGTTTGAAGGCCAAGGTTGGGTGCCAGGGAAAGCCAGGCTATGCGGCTACGATGCGGCGTTGGTAAGCTCGGACCAGCAGCGAGATACCAAAGTTGAGCACAAAGTACATCGCAAACACCAGGCCGTAGAGCATAAGCACCTGCGACAGATCGATCGCGTGAGCCATCACGACGTTTGCCGTGTACATGAGCTCGGCCACGTTAATGCCCGAAAGATACGAGCTGTCCTTGATGACGGTCGTGCATTGGCTAAACAGCGCCGGGATGATCGTCTTAAACGTCTGCGGCAGAATGATGTAGCGCATGGTGGCAAAGAAGCCAAAGCCCTGGCTCTGCGCTGCCTCAAACTGGCCGCGCGGAATCGAGTTGAGGCCGCCGCGTACAATCTCGGCCATAACAGCGCTGGTAAACAGCGTAAAGGCGATGGTCGAAATCACAATGTCCAAACCCTGCACCGTAAAGTAGATAAACAGGATCCACAGCAGGTTCGGCGTGCAACGGAACAGCTCGATATAGGCGCTCACCAGAATACGGAACGGGCGGGGCGCATAGCTTTTAACAAGCGCCAGCACCGTGCCAAAGATGAGCGAGAAAAAGATCGACAGCGCCGAGATCTCGATGGTCTTAACAAAGCCGCCCCAAATGTAGAGCAGGTTGGTCGCGTTGAAGATTTCCATGCGCTAGGCCTCCTCTACGTTGTCGAGCCCCAGCTCGGCGAGGCTCACGCCGCGCGGACGCTCCTTGGAGCGGCGCTCGAGCCACTGCACCAGCATGGCGAGCGGAAAGCAGATGATGAAGTACATAAGGCAGCAGACGATGTATCCCTGCAGGTAACCGTACAGACTCACAAAGTTGTCGGAACGGTACATAAGGTCGCCGCCGGCCACAAGCGCCAGCACCGACGTGTTCTTGACTAGGTTGAGTGCCTGGTTGCACAGCGGCGGCAGAATGATCTTGAATGTCTGGGGCAGCACGATGTACCAGTACGCCTGCGCACGGGTGAAGCCCTGGCTCTGCGCCGCCTCCATCTGACCGCGCGGAACCGCCTCGATACCGGTGCGGATAACCTCCGAGATGTAGGCCGCGTGATACAGGCCCACGCCCAAGAAGCCCAGCACGAACGGCGCGATGAGCACCGGCTGGTCGGCACCGGTTATGGCCTGCAAAAACTGCGGACCAGCCATGTACATAAAGAGCACCTGCACGGGCAACGGGGTGTTCTGGTAAAACTCCACGTACACGCGGCTTATGGCGCGCAGCACGCGCGAACGGGTGGTAGAGAACACACCCAGCAGCGTGCCCAGCACCAGCGACAGCAGCAGACCGGCAACGACCACCTGTAGCGTCACGCCAAAGCCCTCCCAGAAGGGCCCCATGTTTTGAAATGTCGTCGACCAACGGTCGGCGTCAAATAATCCTTCGAGCATTTGATTCCTTCCTTGGACGATGCGCCTATACAAGACCCCAGGTCTTGACCTCTTGGTCGAGCCAGCCATCGGCCAGGCGATCGCAAATCACCTGATCGACCACGGCCGAAAGGTCGCAGCCCTTCTTGGTCGCCACGCCGTAGCCCTGCTCGCCAAACTTGACCTCGGGCTGCAGCAGCTCAACGGTCTCGTTCATGTAGCCGGCCAGCGTGGAGCGGTCCATGGCAAAGACGTCGATATTGCCGGCGTCGAGCGAACTCTTGATGATGGGATAGCCGCTAAAGGCCCTAAACTCGGGCTTGCAGCTAAAGCCGTTGTCCTTGATCATCTGCTCGATCAGGCCCTGCGTGGTAGCACCCTGGCTCACGCCGATGACCTTGCCGTCCAGGTCCTCAATCGAGGTGAAGCCCGAACGCTTCTTGACCATGAGTCCCACGTAGTCGGTACGGTACGGCGTCGAGAAATCCCAGCTCTTCTTGCGCTCGTCGGTGATGGTGTAGGTCGCCGCAACCACATCGAGCTGGCCGTTATCGATCAGCGGACCGCGCGTCTTGGGCGTTACATCGGTGAACTCGACAAGCTCCTGGGCGCGGGCCTCCTTGTAGCTCACGCCAAAGACGGCAGCGGCGATCTGGTAGCACAAATCGACTTCCATGCCCTCAAAGCGGCCCTTGGCGGTGTCGTAATAGCCGTAACCGGGAACATCCTTCTTAACGCCGGCATTCAGATGGCCGCGCGACTTAATGGCCGCAAGCTTAGACCCCTTGTCGGAGCCCTCGCCGCTGGCGGAGTTGCCGCAACCGGTAAGCGCGGTCCCCGTCAGCGCAAGCATGCCGGCGCCAACCAGCTGCAAAAAGTGACGGCGCGACACGGCCGCCCTCGTCATATCCGTCATGTCCATCACCGCGCCTAGTGCAGAATCTTGGACAGGAACTCGCGGCAGCGCGGGTTCTCGGGGTTATCGAAGAAGTGCTCGGGCGTGCCCTCCTCCAGAATGCGGCCGTCCTCCATAAAGATGACGCGGTCGGCCACCTGGCGCGCAAAGCCCATCTCATGCGTCACGCAGATCATGGTGATGTCCTCCTGCGCAAGCTCAATCATAACGTCCAGAACCTCCTGGACCATCTCGGGGTCGAGCGCCGAGGTCGGCTCGTCAAACAGGATGATGGGCTGCTTGGTACACAGGGCACGGGCGATGGCGATGCGCTGCTGCTGACCACCCGAGAGATTCTGCGGATACTCGCCGGCCTTATGCGCCATGCCGACGCGCTTGAGCGCGGCGATGGCGATCTCGGTCGCCTCCTCCTTGCTCTTCTTTTGCAGCTTGATGGGCGCGAGCGTCAGGTTGCCGAGCACCGTCATGTTGGGATACAGGTTGAACTGCTGAAACACCATGGAACTATACTTGCGAGCCATCTCCAGGTGGTTCTTTTTGGTGAGCGGCGTACCGTCGATGATGACCTCGCCCGACGTGGGCTCCTCAAGATAATCGACACAGCGGATGAGCGTCGACTTACCCGAGCCGGAAGGCCCGATCATTACGAGCTTCTCGCCGCGCTTGACGGTGAGGTTGATATCTTTGAGCACATGCAGGTCGCCAAAGTACTTGTTGAGATGCTTGATCTCGATCATGTCTGCCATGAATGTCCCTTCCCTGCGTTTACACGAGTTGCATCATTGTACGGAAAGAATCGCGTTTCCGCAGCCCACACTGCACCACCGTTAAGAACCCGCAACCTTTCACCCACTCATTGGGCACTTATTGGCCCACAAAAAAGGGGCGCGACCGTAATGGTCACGCCCCCCCTCAACATCAACTATGTGTCGGCCGGCACTTACGCCAATTTCGCTCCGACGATCTTGGCCGCCGCAGGCTTGTCGAAGTTGCCGCCGGTGGCTTTGCCGAGTGCGCCCATGACCTGGCCCATCTGCTTCTTGGACGTGGCACCCAGCTCGGCGATGACCTTCTCGATCAAAGCCTCGAGCTCCTCACCCGAAACCTGCGCGGGCAGCAGGCTCTCCAGAATCTTGACCTGCTCGGTCAGGTTGTCGGTACGGTCCTGGTCGGTACCGGCCTTGATGGACATCTCCAGCGTCTCGCTCGTCTGCTTAATCAGACGCTTGATCATGCTGTTGACGTCTTCCTCGGTCACGTCGCGGCGCTCGTTGACCTCGATATTCTTCACCTCGGCCTTAACCTGACGAATGATGGACAGGCGAACCTTATCCTTGGCCTTCATGGCGGCGATCATTTCCTGCTGCAGCTCTTCGTTGGTCATCTGCAAATCCTCCTCAATAGCGCGGGCGGCACTCGCACGAGCACCGTCCCATGATTACTCAGTCGTCGACGAATCGTCGGTCGAGCTCTTGGTGACGCCCTTCAGGCTGACGTTGTACGGCACGTCCTCGGGCATGGGGTTAACGGTGATGTCGGCGTCCTTCTTGTACTGCTCCAGCCACTCGCTGTACGCAGTGCTCTCTGCCTGCGTCTTCACCACGTTGGAGACGTACTTCTTGATGTCCTTGGGCACCTGCTTAATGTCATCGACCTGGCTATCGACATGGAAGTAGTCAGTGCACTTGATGACATGGTAGCCGTACGTCGACTCGACCACGTCGCTCACATCGCCCTTGTTGAGCCCCTCGAGCGCCGTCTGGTAGCTGTCGACGAAGGTGGTGAGCTTGTCCCAGCCCACATCGCCCTTCTTATCCTTGGAGCCGGTATCGTCGGAGTACTGCTTCACGGCGTCCTCAAAGCTCAGCTCGCCGGAGTTGATCTTGTCCAGACACTCCTGCGCCTTGGCCTTGGCGGCGGCCTTATCCTCGTCGGAAGCGTCGGAATCAACCTTAATCAGAATATTCGACGAGCGACGAGCGTCATTGTAGTTGGACAGGTTCTCGTTGATGTAATCGACAATCTCGCTGTCCTTGGGCTTGCTTGTGGGCGCTACTGCATCCTTAAGCTTCTGCTGTGCCAGGCTCTCCTTGAGCGAGTCCTTGTAGGTGTCCTCGGTGTAGCCATAGGTCTTAAGCGTCTTCTTAAAGGCCTTGGCGCCGCCGGCACTCTTGCAGGCGTCCTTCCAGACCTTCTCGACCTCCTCGTCCGAGACGGTCACGCCGTTTTCCTTCTGCGCTTGCTGAAGCAGAATCTGCTGCGCGTAGGAATCGATGAGCTGTTTGCGGTACTTCTTAGGCGTAAGGTCGTTGTCGACCAGATACTGCGCCCAGTCCTTGTCCTTGGTGTAGCCATAGGACGTGCGCATGCTCATGATCTGCTTGGTCACGGTGTCCTCGGTGAGGTTGGTGCCGTTGATGGTGGCGGCGACGCCGCCGGTAAGCTTGTAGCTCGAGGTATCCTCTGCCTGCGACATGAGACCGGAGCATGCCATGGCCGAGACGGAAAGCAGCATTGCCAGCACGCCGATAACCACCAGGACGATCTTGACGGTCTTGGACACATAGGTCTTGCGCTGCTTCTTGCGAGAGCTGGAGGCGGCGCGGGACCGTTGCTCGGGCGTCGGCGCGACCTCGGGGTTCTTTTTCTTGTTTGCCATGTTTGGCCTTTCACATCACGAATCGAACAAACGCCATTGTGTCACAACGCAGCCCCCGCGGCACACCTGGTGCAAAGGGGACAGGTTAATCTGCACCATTTTGGTGCAAAGGGGACAGGTCTGGCAGTTGGCAGCTAGGGACGTTCCTTTTCTGCCGGCAGATGGGGACTGTCCCTACCTGCCGGCAGAAAAGGAACGTCCCCGAGTGCCGCTTTAGAAGTGGCGGCGGATGGCGTCGACCATGCCCTGCGGCGTGGTCTGGCCGAGTACATCGGCTGCAGCGTCGGCATCCATAAAGATATTCATAAGCGCTTGCAGGGCCTCGACCTGGCCGCCCGGCTCGGCAATGCCCAGGTTGATGACGATCTGCGCCGGCACCGTGGCGCCCATGCCCGCCATCGCGTTGAACATCACAGGTGCGGCGGGCTTCACCACCGCGATATAGGGCTTGGCCACAAATCCCGGATCGGTATGCGGAATGGCGATGTTTGCCGCCGGCATGGCAAGACCCGTGGGATAGGCATCCTCGCGCGTGCGGACGGCATCGAGCCAACCGGGCGCAATGTAGCCGCGAGGCGCAAGCTCGTCCTCGAGCCGCGCAAACATCTCATCCGGCGTCGCACACTCCCAATCAAAAAACACCAGCTCAGGCGAGAAAAGCGCCTCGGCGTTATCCGCCATACCGTCCTCCAAAGTTGCATGGGGTTCACATTGCCCCATATGATAGCGAAACCAGACAGACAAGGTTAGTCGAGGATCTCGATCATCTCGAGTGCACGCACGGGCGTCAGGCAAACCTCGGGCATTGCCTCCAGCATGCGTCGGTCACTCGTGACTACGTAGTCAACATCTGCCGTCTCGCCCGAAGCGATGATGAGGTTGTCTTCAAGATCCGGCATGCGCTTGCCAAGCATGCGCGCCATTTCGCACTCTGCCAACGAAAGCGGAGAGGCCGTCGCCACCTGCATCATGTGCTCAATGCAGGCCCACGACGCCGAGGCAAACGACACGTTAATCCCATTCGCATTCCGCCGGGCTAGGCGCCGAGGCAAAATGTAGAACACATCCTTTGCCGTCGTCGGCGCGTACAGAAGGTCAATCTTTCCCGCCTCGGCAAGCTCCACCAGGCGCTTCGCTTCGTGGAATGCCCCCTCTTGCAGGTAATAATCGAGCCAAACGTTCGCATCTATCAAGAGATGCTTTGCCTCAATCATCGGCAATTCGCCTCAATGTCAGCAATCATCGCGTCATACATATCATCTCGTACGGCATCCCAGTCTTCCGCAGATGATCCAGCTGGCGCAAAATCCGAAGCACGTAGCCCCAACGAAGAAAAAGCTAGGCCACACCCCCGCTCGGCCAGACTCTCCGCACGGGGCGCGTCGCGCTTATCCGCCACCATAAATCCCGGCAACGCTTGGTGCTCGACAAGATAGACCCAAAGCGCGCGAATGGCATCGCTCGGCCCCAATCCATTGCGAGCTAGGACCGCATCGCCACCAGCTTTGAGCATAGGATCGATTCGTGTGTTGAGCTGCACCGTTGCTGTACCCATAGCGGCTCCTCTCTATTTGCTAGCAGTATAGCAAACATAAAAGGCCACGCAAAAGGGCCCCGTCCACACGCGGACGAGGCCCTGTCAGATTGGTAGTCTCAAGAAAGTTGGTGTAGCGCCCGATCCGAAGCGAGTCGGCCTGGCGTCCAAGAACCTAGAATACGGTTGATGCCCTATGCCGCCGACCGGCATATGAAAGACAGCGGGCCAAAAGCCCCATGGCTTCTAGCCCGCAGAAACATCGATGTTTCCAAATGATCGCAGCTTGTGTTTCAAGCGCTTTTCTACGCTACCGGCGGATGCAAATCCCAATCGGGAAAGCAGTTTGCAAAGCCTGAGAGATTTTGAGTCAAAACATTGTTCTCAGCTTGTTTCAGTCGCTCGTCCTCTTCAAACAGACTATCGAGCTCGCTCAATGCATCGAAGTCCTGCATCGCAGCATCGTTATGGTCGAAATCAGTCGCTTCATCAGTCATCTATTTCACTCCGTTCATGGTTATCGAGTCAATCCTATCGGCTAGGCAACCTTATCGAGCTTAAGCAGGTCGCTGCGCTCGGCCGCCGCTTCCTTCGCGCTCTTCCACTGATTAAGCGCCAGATCGATCTCGGAACAGCCTTCCTGGATGCGTTTGGAGTATTTGGCCTCAATCTCTTCTGCCTCCGCAGCGCGCTGCTTGCTCGAGAGGCCCGTCTTTACTAGACAATAGCCAGCCCCCGCAAGAAGCAGAATGCCAATAACCTGGTTTACAAACGCAAAGAAAGCTACTCCCAAAACAGCGAGGACAACGGCCGCTATCTTGTAGCTCTTGTTGCCCTTCGCGATCTTGACATCAAGCTCAGCGAGCTCCTTTTTCTTCTCTTCACCGACATAGCGAACATAATCGCCGCGCAGCGCATTACCCTCATCGCCGGTAACCGCCCTGCTTGTCCATCCGTCGAAGTCAAGGGTGATCGCCTGCGGAAATTCGGGGACATCGCTCTTGCGATACCGGTTGAAACCACCGTTGATATAGGAACCCAAAAACTGAATCGCGGTCTTCTTTTTATGCACATCCACGGACGCGCTCTGGTCGCGCATCGAGCGTGTCATCTGGTCGATGATGTTCATCGTCTGCTGACGCTTCTCATCGCGCCGACGATTGACGAGCTCTCGGGCGCGGTCCACGTCTCCGCCAAATGCTTTGACCGCAAGAAGATACTCCTCCTGACGACGCAAATTTCGCTCCTTGGAGTCATCGGAGTTAACGAGCTCCATCAAATGCCTGTCAACCTGCTCGGCAAGCGTCCTCTCGTCAACATCAGAAGCCTTGAGGTCGGCGAAGTCATTGGAGATGCTCTCGATTGCCTCGACTTTTCCGAGATACTTATTGATGTAGTCAAACTCCTTGACCACCACCTTGAGCGCCGGATATCTCGAGCTCATATCCTCCTCGTAGCCGGTAAAGTACTCCGCCCATGACTCTGACTGCTCATTCTCGAACTCAGGGCTCTGATTTCTGATCTGCTCGATCCAGCCCGCCATATAGTCATCGCACAGGTGCTTTTCGTCGGTGCCAAAGATACCGTTGATATAGGCATCAATGTAGACCATCGCATCGGCATCAATACGGGCGGCGTTTTGCGTCGAGAAGTAGCGTGCGAGCCATTCGTAGCACGTAGCCGTGCGGTTATTACGTCTGCAAATCAGAGCCATCGCAAGCGACGTGTGCTCGTTGTCACGTTTGACAGCCTCACGTATTGCGCGCTCCGCAAGATCTCGGTTGTTGTTGATCCATGCCGCAAGGGCAACCAGGACAGGCGCCAGCCAGTAGTCCGGGGTAGAAATCATTAACTCCTCGGAGACCGTCGAAATCGTCGCCTTGCGCACGAGCGCTGCATCGGTTGCCTGGAGAATACCGACCATGGTGTTTCGAACCACCGAGTAGTTGCCGAACTTCTTGTCCATCTCCTGCCGGACGCTCACGAGCTCCGTAGTCGCCTGCTCAAGTGCGGCAGTACGACGCTGTTCGAGCATCATCTCGAGAAAGTCCTTTCGGAGCTTTTTAAGGTCCTTCCGCACTTCCTCCATTTGGGATTCGACCTTATCGACCTTCGTGGTCATCTGGTCAACTTTTGTTCCAATAGCGGCGATCCTGCGCTCGATAAGGGCAGTATCTAATCCCGAATCACTCATCTGTACCACCTTTCAGTTTGAACTGTTTAGATCATCCAATAGCTTTAAGCGAGTAAGCACCCGCCATCCGCTTTATTGAGAGGCCATGCTTCGGTATTGCTCGGACACCTGCTGATAGGCCACAAGAAACTTCTGTTTGTATTGGCTTGCCTTCATCGAATTGACGATGCGCCCGACGGGCTCCACATAGTGTTCGAGAAAGTACGAGGTCCTTCTTCGTAACGTAAACGAACCAGTTTTATAGGGGGACCCGGGGTTCTCTCTAATGCCCTTGAGTAGTGCGAGACACGTTTTGGGTATGTTGCAGTTGGCGGCGATATCTTGATAGAAGCTCTCCCGCTCTGCGGTCATAAAGTCTTCCGAAGCATACCGCGCTATGCAGAACGGGCACACAGCATCGATAAAGCTCTCAAGCCGAGACCGATCCTCCATGCTCTGCATATTGGCGACCACGAGCGATACCATCTGAACCTCAAAGTCACGCATGTTGTAGAGCGTCGACTCAAACAAGTCGATCAAGTCACGCACTTCGTCATATTCGAGAGGGATATCTTCGGCCCTTTTAAAGAAAACCGTCATCGAACCCGAAAGACCTTCGCAAAACTCATCGCAGTACGCAACCATAAACTGTGCTGCCGCGTTGTCTTGCATCATATTGAGCACGTCCGCGGCAAATTTGCGGGCCTCCGGGAAGTTGCCACCCTTAAAAAACTTGATGGCATTGTCCTTGGCAAACGCGATTTTGCCCGTGGCCCCCAGACGCGCCCGCGAATAGTACATCTCGCGACCGCACTGGTTGCAATGAACCTTTCGAGTTGCGGGGTCAAACTCGACATCGGTGCTGCCGCAGCCCTCACAAGTTATTCCGTTGATTTCCAATAGCTTCCCCCACTTCAACCATCAAAGTGCCCTGGCAAAAAGCAGCGCGAGCCCTTATTTGACAGCGGTCAGCGCCGCATTGCGCTTTTTCCAGATATTGCGCGCATCATGGACAAGGCCAACCGTAACATCTGCCGGCTCATCGGCACTCATGGAATTCGAGACCGCCTCAAGCGCTGCGGAGAACTGTCGCTCGACCTCTTGAACATGGGGTTGCGACATGTTGGAGCTGAAGGAGATGTCGTCCTTAAGCGCTTTGAGTTCGGCTTTGACCTGAGCGTCCTGCGCCACGGCGAGGAGCTGTCCCACATACGATCCGAACTGCGCCGTTTGAACCGTCTTTGCGGCCACGGCAGCAACCTTTTGGTCAACCTGGCGGCCATTGAAGCCAAGACCCATCTGCACAAGGACAAGCACAGCAAGAAGGACAACGTTTACGACGACTGGAATCGTGCTGCCGCCCCACCCATATGCCGCAAACACAAAGTACGTGTTGGCCAGAAGGGCAACGACAAAGTAGGCACAGCTGGATGCGACCGGCAAATAATGGATTTCGGTCGTGCTTTTGACCGTGGACTGCTTATCGGACATGGCAGCCGAAATCGAAGCCGCCGCAAAAGCCAAAACCCCAAAGCCAAGCGACATAGCAAAGACGATAGGGTTCATCAGCGCGTTTTTGCAGACAAACATGATTACAAGCCACGCCACCAAGACGATTGCCTCGCCCAAAATGACACGTTTAACAGAACCGTTCATCTTTGTTTCTCCTTATTGGATCTTAGTTCCACAATCGGGGCAGAATTTGGTCCCTTCGGGCAACTCGGCTCCGCAGCTCGGGCACCTTGGCGAGATCAACCGGTTCCCGCATTCCAGGCAGAACTTGGCACCGACCGGGTTAAGATGCCCACACGCCAAACACGCAACACCCTGCTCGAGCTTTTGTCCGCATTCCAGGCAGAACTTAGCGCCCATCGGATTAACGTTTCCGCAACTGGGACACACGGGACCGTTTTGCATACCTGCGGACGCGGAAGCCGTTCCAACCATGGGAGCAACAGCGCCCATGGTCTGGTTGGCCAAGTTGGAGAAGCCAGCTCCAAATGCACCGCCCATGCCAACTCCCATACCGAGTCCCATGCCGGCTCCCATGAGGCCCGATGCGGCACTCCCCTCATTGCCCGCAGCACTCTCCATTACGTCCATGCCGCGTTCCTGCTGATAGTTGTAGCCTTCGCGCGCACGCTTCCTGGCAAGTGCCTCGGACTCGATGTCCATCTGGGCAGCGTTACCCTGCGCCTCGAGAATGCTCCGCTTACGCTGGATCTTCATCTCGTTGATGGCGGCAAGATCCTCTTCGAAGGGCTTGATGCTGTTGAACGAGAAGTTATCGAGCGCGAGACCAAACTCATCGAAATAGTTAACGAGCTTGCCCTGCATTTGAGACGAGAAGTCGCTCAGATGCGTCGCAATTTTAAGAACGGAAACCTCCTGGTCAACAATCGCCTTGGCAAGCAGGTCAGGAACATACTCAAGGATTTTTGCCCGCATAAAGGAAGTAAGTTCTTCTCGCGTATAGCGATCTCGCGTGCCCACGACCTTAACGAGGAACTTCCTCACCTGAATGGGAACCAGGCTCGAGTCATTCTGCTCGATATGCGCGCCAAACAAACCGAAGGCGCGAACATGAACGTTGACGTCTTCCTCAGGGTCTTGGACGATAATGGGCTCGGTCGTGCCCCAGCGCAGCTCGTTCATGTAGTTAGTATTGATAAAGTACACAACGGAATGAAACGCCGAGCTACCGCCGGTAAGCGAATGGGCGGCATTGCGGAACGGGGCGAATCGGCTGTCTCCCGTGTCGAGCTTGATCTTGCACGGACCGACAAACACGCTTACCTGAGAATCGCCGGCACCCGTAGCGTCAGTAGAACTGCCCGCCCCCATATTGTTGGTAAAAACGGCAATCTGCGATTGCGCAACCTGAAGATAGGACCCGTTGGGAAAATCCTCGTAGGGATAGCGGAATGAGACAAGCGAGGCATCTTCGTCGTTGCCAGGCTCCCATTTAATATTGTCGACAGAAAAGGCACCGAGAATTCCGCTGTGCTTTTCTTCCTTTTCGTTATCGCTATGGAACAGTGACTTGCTGATTCCTTTCGTTAATCCCAAACCACGCGTTCCGCGTGTCTAATAAATTGTGAACTGCCGAGTCGATAGGCGCATCGAAAGCCTGTGCGCCTCAATCTGTCCCCAACTTAGCTTGGCTAATTATAGCCCTCAAGTCATCTCATTTAGCCACCCCCGATGAGCGGTAATAATGTCGCACCTTTGGTCAACTGACGAAGAACCGGGAGGGTTCGGACCCCAGATACCCTTTTGTGGCATACCCGCTTAGTGGGCGAGTGCCTTCGGCCTCTCGGCCAGCTCTTCGTAACGGCCGTTTTAGCCGTAACTCAACTCGTCGGATGGAACAAGGGGAAAGGTATAAGAGCTGCGCGCGCTGTAATGTCAAAACGGCTCGGTTAAAGTTACCAGCTCTCGTGATAGGCCATAATCGACCGACATGGGTACCCTTCGGAGCCGCATTCCGCAGACGCTACGACCTTTCCGTCTTTATAAAACTCGACGTACCAAACGTACGTTGCCGCCCCCTCCCAATAGTTTGGCCTATCAGCGACCTTGAACGTAATAGAGGCGTCATCTGGCACAATCAACTCGCGCTTGGCGTTTGCAATGAACGCATCCATGTCGGCGATCACGCCATCGCCGCGTGCAGCGGCCTCCCCATCGTCGCTGCTATCGGATGCCGCTTCAGATGGTGCTTGAGATGCGCCAGCTCGATCGTCCGCAGTGCCAGAACCGTCCTTCAAAGAGCTCTCCGAAGGCTCCACCCCTTTGAATGCCTTCCACATATCGCTGCTTGCGGACGGCATTTCAATGTCGGCCTCCGGATACTTCCCGGCGAGCTCGTCAAGAATTCTGCACGCTTCCTCACGCCCCTGGACCATCGCCTCCTGCGGTTTGCCACCATCCTCAACGGTCCTCACCAAGTAGGCGCCATTCTGCCTATCGAATTCCTTATTTTGAATTTGCACCGCGTCTACGACCTCAGGACCCTTTGCAGTAAGCGAAATATAGAAATCTGCCTGGTTACAATCCTGACTACAAGTAAATTTAACGATGCCGTCCTTACAGACAGTAATGACTTGGCTCTCACCCTGAGCAATAAAACCGTCATACTGATTCGTCATATTGCTGGAGCCTCCTACCATCTCTGACGAAGGCATAACCGAAACAGCCGCTCCATCAACAAAGCAGTAGGCACCCACAATCGCCGAAATATCGTTCTGCGCATCGACAAACCCAACAAGCAGCTCGTCAATTCCGTCGCCGTTCAAATCATCGAAAGCATAGTAGTAGCTTAAAAAGCCGGGGGCAGTCTGGTTGTTATAAACGAATATCTGCCCCAGTCCAGAATCACCACCGCGTCCCTGGGCCCAGTCGTCGTAGCTGGCAGCACCAGCCCCCTTCTGCTCGCAATAGCTCGCAAAGTCCTCGTAACGCGCAACCACGCCCTCGTAAGCCTTGCGTGCTTTCTTGTTTGTTGCCGCGACCTTCTTTTTAGACGACTTCTTCTCGACTGCAGCCGGCTGCTCCTGCTGCTGCGCTTGAGGCAGCACAAAGGCTTCGTAAGCTTTGACCAGGGCGTAAGCGACACCAGCGGTAAAGATGATTGCTGCAAGAATGGTGACAAACGTAGGCACAGCAAAACGGCCGATCTGCCGACGCTGCATCATAAAGGCCGCAAAGGACATATGATCAGAGGGCGCCGGAGAAGCGCTCTCTGCGCGAGATGCAGCAGGATCGCTTGTCGCTTTTATATCAGCAGATGCCTTTGGTGTACCTGAAGGAAGCGGCTGCTGAGCATTCGCCGGCGCATCATCCACATCCAACGGTTTTCCGCATGCGGAACAGAATCGCGCCCCGTCTTTGATCTTTGCCCCGCAGCTTGCGCAGTACATAAATCCCCCCTAGAACTTCAGCATATCGAAACGATAGCCCACAGCCTGTAAACAGGAAAGGCCCAGGAACAATTTGCTCGACTGTAAGCCTTTTCTTTCACCTTTCAAATTCGCCTGACCCCATGCGGAAGGCATGCGACGGGCTACTTGCTAGGCGCGAACCATGTGCAGCTTGATTGCCTTGAAGATGATGTTGGCAACCGAGGCGATAGGCCAGAGCGCCACGATCGTCATCGGTGCTAATTCGGGAACAACCGGAACCGCCCCGTGAATCACGCTGCCCAACCAGTAAAAAAGCATCAGAACCACGACAGGAAGGCCCACGAGAACCACAAGCTCGATTAGCATAATCGTGATACCGATAATGCCGCTACCATAGACAAAGGGAAGCCTTACACCGCTGCGGTACAGCGAGATAATCACCTTCCAGGGACCAATCAGAAGCAGCGCCAGCGGAATCATATTGTTAAGTCCCAGCGAGCCACCTCCCAGCACGTAATTGAAAAAGAGCACATAGAGCAATGAAATCACCGCTGCTCGCCCAAGCGACCCGATGGACTCGTGAAGCGAATCCTGCAGGCAAGCAGCGGCCTCTGCATCCTCCGCCGCTTGAAACTGAGCCTCGACAGACTGGCTCTCAATCGGCTGGGCCTCGACGTAAATCGCATCCCCCACCGCGCTGGCCGCAGCCGCGACCGTAGGCGTTCCGCACACGCCGCAGAACTTGGCGCCGTCGTTAATCTCTGCTCCACACTGTTTGCAATGCATAATCGGGTCCTTTCTCGTTACCCCTTTTCTTGACGATCACAAGATACGATTTGTCGTTTATCCGATATAGAGATTTTGACCGGGTAATTTTCCTAAACGTGCTACGCTATTAAACCTGCAGCCAGAGACAGGGGTAACAATGTTTGAGTTCTCCCAAACACGCACCGTTGAAGGTTCGATTCCGTTTAAGAAAGTCAACCTCATAGAGAACGAACCCAATAGGCCCGTTGGCGAGGCCCAGCTTGTCTTTGAACTCTACATGCCCACCGAGCTGGCCGGCAACAAAAGCAACGAAGGGCCCGCACACAGCGAGCGCCATGCCGATCTGATCAGGCTGGCATCATGCATCGAACCCACCGCCGTTAAAGAGCAGCCCTTCCGCGCAAGCCTCTTTAACGTACTTGATTACGCCGAACAGACCGGGCCGCTTTTTGGCAAGCACGCAATAGAATCCGTACGCGATTGGGCCAATGCCGCGATGGCAGCACTTATTGCCATGCGCATCCAGGAATACCTCAACGGGAGCTGCACCATCGCAAAGGTCTCCGCATTGGAAAGAATCGAGAAATCAGTGGTGACCTGCGCGGCAAACGGGTCATCCTTCAAGATCTACACCACTATCCTGAGGGCGGGCGGTGATTATACCGACTCATTCAAAAGCCTGCCCATCGTGCGCAAAATCGAATCCGATGCGGGATATTTCTACGCCTTTATGTTTATGATCGACGAGGAAGAATCCCTCGTTGCACTCAACGTGCTCTCTTTTGAACACGAGCTCACCGCCAATGACTTCAGTGTTTTGCAGGCGATGTTCTACATGGACGAAGACTCCAGCTCGGAGATTTCAGCGCGGCTCAAGGTCAGCAATAGCGAGGAGAGCTTCTATGTAATCGACCCTCAAGCAGATATCCAGGAGCGCCGCGAAGAACTTGAAAACGATGACCGCGATGCACTCACCGCTTTGGTGCAGGCGCTCGTGATCTCGCATCTCTCGGGCGCGCACGTGGATGTGTTCCAGGGTAACGAGTCCACAGGGTTCCTCTCCTTTGACAGCTATCTCTCGTGGCTCTGGTTTGATTTTTCACGCAAGCTGAGCACCGTCAAAATTGGCTATTGCGAGCAGTGCGGACGCGCCTATTCACTTGCCGGGCATCGTGGCGTCAAACGGCACTACTGCAGCGATCGATGCAAGACCGATGCCAAAAATGAGCGCACGCGCAAGGAGACGGCAAAGATACGCGAGTTGTTTGGAACGGGCACCAGCGTACGCGACATCGCCAACGAGATAGAACGTCCCGCGGCCTACGTGCGCTCGCAGCTCAATAAATGGACCAAGCTCAAGCACGATCTGGATGAAGACATTGAGTCAAACGGCTTTGACAGCTCCAAGCTACTCAAACGCTGCACCGCCGAGAAGCTCGACCTCAACAACCTCCTCAACGCCAAGCGCAAAAAGCAAGTTCAGGACTATGCCAGACTCAAGCGCCACGTTAAGTAGAAACGCTGTCATTTCTGTTCCATCCGATTGACGGGTGGAAAGTTGCTCATATACGTGTTAGTAATATATATGTTAGTAATACGTATATGAGCGAGGCATATCATGTTTGTTGGACGTCGGGAAGAGCTTGAATCCCTGGAAACCGCCTATCAAAAGGGTTCCTTTCAGTTTGCTGTAGTCTATGGAAGGCGTCGCGTAGGTAAAACTAGCCTGCTTCACGCCTTTACACAGGACAAACCCCATGTGATCTTCTTTACTGGGCAGCAAACCGTTGCAAGCGAAAATCTCGCGCTGCTCAGCCGCGAGATACTTGGCGATAGCGCCGCAGGAGCAGCGTTCCCCTCTATCCAGGTTGCACTCGAATCCGTCTTCGAACACGCCAAGACAGAGCGAATCGTTCTGATTATTGACGAGTATCCCTACCTCGCCGAGAGCGATCCGGGCATCTCTTCGTGCCTGCAAACGCTTATCGATCGACATAAAGACACGAGCAAGCTGTTCCTCGTACTCTGCGGGTCGTCCATGAGCTTTATGGAACACCAGGTACTAGGACACCAAAGCCCTCTTTATGGACGCCGCACCATGCAGCTGCGCATTGACCCCTTCACCATCTTCGACGCGGCGCTCATGCTTCCCGATGCACCCATCGAAAGGGTCATCGAGCTGTATTCCGTTGTTGGCGGGATGCCGCTCTATCTATCACAGCTCGATGGCACGCGTTCCACTCAATGGAACCTTGAGCATGCGCTGTTGCGTCAAGATGCGTTTTTATATGCCGAACCCCAGAACTATCTGCTGCAAGAGGTCCGCAGCCCGGCTATCTACAATGCCGTCATAACCGCCATTGCAAACGGCTATGTACGCTCCAAAGAGATTGCCGATGTTACCCACCTCGCAACGCCACAAGTCGCGCGACTGCTCGACGCATTGATCGAGCTGCGAATCGTTGAGCGCGTCACGCCTGTTGTAAAGGCAACAAAACGCCAGGTAGTCTATCGGATCTGCGATAACCTGTTTAGGTTTTGGTATCGTTTTGTTCCACAGTACGCAGGAACAATTGAGGAGGGGCTCGGAGCCGCTGTGGCCGCGCGTATCGCCAAGCATGATTTGTCCACCTTTGTGGGTCCTGCATTTGAAGAAGTGTGCCGCCAGTGGTTGATGCGGCAGGCTGTTGAGAGCGAGCTGGATGTGCTGCCCAAGGCAATCGGCTCTTGGTGGGGCACGAACCCGAACACGCGCCGGCAAGAAGAGATTGACGTTGTGCTTGAGGACGCCGATGGGGAGCTCATCGTTGGCGAGTGCAAATGGAGAAACGAGCCCGCTGACGTCGATGTGCTTGAGACGCTCATGCGTCGCGGAACATTGTTGGGCAGGCCGATCCAACGATATTACCTGTTTAGCAAGGGTGGATTTACGGAGGCATGTCGAGAGAAAGCCGCCCAAGTGAACGACACAAGGCTTATTGACCTTGAGCAGCTGCTCTAAGAAAAGGGGCCTGGACGCAATTTCCAGGCCCCTTTTTCAACTTTCATTCAATCCCCAACTTTTTTAGTGTGCTATTGGTGCGGTCGGACATTTGGCTGCAACCAACAACGGGCACATCTGAAAATGATCCCTGACTTGAGCTTGAGAAGTCAACAAAATAATACGTGCAGTATTGATGATTGAAATCTGTGTAGGAATTTAACGCGTTGAAATCCTTCTCGGATATCTCCTTGCCGTTAGATGCGTAATAGTCTCCAAGATTACCGCCAGAAACAGAGACGGACCAAGCTTCGCGATTTAACACCAACGAAAGCGAATCATCCTTTTTGCCAAATAAAGACCAGTTATCGCCATAGGTTATCTGTTTACCTGAGAGCTTTGCTTTGAGCGCATCGCACATTTCGTACGTACGCTTGCCAAGTAAGACGTTTTGCTCATCATCCTTAACAAGAGGCAGGTACATCGATCCTCCGTTAGAGTTGTCGAGCCATTTTTGGCTATATATCCTTTTGATACCGCCGTCTTCCGCCGACCAAACCTCTACGGTGTAGGACTTCTGAAGCTCTTCAATATTTCCGTCCCAGGCGCTTTTCATATCGTCCGCGCTCATATCGTTAACAACCGTCACGAGCTCAGAAACGCCGTCGTTGTCGAAATCAACCAAATCAGCCAAGCAAAAACCTCTAAGGGCTGACATATAGTCCTCAATCTCAACCATTTGAGGTTCACCATAACGCGCAAGATATTCCTGGCATTTTTGCTTATAGGCAGCGGATGCAGCAGCATTGTCCGCAGCGGCGTTTCCGTCCTTTTTGTCGCCCTCGTCCGCCTTTGCGTCTGCGCTGTCAGCCTTAGGCACATCGAGCGAAACATCCTTCACGGCCTCATCGGACTTGGAATTGTCGACCACCTCGACAGGAACGCTCCACTCAACCTTGGTCTTGGAGTCCTTAACGGTAAGAGTATATTTTCCCGGTTTGATATCGGGAAGCTGGCTTACCGTGAAGCCCTCGTCACCCTTAACCTCAGCATTGGTGCTGTAGCCGTTGTCGCCGTTCAGGGTCACCGAGTACTTCTTGATCTTCTCGCCCTTTGCGTCGGTCGGGGTAATCTTGGATTCTTGGGCTACCACGATGGCCTTGTCCTGGCCGTAATGGGCAACGTCGTCGCTGGACTTGCTAAAGAACAGCAGGTAGCTAAAGATGGCAATGGCTGCCAGGCCAACGATGATACCGACGATATAGAGCGCCTTGGGGTCCTTTTTCTGTGCGGATACATTCGCCACAGGCGCAGGGGCTGGCGCCGCGACGGGCTTGGCGACCGGATTGCTCGGCTTTGGCCGGTCGGCGCGCACGGCTGGAATCGAAGGCGTTGCATCGGACGACACGTCGTCCTTGGGCCGGTCGTCTTCTTCGTCCGCTACGGGCTCGCTCTCCACGGGCGACTTTTCCTCCCCCGCCTCGGCACCGGCGGAAGGCTCCTTCTCCGTTTCGTCACTAGCGAAAATCTCTTCCGCAGCCTCATTGATAACGGAAGGCTCTTCTGCCACTTCGTTGCTGGCAGAGTTCAGCACCGCCTTTGCATCTTCGAGTGCATAGCCACACTCGGTGCAGTATCGCAAATCGCCATCAAGCTCAAATCCACAGTTGGGACAGAACATGTTAGTCCTCCTTATCGACTTTCACCGTTGTACCGTCCTTGACCTCATCAGGGGTTACTTCGGACCCAACTTGAGATTCATCATCCCAGGACGCAACCAAAATCTCGCAATTGCCGTCCGCAAAAGTACCGAGCTCATAGTCTTCGGTGCGATACACCAGCCCCTTGGATGTCACATACAAGCATGTTGAACCCTTGATTGAATAGTCCGAAGAATTGCTCCGCATGAGCATAGAGTTGTAGTCAGACGGATACTCTCTGTCTCTGCCTATTTCCGTAAGATACGGCCAAACTGCCGAACTCATAGAACTGGCAAGATCCTCGGTATCAATGCCAAACATGTCCTGAGGACTAACCGTATCACCCGTATGCAAATCAAAAATAACACCAGTCACAACCGTGTCGCCATGCGGGCCCCATCCCGTCGAATAGCGCTCGTCACGGATACAGAAATAGTTCTCATCCATGTACGTAACCGTCACGTTTCTCGATATGCAGGGAAATTCGCCGTCGGGGTACAACTCAGCATCTGATTGCTCATTATCTGATGCTCGATTCGTTCGCTCCGCGTCAATTTGAAGGGGCTCGAGAATCGCCTTGTTAATTTTGTCTGCGGCGTCGTCTTTGGTGGAGCTCTTAAGTTGCGGATAGGACCATTCCATGTCAGTCCGCTCGCCCTGATTGAGCATAGGGTCGACCGGAGCAGACACCGTCAATGACTTTGCCTCCAACGTATAGACAACTTCTTCGGCCGCTCTCTCGTCCTTCTTGGGCCTTTCGGTCGCTTGCTCCTGTTGCACGGATTGCTGCTGGAGATTGGGCTCGATGACGTTCTTGTAGAGCATGAAAGCAGCGTAAGCGATGCCTGCCGCGGCAATAAATGCGGCGATCATGATGGCAAACTGCGGCACTAGGCGGTTGCCGACCTGACAGCGTCGCATAAAGAAGTTGTACATCTGGGAGTGACCGCTGCTCGCGGTCTTCGAGACCGGCTCGGGGCTCGGTTCTGCTGTGGACTCGGCATTCGCGGATCCTATCGCAGAGTCCGTTTCGGTATCTGTGGGTTCCATTATGACTTCAGCGAACGATGATTCTCGCTCCGACGGCTCGGCCTTGGGCCCCTCCTCGGCCGCGGTCTTGCCCGAGAGCCCGCCCAAGGGCAGGCCGCATTCGGTACAGAACCGCGCATCATCACCAATCTTGCTGCCACATTTGGGGCAAAACATGAACCTTCTTCTCCTATTCCTTTTACTCTCGCTGAGTCGTGAGTTACCCACGTGCCGTTTGTTTCGTAGTTTAACTATTTCTTAAACAAATCGATGGGTCACTTGAACAGACGCATACCCGCTCAAGCAACTCTATACCGGCTAGTTATCCTTGCTCATGACATGGGTGTC
The DNA here is from genome assembly GCA_019414605.1 of Collinsella sp. GTDB lineage: Bacteria > Actinomycetota > Coriobacteriia > Coriobacteriales > Coriobacteriaceae > Collinsella. The sequence goes on from DXLS01000018.1 coordinate 46,463, forward strand.
AGTGCAAGAAAATCGTTGAACAGGGTTGCTACCTCGAAGTTCGAACCGATACTGAACTTGAAGCCATCTTTATTTACCGAGATGGAGAAATCGCCGCTGATATCCATATCATGCGCGCAGCCAACCACCCCCCCCCATTTTTCGGTCCCACCTGTCACGTTATCAGGAGCCCGAAATCGAAGAGATGGTAAAAGCCGCTTGGGGCACATGTGGTTCCATATGCCCCAAGCGGCTATTTCGATTGCTTATGTCACAAAGAAACCTAGGTGACCTGTTTACACGAGCTAACGCGGCGCATCAATTGCGACCTTGCCGCTCTCCAGCACGTGGACGCGGCCATCGGCGAGCATCTGAACCACTTCAGGATACAGCACATGCTCAATCGCGTGAATGTGCTCCTCGAGCGTGTCGACATCCCAACCTTCCTCAACGGTCAGCGCGCGCTGGGCGATGATGGGGCCATTGTCGTAGATCTCGTTGGTAAAATGTACAGTCACGCCAGTCACCTTGACGCCGCGCGCAAAGGCATCGTCGATCGCATGCGCGCCGGTAAAGCTCGGCAGCAACGCCGGATGCAAGTTGACCACGCGGTTGGGAAACGCCGCCAGCAGCGGCGTATGCACCATGCGCATGTAGCCAGCCATGACCACATATTCGCAGCCACGCTCGAGCAGCTCGTGCGCGATGATCTCGTCAGCGGCAATGGGGTCGGCATAGACATCCTTGGACAGCGTAAGCGTCTGGATACCTGCATGCTCGGCACGCTGCAGACCCTTGGCCGAAGGACGGCTCGACACCACGAGCTCAATCGAGGCATTGAGCTTGTCCGCGGCGATCAGATCGATCAGCGCCTGCAGGTTGGTACCCGAACCGCTGATGAGCACACCGATCTTGAGCGGCTCGACCGTATCGGTGCCGGTCGGACGGGTGTAGGGCACAAAGCCCAGGCCCTCACTAGCAGCCATCTGCTTGTTAGCGCTCATCGGAGTACACGACCTTACCGGAACCCTCGACGCACTCGCCCACGCGGAACGGCTTCTCGCCCAGCGCGACCAGGGCTTCGGTAACCGCGGCCTCGTCCTCGGGGGCGACGATCAGGCACAGGCCGACGCCCATGTTGAAGGTCTTGCATGCCTCGTTGGGCGCGAGCTCGGCCTGACGCGACACGTAGGTGATGACGGGCGGAACGTCCCAACCCATCTCGGCGCCGTTGCGGGTGACCACGGCGTCGACGTCGTCGGCGAGTGCACGGTTGAGGTTCTCGGTAATACCGCCGCCGGTGATGTGGGCGATAGCATGCACGTTGACGCCGCCGCGCAGCAGCTCCAGGATCGGCTTGACGTAGATGCGCGTGGGGGCCAACAGAGCGTCTGCCAGCGATGCACCGCCGAGCTCCTCGAGCGGACGGCTCAGCTCCTCGGCCTTAGCGGCGGCCTCGGGCGTGCCCGGCTTAATGCCGTCGACGCCAATGACCTTACGCACGAGCGAGTAGCCGTTGGAGTGCACGCCGGTGGAAGGCAGGCCCAGGATCACATCGCCCGGGCGGACGTTTGCGGGGTCGAGCATCTTGGGACGGTCGACGACGCCCACGGTAAATCCGGCAAGGTCGTAGTCGGCAGGAGCCATGACGCCCGGGTGCTCGGCCATCTCACCGCCCACGAGCGCGCAGCCCGCGAGCTTGCAGCCGTCGGCCACACCCTTGATGATCTTTGCCATGTGCTCGGCCTCGATGTGACCGATGGCGACGTAGTCCAGGAAGAACAGCGGCTCGGCGCCCGAAGCCAGAATGTCGTTGACGCACATAGCGACCAGGTCCTGGCCCACCGTCTCGTGACGGTCCATGATCTGGGCGAGCACGAGCTTGGTGCCCACGCCGTCGGTACCGCTAATCAGGATCGGGTCTTCCATATCCTTGAGCGCGGCGGCCGAGAACAGGCCGCCAAAGCCGCCGATGCCACCGATAACCTCGGAACGGTTAGTGTCCTTGACCATCTGCTTAATCGCGTCGACGGCGCGGCCGCCCTCGGCGGTATCGACGCCGGCGTCCTCGTACGTCACATGCTTGCTGTCGCCCATCTGAGCCTTCCTCTCCCACTACCGTGGCGCCGCACGGGCGCCAAACGGTGCTCATAGTTGCGTTCATTTCGGCGCGCGCCATAACAGCACGCGCCGTCATATCAACAAAACAGCAGGTAAAACCTACCAAAATAAACCTGTCCCCATATGGCAGGTTTTATGCCTCGCCGTGCTCCTCTTCCCAGCTGCGGTCGTCGTATTTCTCGATCACGGCGTCGTCGTCAAAGTGCAGCGGCTTGTCCAGGTTGCGGGGCTTAAAGCCCTCCATAAACTTGTCGCGGCCAAAGCTCTCGGGAATCGCCACGGGGTAGCGGCCGGTAAAGCACGCATCGCAGTAACCGCCCTTGGGCATGACCTTAAGCAGGCCCTCGACCGAAAGGAAGGCCAGCGAATCGGCGCCGATATACTCGCAAATCTCGTCGACCGTCTTGTTGGCGCTGATAAGCTGCGACTGCACGTCGGTATCGATACCGTAGAAGCACGGCCAGATGACCTCGGGCGAGTTGATGCGGATATGAATCTCCTTGGCGCCGGCGTTGCGCAGCATCTTGACGAGCTGCACCATGGTGGTGCCGCGCACGATGGAGTCGTCGATGACGACCAGGCGCTTGCCCTCGATGTTGTCGCGCAGCGGGTTGAGTTTCATACGCACGCCCATGGCGCGCAACTCCTGCGTAGGCTCGATAAACGTACGGCCCACGTAGCGGTTCTTGATAAGGCCCTCGCCAAAGGGAATACCGCTCTCGTGCGAATACCCCTCCGCAGGCGGCAGGCCGGAGTCGGGCACGCCGATGACCAGGTCAGCCTCGACAGGCTCCTCATGTGCCAGCTGACGACCCATGTCGTAACGGCAGGCATAGACGCTCTTGCCGTTCATGATGGAGTCGGGGCGGGCAAAGTAGACCTGCTCAAAGATGCAGTTGGCGGGCTCTTCGGCTGCAGGCACGCCCTGCTCGGATACCAGGCCCTCGGCGCTGATGCGCAAGATCTCGCCGGGACGGACGTCACGGACGTACTCGGCACCCACGATGTCGAGTGCGCAGGTCTCGGAAGCAACGACCCAGCCGCCGGCGCGCGTGACACGGACGGCGGAGTCGACCGTCGCGGCGCCGTCCTGCGACGGCAGCTGCGAAACGGCTGCGGCATCGGCCTGGTCCAGACCCTCGTCCACCAGCTTGCCCAGCACGAGCGGGCGAATGCCGTGTGGATCGCGGAATGCGTAGAGCGCCTGCTCGTTGATGAGCGTCATGGCGTAGCCGCCGCGCACGAGCTCCATGGTCTTGCGAATACCCTCGCGCAGGTGGCCCGTACGCTGGGTAAAGTAGCCGATAAGCTTGGTCGCGACCTCGGAATCCGAATTGGAGAGGAACGGCACGCCCAGCTCGATCAGCTGACGGCGCAGCTCGTCGGTGTTGACGAGGGTGCCGTTGTGCGCGAGCGCGATAATGACGCTGTTGATGGTAGAGAGGTGCGGCTGAGAGGCTTCCCAGCTCTTGGCACCGGCGGTGCCATAGCGCACGTGGCCCACGGCCAGCTGGCCGGAGAGCGTCGACAGGTCGGCGTTGGAGAACACGCGGTCGAGCAGGCCCAGATCTTTGCGGACCATAACCGTGCCGCCGTCACCCACGGCGATTCCAGCCGATTCCTGGCCACGGTGCTGCAGCGCACGCAGGCCAAAGTACGTCAGTCGAGCCACGTCGCGATCGGGCGCCCATACGCCGAAAATGCCACATTCCTCATGCAGCTGGTCGGAGTCCGGATCATACGTCGACATGGTGTTCACCTGTCCCGCGGCACGCTCGGCCGCGCGGATGGTTTCTTGAGACATGGTATCCCCTCAGAGCCTCGTATTTTTGGCGTTACCCGCCTTATTATACGCACGGCGCGACGTGCTCCCCAGCGCATGAGCAGCGCTTTTTAAAAGCCCACCGAGCTAATAATCAGTTTTGTTGCCAAACATTTTATCGGTCTGTCCAGTGTAAGTGCCCGCGCCCCCAGATGGCCGCCGCGTCTGCCGTTGGGGATTACAAAGTTGCAATTGGGACGTTCGTCCTGTCTTTTGGCAGGTCGGCGGCGTATCCTTATAACCTACAACAAAGCGAGAAAGGTTCTGTATGGATCGAAACGAACTCGACCCTAGCGTCCCCAGCGCCACAGAGGTCAAGAAGATTCCCCTCATCATTAAGGTGTACGCCGTCCTGTGCATCCTTTCCGGCGTGGGCACGCTCCCGTCGGTCGCTGCCTTTATGTGGCAGGTCATCACGGCACTTGTTAACGGCAACGCCACCGAAAAGCTCGGCGACAACACGCTCGTCGCAGTCGGCCTTATCGTCGCCGGCATCATGCTCTCTGCGGCAAGTGCCGTCATCCTAATCATCTTTGGCCTGGACCTTATCAAAAACCAGCGCCGCAACGCCGCCCGCCTGTCCTACATCCTTATTGCATTCACCGTCGTCGAGCTTTTGGTCGACGTGATGCTCCAGGGTATCGGGCCCTTCTTGCTGCGCCCCGCTATTCAGCTCGGCATCCTCATCGCGCTTTCGGCCACCGTCGACCCCACGCTGCGTCAGGAGCGCGAGCTGCAGCGCCGCCTGCAGGAGATGCTCGACCGCGATGCCGCCGCCGAGGGCATGCTCGGCCGCGATGAGACCGGCGAGGGCTACATCAAGCTCAACTACTTCAACCTGTTCTGGGTATTCTTCGTCTGCTGCGTACTGGGACTTATCTTGGAGGACATCTGGCACATGACGGTCAACGACCCGGGCGTCTACCAGGACCGCGCCGGCATGCTGTTTGGCCCTTTCAGCCCCATCTACGGATTTGGCGCCGTGCTCATGACCATGGTGCTTAACCGCTTCTACAAAAAGAACCCCATCATCATTTTCCTGGTGAGCGCTGTGCTCGGCGCGAGCTTTGAGGTGTTCGTGGGCTGGTTTATGCAGACCGCGTTTGGCGTGGTCTCGTGGAGCTACTCGCACATAACGCTGTTTGGTTTGCCCGATCCGCTCGTGGTCCTCACGGGCGGACGCACCTGCACGGGCTTTGCCTGCCTGTGGGGCCTAGGTGGCCTCATCTGGATCAAGCTGCTGCTGCCGAGGCTGCTTAAGCTCATCAACAAGATCCCCTGGAAGAGCCGCTACTCGGCCACCGTCATCTTTACCGTCATTATGCTGGTCGACGGCGTCATGACGCTGCAGTCGCTCGACTACTGGTACCAGCGCGTTAACGGCACGGAGCCGGACATTCCCGTCGCACAGTTCTACGGCAAGTATTTCGATAACGACTACATGGAGAACCGCTTCCAGAGCATGACCATGAGCCCCAAGGACGCCACGCGCGTTTAGCGCCCGCCGCGCCCAAAACGCAAAATGCCCGCCGGTATCACACGTACCGGTGGGCATTTTTATAAACGATCCTTCTATCGACGCAATCCTCTATGCCTCGCGCTCGACCTCACTCACGCATTCGTTCTTGATGGTGCCAACGAGCGCCTGCAGTGCATCGACCACGTGTGGGCGAATGTCCCCGCCGATAAGCACGAGCATGATGTCGTCACCTACGGTAAGCTCGCCGCTTGCCAGCCACACGCGCACATAGCCGATACCCGGCATCGCGCGCGTAGTCTCGATAGCAGACCGTACCTTTTCGGCGTCGTAGTCAAAGACCATGCCGCCCACCCTGTGGCCTGGCGCCACGCCATCGGTCTCGACTCCGCGCACCTCAGCCTTGGGCGTCGCGCGCACCACACCGTTATGCGTCAGATACATCCCACAGCCTGCCGCCGAAGCATCGGCCTTGGCCTCGCGCAGCCAAGCATCAATCGAAGGCATCAATTTGCCACTCTCGAGCATCATTTCTCCCTTACGGTCGTCGAGTAGCCAATTTGGGACGGGGCCTTTTTAGCTACTCTCGAACAACTTATTCCTCGACCGGCGTGAGCACCATGACGGCGCGTGTGTTGCTCAGCGACAGCGAACGACAGGTCACAAGCGTTACAACCTTAGTTGCCGAAGCGGCACGATCGGTGGCATCACTCGCCACGGCAGAAGCGCCGTCGAGCATCTCGGACAGGTAGTTCTTGAGTCCGTCGTCGCCCTCAAAATTGGTCGTGCGCGCCTTGGCATACGTGTCCTCGACCACCTTGGTCGCCAGCGGACGCAACTTATACGTCGCATCGCGCGTGATGTAGTACACATATTCAATGCTATCGAACGTTGCCTGGTCAGTCGTATCCGAAATCACGTTGAACATCGACCCATCGTTCATATGGTGGCCGTAGATCGTGGTCTGCTGGTCGACCATTCCCGGCGCGGTGTCATCGCTATCCAAGAAGATGGCACCCGAGGCGTTAGACGTGCCATCGAACAGCGTGTTGAGGTATTTGGAGTTGTTGTTGGTCTGCACCACGGGATAGTTGATGTTGGTTCCCGGCACGTAAATCCAACCCACAATCTCGGGGTTCGTCTGAGCAAGCGCATCAAAGTCGATAATCGGCACGCCGCTGGCGTCCTTATCGCTTACATATTGCTTCTCGATTTTCTGATACGAATCGCTCGCCTGCTTATAGCCAATCTGGGCATTAATAAAAATAGCGGCGGCGGCGACAATCAGACCGATACCGATGATGATGAGCAGAATGGGAATAATGGAGTGGCGCTTTTTGCGCGGCGGCTCGGTGCGATCCGACGGCGCGGCATGCGATGAAGACCGGGGCGGCTTCTTAGCGGAGCTATAAGACGAAGGACGATATGCGGCCGGCGCGTCCTGTCGACGATGCGTCGCCGGTGTCACGGGGCGCGGCGCGCGCGGCTGCTGAGGAGAGGATGTCCGACCCTGCTGTGCCGCACGGGCAGCACCCGGCTTCGACGGATCGGGAATCTGAGAAGCCTTGAATCGTTTTCCCTGATAATCGGACATGGCTCTCCTTATACTGCGGTGAAACGGCGGAACGCTTAGGCGTCAGCCATCTCCTGCTTCATCTTCTCGATAACCTTGCGGTACTCGGGGTCGCAAGCACCCAGAATCTGTGTGGCATAGATGGCGGCGTTCTTGGCACCGTTGATGGCAACGCAGGCCACGGGCACGCCCGAAGGCATCTGCACCATCGACAGCAGCGAATCCATACCGCCCAGGTCACTCGTCTTCATAGGCACGCCGATAACCGGCAGCGGCGTAAAGGCAGCCACGACACCACCCAAGTGAGCGGCCTTGCCGGCGGCGGCGATAATCACTTTGATACCGCGATCGGCGGCAGTCGAAGCCCACTCGTGGACCTTCGCCGGCGTGCGGTGCGCGCTCGCAATGACGAGCTCATAGGGCACACCGAGCGCCTCGAGCTCGGCGGTGCAGCCTTCCATAACACCCAGATCGGACTTGGAGCCCATGATGATCCCGACAACCGGCTTTTGATCTGCCATAAACAAAGACCTCCTGTTGAGAGCGGTGACGCGGCGAATCCGCGACCCTTAACTGCAAATAATTCAAGTATAGCCGCCGATGCTGATGTGTTCGGCGGGAGACGGAACGCTTTGCGAGATTAAGGCCGAAGGGTCGGAGCTTTCCGCCTACATTCAAAAAGCGTGCCCACCGTCCTTGGGTGGGACGGCGGGCACGCTTGCTTAGCTGTTGCTGGGGCTACTTAGCCTTGCTGCGACGATGGAAGAAAGCGCCGATTGCGGCGATGATGGCGCCAAGACCACCGACGGTCGCGACGGTCGCCGCCGTCTGGTCTCCGGTATTGGGAATCGCCGAGCCGTTCTTCTTGCTGCCCTGGGCCTTGTCGCCTGCGGGCTTGCCCGCCTGGTTGCCGCCGTTCGAGCCATTGCCGGAACCCTGGTTGCCCGAGCCGCCCTGGTTGCCGGAATCGGCATCCTTGAGGCTCTCAATGGCCAGCTTGAGCTGGCCATAGGCCGCCTGGATCTGGGTGTCGGAAGCATTCTCATCACCCAAGACGTCCTCGGCGTAGGTAATGGCATCCGTCAGGGCCTTGACAGACTCGGCCGTCTTGCCCCTGGTGTCAGTCTCCTTCGCCTGCTTGACCAGGGCCTTGAGCTGCTTCTTAGTCGGATTCTCGACCGGGGCCACCGGGGTCTTCTCGAGCGCGCCGCGGGCGCTCTCGAGCGCTCTGAGCGCCTGGTCGACCTCGTCCTGCGTGGCGTTCTCGTCGCTCAAGATGGCGCGGGCGCTCGCCAGGGCGTTCTCGAGCGCCGTCCAGGAGGCCTCGGTGTAGTCACCGGCCTTGAGGTCGCCGGCAGCAACCTCGGCATCAACCTTTTCGATCGCGGTAGCGAGATCATCCTTCGCCACCGGATCGAGGACGGCCGTACCGTAGAACTTGAGCTCTGCCATGCTGCAGTAGGCATCAACGTCGCCTCCGCCGGCGTGAATCACCTTGACGGTCACGTAGCGACCGCGCGCGGCGCCAAAGCTCATCTGTTTCCAGTCGCCACGGTCGGTGAGCACGCGGCCGTCGTTGTCGAAGGCGAACGTACCCATCGACGCGGCGGTGCCCATCTCATAACCGTCGGCAGTGTCGGAGACCAGTATCTCGGCCTCGAAGATATCGCCGTTAGTGCCGCCGTCCTGGCGCGGCAGGAATGTAACGTCGGTGAGATCGTAGTCGCGGCCCAGGTCGACACTCAGATACTGGGGCATACCGGTCCCATGGGCCCAGTCGCTGTGCCAAAGCGTCCGCTCGTCGCCGTCGAGAGCGTTGACGGCGTTGCTGCCCTCGTAGTCGGCCTCACTCGAGAAGTCGGCCACCTTGACGTTCTTGCGGTTCTCGGGCGTGTTGATGAGGATCTTCTCATCGACAGGGCGCATCTTGAGGCCGTCGATTGCCTTCTCGATCTTGGCAGTGGCGTCTGCGACATCCTTCTTGCTATAGCTGCCCTGGCCGCTGTCGAGGAGCTTCCGAGCCGCCTCGACCGCAGTGGTGAGAGCTGCATAGGAATCCTTGGTGTAGACGGACTCGCTGTAGCCCGCGGCCTTGGAAAGCGCTGCCACGAGCGCAGAGGTATCGACACCAGCCTTGACCTCGACCTCATAGGATGCGGTCTTGGAGGGGTCGAGTACCGACGCCACCGTGATCTTTGCCTTGCCGGCCTTGTTGGCACGCAGGTAGTAGCTCACGCTATCGCCAGCCTGAACAGCGGAGACGCTTACCACAGAGGGGTCGGAGCTCTCGACCGTCACATAGGGGTAGCCAGCGCTCTCAGGCGTAGCCTTGGCGTCGACGGGCGTAATGTCGCCTTCAAAGAACTCGGTCTGGTTCTTGCCTAGCTCGACACCCTCGATGGCCTCGACACCCTGCGTGTAGTTGAAGTTGACCTCACGCAGTGTGAGCATCTGGTCACCCGATGCCTCAAGCGGCGTGACCTCGACCTTGGTCGCCTTCTTGCCCTTGTTCTCGGCAGAGAGGTCAAAGGCGTAGCGAGCCAGGAAGGAATCGTACTCCCCGCCCGCGAACTCTTGGATCGAGCCATCCTCGAACGTCACGACGGCCTTGATCTTCTGTACGGTTCCGTTGCCGCCGTTGCGGTTAACGACCTCGACGCTATCGAGTTTCGACGGCGTCTTAAATGCGAATGTCATCGTGGTGGGAAGCTTCACGTAACTCGGTAGCTTACCCTCGCTGTCCCAGTTGCCACTCCAGTTCCACAGGAACTCAAAGCCGTTGTCGCCCTCGTTATTATCGAACAGCGCGTTATAGCTCTTCTGCTGGATAAGTTTCTCGACGTTGGTCCCGTCGTCGGTCGTGAGCTCATCGTTGGTCATCGTGATGTTGAAGGCATCCTGGGCGTACTCGGCGACCGTTGGCTGAGGAACGTCCGGCATCGTCACCGTGCCGTCGCTCGCAAACTCAAGTGCGTCGCATGCCGGGCCGATAAGCCAAGATGTCGAGGGCAGTTCGACCTTTCCGGCGGTCTTGGCCTTGAGCTTGAAACTCGCCACCGCGCCAGTACCGTTGTAGAGCTTGCCATCGCCGCGGTTGGCAAAGGCGAGATTGATAGTCTGCGTTCCGTCCACGAACTGGACCTTCTCGCGAGACAGGTTCTCCATGCCGGCAGTCGAGCCGTCCTGCGCGATGCTCTCGGACACAAACTCGAACTGGTCGCTCTTGAAGTTGACGAGGGCGCCCAGGGCGTTGACGTTCTTGGCGTCGGCCGCATAGACATCAACGGTGATCTCATCACCGGCCTCGACCTCGGTCTTGCTCGGAATCACCGCGAGCGAACCTGCGACCTTGCCCTTTTGTTTAGTGCCGCCGTCAAGACCCGCCATGGTGAACGAGTAATCGTAGACGTCGTAAACGCCGTTATCGTTGAGGTCGGCGAAGTGGTCGCGGATCTGCGAACCGAACGTCGGGGTATCGGGCTCGCGATTCTCGAGGCCCAGATAGTTCTTCATGTTGGAGTAGTCTCCGTCGGAGATCGTGGCCTTGTTGAGGTTGGAGCCCACGGCGAAGCCATCCGTGCCGTCGGTCTTGTAGATGGCAATCTCGGACGCGGAGAAGAAATTGCCGACCGAGGCGAGCGGTGTCATGCGCACGTAACGGGCGGCCACGGTGCCGTCAAACGCTACCGTCTTACAATCAGCGGAACGTGCCCAATCGACCTCCTGGCTCGTCCAGTGGACGCCATCGAGACTCGTCTCAACACGCATCTTGGTCACGGTGCCGTTGCCGGCGTCATCGCGCGGATAGTACTCGAGCTTATCGAGCTTGTAAGCGCGTCCATAGTCAACGGTAAGCGCCTTGCCCAGATCGTTGCCACCGGAGTGGAAACCGCCGTCGCCCGACTGGAACTCATGGTCGAAGGCGAGCTCGGCCTTATGGCTGCCGTAAAGTGAGCCCTCCCAGGTGATTTCCTCGGCGTCGGGGACGTTCCGCCACGGATCGAGTGCGGAGTTCGCCTCGAGCACATCGCTCCAGGCGGAGTAACCTTCGGCGTTGCGCGAACGAATCTGGTAGGTGTGCTTGCTATTGTAGGCGAGGTCGGTGTGCGTGAACTCGGCCGCATCACCCACGGCAAACACAGTGCCGTCGACCTTAAGGTCGTAGGAGGTAGCACCATCGACCTTTCCCCAGGTGAGCTTGATGCTCGTTGGGGTCGTGGCGTCCTCGGGGGCAGCAAGGTTCGTGGGTGCGGAGAGGTTCTCGTTGAGGCGATCGGCTGTGAGCGTGGCGTCGGCGTTCACGAAACCGCCCAGCTCAAGCGTCTGCGCCGCTGCAGCAACATCGGTCTTCGCGAACTTGACGTAGACCTTGGGGTTCGTGGTGATCTTGGTGTTGTTGAAGCTCTCGCCCTGCTCGGCCTCGGTGCCGTCCGCATCGCTGCCGTAGTGGTTGAGGTTGGGGGTCTCGCTGTAGAAGTAGACCGCCTGGCCGGCCTCGGGGGTCGCGGCGTCAAAGGTCTCCTGCGAGTCGACCTCAACCACGTTGAGTGCGGATCCGCCGTTCTTGGCGACAACGCTCGTGGGCTTGGCGGACACATTGGCCACGAAGGTCGTGGTGCGGTTGGAGTCGTAGCCGTTGTAGCCGCCCTGCGAGGCCTCGGCGGTAAAGGTCGCGGTGCCGCCTGCGGCCTTGGAGCTGTAGACGGTGCTCACATGCTCACCGTAGGAGATATTGTCGATCGTGCCGTAGGAATCGTCCTCAGTCGTGTTGTTCTCGATGGAGGAGCCGTCGTCCTCGTACTGCGTAAAGGTGCCGTCGCCCTCGGTGGCGAAGAACTCGACGATACGCTGGCTGCGGTCGGTACCCTTGGTGTTGGTGTCGCTCACGGCCTCGGGGTTGTTGTTCTCGGCGTACATCGGCACGATAGCGTTGGCCTTCACAAACAGCGGCAGCTTCCAAAGCGGAGCCTCGTAGTTGTTGAGAACCTGGCCGCCGCGATACTGCTTACCCGAGAAGTAATCGATCCAGATGGTGGGATTCTCGTCGGTGCCGTAGTTGGGGAGGTAAATCCCATTGCGAATGTCGTTGCCGTTCTCGTCTGCCTGGGTATCCTGATACACCGGTGCCACTAGGAAGTTCTCACCGAACATATACTGGTACTGCGTCGAAGTGCTTGCGGCGTACTCGGAGTTGTCGGAAAGCAGCATGGCGCGGATCATGGGCAGGCCGGCATCGCCGTTACCCGTGTCGATGTTGGCCGCCGAGGCCGCGCTCGTGTAGATATAGGGCATGAGCTGCGCCTTGAGCTTGAGATAGAAGCGCGAGATGCCTGTGTAGGGATCGCCGTGCGTCATGGGCGATTTACGGTAGGTGCCCCAACCGTCCATGTCGAGCATAGAGGGCGTGAACGTCTTCCACTGGTAGTCACGCGCAGAGATGATGGGGTCGCCGCCAAAGATGCCATCCATGTCGGAGCCGATGTTGGGGTTGCCCGAAAGACTCTGACCGATATACGTGGGGATATGGAAGCGAATGTACTCCCAGTTACCGCCATACTGGTCGCCGGTCCAAATGCCACCAAAGCGCTGTGTGCCGGCCCAACCATCGAGCGTGATGATGTTGGGGCGCTTGTTAGCGCCGGTCGTCACCGTGTCATAAGCTGTCTTGATGCCATTAAGACCAAAGGAGTAGCCAGATCCAACCCAGGCAACGTCGGTCTTAAGGGTAGTGATGCCTCCCGTCTTGACCTCGGCGTCGAAGTCGCGAAGCAGATGCCACGGGGTCTCAGGGTTGCTGTCGGGCTCAAGGTTGGACTGGGTCCACAAGCCCGTGCTCACACCCTTTGAGTTGGCATACTCGGTGAACTTCTTAAGGTTGTCGACGTTGGCACGCACAGCGTTAAGACGGTCGGCCGAGCTCGCTCCGTCGGAGTTGACGCCGCCGGTCTTGTAGTAACCGTTCTGGCCATAGCCGGCGCCGTAGCCGTCGTTCGGCAGGAACCAGCCGAGCGGCATGTCGCTGTCCTCGTAGTCATCGATAACCTGCCGAGCAGAGAACTGGCGGTCGAAATCGGTCGCTTTCATGTTCTCGGTATCAACCGTAGGGCCCTCACCGTTGAGCGTCTCGGCCGCAAGTGTGCCGTCGAGCTTGTAGCCCGTCGACATGCCAGACTCGTACTTAACGTCGCCCTTCTCGCTCGAGGACTTGCTGCCCTTGGTCTCCCACTTCTTTTGACCCGAGGTCGTTGACCAGCCATCACGGTTATAGGCATTAAGATGACCAAGGTAGAACCCGTACTCGGGCAGCAGTACCGGGTTACCGGTCACCTTGTAGTAGTCCTGCAGCATCTCGGTTGCCACGTTCGAAGCGCCCTCGTTGGTCGCCACGAAGTAGTAGGCATCAAACTCATTCTCGCTGTGCAAAGTCGTGACCGTCGATGAGTCCGTGGAACCGAAGTCGTAGGAACCCTCTGCAAACGTGTTTCGGAGCACGCCGTAGCCGTCACTCGTCCAATAAAACGGGTTGGGCGAGGCAACGCCGCCATCGGTCCAGTTGTTCGTGTTGGAGATGGCGATCGTCTGGTTGGTGTGCAGGAAGCGTCCGTTCTGGGTGCCGCCGCCAAAGAAGTTCTCGGACTTCTCCTTGGCGAGCGTCTGGACGGTACCCTTCTTATCAAGGTCGAGGGACGCGGACTCGGAAACCACGACACGGTCGCCTGACTTGATACTCATCTTGCCAGTCGCCTTGTCCAGGATCACGGTCGCCTTTCCGCCGGTGATCTCGATAGTGTCGCCCTTGTCGGCAACCGTCGCACTCGGCTTGCTGTAGGTGTCCGAGGTATCGGGCTGAGCCTGGATCTTAGCCGTGTGGGACTTACTGCGCGGCGTGGCGTACTCGGAAAACTCACCCTTGGGGTCGACGTTATAACGGAAAATACCGTCCTCGAGGAACGTAATACGGCCCTTGATGCCGTCAGCGAAATCGATGTCGACGACATTCGAGGCAGACTGGGACACGGTCGCCGAGTCGACGCCCTTGAGTGGCGTGGCAATCGCCTGCTGGGGATTGGCAAACACGAGCGTCGCTGCAGTGGCAACGAGGACCGCGCTTCCCTTCACCCACCGTTTCGTAAAAATGGAATTCCTGCGCATCTGGTCTCCTTTCTTCCGACATGCTGAGGTGCCGAGGACGCCCCCCCGGCAGCATGGGAAAACGTATCAAACGGAGATGTTCGGTACATTCCGCACAATGGGGGCCACCCGTTACCAAGGGGCCAACTGGTAGTAACCAGATAGCCACCTACTAGGTCATATCAGCATATGGGAGCACTTGCGCACCCAAGTTCGGAATTCTCCCAGCGGCAGCAAAATAAGCGTCAACGGCAAGGTGGGCTTAATAAGCCATACCAATTGGTTCTTCAGTCAAATACCAATCTAGCAAAAATGTACTGTTTATCTGGTATTACACAGACCATACCTTTCCCTCGGGAACTGGGCTTCGCGAAGTTTCCCGAGGGAAAGGCTCAGCCGCCATCCTGCAACCTACCGGGGATTGCCATGACGTACGTTGACTGATTTGGTTTGGATAAAAAGGTTGACGGAGAGTGATGGGCAGTTAGTTCAGATACGTATAATCTTGCCGTGGCCTTGGGCACGAAATTGCCGCTTGGAAGCCGACGCGGACCCAGTATTGGGCCGTTCCCGGCTTGGCTGAGCATCTTGATCGATTCAGATTGCCAAAAGTAGGCCGAATGAGTCCAAATCGATCTTCTCCTACTCTCTAGAAAATACGAATTTGAACTAACTGTCCAGAGGCGTCCTCGGCCAACAGCAAAAAAGCCTCCATACAAAGTGTGGGCCCTGCCGCTCGAACGAACGGCAGGACCCACACTCGCTTTCTTTTTTTCAGCCCCAGTCATCGCGCAAAGCCCCTTCGGCAGCACACGGTGCAGCCAAGTCACCGCAGGCCGGGGCGGAGGGGGCTGAGTTTCCCACTGAGCGACTCTGCTTGCAGCCGGAGCGAAAGGGGGAAACTCAGCCCCCTCCCGCCCCGGCCGGACAGCTCAATCTACACTGTGTGCTGCGGCAGGTCCTGCAGGGCGATGACGTCCATGCCCATGTCGTTGGCGCTGCCGTGACCCTGCTGGTCCTCGCGCACCGCCTCGATGGCACTCACATACGTGTTGGCGGCAGACATCGCGGTCACGCAGGTCACACCGCGTCGCACCGCCTCGGTGCGCAGCAGATAGCCGTCGCCGCGCGAGCCCGGACCGTACGGCGTGTTGATGATCACCGCGATCTTGCCATCGGCGATGAGGTCGCCGATGTTGGGGCGCTCGCCGTCGTGCGGGCCGCTAATCTTCTCCACGATCTCGCACGTCACGTTGCCTCCACGCAGCACGCGCGCCGTACCCTCGGTGGAGCAGATGTCAAAGCCCAGGTAACGCAGGATACGCGCGACCGAAAGGATGTGGCGCTTGTCGCGGTCGCACACGCTGATGAATACCTTGCCGGCGCTCGGGTCGGGCAGCCTGTAGTCGATCGCCAGCTGCGTCTTGGCGTATGCCTCGGGATAGCTCTTAGCGATACCCATGACCTCGCCCGTCGACTTCATCTCGGGCCCCAGGATGACGTCGGCGCCCGGGAAACGACCCCAGGGCATAACGGCTTCCTTCATGCAGAACCAGTCCAGCTGACGTTCGTCGCTCGGCAGGCCCAAGCTCGCGATGGAATCGCCTGCCATGATGCGCGCCGCGCATTTGGCCAGCGGCACGCCGGTGGCCTTGGAGATAAACGGCACGGTACGGCTGGCGCGCGGGTTGGCCTCGATCACGTAAACGGTCTCGCCCTTAATGGCGTACTGCACGTTGACCAGACCGCGCACGCCCAGCGCCATCGCGATGCGGCGCGTGGTCTCGCGGAGCTTCGCCTGCAGGCTCTCGCTAAAGCTGAACGGCGGGATGCAGGTCGCGGAGTCGCCGGAGTGAATACCGGCTTCCTCGATATGCTCCAGGATGCCGCCGATGTATACCTCTTCGCCATCGCACAGGGCGTCGACGTCGGACTCGATCGCACCCTCCAGGAAGCGGTCCAGGTACACCGGGTAGTCGGGGCTAATGCGCGCAGCCTCGGCCATGTAATCGCGCAGATGCTCGGCATCGTAGGCGATCATCATGCCGCGGCCGCCCAGCACATAGCTCGGGCGCACCAGCAGCGGATAGCCGATGTGCGCGGCCACGGCCTCGGCCTCCTCAAACGAGGTGGCCTGGCCCGCCGGCGGGTACATGATGCCCAGCTTGTCGAGCAGAGCGGCGAAGCGCTCGCGGTCCTCGGCAAAGTCGATGGCATCGGGCTTGGTGCCCATAATGTTCACGCCGCTCTCCTCGAGCATGCGCGCCAGCTTAAGCGGGGTCTGGCCACCGAGCGTCACCACGACGCCGTCGGGGCGCTCGACATCGATAACGTCCATGACGTCCTCGTAGGTGAGCGGCTCAAAGTACAAGCGGTCCGAGGTGTCGTAGTCAGTCGAAACGGTCTCGGGGTTGCAGTTGACTATGATGGTCTCGAAGCCGCGAGCCGCCAGTGCGTAGCTCGCGTGCACGCAGCAGTAATCGAACTCGATACCTTGGCCAATGCGGTTGGGGCCGGCGCCCAGGATCATCGCCTTGGGCTTGTCCGCCGGCGTGGTCTCGTCGGGAGCCACGCACTTCTTGGCATCCGGGCTCGTGCGGTAGATGTTCTCGTACGTCTTGTAGTGGTACTCCGTGGCGCTCGAAAACTCCGCAGCGCAGGTATCGACCGTCTTCATGCTGGGAACCACGCCCAGACCCTTGCGATAGGCGCGCACAAAGCGCTCGTCCGAGCCGGTCAGCGCGGCAATCTCGGCGTCGCTCGTGCCGTACTGCTTGAGCAGGCGCATCGCGTCGGCGTCGATATCCTCCACACGCAGGCCGCGGATGCTCTCCTGGACCTGCACCATGTCGTTGATACGGTTGAGGTACCACGGATCGATACCGCAGATGGCATGGATGTGGGCGATGTCCCAGCCACGGCGCAGGGCCTCGACCACAAAGAAGATGCGGTGCTCGGTCGGGGTTGCCACGGCCTGAGCGAGCTCATCGTCGCTCAGCTTGTCGGCACCCTCCTTGCCACCGGCGCAGATGCCCTGGTGACCGTCCTCCAGTGAGCGCATGGCCTTGCCGAAGGCCTCCTCAAAGGTGCGGCCGATCGCCATAATCTCGCCCACGGCCTTCATGCGCGTGGTGAGCGTAGGATCAGTGCCTTTAAACTTCTCGAAGGCAAAGCGCGGCACCTTGACGACGCAGTAGTCGATTGTGGGCTCAAAGCAGGCGGGCGTTGCCTTGGTGATGTCGTTGACGATCTCGTCGAGCGTGTAGCCCACGGCCAGGCGAGCGGCGGCCTTGGCGATGGGGAAGCCCGTGGCCTTGGAGGCCAGTGCGGACGAACGGCTCACGCGCGGGTTCATCTCGATGACGATCAGGCGGCCGGTCTGGGGGTTCACGGCAAACTGCACGTTGGAGCCGCCGGTCTCGACGCCGATCTTCCCCAAGATGGCGAGCGAGGCGACACGCATGCGCTGGTACTCAAGGTCGGAGAGCGTCTGCGCCGGCGCCACGGTGATGGAGTCGCCGGTGTGCACGCCCATGGGGTCGAGATTCTCGATGGAGCACACGATGATGCCGTTGCCGGCGTGGTCGCGCATGACCTCCATCTCATACTCTTTCCAACCCTCGATGGACTCCTCGACCAGCACCTCATGGGCAGGCGAGAGCTCAAGGCCCTGGCTCACGATGGAGACGAGCTCCTCGTGGGTATGCGCGATGCCGCCGCCGGCGCCACCGAGGGTAAAGCTCGGGCGCAGTACGCAGGGATATCCCACGCGCTCGGCGATAGCCTCGGCGTCGGCCACGCTGTAGGCATAGCCCGAGCGCGCAACCTCCAGGCCGATCTCGGCCATGGCCTCGTTAAAGAGTTTGCGGTCCTCGCCGCGCTCGATAGCGGCCAGGTCGCAGCCGATCATCTCGACGCCGTACTTGTCGAGCGTGCCGTCCTTTGCCAGCTCGACGGCGGCGTTCAGACCGGTCTGGCCGCCCAGCGTGGGCAGCAGCGCGTCCGGGCGCTCTTTCTTGATTACGCGCTCGATAAACTCGGCGGTGATGGGCTCGACATAGGTGCGGTCGGCAAGACCCGGGTCGGTCATGATGGTCGCCGGATTGGAGTTGACCAGGATGACCTCAAAGCCATCCTCCTTGAGCACCTTGCAGGCCTGTGCGCCGGAGTAGTCGAACTCACAGGCCTGGCCAATGACGATAGGGCCCGAACCAATAACGAGGATGCGCTTGATGTCAGTACGTTTAGGCATGTTAGTTCTCCTCGGTCGCAGCGTTCTCGGACTCGGCGAAATTCCAGCCGGCGAGGCGGTCCTTCGCGGTGTCGATGTCCAGGTAGTTCTCCTCGCCGTCCATGAGTCGCGTAAAGGCGGTAAAGAGATAGTGGGCATCGGTGGGGCCAGGCGAAGCCTCGGGGTGGTACTGGACCGAGAAACACGGGGCGTCGAGCAGCTGGATGCCCTCGGCGGTGCCGTCGTTGAGGTTCACATGTGTCAGGCGAATGCGACCAAAGCGCTCGTTCATCACGACCGGCGCGATGCCGCGACGCACCCAGGCGCGCAGGTCACCGTCGGCCGCATGCTCGGTTTCGCCGCCGGAAAGCTCCGGAATCAGTTTGCCCAGACTGGGGAACAGCAGGCCAAAGCCGTGGTTTTGCGCGGTGATCTCCACGCGACGGCTCACCAGATTCATAACCGGCTGGTTACCGCCACGGTGACCGAATTTAAGCTTTTCCATTTGGGCGCCGCAGGCCAGGCTGATCATCTGGTGACCGAGGCAAATGCCAAAGACCGGCACCTTGCCGATCAGCTGCTGTACCTGCTCATAGGTCTCCACCACGGCATCGGGGTCGCCGGGGCCGTTGGACAAAAAGACGCCATCGGGATTCATGTCGAGCACCTGCTGAGCGGGCGTATCCCACGGCACGACGGTGAGATCGCAGCCGGCACGGACCAGGCCCTCCAGAATACCGCGCTTCACACCGCAGTCGTAGGCGACCACTTTGTGACGGGCAGGAGCGGCAGCCGCAAGCGCAAAGTCATGCGTGGCAGGCAGGTCGGCGGCCACAAACTCGTGAGGCGCGGGGCAACTTACGGTCTTGACCAGGTTCTCGCCTACCAGCGTGGGCGCAGCGGACAAGCGCTCGGCAAGCTCGTCGACGTCGAAGATCTCGGTCGAGATAATGCCCATCTTGGAACCATTGTCGCGCAGATGGCGCACCAGAGCGCGGGTGTCGATACCCTCGATAGCGACGATGCCGTGAGCGCGCAGGTACTCCGGCACGCTGACGGCCGAGCGCCAGTTAGAAGGCGTGGCGCACATATCGCGAACGATCATGCCGCGCATAGCCGGAGCGCTCGCAGGGCGCACGGCGTCGCCGGGGAAGGCCGACTGGACATCGGTCTCGTCGATACCGTAATTGCCGATCTGCGGATAGGTCATGGTTACAATTTGGCCGGCATAACTCGGGTCGGTCATGACCTCAAAGTAGCCCTCGAGCGAGGTGTTGAAGCAGACTTCGCCGGTCGCGGTGCCCTCGGCGCCGCATGCACGTCCATAAAAAATGGTCCCATCCTCAAGATACAGGATACAGGGACCGCAGGTGCCCTTGCTGGTTTTGGCCAGCATACGCTGGCAAAGCTCGCTGGGCGCGAAGGTGCGGGCGGCAGCGCCCGCGGTATGGTTGTTCGCCATAATTCTCCTTCCCGGTCTCACAGGACCGGCTTAAAGGTGTGTAGTTAGGCCTCGCGGTATTGTAACCGCAAGCATGCCTCATGGCGTTAATTTCATCGAAATGTTTACGAAATGATAATTATGACTTTCTATGCATAATGATTATTTAAGGCTCTGTTAGACCAGTATTGACATACATGTGTCCCCACGGTGCCATATCGTTGACCCCGTAGACCGCGATGATGGGGGCAGCATGAACGCCGAAGACCTGGTCCTCAACTTCAAGAAGGACATGGCGAACCTCAGCAA
>DXLS01000019.1:0-3234 GCA_019414605.1 Collinsella sp.
AATTGAGGAGCTGAGAGACCGCATCTGGGCGCTGATGCGTCCCAGGAAGGCGCAGGGTGGCGGATACGGACTGGACGAGGTGGCGAGGGATGCCACGGAAGTGGCGAAGGCATGGAACCGAAGCCACGAAGCGCCTGCGCGGTCGCGCGGGCGGGCGCGGTGATGTGTTATAGTAGTACCTGTATTACAGCATAGGAGGTGCGTTATGGCTACCGCAGTCACTTCGATGAGGATTCCGACCGAGCTGAACGAGCGCTACAGCAGGCTTGCGAAGGAGACCGGCAGGTCGAGGAGCTTCTACGTGAACGAGGCCCTGCAAGAATCGATTGACCGTTTCGAGTACGAGTACGGGATTCTCAAGGACATCGAGGACTACCGCGCAGGCAGGCTCGAGACCTACAGCATCGATGAGGTAAGGGCGCATTGTGGTCTGGCGAATTGATTTCACGAGGAACGCTGACAAGGCGATGCGCAAGCTGGACAGGGGCATCGCCGCGAGGATATTCGAAGAGCTTGACGAGATAGCGAAGCTCGAAGACCCGAGAGTCAGGGGCAAGTCCCTGACGGGGAACCTGGCGGGCGTGTGGCGCTACAGGGTCGGCGACTATCGGATTCTGTGCGACATCGATGACGGCAGGCTCGTGATTCTCGTGGTTGATGTGGCGCATAGGCGCGAGGTCTACAAGCGCAGGTAAAAAAGAAAAAGCCCCAGCAAGCTTGGCGGCAGCAGGGGCATTCGAGACAAGGAGATTATAGCATGGCGGCAAACGCTGGCGAGACGAAGGTAAAGCTCTGGGAGGGAATCTGCTACCCAGAAAACATGCTCGATGATTGGCAGGAGGAGATAGACGACATCCTTCAAGTTCCGTTCGCTTACGCAATTCACGACATCGACCATGACCAGAAGAGCAAGCAGCGGAAGACCCATGTTCACATCATCGTGGTTTGGGGCGGCAACACGACCCGCAAGGCGATAATCAACGTCCTGAACCGCTTGAGCGCGGACGGCAAGAGGTGCTGCTCCTCTGCGGAGCCAGTCAACAACATCAGGCACGCATACGACTACCTCATCCACGACACGGCATCGTGCCGAAAGAAGGGCAAGGAACTGTACCCAGTCGAAGCCCGCATCGAGGGGAACAACTTCGACATCGGGCAGCTTGAGCAGCTCTCGACCAAGGACAAGCAGGACATGCTCTTCGAGTTGGTCGGCTTCATCATGGTCGAGAAGTTCGAGACCATCAATGACTTCACGACTGCGGCGTTGCGTGAGTTCCCCGAGCAGTACCGAGAAATCATCGTCGGCTACAACTCGATTCTCGAGCGCTACTGTCGCGGCAACTACCTGAACGCCGAACGCAAGCGCAAGGCACGTGAGACAGGCGCGTGCGGAAAAGTAGACGGGTCAATGGAGCAATGCGTGACCACGGGGGCGGAGTAGTTCCGCGCAGCGGATCTACGGAGACCTCGTTCACGGATTGCGGAATTGACGCGACGGTCGAGCCAAAAGACAGACTGGGATAAGGGTCGATGGACGCTCTGCTCCATCGACCCTTTCCTTGCCCAAGTCTGCGAGTGCGGGAGGGCTGCGGCTCGGATTCCCATGGGCGAGGGACTACGACCTCGCCCATGGGAATCCGATATCCGATACCGATACCGACAGTGATTCGTGGGGTGGTTTGGAGGGGCGCGCTCATTATTTTTCGCTAACTACGTCCGAAAAATAATGTGACAAATGACAAATGACAAATCAGGTTGAGCGGGGGAGTTTGAGGGGGCTTGCCCCCTCATTCGGCGCTTGCGCCGATGGCCCGCACCTCATGAGCGACGCCGCGAATGAGTAGGGCTGGGGGGTCTCGGGGGGAACGCCCGAGCGGGTCAAGGGCAGCGTCCTTGCACGGCCAAACGCAGTTTGGTATACCGTGACTATACCAAAGTCGCTAACGCTCCATCAGGCTTCAAACTCGGAGGTTCACCAATGACGGTCGCGCCACTAATCGCAATGAAGAGCTCACAAGTGAAAAGCTTTGACGCGGTGGGTCGTGAGCTGGACAGGCGCGCCCATACCTACGCCAACGACATTGACGGGTCGGGTCGCCACATCGGCTACCGCTGCCGCGCAGAGGACGAGCGCCCGGTGCCGCTTGAGAGGGCGGTCGAGCGGCGCATGGGGGAACTCAAGACGAAGAGGAAGGTCAGGGAAAACCAAGTCCGCGCGATGGGGTTCATCGTCTCAAGCAACGATGCCTTGGACGAGAAGACAGCGAGGGAGTTCTTGGACAGGAGCATCAACTGGTTCGGCGCTCGGTACGGATACGAGAACCTGCTAGCCGCCCAGATCCATCTGGACGAGGGCACCCCGCACGCGCATATCTGGATCGCGCCCGTGATACACGATGCCGAGACGGGGTTTGACCGACTGTGCGCCAAGGAGCTGTTCGCCCCAGACAAGCGCCGAAAGAACGCGGAGGGCAAGTGGGAGGTGACCGCGCAGGGCACGATGAGCCGCTTGCAGGAGGACTTCTGGGAGCAGGTGGCCAAGCCCTACGGGTATGAGCGCCCGATGCGCCACGAGCTGCGTGCAAAAGGCTACAGGAGCCTTGATGCCTACAAGGTGCAGGTCGGCACCACACGGGCGCTCAAGTCCGAGATAGAGACCCTTGAGGGCGCGAGGGACAAGGCGAAGCACATTGCGGTTACTGCCAAGCGCGAGCTGGACGGCCTTGAGCGGCAGAGGGTTGAGACCCGTGCCAAATTGGGTGCCGTGACCGAGCAGGTCGATGAAAAACGGGCACAAGCTGCGGAAATTGACCGCCGAATCGCGGAGAAAATGGCCGAGATTGATCGCTTGGACGGCGAAATCGGCGAAAAGCTCGAGCTTCGCAACGAGGTGGGCGATGAAATCCAGCGGGAGTCCGCGCGATTGGAGTCCCTTCGGCGCGGAACGCGAGCAGTTGCGCGAGACGTTGAGGAGCTTCGACCCGTCGCTGCCGAGATTGGGCGCTGGGAAGCTGCGGGGCGCGCTGAGCGCGGCACAATCCTCGATTCAATCGCTGCTCGATGCGCAGGAGCAGCGAGAGCAGCTAGAGCGGCAATTGAGGAGCTGAGAGACCGCATCTGGGCGCTGATGCGTCCCAGGAAGGCGCAGGGTGGCGGATACGGACTGGACGAGGTGGCGAGGGATGCCACGGAAGTGGCGAAGGCATGGAACCGAAGCCACGAAGCGCCTGCGCG
>DXLS01000002.1:0-27893 GCA_019414605.1 Collinsella sp.
CCAGGCCGGGAACCCCCAAGCATGCCGGAATCGGTAAAATCAAAACCGCAGGTAGACGACTTGCGAATTCCGTGAAATGAAGGGTATGGACGGCCTGTCCGGGTCCAGCCCCGTAATCCGACATAGTTTTGAAATGATACTAATTCACTGGCAGGCAAACAAGGTTGTTCTAGCATCTCGTTGCCGGCTAATTTCCGATTTCCAACCAGTTGCACAAAACATTTGCTCGCAGTCGCGTCTCGGCGCGCTTCATTGCCTCGGATTTGGCTTTATATCGAATCCCCAAACGACTGCAGACGCTTTTGACTATGGTGTCTAGCTGCTTTTTGTCATTAAGCATATCGTGGGTTACCAGGAACACGTCGAAACCCATGCTCTGGAGCGCAGTCATACGTTCCGCATCGTGGTCAAGTACAGCGCCTGATCCATGGATGACTTCACCTTGAATCTCGATAATTACTGCCTTCATAAGCATTGGGTTTACAATCACGATGTCGCCGTAGCAGACCTTTTGACCTGCGATGCTTTGGGCTGCCTCGGATAGAGGGGTTAAATCGTTGAGGTACACGTATCTGAAACCTGAACCACCTAGACGTCGAGAACGACTTAGGAGCAGGACCCCCGCGACCTCGAGTGGAGATGCAGCAATGCCGATAACCTGTTGAGCGGCATCATAAAACTGCTTTCCCCACATTTGACTTTTGACCTTATCGGCGAATCGATGCAGGTCGCTCAGTTCGATAAGCGGCTTTCTCATCCAAAGAGAAGTACCTTTAAGTTTTGTAATCTCTCTTCCATCCTCACGCTTATTCGATTGGCCTTCATTATCTGGGGCCTTTACGGTTGCGCGGGCATAAACCCGTTTCCAAGGAACCTCGTCTTCGCCTTCTCCAAGTTCGAACAGATCCTGCGTGCTGGAATTGCGATTCCCCTCTTCCGCGATTTTTAACTGCATTTCGGCAGCGGGAGTTGGCTCGAAAACAGAAAACCAGCCGCAAAGTTCGTACATAGCCAGTACGAGATCTATTTGGGACACAAAGCGTGTCATAGTAAATAACGTGTTAAGCGGATTGGTGACACTAAAGCCTAAATGAGTGTCGATTGTTGTGCTAGCATCCGAAGCCTCTTCCCAGCGAATGGTGGAGCGCAATCCTGAGTGGTGGTTACAACAACCTGGCGGAGCAACGGCGATAATCGGGGTTTTGAGGACGTCGACTACAAAGGGCGATTGGGATAGAGCTCGCCAGCCGTCTTCGGAGTTGGGTAGGCGCGGGTAGAGGTCGCGCACCTGCGGTGGGCAGCGCCAGTAGCGGAATGCGGTGTTTGCGCAGACGATTTCGTCCATTTGCGCCTCCCCTGGTATCGGCTGTAGGCCATGTGGATAGCGGACATGGCCGATTATCTACCGGGGAATCATGCGGGTAAGTACCGGAAGCAAACCAAAAGCTTGACGAGTTCTGCCGAAAAACCGTCGTGTGACAGAAATCCGCTGGAAGGCGTTCTGGGGCTGTGGTCCCTGTCTCCACATTTGCGCGCGGATCACATGGGGAATTCAATGAAAATACGCATGCGTTTTATGCAAAACATGCAATGGCGTCAGCAAAAGGGTGCGGTAAAGAAATGACGCTTTATACGACTACGATTTATTTTTGGTGTCAGTTTTGGTGTCAGCCTTGGTGTCAAAATAAAAAGGCCAGAGGCTTAACACCTCTGACCTGTGCTTTTGATGGTGGGCGATACAAGATTCGAACTTGTGACCCCATCCGTGTGAAGGATATGCTCTACCCCTGAGCCAATCGCCCGTCGCCTTTCGGCAAATGAGATACTATCATAGCCGCGCGTGGTTTACCAAGAACTTTTTGCCCCTGATTTTAAATTCGTGCGTGCTAGCCAAGCCAAAGCAATCAAAGCAATCGACAAACCCGCAGCTAAACAAACCTTTATCGCTTGATCCACGAGGTCTCGGGTCGGCAGATAAGTCGCGCGTTGTTGTAGGCCATGTCGAGCGTGAGGCAGGTGCGCGCGGCGTAGAAGCCGTCCTCGCGCTGGATGGTCAGCGCCAGCTCGGGCTTGTCGCCGGTCAGACACAGTGGCAGCAGCAGCTGGATCCGACCACCGTAGAACTGCGGCACCGCGAGCGTGTAGTTGGCGGCGGCGCGGCGGGCGGCCTCGACGACGGCGCCCTCAAAGGCACGGCGCAGCAGCAGCGAGTTGTCCTCCCCCATCAGGCTGGCAGGGATGCGCGTCAGGTTCTCCTCGTCGCCCAGAATGTGGTCGATGTTGGAGCGGATGGGCAGGCGGTAGTCAAAGACCAGCTCGGAGGGGTCCTCGGCAAAGCGCACGCGGCACGGCAGGTACTCAAACGAGACCAGCATGGGGTCACTTTCCTTAAAGAAACCCTTCAAAAACCAGCGCTGGCGTGCGTCGGGCTTGGTGTTGGGCTCAAACAGACCGTAGATGGTCTCGTAACGGCGCGTGTACAGGCCGGTGTTGAATAGACAGCGGTCGTCGTCGAACACTAGCGGCAGGTTGGACGGCGCGGTCTGGTCCGTGTCGCGCTCGGTCAAAAACACCGCGCGGCTAAACGAAAACGACAGGTAGTTTTTGAGGATGCGGTTGCTGGGACCCCAGTCCTCGGGATCGGCGAGGTCGACCAGGCGGTCGTAGCAGGGCTCGGGGCAAAACGCAAAGTCGTAGACATTGCTGTACAGGGTGCTGGGGAGTTCCATGTGGTGTCCAATCCATTCAATTACCAGCGTGCGGATGGTTTGATTCTATACGTGCGACGGGTCGCCCATGCCTGCAATGCAACCGCGGCGCAGTTCCTCGGCGAGCCCGCTGGTCGTACGGTATCCGGATACGAGGTCCTGGATCCAGGCGTAGTACTGGTTGTCTTTGGACTCGGGGCTGTCGGACAGCACGACCGGAGTGCCGGCGAACCTTAAGACGGACAACGCAAAGACAAGGCTGGTTCGTTTGTTACCATCTTCAAAGATGTGGTCCTTGACCATGTGCTCGGCCACGTAGGTGACCTGGCCAAAGATGTCTGCGAAGCGGTCGGCCGGCGATTGACCGAATATCGTACAGAATGCACCCGCAAGCACGGACTCGACGCGTCCAAGCTCAAGCGCGGCCCGGTCGCCTGCGGCGTCGGTTGTATAGCAGCGCCCGACCGTCATCAGCGTGCTGTGCAGGCGCATCACGGCCGCGGCCATAGCTTCAAGCGAACCGGTATCATCGAGCACTAGCGGCGCGAACGGATGAGCGCTCCGCTGCATAGCCGCCATCATGAGTCCTCCAAGAGCCTGAGCGCGTTGGGCATGCCCGCAATGGTCAGTCGAATAGCTTCATCGATCGACGTGACGCCGTCGAGCAAAATCGGTGATGATGAATTTGCCTCGTGTGCAGTTGAATGACCTTCTTTAGCAACGCGATTGGCGCCGTCATCTAGTTGAACGTAGCTCCAAGGCATGACTGCCTCCTCTATAGCTTTACGGACGGAATAGCCCGCGAGTCGTACTCCAGGGCGATCGGTTGGCAGACGAGGTCTTCGATGGCGCAGCTTAGGGCATTTGCAAGCGCCAATGCCGAGGAGACCGAGGCGCGGCGCAAATCCAGCTGATTCTGTTCGTAGAGCTGTATAGCGCGAAGTTTAACCCCCGATTGGGCGGCGAGCTGTATTTGCGTTAGGTCGGTCGCCTTTCGTGCCGCTTTGAGGCCCTTTTTGCCTGCCTGGGCGTTGTTCCATTTTTCGGAGACAATCTGGGCGAACTTGTCTTCGGAGGCCTCGTGAAGCGGATGGTACGAGCCGATTATCCAATCGAGCGGGGCGACCTCGAGTAGCTCATTAAAGCCCAAGCTGCTCATCCATTGCGTATAGGCCATAACCCACCCCGCCCAATACTGAGGTGAACGGTCGAACGGATAGGTCTCCCTGCATTCGACGGGGGTCAGTCCCGCATGGGCAATAATATCGCGCGCGAGCTCGTCGCCCGCCATGCCGCAGACGACGTGAGGCATACCACGCTCAAACTGTTTCATCTCAAGAGCGTTCGACAGGATCGCCGTCAACTCGGCTGGAGTCAGCCCTTGGTCGCAGAGGGCAAAATCGACCGCCTCGCCTAGCGTTCTCATGGCATCCTCGAGATATATCTCACTGTAAGCGTGGGTCATCGCCCGTCATCCCCTCTCGAATGATATCGACGATACGGATTCCCTCAAATGGATTTTCGGCAAGTAGCTCCCGATATTCAATACTGGCTTCAAGGACTCGCCGAGTCCGGAAGTATGCGGCAAAATTTAGACTTGTTGACCACGCTGGAACACACTAACGATTCTACCTGCTGTTTCTTTGCGCGAAAAGGGCGGTGTGTTTTGGGGGTTCCGGAATTTGCCACATACTTCCGTTTTGAGAGTTCGGAAGTGCGGGGAAAGACCGAGTTCTGCCAACCAGACCCCGGTTATACCCTTTCGCGACCTGCGGTTTTGACGCTAAAATTTGGTTTGCGCTCGGCTGGTTCCGATTTCCCCGCACTTCCGGAAATGGGCGTTATGGCTGTGTTGTACACGGCAAGAAAAGCGCCGAGAAAAGGGCAATCAAGCGGCAGCCGGTAGTCTTGGGAAGCGTTATGGGTATTGCGGTGGCTGCAAGCCTTTACCGGATGAGGTCTGCCAGGCACAACTCGCCCTTGGGGATCTTCGAAAGTCGCTTGTATTCCCTGGCGGCTGCCGTAAGCGAATCGGCATCCCAATAACTTTTGAGGAAGCCTTCCCTCTTTACCTCGTGCATGTCGAGCTCCTGTTTGCAGAAGTCGCTCGGTTTCATGCGTCCGCCGTGCCAGCGTCTCCACGAGCCCTCTCGAATAATGGCCAGCACCTCTATCTCGGGATGGGTCACGTAGCTAACCACCGGGAAGCGGCCGGCGTACAGGTTGCCGAGTTTGAAGCGTTCTTTCCTCGAGTCCAGCACCCTGACGATGCAGACTGGCCAGTCATAGTCTAAGTTGAGGTAGTTATCTTGGATATCGGAGGCTTTGCGCAGGCGGGTGACGTCCACGACGTCGGCCTCTGAAAAGACGAGCGCATCCGCCTCGAGGAGAATGTCCACGGCCACCTGTTCCGCTGTTCCCTCGCAGGAGATGATCGGATGATATCCCGCAAAGCGAAAACCGTTATCACCGCTCATCGGACACCTCCTCTGCGACGAGCTCTTTAAGCGCGCGCACGTCGGCGTAGCGCGGAGCGGTCCCCTTCACAAAGTTCGAGGCGAATACCTCCGATTTCTTGTTCTCGATGCGTTTCACGCGGTCGGCGTACTTCACCACGCGCGCACCGCTGTTGCGTCGGGCGAGAAAGAACACGTTGTCCTTGCGGTGCACGTGATCGAGGAGCTGCGGGTAGTGAGTCGTGAAAACCAGCGTCGCGCCGTTGGGGTTGGTCCCGCGGGCGGCAAACAGATCAAGCACGACGTTAACCAGTTGGCGGTTAAGGTGGTTCTCCACCTCGTCGACTAAAAGGTAGCCGCCGGAGCGCAGGACCCTCATTGCGCGCTGCACCAGCCCTAGGCCACGTACAGTGCCGGAGGAGAGCACCTCGGTGAGCCCCCGCTCGGAGATCGTGATGGGCTCGCGACCTGTAAACGTCAGTACGAAGGCGCGACCGGAGTCCCGGACCTCGAGGTGCTCGATGCCAGAGTCGAAAACACGAAGCACGTCGTCGAGACCGTTGAATTGCTCAGTGAGGCGGAAGCCACCGTCGCACAATGCTATCGCTCGGATGCGATGGCCGAAGTCCTTGGCGAGCACAGCGGCTGCGACGGAAACGTCAGGCGGCGTAAGCGCCGCCCAAGAGTCCGGCATCTGAGCACGGTCGCACAGCGGGGACGCGAGTTTCTCGATTTCGGCCCAGGATGCCAGGGTCGAGCGCTTGAGGGCCTTGGCTGGCAGCGAAGAAATCACCTCATCGGAGAACGTCAGCTCGGGACCGTCGTCGCCTCCTTCGACAGTCTGCAGCACCGACTCGAGCAAGTAAAGACGATCTGCGTGCCATATGACGCACTTGAGCTTGGACGGGCCGTCGAACGCGGCGGGGAAAGTCGACGGGAGCCCGCCACCGCGCGCCGGAGAGCCGTCAACAATGCGGCAGGCGAGCTCCAGCAGGTTCAGTGCTGTCGTCTTGCCCGTAGCGTTAATGCCCGCCAGCGCGACGACGCTATTCACGTAGAGATGGTCCGCCAATTCGAAAGCCGACTCATCGGAGGCCGTCACGCGGTCGGAGGCGAACAAATCGATATCGAATAACCCGTCTTCGAACATCGTGAGATGGTCGAAGCAAACCTTTAACAACTTCATCTCAGGCCTTTCGAATATTTGAAACAGAATTTATGGCTCAAGTATAACACATGAAGGATATCGCGAATTAGGCCTGCCGCTAAGCGGAAAAGGCTTATCCGCATTGCCGACCTCGTCGATATGCAGGTTCAAATGCTTAGACATTTGATTCAAATCGTACAAAAATGGCGAGGTACGTACCTCGCCGATCTGGCACCTCCAAGACGACCGTCTCTTCGGTGGTTAAACTCTCTCACACTTCAGGAGCTTTTAGAGCTGCATCGATAAGATCAGCGCCGTTGTCGAAGCGACCGGACCCCCCTGCCGCAAAGAATGCGTCACCTTCGCGGATGCCCTCGAGGGTCTCCGGCTGGGTTCTTTGGAAGGAATAGATTGAGTGCTGGTATTCGCAAGCTCCTCGTCCCGCTCATGTTGTTTCATAGATGCGCACCTCTTCCTGTTCGATGCTTTTGCGGAAGGTCGGGCGCATGTGCTCTGGTGGGTTGGTGACGATATCGACCTTTCGCCCAAGTTTTTTCTCGAGCTCATGGGAGAGTTCGTAAAGCGTGCCGAGCGTCATGGTGTTGCCGCAGCCAGGTGCGTCGTACCGCATCAGCAGCGATATGCAGCGCTCAGAAGCACTGTTCCCAGCAGGAATAGCGTTAAGGAGGCTGCTATCCAGTAGCCATCGCCGGTCTGGGGAAGCGCCGATGTTGTTGCCATAGTGGATGTGGGCTTGGTCGTCTTGCTGACTGTTGTCTTGGTGACCGTTGTCTTGAGCGACGTAGCCGCGGGTTTCACCGCAGGATCCGTCGCCGGTCCCGCACCGGGTTGCCCCGCAGCAGGGTCGGCGCCACCAGTAGGCTTGCCCGTACCATCCCCCGGCACCTCGCCGCCGGGTGTAACGGTCTCCCCCGCCGGGGCGGTGGCGCCATCGGGCACAATCACCACGTGCGGTGCCACGGCTCCGCCAGCATCCACCACGCTAGCAGCGCCAAAGGCTCCGCCTGCAGGCGTCACAAAGTGCGCAGCCACGAGTGACCCGCGATCACAGACAACGCCGGCATCCGTACCGGTTGCATCCAGCCAGGACGCATCCACGACAAGCGTCTCGCTCGCAACGTCAGCGCCAAACCCCTCGTCGAGCAAGCGCACACCATAAAAGCGCAAGCCCGCAGCGGTTCCCGCGCCCGCGGCAACAACGCACCCGCTGCCGCGTACGGTCAAGCTGCCTGCGGCAATGCCGGCAACAGCCTGGTCAAGAACACCTGCCCCGTCGGCCCTGGCATCGACTGTGCAGCCGTCCACCACCAGCGCCTGGGCCACATGGATCCCGCATTGCGAACCCGTCGCCGTGAGCGAGCCGGAGCCGCGAAGCGTAAGGTTTCCCCACACCTCCATCCCGCTCATGGAAATGTCCGCATCGGACGCATGCGTCTCGAACACGGAGTTTTGCCCCACAAGCGTCACCACCAGGTCGCCGTCGGCGCCGATGGCCTCACCCTCATAGCCGGTTAGCTCAAGATGATCGGTATCTGTCCAAGTCCATCCGGGACCCGACACGCCAGGCTCACAGTACGTGTCGCCCGCAATGAACAGGCTGTCCGCGCCCGCGGCATAAGAAGGCCCGCCCAGTAAAACGCATAGGCAGGCCATGACAGTAAACAGGATGTAGTGTCGGCTAGTGTGGAACGCGGTGGCAAACATAACCGCTCCGATCTTCGCAAGAGCCAATGAAAGCCGCATCAGGAAATGCCCTGGTAGCAGCATCTATTAGTGTAGCGAGATCAGACCATGGGCAAGGTAAAAGCCTGTAATCGACTCCCAAAATTAGGTGTAAATCGTTTTGCCAGTCGGTGAAAGGAAATTATGTCTAACGTGATCTCGTAGGCCACAAAGAGCACGCCCTCTGCTTTCATATGTTTCATGGTTATCTGGATGAATTAAAATGGTCATTCCGGGCTCCGGTTTAACAGAGTCTACGAGTTTATCTCTCCGGCAAAGTCGCTTGTCCTACCATTCGACACTGCACGTGGAGAGCCTTTACTGGAGTGCGTTTTTGACGACGTAGTAATCCCATTTGAGCACACCATTTTCCCAGCATTTCATAGGAACATGATTTCCTTTGTATCTAACTTTTAAAGGGCATTTCGACTTTGTGACGCTTGTGGAGTTATACAGCACAATGATGTCAATTCCGGCCTCAACGGCCTTGTCGCATTCGTACTTAATGTAGCTGCGATAGTCAATGCTATGCAAACGAGCACAGCTCGAAGCCCATGAATTATAGCTCCCACAGTGTTGACAGCTTCCTTTAGTTACGGAGTCGGTCGAGTCTCCAACGATAAGTACGAATCGTTTAGATCCGTCCATCCTCCGTTTCAGAGAACTCTTTATGCTGCATGGCAAACTAGAGTCGCGCGACTGCTGCAGGTCGTGAGCGTCCGAGAATGAAAGCTCCCAATAATTGCTGTCGTTCCACTTATGCAGCTGGTCCACCGCATCTCGATCGCCGTCCCAGTCGGCGGCGATGTAGGTTCTAGTCCTATAAATCATTTTTCTCTCCAATCCTATTGTCCCAAGCCTCTGTATAACCGTTGACCTCGTATAACCTCATACGTGCAGCGGTCTTCTCCGTTAACACGACAACAACGCCTTCCTTAAAATGGTGCTTCGAAGCCCTCAGGGTGCAAAGCATGCAACGAAGAAGATCGTCCTCCGAGGGTTTTCCGTTTTCGAACCTTGTTATTCCAGACCCCAACAGCGGAAGTACGATTCGCCTGCCTGCATACATTCGATCGAGTTCGTCCCACATATTGAGCAAACATTCTTCATACTGACCACGATGAAGATAAGCACGATTCGCTTCATCCATATGGGTGAAGGCGAGCAGGGCGAAGTCGTCGCAATCCTTAACAGTGCCGAGAGGATAGCAAATTCGGCCATCCCCAGCCTTATAGGGTTTCAGCAAACTCGGTTGCCTTTCTTCGACAACCTGCTTAAGAGCGTTCCGGTCGGCATACTTCTCAACAAAAATGCCGTTAAGGGAGTTTTTTGAAATGACCTTATCGTCAACCTTAATGTCGAAATATTCATCAAATGGATTGACCTTAACGCCCTCGGCGGCAAAGAGATCGTCGACCACAATGTCAACGTCCATTCCGTTAATAAGCAAATGGACTCCATCTTTACTGTGATGGTATGTAGCGATCGCTGTGAAGAAGGCCAGTAAGACAAATAGGATGACGAGCGCGAAGAGTCTAAATAGACACCCCGAATCCTTCGGCAGCAGGTCGATGAGAGAAATGCCCGCAACTCCCATAATCGTCGAAATCGCACCAATGATTGCAAACGACAATTTAAAAGACTTTTTAACAAGCGGCCATGTAACTATATGAGTAATTTGTTTTATCAAACGAACTCTTCCTTAGACGAACTTACATGCTGGATTCATCAAGACAATTAGCGTTCAAAAGTAATCGGAATCCTCAGACAGCTCATGAGTTTTTTGAGAGAAGAATGTATCGCATTAATAACTGTTAATCCAAAAAATCGTCGACCGGGACATACAATCTCCTCCTGGCCCTCGCTGTTAACCTCATTCTCTACAATTGTTTCAAGCCCCCTCAGTCTTTTTAGCATCATATAGGTGCAGATCACGGTAAGTCTGTAGGCGAAAGCGACATCTACGGAGCCTTGGTATTGACGACCATGGACGCAATCGTTTCTGATGTTATATCCGTTAGAAGAGTACATAACTAAGTAGACAAATAGGAACTCTCCGCATCCTTGGATAGTCCCCGTTAGTTCACGAACGTTTCCAATGAGGTCGGCCAAGACGCCTGATACTTCCCTAAGCTTGTTAAAAGAATCCCTATTTGCTTGGAAGGGAACAATGGAAAACAACTCCCCTATGTTTCTAATAGTATTTTCAAGAATAGGAAATAGCTGCGTAAGGTGACCGAGGGTCGGCCTGTTGCCAGGATTGGGCAAAAGCTCGTATTGACTTGGGACAAGTGAAACCACCTTGTCATAAACAGGCTCTATGACAACCATGCTGCAAACCAATTGGATATGCTTGTTGAGCTTTTCAAAAAATCCGTCAAGCATAACTTGCTCGCTAAGATGATTGATGAAGCGATAAGAGCGCTCCTCGTAAACCCGTTCAACTTCATCTGCAATCATTTTGTCGATCGAGCGCGCATCATCTTCTATTATCACGTGAACGTGATTGGGATAGAATTCACTGATAGTTGTCTTGCCAAAAAGGTAAACAATTATATTCTTAGACATGTCCTCTAAGTTTGATGAAATTGAATCATCGGAAAGCTGTAATAAAGATTGTGCAAATCCGTGGGGTGATTCAAGGAACTGCTTATTTAGCATTTTGATTTTCGTGTTAGGAATGGAGAATTCTCGCGTAAAACAATGCATTCCTGACACAACTTGACTGTAGTATTTATCTTGCCAATTATGTCTAAGAGCGATAATTTCATTCTTAGCCCAATTGTTATTCACTCCAGGGTTGCTCAAAACATCTAATAAGAACATCATTGCGGAATAGAACAGCTCCGCAGTTTCAATATCACTATGCTCTGCGTGCTTATAGAACAAGTCGAGTGCGTACGCCGCATCCTTCTGATTGCAGTACTTAGCGCTTAGAGGGTTTTCAAATAGGGCTACCAGGTCGTGTGTAGTACTGACCTTCTTTAATTTTTCGGCAAAGAAAGCTTGACATTTCGTTTTTAAAAGACCTTTTTGCTCCTTTGTCATCGGAATTGAATGTTCCGACATATAACGAAGATCGTTGTAATCAGTACGGTCTTTTAGAAGTTCATTCATGCTTCGAAAATAAGTTGCCTGAGCTTCTCTGCAAAATATCGATTCCCTCTTTAGCTGAGCGACAATATCAATCGCTGTGCACTGAATACGGTACAACGGTTCATTATTATCTATTAATCGCTTGGTATTATTTATGGTTAGTTCAACCAGAATGCTTTGGCTACGGGTCGAAGGAATCTTATTCCATTTCGCAAATTCTATAGACTCAAGTAAGCATATCGCACGATCATCTTCAAAGATATCCTTTGCTTTTAGGAACATGCCTTCTGTCCATACAGAGCTATATGACGATTCTTCACCTTCACCAAGGCCAATCAATGGAGTCAGTTTTCCATTTTGGTAAGAACTCCTAAAAGCATCGCAAAGAAGAGCCTCTTGCCATGTTTGAAATAGCTCCCGATCGACGTCTTTAAAACTGAGGAAATCAGCATCAAAGTTGTCATCCATTAGCTTAATAACGCTATCGCATTTGATTGGTACATCGACGCACTTAAAATTGCGCCGAAGCGTTTCGGCAACTAGTTCAATTCCCGTTAAATTGATTCTCCCGGTTAAGTATTCAAGTTTTGACCATTCATCGTTTAGCGCAGTAAAGTCATACAGCTGGTGGAGATTTGAATAAAAAATGGGACGGGTATCAATAAGGGCATTTCTGCCAGTCAATTTATTGAAAAGGAAAGTTGCATAGGACGCTACGCCAAGCATGCCGAAAAAACCAACATGTTCGTCATAATCTTCTGGCTTGGTCATTCCGCTTCTAAGGAGAACGCAATCGTACAACTTCACCAGCCACATTGATGAAATATCTGGTTTGAAATCGCCAACCAAATCGACGACGGTAGCAAGAAAATCAAAGGGTTCATGAAGCGTTGTCAATACGCCTAGAAATTCATTTACTGAAGTGATTTCTTTGGGTGCAGAGAAGCGCTCTTCAGTGTATTCAATTAGCCACTGCCAATTCGATGATTTGTTTATCCGTTCTTCTGTAAACCTAACCTTGATATCATGTTCATAATAGCCAATCCCCTTCTCCATCTTCATGTCCTCTTTCACGTTCGATTGTTTGTACCAATTGTCATGCTAAACATATGGAATAGATAGTGCATTAGAAGTAATACTTGCTTCTAGTTACAAACGTACTGATGCTTCAACTACGAAAGTTAGCGCAATAATTGAAATCGATCCCTAGGGAACTAATATTGTCCCCAGGGATCGATTAATTCGTTATTATTGACTTTCTAACAGTTTAGATAACAGGTGATGAGTCGGGGACCGCAAGGCCCCCGAATGTTATGTCCTTCCGAGCCAAACAGGGAATTTGCCCGAGTGCTCGCCCGGATCTTTGTTTGGCGACAATCCCTCCGGGCGGGCGTTCGGGCGGATGGGACAGATCCATATGGGAAAGGCAAACCCCTTCGGGGCGCTCGTGGCGGGCCTCACCGCCGACGAGTTCCTGCTGCACTGAGAAGTCGTCGACGAGACGCGCCGCTGCGGCGGGAGGCTCACCTCTCTCACGAGCGCCATCCTTGAGCACTGCCAAAAGGTGCTCCCTGTCTGGGTCACTTTCATTAGACTCATGCGCCCCATCGTCCCCGTCGAGTGCGCGGCCGAGCTGTGTGGCGTCAGCCACAAGATGGACTTCGAGTGGCGGCGCCGCGCGCTCACCACGGTAACCGGCTACCAGGACCGGTTTGTACTGTGCGACACCTTCTGGATTGACGAGACCCACATCAACGACAGATGGCCGACGCGACTTACCGCAGCTTGGGGCAGGTGCGGTAAGTCGCGTTATCTGAACCGTTGCATTACTAATCATCACGTAATCCATCAATTCTCTCAGCGCCATATAGGGCCTGCTAGTTTTATTTGGCGCTGAATTGCACCTCGCTTGTTGTGCTGACATAGAGTCTTGTATGAAGCGGCAAGAGCGTTTTCCTTTTCAAAAAGATCTTTCCTTTGATCGGGCTCGCATAGCTTTTCAGAAGCCTGTTCAAGCGTCCATTGATATTCCTTTGCATTCTGGAGCATCTTATTAAATAGAATCTGATACTGATACATTGAAAACAAAAGGGATTGATAAGCTTCTATGAATTCGGCGATTGCGTCTCCACTCTTTCCTTTGAAGCAAAATCTTGCCTCCATGGCGAGTGATCTCATATCATCAAGCTTTAAATGCAATTCAAGTTGATGGTCGGCATCTATCACATGATTTATTGAGGCTGAAATTGATTGCAGGTACTCGGTGTTAGTTAGCCAAACAAATAGCAGGTCGATAGCCATTTGCGGTTCGTCGTCATGTTCCAAGTTCTTCGCGTTTTTTACGTAAACACTCATGAGTTTATCAACGGTTATCCAAATATTTAAACGTCGATTGAATAGAGACTGTTAATTGCTGAGACGAGCTTGGTAACAAGAAATGATCAACGCGATGATTGCAACAATCGCCGAGATGTACTCAGGTGGATTTATTAGACCCATTGTTTCCTCCGCCATTAAAAATTAAAAACGAAAAATCATTTACAGCCGCTTCCTATCGTAAATACAACCTAGAAACAGATTAGTTTCTGCAAGCAGTTCCATCGCCGTCAGCTTTGAGTATTTGCTCGCTTGAGCACTAATGAATATCGCTAAAGAACACCGCCGATATGGTGCGTGGGCACAGGGGCGACATTCGCCCCTGTGCCGCTTTGTTGCTACCGATCCGCCCAACGACGCAGCCAATATGCTGGCCTTGCCCATGTTTACACAGACAGCGTAGTGCGCAATGTTTTCATGATGGCATCGGCATGGATTTAGAACAATGCAGTGACTAACTATGACAATAGTTAGTCACTGCATTTTGTCATCTCTGATAACAAACGCTATCGATCTCATGGCCGTAGCGATTGCTATTGAAAATAGCGAGAATAACAGAGCACGGGGTGTATCGGCGCCAGCCGATACACCCCGTGCTCAACTTAGTTTCTTTATTTAGATTGCGGAAGACCTGCGCGAGCCGCTCTCCCCTAGTCCCGCTTAAACAGATCCCTCGTGTAGACCTTGTCGGCCACGTCCGCGAGCTCGTCGCTCCAGCGGTTGGCGACGATCACGTCGCAGCCGGCCTTGAAGGCCTCCAGGTCGTGGGCCACCTCGGAGCCGAAGAACTCCGGCGCGTCCAGCGTGGGCTCGTAGACCACCACGGGCACGCCCTTGGCCTTCACGCGCTTCATGACGCCCTGGATGGAGCTCGCGCGGAAGTTGTCGGAGTTGGACTTCATCGTCAGGCGGTACACGCCAACGACCGGCTTCTCCTTGCCGGCGTAGACGCGATTCGCACTATCTGAAGCTGCTTTACGGCCACTAAGCCTGCGTCGAGATGTGGGGAGCGACCTAACGCGAGCGGAGGCGCGGCCATCTCTCGGAAGAGAACCGTCCCGCAGACGACAAAGGAAAGGGAGATCTAGCCTGAGGGCATGAAGGAAGTCGATAAGAAACTCATAGATGCGGACGCCTTGGCTAGAGTAACGGCTGGGATTGTTCAATATCGACCGACCATGGCAACACGAGCCCGCATTATACTCCGCGCACTAGGCGGCAACGCTCCCGTCTGCAGAAATCGGCTGGCGAGATGAGGTGAAATAAAATCGCCGCGTGGTATTGCACCGAAGATGAAGGGCATCCACAGCCCAATGCGGATTGTAAGTTTCCTTCGTCTTGTCTCGCTTCAGGCTTTACTTCAAACGAGAAACGTGCCCCTGTCTCCTTCACATTCCACCTCGCGAAAAACCCTCACGCTTTGCTATGTACCTCCCGCTATGAGGGCGCATCAACGGCTTTCACCTATCAGGAAGATGCCATACCTGACACGCGAGAGCAAAAGCTACTTCAATCAAAACGCATTCTTCCCAGCTCTATTCCGATTTCCTTAAGCACAGTTCACTTTCGGCAAATAGGATTCGCCCGCTAAAACTCCCTACCGCTTCTTTTTGACGCTTTTAAGCAGAGTAGTGATCTTATTCCTAAATATGAACAACGCGACGAGACACACCGTGAAAAAGATAAGACGTGCTATTGCATACGGATAAAGAAGCGTCAATACAAATCCTAAGCCCACGAGCAGAAGAGCCATCCCCACAAGGACCATCCCGCTGAATGGGTATTTGATTTTCTTTTGAGCAAACAGCCTTCTCACATAGATATAATGAGCCGCCGCCATGAGCGCATAGCATAGAAGCGTCGTGTAGGCCGCAGCTACGTAGCCAAATGGTCCAATAAGCAGATAGTTAAGCGCCACATTCAAAACACTAGCAACGATCGAGGCGAACATAACAAACTTGTTCTTATCAAAGAAAAACTCAATATTGGTGAAAACTGTATAGGTGAATGAGAAAACCAGAGCTTCAGCGATAGGTGGAATGACATACTGCGCAGCAGCGTATTTATCGCCTCCAAACAGCCATATTATTTCTGGTCCAACGGCAATTAACATGAGCACCGGGATGACAGGAATGACAATAACAGCTGTGGTGGTCTTACCCAGCTTCTCATACTCTCCTTGCCCCAGCTTCTCGTACATCCAGGGAACGATAGAGTTGTTGATGCTGTTTGTCACGATTTTAAGAACATTGCCGAGGTTACACGCAACGCTATACAGTGCGGCTGCCGAGAACCCCACCATGGTCTGAATCATAATCCTGTCGAAAGCATCCAGAACGTACATCGCGGCGTAATGTGGTAGCAAAGGCAGGTTGAACAACAGGGCAAACTTCACGTAGTCCCAACAGAACGCCTTCCTCGCATGCTTTAGATTCACGATGTAGAGGATGCCGCCGACGATACATTGAACGAGCACGCACGAGACGATACGAGCCAGATCCTTCTGTTCGTTGAGGAGAACCGCCAAGAGGCCGAAGCCGGCATTGCCGAGCGAAATAGCAATGGTTGTCAGGATAATGGCACGGTAACTGTACTCGTATCTTTTACGGGCCATCCAATATGACACAGCCGAAGCAAAGATAATTTCAACGAAAATAAGCAGGGTAACGAGCATGGAAAGGC
The DNA here is from genome assembly GCA_019414605.1 of Collinsella sp. GTDB lineage: Bacteria > Actinomycetota > Coriobacteriia > Coriobacteriales > Coriobacteriaceae > Collinsella. The sequence goes on from DXLS01000002.1 coordinate 16,209, forward strand.
CAGTGAAGCCGTTCACGAAATCAGCAAGCGGTAGGTAGACGGCAATGCACACGATGACTATGGCAGTTGTAAGGGTCTGCATGCTCGCTGTATAGGTATCACGGTCTTCGGCATACTTGCTCATGCCCTTGTTGAACACAGCATAGTTGAGTCGCAGCGTTGCCACGACGGTAAACATTTGCAGCCACGTGTTATAAATGCTGTAGACGCCATATTGGTCCGTGGACATGAGACGTGTGAAGAGCGGCATCGTGAGCATTGAGATGCAGTTTGTCACCACCGAACAGATCGCAAACCACATCGCGGCCTTAGCGGGGACCGGTATGGCACGGTACTTCGTTAGCAGCTTATTCAAAACAGAATTCCAATCGATTGACGCGGGCAAGCAGCCCGCCTCCTACCTCCCTAGGAGCCTCTTCTTCAGACTCCTAGCGGCAAGCCAAGCCGGCGACTCCTTGAGAGCATCGCGCCTAAAGTTCTTCCACTCAGAACTTGCCCGGAAGGCATCGTCGAAGGGCATGCTCGATAACAGCCCACGCAGCTCGCGGAACGAGCCCCTCTTGATGGACGGCCTGCGCAGTTGTGGGTTGCCGGCACGAGCCTCATCGTAGTCGCGCGACTCTAGGTGGAGTCCCTCGAGCGCTTCCACTGCTGCGCGGCCCTTGGCGGTATTTGCCATAACAGCGGAGACCCGTCCCTCATAGGGAACCCGAAGTGAGGATCTGTCGAGACCCCAAAAGTCGCCGATGGTCACGTCGCCGACCCTCTCGCCCCGGGCATAGGGGCACTCGTAGCAGCTCTCGCGGTAGACAAGACACTTCATGAAGCAATACAGATAGGAGTCCTTGAACATGTCACCGGAATACAAAGGCTGATCACCTTTGGAAAACGAGAGAATAAATTTCTTTTTCGTCCTAAAACCGACCCCGTCGTAGTCCGTACCCTTGCCGAGAACCCGTGCGGCATGCTCGGCAAGCAGTCCCTGCGGGGGCACACCGTGGCAGATGAGGTCAGCCGTAAGGAGATCCTCGTATTCGCGGTCCAGGTACGACCGCAGCCCGGCTACCTGGCAGGGGGTTCCAGCGAAGAAGGCCTTGCGCCCCGCCCTCAGCGCGTCGGCGACCTGGCGATAAGCGTCTCCGACGTCACTCTGCGTGTACTTAGAGCCGCAAAAGGCATCGCAAGCATCGACGGTGTCGGCTCCGGCATGCCTGACGGTTCCGGCGTCGTCAACGGCGCCGAACGCTACACCGCCCTGGGCCACGGCATTGCGCGCAAGCAGGTAGCCCAGGCCGCCAGAAGAGCTCTTGGGGTTGAGCGCGCCTTCTTCCGCCCAAGCGGCATAGCACGCGAGCGGCTCTGCGCGCCCGATGGGATTCACGGAGGGGCACACACGGTCGCACTTGCCACACCCTATGCACTTTTCGGTATCTATGTGCGGCACTAGGGCACGCCCCGCATCTGGAACCATGGTGATGGCGCCTTTGGGACAGACGCAGCGGCACGCCTGGCAGCCCGTGCACATGCCGGCGTCGACCACGGAGGCGACTAGGCTCCCACCCGGATTTTTAGTCGCCGCGCTCTTAAGGGCGTCAATGAGAAGGGCTATCGACTCATCCCGCCTCTGTCGTCGTAGCGCCTCGAAGGCTTCGTAGTCGATTGGGGCACAGAGGGCTTCAGCGAATTCGTCGACTGAGCACACCTCGGCCGAAGGGAAAGACCTCCCCTCGAGCCCGAAGGTCGAAAGCAGGTGATTGGTCTTCTGACTTGTGGGGAACGAGAGAAATGATGAGTGAGACAACATCGCGAAGATTGATCCGTGGAACGTCGTAGTGACGACGAAGTCCGCCGCTCTCATGATGGAGTAGAACGCGAGCGGGTCCGGCTCAATTACCTCGTTGCAGAAGCCCAGATCGAAGCCGACCGAAACGATTCTCAGGCCCCGGGAATGCGCGAATTCACGTATGGCGCTGACCGGCAGGTTCTTCGAGTTATAAGCGTAGACGAGCATAAACGGCCCCTCGGGGAGCGTGCAAGGCTCGGCCACCTCGTCCCATTCGAGCAGCAGGGTCGGATCGAGCACGATATTAGGGCGAGCACCTCTGACCTCTTCCACGGCGTCGGCGCTCTTCTCATCCCTGACGAGCACTGACTTGAGCGAACGCATCCCAGCGGCGCACTCGGTATTCGCCTCGATTTCGGCAGCGGTTGCCTTGCCGACGCTAGGTGCGTACGAGACTGCATTATGCAGCCCACGCCCGAAGAAGACAGGATTGTTACGGAAGACAGCGTGCTTGACGTTCCAGATCTCGTCGCTGCCGAGCACGAAGGAGTCCCTTGCCATAAAGTCAGCCAAAGTCTCGGTGTGGAAGCGTTTCCATGCTTCGGAGAAGACCTCATACTTGCGTTGGCCAGCGGCCTTACGAGACTTGAAGCCCTTCATGTCGAGGAGTTCGCGCTTGCCTGGTTTGTCTCTGTAGAACAGTGCCTTCCTAGCAGCATCGCCTCGGAAGCGCAGGAACGCCGCATCAGCACCAGCGAGCTCGAGCACCGTCATAGTGGAGAACGCTTGGAGATATGCCCCGTAGTTGTTCGAGTCGTAAGGCGTCACGATGCCAACGCGCCTGCCCGCGAAGGACTTGCTTTCAAAGATATCCATCAACCCTCCATTATCGCTATGCGAGCGCGCTGCGTAGGTAGGCCAGCGATGCCTCGCGCGCGCCGGAGAGCCGCCTGTGCGCACCCTCCGCGTCGTATATAGGCGGCAACCCATAAGGGAACGCGCCTTCCTCTACTATGTTGCCCATAAGGTCTGCCTGCCCGAGCAGGTTGTCCACGCGGTGGTCGTGGAAGATCGTACCGTTAACGACCGACCTGACGGCGACGAACGGCTTTCCGAACAGGACCGAGAAGGCTGTGCCGTGGAAGGAGTTGGTAACCACATAGGACGCCCTATCAACCAGTCTGATGAAGTCGCCGGGCGAGACGTAATCCAGGAAGCGCACTCTGCCTTTCGTGTCCCACATAGCTCGATAGGTTCTGTCTGTGGTGAACATAGCTATAACCGGGTAGCCGGTGCGGCTTGCCAGCTCCATCGCATAGTCAACGACGGCTTTCCGATAGGTGACCGAGTAAAGGAAGATATACTTCTCGGGAACTTCGGCGCCTGACTCTGCTTCCCTGAAGTCATCGGCCGTAAGCAGTAGCGTCGGATCGAGCACCGTCTCAACGCGGCGCTTGCCGCCGAGCACGCGCTCAATCTCACGGGCACCCGAGGCTTCGCGCGCGGAGAGGGCGTCGAACTTGGAGAGCAGCGCGGACGCATCAGGGACGGCATCGAGCGACGCGCCGTTTAGGCTCGGGGCGTAGGCCACGCGCCTATAGGAGTCGCCTCGGGGCAGCATATACTCTGTTGAAAAGTCTTTAGCATTTGGATTCCAAATCTGGTCACTGCCAACCACGACGGCATCGTAGGAACTCAGTAACTCATCATCCACCGTGCCGTGACACACCTTGCCAGAAAGGCTCGCGTTGTCGGACAGAAATGCCGAAAAGGATTTGCGGCGCAGCGTAAGCCTCCCCGCGAATGGGAGGGCTCGGGCGTTCTTGAGTAGCGCGCGGGGCGAATCGGGCTTGGAGAAAACCTTGTAAAGGTCGTCCTGCCCCTCGGGCGCAAAATCTATTACTTCGACGTCGTGGCCGAGGGCGGCTATCGCTTTCCAGAGCGCGAAGGCCTGCATGGCAGAGCCGTAGTTGAGCGCTCTATGGAACGTCAGGGTGGCTACTCTCATCTAATTGGATCCTTTCAACATGCTTGCGAGGGTGCAGGCAGCGATAAATGTACCGGGGCTCCCCGAGAGGAACGCGCGGCCTAGCAGACGGTTGGCTTTGCTGCACTCGGCTGAGGAGACGTAGGATGCCACGTGGGCGCGATACTCACTGTGCTGGAACGAATGGACGAAGGCGCGCTTCTGGGCTCCGGTGAGAACACACCCTGGAAGAGTTACAGACCTGGCGCTCTCAAGGGCGATGAGGCCTACACTTTGCTCATAGAGGGACCGCTTGGCCTCCCACTGACCGAAACCCTCCAGAAGCTCACGGAAAGCAGCCTCCATCTTTCGCCGGCGGACCAGCTCATCGGGACGGAAGCGCCGCGTTAGGCTCTCGGCGTCCCTTTGAATGTAGTGGCAGACGTCGGCGTCGACGAAAGCGATGGGGCCTGACTGCGCGATAATCGCGCAGTTGAAGATAAAATCTTCGCCGAGCGAGACTGACTCGTCGAAGCGGGCGTTGACCCGCTCAAGCAGCTCGCGGCAGTACGCCTTGTTCCAGATGTAGTGCAGCAGCGGTGCCTTGTCGGGAAGAGTAAGGGCGTCGACGGCCTCACGGGCGGTTTCGCAGGCCGCCATGGACGACGTGGCAGAAATGCGAGTGAGCTCGCGGCCTTGGGCGTCGATGCGCGAAGCAACCCCCTGGACGACGTCTGGGGCACTACGTTCTATGGCCTTGGCGTATGCTGTGAGCGTGCCCGCGGGCATCTCGTCATCGGAGTCGAGGAAGATAACGTAGCGGCCTCGAGCCGCATCGAGTCCGGCGTTGCGCGCCGAAGAAACTCCACCATTGGTTTTGGAGAGCAGGCGAACGCGCGAATCTGCCGCGGCAAAATCAGCTACCAAGCGGGCTGTGCCGTCTACGGAGCCATCGTCGATAATGACCATCTCCCAGTCGGCAAGATTCTGAAGTTTCAAACTGGCGACGCAGTCGCGTATGTACTGTTCCGCGTTGTACGCGGGCGTAATTATGCTGAAGAGCGGCATGCTAGGCCTTTCATTTTCTCCGTGAGCCCTCTCAGGGCCTTACGGGCGTTGCGGACCGTACGGCGCGCAACGCCGTATCGTGTGAACCTCTTGATGGCGGCGACGTAGCCGCCGGCGCGGTAAACGTTCCAGAACGCAGTGCGGTCATTTGAGGGGATGCAGGGCTGCCTGAGTACACGCTGGCCATATTGGCCCTCTTCGAGCTTGGCGGCTGGGCCGATGCACTGGACCAGGGAATCACCGTGGTCGGTGCACGCGATGACGAGTGAGACGCCGCGGTTGTCATCGATGGAAGGGCAGTATCGTTCCACGCCCCAGTAGTCGCCCAGCGTGACGTCGCCCGTGCGCTCCGCGCAGGCGTAAGGGCACCTGGAGCATGCAGGGCGGGCGGCGTAGCTGAAGTTAAAGACCTCCTGGTAGGCAGAAACGTCGTAGCCAAAACGCTTGCCGTCTCCGTCGAAAACAGCCGCATTGCGGTAGCCATGCCAGCCGAAGTCCTTGTTGCGGAACTCGAAACCGGTAAGGTGCCCATAACGCGATTCAAGGAAGGCGACATGGTCGGAAAAGAGGCCGGGGCTAGCAGCTCCATGGCACAGCAGGTCAACGAGGATCAATTGAGGCGACCCCCCCCCAGAGCATAGCTTGAGGTAGGACTTGAGCCCAGCCACCTGACAGGGCGTCCCGCTGAATAGGACAGTCCTGCCAGAGGCTAGGTCGGCACGGACCGAAGCGTATGAGTCCCCCACATCACTCTGCACGTACTTGGAGCCGCAGCAGCGTCTGAGAGAGACTTCGTCCTCGCAGCGAATGTGACGCACGGCGAATCTGTCGTCGAAGGCCGCACCGTACACAACCCCGCCTTCGTCTATTACCGGCTTGGCGAGCGCCCAGAAGGCTCCGCCAGAGGAACTGTGTGCCCTGACCTCGTCGTCGTTCCTGTACGCGTAGGCACGCAGCGGCGCACTCTTTAGGGCCCGGGCGGCATCACCGTTGGAAGGGCACGCCTTCCGGCAGCGTCCACAGGATACGCACTTGTCGGGGTTGATTCGAGGAACGAGGAACCCCTCGGCGTTGGGGACCATGGCAATCGCTTCCTTAGGGCAGACTGCCATACAGGCGGAGCAGCCCGTACACCTGAGCGGATCCTCGCAGATGGTGTAGCCCTCTCTGCCGGTGGCGTAGAGGGATGCATCGAAGATCGAACAGTAGGGAGAGGTCTTAGCGGGTTTATCGGAGGCGATGAGCGCCTTGACCTTGCGTTTTAGCGTGTTCATAGATGTTCCCACACCGAGAAAAGACGCTGCTTTTGCGAAACCGCCGGTGACGTAGGCAGACCAGAACGCGGGACGTGACGGGCTGACGGCATGGGAATGGGAAAGTGCCGGCTGGGACTTGGTGACGGCGGCTTGGGCTGGGAGCAGATCGGCGTCATCCACAGGAAAGAATACCTCGGACGACGTAAGGGGTGCCAGAACCAGAGACACACCGCGGCCATCGTCAATGCCCTTCTTGACCTTGTCGACGCCCCAGAAGTCGCCGAGCGTGAAGTCACCCGTGCGCTCCAAAACGGTGTAGGGGCACACGTGACATGAGGGCCGGAACGCAGCACCGGAGCCGAATATGTTGCGCCAGGTCTTGCCCAGGACGTCGCCCTCGTGGCGCGTTCCGTCAGAGAGCTCAAGCGATTCAACGCCCAGCGGCACGCCGGCACGCTTGGGGCGGAAGTCGTAGCCAACGACCTTTTGACCAGTTCTGGCCTCGACCCACGCGAGGAACGAGGACCAGAGGCCGGGGGACGTCGCACCGGCGCAGACAAGATCGCAGGTCACGAGCCTGCCGTTTTCGGAGTTAGGCATGAGCGGCCGCCTTCCTCCGTGGGTTCTCGGCAGCCGGCTTCGAATCGAGCTCCTCGATCTTCAGCGCGTGTCGCACGGAGAGGTTCATGACGAGGGCGATGACATAGAAAAACATCTCGTTGGCGTCATAAATGCCATTACCGGTGAAGCCGTATGCGATGAACCAAATCTGCAAAGCTAAAGAGACGACAAGAACGTAGTCCGATACGTGCCCGTGTTCGCTGTGTCGAACGGCAAACAGCGTCCGCACGGTTGAGACGAGGCCCCACGCAAAAAGCGCGATGAAGACGGACGTGCCCACAATGCCCATTTCGGCGAGCATGCCGTAGTAAATATTGTGGGTGAGGTAGGCGGTTCCACCGTCCTGCATATAGAACGCCGCATACCAATTCGCGAAACTCCCGAAGCCTATCCCCGTCACGGGGTGCCCTTGGAACGTAATCCACGCCGCATTCCACAGAAGATCGCGCCCGCTCATCGCATCGGTCTCGTCCTTACCCGTCAGGAGCGCGAACCTCTCGAACGCGCTCCTTCCAAAATCCGTGAACTCGTATGCTATGAAGCATACGGCGACAAGGAGCAGTGCGATGAGGACGACCTTCAGGAACGACTTATTACCCCTCGAAGAGAAGAAGTACAGGACGAAGACGCCCGCGAGGGCAATAAGAGCGAACGTCCTCTTGCCAGTGAACAGGAGTGCAAAAACCGTGAGCAACGTTAGCCACAGGTAGACAGAGCTCTTACTACTGCGGTAGTAGTCGATGACGTTCAAGACGCAGGCAATGGACATCATCATACCTCCAGCTTGGTAGTTGCCCAGTAGGCCACCGGTCTTCGAGCCCAATAAGGCCGTCGAGCCGATGAGCGAGAACGCGCAAACATTCAGGTAGACCGAGACTACCCTGATGCAAATCGCGAAAACTGTGGGCTCAACAACAAAGAGCGACAGTGCGGCGTATATTAAGTATCTCTTCGAGTAAATTACAGCAATCGAGTGGGAGTAGGCGGTTGATGCCTGAGTGCAGCAGAATAAGGCAATGAAGAGTAGCATCAAAAATTCTGCCGACACGCCGTGACCGAGCTTTATGGACCTCGCCCTCCCTGCACGCTCCCTCTCGATTACCGAAAACGAGGCAGCACCTAGCATCGCCAGCATTAAATTGGGGACGTAACCTAATAAGGGAGTCGATCCGCTCGCAAATATTAAGACGAAACAAACGATGTAGACCTGCGCTGCGAGGCTAAGGCTTTTAAACTCGGACCAAGCCCGCCCAAGCGTGAATGCATCGTTATTCATCAAGGCTCTCTTCCAGCCATTTCATAGAGTCATCACGGTGCTGTGCGAGTCGCTCTGCAACATCGGCGTAGTCGAAATTTGGGATATCATCCTGCGGCAGAATGGCTTGACCAGCGATGCCCGCACTTTCCAGGAGCGTCGTGAGGCGCGAGTTCATACCCACAAGCTGTGTCTTCAGCTGCACAAGTAGCGGCCTCTCGAAGATGAGGGAGAACGACGCGACGTGGAACGAGTCGGTGATGACGACGGAAGCGTTCGCTATAAGCCCGAGGAACTCCTCAACCGAAGGCGCGGCAACCTCCGTCCCCGAGCACCGCGTCTTGCGGCTGAGGGGGACGTAGACACAACGCAGTCCGTGCTTACTCGCCACAGACTCGGCGGTTGTGTAGACGGACGGCTCATGGAGTCCATACGCAAGGACATAGGATGCGCCATCGGTGCCTGCACTCGCCATCTCTAGCCATTTGCCCCGGTCCACGAGGAAAACGGGGTCGACGACTGTCGATACGTCCTTGTCCACCTTCGGGGCAAGCCTGTTCGCAAGGTCGAACTCGCGAACGCCCACATGGTCAAGATTGCCGATCGCGGCGAGTAGATTGTCACTGGACAGCAAATCATCGATACCATTACCGGCGCTGGCTGCATACGAAATGCGCTTCTTGCCCTCGGCGAAATCCAGGAAATATGCGGTGTCCCCTCCGGTGAGCTTGGGGTTCCATACCTGGTCGCTCCCGACCACGAACGCGTCGTAACCGCAGACAGCCTCTGCTATATCCAACGAGCCCAGGGGCTCTCCGAGACAGAGCTGGTTCTGAGCAAAGTCGCGGAAGACGGCTTTCCTTCGATTCTTCCAGCTGTAGTTGACGATACCTGACGCGAATCCTTTGGGGGTCAGCGGGGCTGGGAAATACCTGTACGAGTTCTCGATCGCCGGGCACTTGTAGTTAAGCACATCGCACTCGTGTCCCAGCCCCCTGATAGCCTCTCTCAAAGCATATGCCTGCAGAACCGCGCCGTAGTTGAGCGCAGATTGAAATGTCAAGGTTGCGACCCTCATTACTTTCTCTCTTTCAGTTTGAATGTCTTAATTACGACGGTCGGTCACTTGTCGGGCGACGCCAACGCAGTTCTGCAGCCCATTAAGGAACCCCTCTTCGTGGACCTCGGCATAAACGCGTCCGACGACTTGGGAGAGCCTTCTGCCCAGGAATGGAGACAGCCGTTGAACCAGGCCGTACTTCATCTTCATCTTCGGTTCTGACCAACTGGCTGAGTAGTGATGGACGCTGTAGGTGTCCTTCTTGATATGGTACCCGCCGAGGCCGTAGACGGGGTTGAATGCGATGGACGGGAGGAGTGTCCACTCCCCCACCTGCTGACGGCAGTCCATGAGCACGTAGCCTAGTTTTTCAAGCTCTCGGGTGAACACCCAGTTCACAGTATTGTTCTCTAGGAACGCCGGGTCATCGGAGAAGTCCGTACTCTCGTAGTAAGCGAGGCATGAGGCGACAACGGGATCGTGAGGTGGCGCAGCCATAATCAATCCCGTTGTCGCCGTTCTCGACAATTCTTCGATTGCAGAGAACGGCGAACACGTCTCCACCAGCTCGGTAATGTCGCGAACGAGCTCACTCCCGAGGTCCATGTAGACGCCACCAAAATCGTGGACCATGCGGAAGCGTGCGTAGTCGGCCACAAAAGCGTACTTCTTGGCCTCGTAGGCTTTACGGGTCCATTCGCAGCAGTTTACGTCGAAAGTAAATTCGTCGCAGCGGCGGATCTCGTAGCCGGGAGCGTAGCGCTCCCACGAAACGAGGGCCTTCTTGGCCTGCTCGGAGAGTTCGCCATGGCCAAACCAGCAGTAATGGATAATCTTGGGGGTCGACGTCGTCATGACAATTCCCTGTATAGGTCCGCAAGCTTGAGGATGTTGGCATCGATGTTGAAATCCCGCTCGATGGTCCTGCGAGCGGCGGTGCCGATGCTGCCACGCAGCTCAGGAGATGCCAGCAACTCGGCGAGACGATCGGCGAGGTCGTCAACGTCGCCAACGGGGGACATAAAGCCGTTCTCGCCGTCATGAATCACCTGTGGAATGCCGCCCACCGGAGTCATGACGCAGGGTAGGCCGTATGCCATCATCTCGAGTAAGCTCATGGGCATGCCCTCGTGGCGCGACGGCAGGCAGAAGATTCCAGTTTGACGCACGAGGCGCTCCTTGTCCTCGCCCGTGACCCAACCGACGAAGTTGCACACGTCTGCCACGCCGAGCGCGGTGGCAAGGGCACGGTACTTCTCTACGTCCCCGTCGCCGCCAAAGACGTAACGGGCTTCGGGAAATCGCACGCGCAAAGTCTTGGCAGCACGCAAGAGCACGTCAGGGCTCTTGCGTGCACCAAGACGCCCCAGAAAGAGAACGCTTTGGTGCGCGCAAGGGTTGATCGGAGCTTCAGGCAACGCTACGGCGTTGTGCATGACGAGTATCTTGGTGGAGTCGCAAACATTCGCCGCAAAGTAGTCGAGCCATTCCTCGGAGAGAACGATGACGCAGTCGGCCCAGCCGAAGAACTCGCGCACCTTGGAGCGGTAGTCGTCATTAGCATCCTCGAAGAGCGCTGCGAACTCGCCGTCATGCTCATGCAGGACTATATGTTTACCCGCCTTGTGAGCCATAGCGGCAAGGCGGTACTTGCGATCGAAGCTGCCGCGCATCGAGGTGTGAATATGCACGACGTCAGCGGAGGGAAGTTCCCGGCGAAAGCACGACAAGGCTCGCGCAAAAGTCAAGGCCTTCTTTGGCTTGCTGCCGTCGCAGGCGGTCTCTATGTATGTGAGGTCGCACATCTCCCTCAGACCGCCCTCGACATAGCCCTTGGCTACGCTGGCCACGCCGCCCTGCATATCGAGGGAGGGCCCGGCCATTAGTACTCGAAGTTTGCTATTCATGCGCATCGGGCCTCATGGAGATCATGCGGGCGGGGCAACCGCCCCAGATGGAGTACTCGGGCTGAACATCATTTGTGACGACAGCCCCAGCCGCGATAACGCAGTGGTCAGCGACGCGGACACCCTTGAGGATGACCGCGTTAGCGCCCACCCACACATCGTCGCCGATGGAAACCTCGGAGGCGTCGAAGAGTGAATCTTCTCCAAAAGCGTGGTCATGGTCAACCACAACCACATTATTGGCGAAAGAGCAACCTTCCCCTATCTGTACGCGCTCAACCGCGGTGACGGAAACGTTGGTGTTAAACTGGCAGTGCATGCCGACCTCAATGGTCCCGCCGTCAGCTATGAGAGTAAGACCCGCGCGCGATTGGGACCTCTTGCCGAGGACGATTCTGCCGCCGTTGCGAAGCTCAAGCGTGGGGCGTTTGAAGCCCTGTATGATTGAGCCCTGGACTGAGCCGGGGCTCGTCAGCTTGCGTAAGGCGAGCCCGGTCGCGCATCGAAGCGTGTCAAGGTAAAGCCTCATTGCTAGCATTTCCTCCACACCATCTTGTCCACGACGCCGGTGTAGGACTGGATGATCTTGACCACCTTGGTGGAGACGCTCTCGTCGGCGTAGTCTGGAACGGGCGCCTCGGGCAGCGACCCCTCCGCGTCGAGCTCGACGGCGGTGTGGACGGCCTGCAGCAGGCCGCGCTCGCTGATGCCTGCCAGCGTGAAGCAGGCCTTGTCAAGCGCCTCGGGGCGCTCGGTGGAGGTGCGGATG
>DXLS01000020.1:0-2215 GCA_019414605.1 Collinsella sp.
GAACAGGAGTCGCTCGAGCTCGTCGGGCGGCAGGTTGAGGAGCTCGTCGCCGGGACGGTGCAGGCAGACCTTCCTGAGCTTGCCGATCTCGGAAGGCACGTGCAGACCTTTCGTCATGGCCTCCTACCTTTCTTTCGGGCCCCTGTCAGGGCCGATTCGTTAGCGCCCCTCCGTGTGAGGCGTTATTGCTGACGACATATTTATATCCAAAATCAGTCCATACTTCCACCTTGCCCCCGAACGGTTTTATATGAGGGGTGAACGGCATACACATATACTTCACGCATGGCACACTTTGATTTAATAAAGTTTATTTACGTGCTTAAACGCTTTTTTAACCGATAAATCAATTGAAACTAATCTTTGTTAAACCACCCTCAAATTGCATATTTCAAGCAACGATATGAATAGAATTCGCAATTCTCGCTGTGTCTCAACCATTTTGATTTTTATTCAGAAAAAAGTGCGTCCTATTCATTTTTGACAAACAGATTACCGTTTACCAGACGTTGGATACCGTTCACCGGAAGCTCAGTATAAGGCCCATCGAATACCCGATCGATCTTGCGTCTCCATTTGTAACAACTTGACTTTTTCGGCAGCAAAGACAAACAGACCCGTTCCCCAAAAGGGAGCGGGTCTGCATTCGGTACACCTAGGGTCCAGCAAGGTTTAGGCCTTCGAGAACCTCAAGGGACTAGCGATCGAGCTCGGCCAGTGCCTCGCCCAGAAGCCTCAGGCCCTCGCGAAGAACATCTTCGCTCGCGCAGTAGCCCAGGCGCGCTCCGCAGGGAAGCTCAAAACGGCTACCGGGGACCAACAGCACTCCCCTATCAGCCAGCAGGTGCTTGCAGAACTCCTCGTCATCCTCGGGAATATCCATCTGGATAAACGAGGTTGACACACCCTGCGGGGCCGTCCAGGAGACACGCTGCTGCGTATCGATCCAAGCCTGTGCGATATCGCGGTTACCAAACACGATCTTGCGGTTGCGCTCGAGAATCTTGTCCTTGTGCTCGAGCACGTAGGTCGCCAAAGCATCGTTAAACACGCCACCGCAGATCATGGTGTAGTCGCGGTAGGTGCGGATGCGGTTGGACACCTCTTCATCCGCAACGACCCAGCCCACGCGGGCTGCAGGCGTCGAATAGGTCTTGGACACCGAATTGGTGACAATGGCCCTCTCGTACACGTCTGCCATCGACATAAAGGACTCGGTGTTCTCGAGCGGCAGATACACCTCGTCGCACAGCACGTAGGCGCCCACCGAACGGGCAATCTCGGCAATCTGGCCGAGCATATCGGCATTTAGCACCGTACCGATGGGGTTCGATGCGTTATTGATGCTGATGAGCTTGGTATTGGGGCGAACGAGGCGCTTGAGCTGTTCGATATCGGGTTTCCATCCGAGCTCCTCGCGAAGCTCCCAATACTCGACCTCGGCACCAAGCGTACGCGGGATCTCATAGAGCGGCGCATAGGCAGGCCACTCGGCAATCACGTGATCGCCGGGCCCGACAACGGCCATGATGGCGTTGAGGTTGGCGCCCGTGCAGCCATTGGTCTGCAGAATGTGATCGGGATTGACATCGCGACGATACAGCTTGGCGACCTCGGCCTTAAACTCCGGCGAACCCTCGATCCAGCCGTAGTTCATCTTCTCGCGATCCAGACGCTCGTAGAACGTAGCGCCGTCCTGCTCGTCGAGCGCGCGAAGCTCGCCCATGGTCAGCGATGAGATCGTCGACTGGGCAATGTCCCACGTAGCGCTCTTCTCCCAAACGTTGAGCCATTCCTCAACGCCAATTGTCTTGATATCCATGACTAAGCTCCAATCGCTAGAACACGAGGATGATGCCGGCAAAGGTCACGGGAATCGAGATGATGCCCAAAAGGCAAAGAAGCCGATACCGTTGGGGTATCAACGTGACCGCCTCTAGACATAATGGATACCTTATCTGATGCTAATTTAGCTTATTTGACAAGAATGGGGCGGTGCGAAAAACCCGCACCGCCCCATTGGGAGACATCTAATGGCAGCTAGATGTTTGTATTAAGACCCGTACGGATCTTTGAAAACCTTAGAGGTCCTCGCGCCAGAAGGGCATGCTCATGCAGCGGGGGCCGCCGCGGCCGCGGGAGAGCTCGGCGGAGGGCACGACGAGAAGGTCCAGGCCCTCCTTGTACAGCACGTCGTTGGTGACGGTGTTGCGGG
>DXLS01000021.1:0-136995 GCA_019414605.1 Collinsella sp.
GTCCTGCTGAGCTTCGCCAGGCTCTTCTTGAGGGTGATGACCAGGTCGTCTGCATCCATGGGCGCTCCTTCGACGTTAATTGAAGGGTACCGCCTCGCGGTGACATCGTTTTTATGTCAACCTTGGTCTAACAGAGCCAAAGAATTTGCAACGACTTGCCAGGCACGCAGCCAGATAGGAGTTATCTCCCGTGTCAATCCAACGGTCCGCTTCCGCAGAAGGAGTGTATCCCTCAGCAGTCTTAACAACCAATCCGCACGGGCTCAGGGCAAGACAAGCTCCGCCAAGAGAGAGCTTGGCTGTTGAGCCCTCAATTGAAATAAGGTCATCTAGGGATTGGCCGCTCTTCAAGACATCCAGGATCGTTCTTAGGGTCTCAATCATCCCGGCACTCCCAACAGGGATATTAGGAGAAGACTGGGCGTGGAATGAATAATCGGAAAATTTGGGATATTCCATCGGATCAATCTGGACCATAGGGCATCTCCGATAAAGGTCGGCAAATAGAACGCTATGGTCATAATATCAATGGAAGAGCCTGCGAATCGCACAAGGTCCTATTCGTTATCGAAGGTCCTATTCGTTATCGCGCAAAAGTTCGATAACGCCTCGAAGCGCCTTTTTTCATTTGCCAAATAGCAATCGTAGCTAAGCAACCTAGATTGCGACTTCCACGACCTGCAGTTTTGTTAGCAAAAATCAGGTTGTGCTTGGAGGTTTTCGATTTTTCCCCGCACTTCCGGAAAACAAGGCAATACTAAGCGTCCTGAAGCGGAAAACGCAACAAATTCCATTAGGATAGCAACCTCTTAAACGCAAAAACCGCCTTTCGGCGGTTTCCACGGACCAAGCCGGACGTACCGTCGCAAGGCCTCCTCACAACTAGAACTTTAAGGAAGAGCCCAATTCCAGTCAATCCTCAACCGGGAAACCCGCAGCGAATTAAGGCCAAGCGACCACGCGTCAGTAAAGTTACATGCGGGCAGAAAAACACCCGTAATTTCGTCTTTTCCCAATTGAGATGTAAGTTTTGACAGGTCGAATCTTACATCCAAAAAAGAGGGCCGACACATCAACCCTCTTCAGGTGTCGCCCGAAGGCTTCCACCGCAATTGACTCTTTTTTGTCGATATCCTCCGTTTGTCTACAAACTCGACCACAAGTCGAAACCACACGATCGAGACCGACAAACTTGGCGAAATATTCTTCTCATCATGGACGCAAAGAGAGAGACGGCCGTCCAGAAGAACAGCCGCCTCTCCGCAGGACGCAGGCCCGTAGGTTGGCTGCGTCAATGCCGCTAATTCACGCTAGTATCCTATTCGTGCCCCAAAAGGTCAATCCAATTCAAGGCAGAAAGCAACCCAGCATGCAGCCTCTTTCGTGGACCCATGCTCTAGCAAGCCTGATCGAACTCGACTATCCAACCAGATACGGCCCTATTACATCGAATATCTCGCCTACCTTGGTTGCAGGATTTTGCGCAGACGGTTTAATGTTGCCCAGCGCCCTATGGTGCGTGTCGAGACGCCCAGCACGCTGAAGTGCCTCGCCCCGCTTATCATCCACTGCTCCGAACGTCCCGTCCAGGTTCTTGCGGTACTCGATGCCCAAGTCCTTAGACATCGCCTGAGCGAGGGCACGCTGACACTCCGCGGCCGACATGGGGGCGGTCGTATAACGAAAATGCAGAAGCGGCCACAGTTCGAAGCAGGGGTTCGACCACAACGCATGGAAGGTCCTCGAACCATCGGAGAGCTCGGTGCACTTACGCTCCATCGCGTCGAAGTCGGACGCAGGGAAGTCATCCTTGTCATACACGAGCCACACGTGGTCGAACGTCTCGGGCGCATAGCGACAGTGTTCGACAGCGAAGTCAAGCAGGTCGAGCGTGTGTTTGCCCGTTCCCTTAACGATAACGGCAACCTTGCGTTCGTTTGCCGCGCACAAAGCAGCACGCACGCCCTCGAAGTAGCGAGGCTCAGTCTCCTTGCCCTCGGTCACCACGAGGTGGCGCGTCATCTGCACCATGCGCGAGCGAACCTCGCGTTTGCCACTACGCCAGCCCTTCGACTTCTTCGCTGCCATGTAAATCCCACTCCTCGATGCGGGTGAGATACGGGTCGGCACCGTAACGACCAGACAGGTACTGCTTATCGAAAGCAGCATTCTTGCTAACCAAGTTGCCATTAGCCTCGTGGATGTCGGCGAGCGACCACAGTTGGCTCGCCTCCCCCTCGCCGCGTGCGGCGAACCATATCTCGTCGCGGCGGAACACGTCGTTTCGCATTGTGGACACGTCCTGGGACGAGAAGATGAGCTGCGCGCCGCTCTTGTTGACCTCGGGATCCTTAAACAACAGAATCACGTAGCGCAGGAGCTTCGGGTGAAGCTTAGCGTCAAGTTCGTCGACCACAACGGTAGCGCCGCGCTCGAGCGCAGTCATCAGATATGCAGCTAGCCCCATGAGCTTCTGTGTGCCGGCTGACTCCTCAGAAAGGCGCAGCTCATAGCCCTTGCCGTCCACCTCGTGCCTGACAAAGACGCGCTGGCCGCGCCATTCCGGGGCCTTCTCCACCCTAAAGCCATCGATGCGTACGTCGACGGCGCGCAGAAAACGCGTGACCTCGGGCGACTCCGCCTCGTCTAGCAATTGCTCGAGCATCCGCTCCAGGTAAGAGCTGTTGTAGTTCAGGAACACGCCATCAAGAAACCAGCTGGCAGCCTCCTTGATCACCGGCGCGTCAAAGTTGATACAGAGGAACGACAGGTACGGCAGGCTCGGGTTGAATCTCGCAGCCGTCACAAGTTTGCACAGCGTGGGACCGAGCTCGACCTCAGCACCCTCGCGCTCGAACAACATCGCCGTACGCGAAGCTCCCAATTTGCGCCGCCACAGTCCCTCGGACACGATCTCGCCGGCATGCACGGACAGGGCATAACGGAACTCATGCTCACCCACGCGGTAGTAGAGCTCGAACTCGGTAGGCTCGAGAGCAGACACATCATCGAACTCGAACGCCGAACAACGGGGTATCGAAGGACGATCGCCCTCTGGCGCATCAGAGCTAGATGACAGCAATCTGATCGGACTGGCCACAGCCGAACGAACGAAGTCAAGAGCTTCGAGCAGGTTGGACTTGCCGCCAGCGTTGGGTCCGTACACCGCAGCCACCGGCAGAAAGCTCTGCCCATCGGGACACTCAATAAGGGAGCGCTCAAACTCCCTCATCGGCGTCGCTTGCATGGAAAGCTCCGCCTCGTCGCGATAGGACCTATAGTTCCTGAAGGAAAACTGACAAAGCATCGTCCTCAACTTTCCTTTCATTGTTTTGAAAAGATATTTCAGAGTTTTTATTTGATTATAGACCTTAAGAAACGTCAATCAAGTGCTTGCCGCATCTGGAGCAAAGGGTACAAGGCCAAAACTCGGAAGTATGTGGCAAATCCCTAGCGTGCCGAGCGCTCCGGAATGCCGCAATGCTTCTGCCTGCGGATCCTTTATGCGGAAAAGCCGTTGTGCTCGGGGGTTCCAGAATTTACCGCATACTTCCGGCAAGCGTTTGCGGCTGCGGACACGCTAATCCATGCCCGCAGCCGCAATGGCGTCAAGCCCCTATCCTCTCGGCGGGAAGGGATCGTGCCCATGGGAATCCTTTGCGCGGATTCTGTCATCGGGACGATGGGTGATTAGCTCAGAGTGCTGATTAGAACTAATTTGACGACCACGCTTTATAGCTTCGCCCTGGGTCGTCGTAACAAAGGAAGCGCGACGCGCTCCCTCGCCCTTAACCTGCCATTTGCCATCCGCCCGCTTCGTAACGTGCTGGTTTCTACCTTTCATACTCACCTCGCCTTCACGACCGATTGGTTAACGTACTCGCAGCATGAGGCTTGTAGCAAGTTCACTCGTGCCGCTTTGCTTAAAGCATAAATACCGGCGCGGACATAAATCGGACCTGGAAGGTGTCAGTATGGGATCCTGAAGAAGCGCAAGCCGGCCTCATACTGAAACCGCCGTATCGCGCATAGCCCAATAAGCGCGGAACATAACGCCAGGACAAATACGCCTCATCCATGTCCGGCGTCGGGTCTGATAAGATTCCCATAGCGGTCTTCGTCCTTTCCTAGAACCTGTTGTTGTGGTGATTTCAGATTCTAGGACGAGGGCCGTTTTTCGTTAAACGGGCGCTAGGGTGTCACCCTTACACCAACATTTTCGTCGCAATCTAGGGCGTCACCCTTACACCAACATTTTCGACGCGATTGTCGTTGCTAGATTTAAACGACTGAAAATAGGGGTATCAACCGCCACTGATACCCCTAATGCGAAAACGCAATTATTCCCGTACGCCTTGCTTTATTATTTTTATTACCCTCTTTTTAACAGGGGATAGAGTGCGCCTAATCCTCTCCCCAAATCCCATGGAAGCATATTTCTTTCGACAATAGTCGAGCCCATGCTGCTCCCAATCGGCCCTAAAGGAATTAAAATTATCTGGTTTAGGAGACGGAGCTTGAAGGTTGCGCTGTGTACACTCATCCAGGCTAACTTCAAAACACTCAAAAGAAGTCAAGATTTCAGTAATCAGATCTTGCCCCTTTTCGGTATTAACTATGATTGAAGAAACGCCAAGCTTGTCTTCGAAATCCGGCTTCACGTTATTTATGTTCCAAAAATCACCAATTGTGATATCGCCTGGACGATTCATACTGGCGAAGGGACACGAATAGCATGAATCTCTCAATAGGTAATTTCCAGTAAAGAGGCGATAATATTCATCTTCCCAAATGGGATTATGATAAATATCGCCATTATTGAACTCTATCCAAAGTTCTTGGTTTCTCCAGCCGTATTGTTTATTCCTAAAGCTCAACTTGGAAATTTTTGAGGAATATTTCTGCTCCAAAGCGCGAATATGTTCATCAAAGGAACCGGGGCTTGGAGTACCGTGGCAAATAATATCTACTGTCACGAGATTGTCGTAAGGAACTCCGAGATAACGCTTCAAGCCAGCGACTTCGCAAGGTGTTCCCGTAAACAAAACTGAATTGCCGGCTTTTAAATCGCGTTTAACATCTTTAAAGATATCACCCTTAAAACTTTGAACGTATTTTGAGCCCTGAAACTTCCTGACTGATTCGATTGAGTCAGCCCTGTCGTGCATCGCACGGTACTCATCATCAAGCCTAACACCATACACAATGCCGTCAGACCCAAGCACAGCTTTAGCGACTTCGATAAATACCGCACCAGAGCTGCTCCGCGCACGCTCATCGTTGTCTTTATTTTTGACCGCATAGGCAATTTTCGAAAACTTATCGTCCGCTGACCCATCAACCTTTAAAGGGCAAACTTTTTGACATAGACCACACTCCACGCACTTTGAGCCATCGATCTTGGGATAGAGAAAGCCTTGCTGGTCCTCTAGCATGGAAATCGCCTGCTTCGGACATATGTTAAGACATGCCGTACACCCACAGCACTGTTCAGCCTTTTCAAATAGTTCAACCATTACCCTATTTACCTCCCCAATAGCGAATTTAGCCTATCAACGATGATGTGAAAGCTCTTGTGCTCAAATATGGCATGGAAACCGAGAACAATCGCTAGGCCCAAAACGAGATTACAGGCTCCATACAAGAGCCATGTCAGAAGACTTCCCGGCCAGGTGCTAAAAATAAAATGCGACAGGATAGCTATTGCTGCCACCATAAACAACATCTCTATCATGTTTTTAAGAGTTGGTCCGACCGAAAGATGCGTTACTGTTTTTGGAATGAAGAAAAGCAAGTCGACACAACGGTAGAGGTTGGACAAACATGAAGCCGCCATTACGCCGATCAAACCGAATTTAAATCCAAGAACAACACCTCCGACAAGCAAAATTGCCGCTTGAATGGTGCTTTGAATTCTTGTTTCTTTATATAAACCCGCCGCAATAACAAGCATGCCCTGTGGAGTCTTCAGATTGTAAAAAACGCCATTCAAAACGAACAGCAGGGCGAAGTATAGATTCGTATATTCGACATCCGTTACACCATGAGTGTATACGTGGACAAACGGCAGAATGGTTGCAAGCGTTACGCCGTAAACTACACTTGCCATTACATAGTAAAGATATTCAAAATCCCGATACGCCTTCTTAAATGCCTGACTGTCATCCTTGACCAATAACTCTCCGAAACCAGCAGACACACCCGTAGAGAAAACTGACATTATTCCGTTAATACCTGACATGACCATGTTATATACAGAATAAACGCTCACCATTTTAAGGGTCGAGAACAGGGTGATTAATACGGCGGGCGATGCATTTTGCACAGTCTGCACAATTTGGAGGTATAGAGCACTCCAGCGCTTATCCATTGCAGCATAGTCTGGCTCAGCGTCATAGCGAATGAATTTATAGTTCACCTTGATGTAAACGAACAAGATCATGCTACGCGCAAATATTGAAAGCAATGCTACGACGCGTAAAGTTAGGATATTAACCTTAAGCAGTGACATCGTGACAACGATTACCGTATTTAGAATCGTATATACGATAGATGCGAAAGAAATTACGTAAGTTTTTTGGTCTGCGGTCAGCAAGGCTCTATATTTTGCAAGAGTAAAAAATTCCAAAGCCCCGTTTACGCCAAGAACCAACACAAGAAGAAAAATAGTCTGATGATCCAAGACCTCAGTATGGGTAATCCACGGATAGACTATTGCCAGAACAAAAACTAGGCCAACAAAAATGAAGCCTGATTTTATATAGAAATTACGAGCCGCGGTTACGATGCGATTTATCTTGCCATGATCATTTTCAGCGATTGGCTTATAAAGCGAATATACAGCCGCACTCGAGAGCCCCGCTTCGACCAGATTAAAGTAAGTAATAAACTGGTTGATTGAGGAAATAAGACCGTTAACATCGGATCCGTATGCCATCAGTAAAAAGCGGGGGGTGATGAACCCAGCCACCATCGTCACTACTTGCAACAAAGCCGTCGAAGCAGAATTTAATACAAATTTACTCGTTCTTCCCATTCATCTCACTTCTTTAAAGATAAACCCACCGCCGTAGCGCATGCATACGCACAGTCCTTAAGCGAAGCAGCTTTTAACCGAAGCAATCTAGCAAAACAATCACGCGCTTTATCGCCATCGCAATGCTGATTTGCTATTCGTAGATACAGCCGCGCAAAATGGACAGCAACCAACTTTTGATAGATTGCGTTATCGCTCTCGGAACAAATGGATGCAATCAAACGTTTCAATAAGCGCTCATGCTCCTCAAACCGTCTCAATTGCATATTTTCGTTTTGGAGACCGTCATTTGAATGACTAGAGGGATGTAGAACATATTTGTACAGAACTTTGTCAATGTATCCATATTGATATCCATAGGCCATAGGCAAGAGCAGTTGATAGTTCTGCCCAGCACGGCTTTCATCAATCGCCAGACCGGGATAAGATTCGACAAATGCCGAAGTTTTCATTATGTAAATACCAGGGCAAAAATATACATTTTTACTAATCAGCAAGTCCCGAAATAGATTATCGTTCTTATCAGGAACCCGCTTTAAGAGCCCAAGGCTATTCCCAGCTTCATCAATATATTCAGCCCACGAAATACCCAAAGCATAATCGGGATGGGCGGTCATGAACTTGACCTTCGCTGAGATGTTATCTGGGCAGAGAACATCATCGGAATCAGGCCAGATGAAATATTCGCCACGAATATGCGGAAATGCCAAGTTCAGCGCTCTTGCCTGTCCACCGTTTTCTTGATTCAAGTAAACGAATCGTATGCCCCGACACTCGAACAGTTTTTTATATGAGAGGATCTTATCCTCTGTATCATCAGTTGATCCATCATTAACGATAATCATCTCGTAATTATCGTAATCTTGCTCTAAGACAGATAGGAAGAAAGAATCCAGATAGCCCCCCGCGTTATAAGCAGGGGTAATTATGCTAACTAACGGATTCATTTAGAATAACCCTCCCTAGGACTTATATATTTCAAATAAATGGTGACTACTACAGCAAATACCATCAACTGACAGGCATAGTAAATTGTGTTGCCCGTCATGCTATATATCGCGATAAGAACAGCCCAGTAAAATGCCGTTAAGTTGAAAATATTTGGATCCTTCTTTGCAGAACGGCCTAAACCAAATATCAAAATGGCCAACATGCTGACAAACAGCAAAAGCCCAACGATTCCAAGCTCAGCAAGCAGTTGCAAGTAAACGTTATGCGCCTGAAATTGCCAAGGTTCACCGTAGTATAAGAAGCCCCTGCTGTTCACATATGCATTGAATGACAGAAAACCCTCTCCCAATAACGGAGAACTTCTAAACATTTCCATTGCATATGTCCAAAAAACTTCTCTACCGCTTAATGGATCTCCGTTGTCAGCTAAAAAACGCTCAAACACAAGCGAAACTTGAGGAACAAACGTATACGTAACTGCCAGGCACACAAACACCGCAAGTAGGACCGCCATAGCTTTTGCCACTCTATGACTTCGAGAGAAAAACAAAGCGAAGGCGACGATGCTGACTAAGGGAATCAGAAATAAGGTGCGTTTGCCGGTCATCATCAGCGCACCAAAAACAATTCCCAACTGAATAATGAATTTTGGATTGAGACCCCGGGTAAAAATTTTGGCGAAAAGAACTCCTATCCCCATGTTGCAGAGGAACGCCGCATCTGCCTTTTCAAATGCTAGCCCGGCAATTGCTATACCATCAACCGACCTAACAACTAAGTTTTTCCCCAAAGACAAGAATGAAAATACAGATCTAAACAAACTTGGGCTTATCAATTCCAAATACATAGAGGCAATAAAAACCCAAAATAACAAGCTAAATAATTTGAAGAAGATGGAATAAAAAAAGTTGTCGAATTCGAATACAACGAAAACAAGGGCGGCGATTATGTAGGGAATGTAGTCCTTAAACGCAGAACGATCTCCGGTATAAATAAAACTGATTCCAATTAAGAAAACAAACCCGAAAAATAAGAATTTCAAAGGAACCCCCCTGCTAAATCTTCTTTTCGAAGCTATCGAGAGAAAGAGCACCGCTGAAATCATGAGAAACGCAACAGGCTTCATGAACAAAATGAGACGATTGTTAGTAGAAAATACTAATATCAGCAGCAGCAGTGGAATAACATAGTCTTCAATTGGAACTAATGCAATAAATTGCTTATATCTACTCATCAACACAAATACCGTTCAGATAAGACAGGGCACGAGCCTTTTCCTCAGCAATTACCTTGCGAGCTGTACCAAAATCGCGGTATATATCTAATTTGCAGTCATCCAAGGATTCGATAATGGAGTCAGTAAGACCAGTCAACTTCAACAGATTCTCAGCACGATCGTTCTTCTTGAAATCTTTTTGCTTAGTTTCTACGTAAAACTGGCGCTCAAAGATGATGGAAAAAGCAGTTCCGTGGAAAGAATTAGTTACAACATAGTCAGCGTTCTTGAACAGGCCAAGGAATTCCTGTACCGAAGTGTCCATTCCACCGTAAAAATCGCGGTTCTTCAACCTGTCAATATAATCTTGGCCTATGTTTACAATCTTCTTACCGGTCTTTTTAGCTAACAACCTTGCAAAATCATTAATGACATTCGACTTGTTGAGGCGATAGATGAGGATATAGTTATCGAAGTCAGGGTCTTTAGCGAGCCGCGACCACTCTGCCGCATCAAGCAAAAATACAGGATCGACGTGCAGCTCACTATCTTTGCCCGCAAGCTCACGGACCATTTTTTTACCAGACTCCTCACGAACCGAAATATGATTAAATCGAGATAACAGTCGAGCATATTCCGCCCGATACTCAACCGGAATATTGCTAATACCGAACGATGCGGCATACGAATTAATCTTCTGTTTGTCATCGACAAATGATAGGAAGTAATTCTTATCAAAATCAGAACAGGCATAATTAAACACCTGGTCACTACCAGTAATGAACACGTCGTATCGCTCGTTCGACTGATTAATGGTTTCTGAATCATACACTGGACTCATCTTCATGTTTTCATTTACCAACGAACGAAAACTCATCATTTTTCTCTTTGCGGGAAAGTAATTCATAAAACTACGGATATTTTGTTTAACTGATTTGGTCGAGAAGCCACCGATCAGCTTATACAACTCCTCCATATGATCACAGCGATAATCGATAACTTCCGAATCGAAGCCCAATCCCGTTAAGGCTTTTTGCAAAGCATAAGTCTGCAAAGCGGCTCCATAGTTAATGGCACGATGAAACGTAATGACTCCGACTTTCATAATTATCCTTTCAGGGCAATTAGATTGAATACAGCTGAAATTAATCGAGGTTTTCTTGTTAACAGCAATTTATAAATTGCTGCATTAATTAAGTTCGACGGCTGATAGGCTGACAAACAGTTGTATAGCTTTTCATCATTTACAAGGGCATCGAAAAAAGCCGTACGACCAGCACCGCAAGGAGCGCGCCTCAAAGAAAATCTAAGCGATGCAAATGCTCTGCCTGCATTTCTCTTACGGAAATCGAATCTATACAGTCTCCGATCAAACTCGTCCGCAAGAACTTGGCTTAGAGCATTTATCCTTTTAAGAACATCGTCATTCACGCGTTTTGAATAAGACTTGTCACTAACGTGGTATTCGTACAAACAATTGGGAACGACACTGACCCTCGAAGAAGAAGCGAGAGCTCTAAGCTTAAAAACTAGATCCTCTGAGTAGACATCTCTTTCTGACGGAAACTGAACCCCATTCTCTTCAACCAGCAGTCGACGGTAAACAGAGTCCCAAACAGCGATACAGCCCGCACCGTCGTCGTGACATGGAATGGAAACCAAATCCGCCATGTATTTATCAATTTCACCTTTACCACGCAGTTCCATGGATCCAGCAGGATGACTTTTAACAACGGCACCATTCAGCAAGTCGTAATAACCGCCAACGACGACATCGCTACCGGAATCTCTTGCCCTGCTCAGCAACGTTTCATACATTGCCTTCGTACAGGTATCGTCTGAATCGACAAAAGCAATGAATTCCCCAGTCGCTAAATCTAAACCATAATTACGAGCAATTCCCTGGCCCGCATTTTCTTTTGTGAAAACCCTGATGCGATTGTCCTTGGATGCAAGCTTTTTGCACTTCTCAAGACTATCGTCTGTAGACCCGTCATCGATGAGTAAAATCTCCAAGTCATCAATGGTTTGCGAAACAAGAGAAGCGACACATTCCTCAATCGTCTCGGATGAGTTGTAAATGGGAACCACTATGCTTAAAAGGGGATTAGCCACAATGCCCTCCTCACTATCCTAGCGACAGTCGCCACAAACCAGAGCGCCATAAAAAGATTCAATTCCATTGGATTGACTCGGATAATCTTGCTTCCATGAAAGCTTGAACAACCTTGTATCAGAGGTGAGTCCGTCCCAGATGTGCTGGTCGAGGGGTTCGTCCAGCAGCGAGATGAGATCGTCGCAACGGGGGTTGTTGGGCTCGATCGACGCGAACGCCGCGGCGATCGAGGGGTCATGCCTCTGCGCAAGAACGATGAGATAGTCGGTGAGCAGATAATCCACAAGTTCATTACTCTGGGCCCAATACTCAAGGTAAAAGTCCCTAAGCGTTGCGAACACCCGACGGTTAGACGAATCGCAGCCAAGCGAGTAGTTGGCAAACATACCGCAGGCGACGGATGCGTGGAGATAATCGGGGCGTTTGATGGACCAGATCGGAAGGTCCGTGTACTCATCAAGCGAACCGGTGCAGAAGAACGTCGCGTCGAGCCACAGGCCGCCGTGCTCCGCAAGCAAGGACAGCCTTAAAAGGTCAGAAAGATGGGTGCGCGACATGACGCCCGCGCGCACCTTGTCGAAAACCCAATCGGGGATATGAACATAGTCGGAGAGATTCTCGTCCGTGATGACGATGACCTCGTGTTCGCCCGCATTGCGGCGCACGGAGTCGATACACGCCCTGACAATCTCAGGCGCGTTCTCCTCGCCCTGCCACCAGCACATCCAGATCTTCCCCTCGAGGGCGGGATCGGATGAGGGCAGCGGCGTATCGTAGTCGTATGACTCGAAGAAATCGCCGAAGCGGTTCTCGAGATACTTGAGAACGGTCTCGTGCTTTCGCAGCAACCGCTTCTTCACTGCAGGCGGTTCCTTGTACCCGTTGCGGCTCATGACCTGGATATCGAGCTTCGCCCGAAACGTGTTAATCGCCTCGGGCCACGACGTAACCCTGGCGATTCGGAACGTTGCGCCGATCTCCTCGCAGGAGCGATGCACTATCCTCTTGATGCTGTTATGGCCGTTAGCCATCGATTGACTCCTTATATAGGTTCACGAGATCGTTCATAAACTTCTCGCGCGAGCAGTTTTCCATGACGTAGGAGCGGCAGTTGCGCTGCAGCATCGAGTAAGCGGACCGATCCAAGAACGCACTCGTGCCGCGCGATATAGCATCTGCCATCGACTGGACGCCCCCGGGCTCGCAAACGAATCCCGTTTTCCATTCGTCGACCAACTCGGGGATTCCGCCGATATCCGTGCCGATGACAGGCGTGCCGGCAGCAAAAGCCTCCACGATCGAGTACGGCATGTTCTCTCGCCATCTCGAACTCGAGATGGCGAGAGAAGCCCTCTCGACATACGCTTGCAGTGCCCCACCGGTCTGATAACCGGCGAACTCAATGCGAGCTGCACAGCCCAACGAAGACGCCAGCGTCTTGAAATCGGCGGCATCGGGGCCGTCGCCGACTACAACTAAGCGCATATTCTGCGGAAGGCTCGGCAGGGCGGCATCGAAGGCCCTCAGCAGCGTGTCGACGCCCTTCTCGGCAGAGAGCCGCCCGAAGAACAGGAGGTAGGGGTTCTCCCTGTCGGTCGCATCCGCCCCGGCATTCGCCGCACGGTCGAGGATCGCGTCGTCTGCGAAGTTCTGCAGGAAGACGACCTTGCCCTCGGGCCAGCCGCCCTCGATGAGCTTGGAGCGCATGAACCTGGAGGGGGCGATTACCCTGTCGATCCTTCGGTTTGACTTATGGGCCCTGTTGAAGGACGCCTCCATCGCCGCCAGCGCGCTCTTCGCGCGCGACCCCTTCACGCAGCGGTTCTCGATGCAGTGGCGGTAGCGCCCGTCCTCGAGGCATGCGTCGCAGACGCGCCCGCCGCCGTCGAGCATGAGGTAGCCGGGGCAGACGGTCACGTAGTCGTGGGCCGTGTAGAAGACCGGGACCTTGTTCTCCCCCAGGTAGGGGGCGTCGAGGATGGACAGCGTGATCTGCCTGTGCACGTTGTTGAGGTGGACGACATCGGGGCGGAACTCCTCGCAGAGGGCCTGGAAGTTGCGCTTCGCCTCCGGCGAGTAGATCAGCGCCATGCCGTCGCGCGCCGCCTTGAGCGGGTCCTTGACGTTGTTGTACTCGCGCTGCGTCACGAAGTACTTGTCCCACTCGCACGGCAGGTTGTCAGGGTGCCTCATCGAGAAATAGGCCACCTCATGCCCCATGCGCTCCAGCTCGGATCCGACGGTGAGGTAATAGGTCTCCGCGCCGCCCTTGCGGTAGTGGAATTTGTTTACGAGAAGGATCCTCATCGGCCTTCACCCCCGTAGACTGCAAGGGTCCGCCCGACGACGGAATCCCAGTTGTAGGTTTTCTCGACATGCGCCTTGGCGGCGGTGCCGAGGACTCTCCCGCGGTCGCCTTCAGCAAGTAGGCCTTGCAGCGCGGCCCGCAGGGAATCGGCACTGCCCTTCTCGAACGTCACGCCGTTGCCGGCGAGGACGTCCGCGCACTCGGGGATGTCGCTCGTCACGCAGCAGCGGCCGTATGCCATGGCCTCCAGCAGGCTCATGGGCATGCCCTCCACGTCGGAGGGCAGCACGTAGGCGTAGCAGTTGGAGTACAGCTCCTCCAGGGGCTCGCCGTTGACGAACCCGGTGAAGAGGACGCGGGGGTCGCCCTGGGCGGCCTCGCGAAGGGACGCCTCGTACTCGGAGGTATCGGAGCCGCCGCCAGCGATGACAAGATGCTTGTCCGTATCGAGCTCCTTGAAGGCCTCGATCAGGAGCTCAGGACGCTTCTCGGGGACGAGCCTGCCCAGGTACAGCAGGTAGGAGCCCGCATCGAGCCCCCACTTCTCCTTTATCTGGTTGACCGGCATCGGCCGCTTCGACTCGATACCGTTGGGGATGAACGTCGCCGTGCGGCCGTAGGCGCCCTCGAAGTAGGACCGGGCCGATTTGGACAGGACGATGAGGCCGTCGACCTTGGTGGCGGCCGCCTTCTCCCCCATCTTGATGTACGCGCTGGCGAGCTTTCCCCACTTGGCGCGCTGCCAGTCCAGGCCGTGGATGGTCGCCACGGTCCGGATGCCCGCGCGATTGGCCAGGGGAAGCGGCACGCAGGGGCCCTCGGCGTGGTAGTGGATCACGTCGGGCCTGTCCTTGATGGCCGCCAGGGTGGCGAAGTACGAGGAGCTCAGCGCCGCGAGCCCCTTCTTGTCGATCGTCCTCACGGGAACGACGCGCACGCCGTCGACCATGCGCTCGCGGCCATCCGCTGCGTCGCCGGTCATGACATCGCTGCCCGAGCGGTCGTAGCAGGTGACCTCGTGGCCGAGCGCCGCCATGCGGCGGGCGAGCTCGGTCACGACGACCTCCACGCCACCCTCGCGGGAGCCGTATCTCTTATGTCCTATCATCGCGATGCGCATCTAGCACGCACCCTTGCCGGTGATGACCTCGATCACCGTGAGGACGACGATCTTGAGATCGGTGAAAATACCCCGGTTCGCGATGTACTCCAGGTCTCGGCGGACCATGCCGTCGAACCCGGTCGAGTTGCGCTCCGTGACCTGCCACCAGCCGGTGATCCCGGGCTTGACGGCCAGGCGCTGCAGGTCGTACTCGGTGTACTCCGCGACCTCGTTGGGCAGCGGCGGGCGCGGGCCCACGACGGACATCTGGCCCAAGAACACGTTCAGGAACTGCGGGAACTCGTCGATGGAGTGCTTGCGGATGAACTTGCCGATCTTGGTGACGCGCGGGTCGTCCCTCATCTTGAACATGGCTCCGGCGATCTCGTTCCGCTCCTTGAGCTCGGCGAGGCGCTCGTCGGCGTCTTTATACATACTGCGGAACTTCCACATGCGGAAGGTAGACAGGGTGCCGTCGCGGTGGGTCTGGCCTACGCGGATCTGGCTGTAGAACGGGTTGCCCTCGCTCTCCAGGCGGATGGCGGCGGCCAGCACCAGGCTGGGTATGGCGATGGCGGCCAGCACGCAGCCGCTGAACACGATGTCAAAGGCGCGCTTTACGGCCCTGTAGCCCAGGCGCGTACGGTCCCAGTCCTTCACGGCCTGCATGGCTTTGTAGCGAACGCCCACCTCGCCACCGCTCATGGCCTGGGCAACAAACGCGGCCCCCACCGGCGCGTTTTGCCCTGTCATTTCTTTAGTAGTCAAACTCAAATCCACGTCCCTGTCCCCAGGGATCCCCCAATCGATGAATTCAAATTGCGAATGAATTGCCAGTGCGACGTCCCCTTACGTCTTACTTGGCACGTCCAACGGAAGCAGCTCTCTAAAAGCGGAGTCACCTTCGCCCACGTCTACCAGGCACCAGCGCTTATGACGGTCAATCTTCTTTACACGGGCCTCTTGCCCCACCAAGGGCCCCTGCTCTATGTGCAGCACACCGTCTTCTATGCGCGCCACGCTGTTGCGCACCACGCCGTCGTCGTCGAGCACGCTGCGGTACCAGTCCTGCGCATCGTCCGGCATGGGCGCGTAGGCCCGCTCCCTGCTGCCGGCAATGCGGCAGCCAAAGCTCAGCTGGGCCAAAGCCTTGTCGAGCATGGCAGCATCGCGCGTGGCGACGAAGAAGTATTCCTTGTACATGGGTTTGGTTTGAAGCGACCAGGTGCCGTCCCGCTTAAACCAGAACTCCTTTTGCATCACGAAAGCGTCCTGCATCAGCTCATGCGGGATAATGCGGCGAACCTTTTCGCAGGTCTCGCGCTCTTTACCGTTGGGGGTGTGGACCAGATACCAGCGGACACGGCCTTGCTGGCTGTTGGTGACGGCGCCACTAAAGGCGCCGGGCAGCTGCTCTTGTCGCCGCATCGTCTGTTCCATCTCTCGCCCCTTAACTTGCATCCGCGACGCATGCGAATACAGAGCGTTAAGAACAGGCTTCTCGCTCGCAGCTAGGCGCAGTCGCAAAAGTACAGATTTTTGTAGTGGGGTATGGAGATGCGTCCGCTCGCGCCGCAATTTACGCAATCTGGGAAAACGGTCTGGATTTATTCGTATAATGAGCTTCGTCGAAAGATACGAAAAACTGTACATTTTTGCGCAACAAACAAGCCGCTCTACCAGCGGCTTTTCCCGTATTGAGGCAATAATACTTTTTTATGGGGTCATTTTGTTTTGCCAAACGGTTACGGGGCTTGTCGGCATATTGTGAGCGTTGCGCAACTGCAACTAACTCTTCCCAGCCCCACGCTCGGCATAAAAAACGCGGCTGCCCCAACAGGTGGGACAGCCGCGCATGCGTGCGGTTTATAAACCTATGAGCTCGCCTTAGGCGCGAGTCTTGATCTCCTCGGTCACCTTGGCGACAAACTCGTCAACGCTCATCTGAACGGTCTCGTTGGAACGATCGCGGACGGAGATATTGCCGGCCTCGACCTCCTTCTCGCCCAGAATGAGCATATAAGGCACGCGGTCGATGCTGCGGGCCTCGCGGATCTTGTAGCCGATCTTCTCGTCGCGGTCGTCGCAGACCACGCGAATGCCGGCCTCCTCCAGCTTGGCGCACACCTCGTGGGCGTAGTCGCGGCTCTTCTCGGAGACGGGAAGCGCCTTGACCTGCACGGGAGCCAGCCAGGTGGGGAACTTGCCCGCAAAGTGCTCAATCAGAATACCAATGAAGCGCTCGATGGAGCCAAAGCACACGCGATGCAACATGATGGGGCGCTTCTTGGTGCCGTCGGCGTCCACGTACTCCAGGTCAAAGTTGAGCGGCATCTGGAAGTCGAGCTGCACGGTACCGCACTGCCAGGTACGGCCGAGCGAGTCCTCCAGGTGGAAGTCGATCTTGGGGCCGTAGAAGGCGCCGTCGCCCTCGTTGACCTCGTAGTCCATGCCCAGCTTCTCCAGAGCGGTGCGCAGGCCCTCCTCAGCGCGAGCCCAGTCCTCGTCAGAACCCATGGAGTCCTCGGGGCGGGTGGAAAGCTCAACGTGGTACTTAAAGCCAAACTTTTGGTACACGGAGTCGATGAGGTTGACCACGCCCACGATCTCGTCGGTCAGTTGGTCGGGACGAACAAACAGGTGGGCGTCGTCCTGGTTAAAGCAGCGCACGCGGAACAGGCCGTGCAGGGCGCCGCGCAGCTCGTGGCGGTGCACCAGGCCAATCTCGCCGGCGCGGATGGGCAGTTCGCGATAGGAGTGCGGCTTGGAGGCGTACACCAGCACGCCGCCCGGGCAGTTCATGGGCTTAATGCAGTACTCTTCGTCGTCGATGACGGTGGAGTACATGTTGTCCTTGTAGTGGTCCCAGTGGCCCGAGGTCTTCCACAGTTGCTTGTTCATGATGAGCGGCGTGGAGATCTCCACGTAGCCGGCCTTGTGGTGGATCTCGCGCCAGTAGTCCAGCAGCGTGTTCTTAAGGATCATGCCGTTGGGCAGGAAGAACGGGAAACCGGGGGCCTCGTCGCGCATCATAAAGAGGTCCATCTCGCGGCCGATCTTGCGGTGGTCGCGCTTCTTGGCCTCCTCCAGCATGTGCATGTGCTCGTCGAGCTCTTCCTTGGTGGCAAAGGCGACGCCGTTGATGCGGGTGAGCATCTTGTTGTCCTTGTCGCCCTTCCAGTAGGCGCCCGAGACGCCGGTGAGCTTAAAGGCCTTCAGAGCCTTGGTGTAGCAGATGTGGGGGCCGACGCACATGTCGATGTAGTCGCCCTGCTGGTAGAAGGTGATGCGGGCGTCGTCGTCCAGGTCGCCGATGTGCTCGACCTTGTACTTCTCGCCGCGCTCCTCCATAAGGGCGATGGCCTCGGCGCGGGGCTTCTCGAACACGGTGAACTTGAGGTTCTCCTTGACGATCTTCTTCATCTCGGCCTCGATCGCAGGGAAGTCGTCCTCGCTGATCTTAACGCCCTCGGGCAGGTCGACGTCGTAGTAGAAGCCGTTGTCGGTCGCGGGGCCGTAGGCAAAGTCGGCCTCGGGATACAGGCGCTTGATGGCCTGCGCCATGATGTGCGCGGCAGAGTGGCGGATGACGTGCGTGACCTCGTCCTGCGGGAGCTCGGCCACCGAACCGTCATTGTAGAGTGCCTTCATAGGTATGTTTTCTCCTCTCGGATGCCTGATGCAAGTGTGTGCGATGCGCTCGGCGTTTTTGACTTGCATCATTATAGGCAGGTTGCCTTGGTATACAAGCGCCCGCCGCACCTTAATGGCACGGCGGGCGATTTTCTACGCATGCTTCATCGTGTGGGGGCGGGGTGCGCGTGCGGCGCGGGGCGTTTGCGCGGGATGCGCGGCGCCCGTGGCTTACGGCCAGCCCGGCGATGGATGCGTTACTGAATGCGAGTTCGGCAGTAGGGACAGACCTTCCAGTGCGCGTCGAGCGGGCGATGGCAGCTTGGGCACACGTTGCGAACCTGGGTGTCGCACACCGGGCACACGACAAAGTCCTTCTCGATAGGCGCGCCGCACTGCGGGCAGGTGCCGTACTGGGCAAGCTGGCGCTCGCGCAGGGCCATGTCCAGCTCCTGCTCCTCGCGGTCGGCCGCGTAGGAGTGCGGGCGCAGGACCAGGTAGGCGATGAGGCCAACAAACGGGATGAGGGCGATGATGCCCCATGCCACGTAGGCGCTGGCACCGCGGCGGCGAGCGTCGATGAACACATAGACGACCGACAGCACGTACAGGGCGATGATAAAGCCAACAAAGGCATAGATGACGCCCATAAGCTGCGGCGACATGAGCTCGGAGATGTACTTGGACATTGAGGTGTACCTTTCGGAATATTTACAGTCCAGTCTAGTGTAACACGGGGGTCGTTCGAGCGGGACCCTGGTGGGACCCAGCGGCGGCCACAGACACAAACATCTCAATCTGTAACAGTTGCTCGGCAAATTCGGGTCTAGGTGTTACAGATCGAGACATTCAAAATCCGCCGGAAGGTTTGTCTTGATCTGTAACATCTAGAACCCAAAACATCAGCTAGCTGTTAAATATGGAGACAAAAGAAAACGTCCAGACCGAATGTCTCAATCTGTAACAGTTACTCGGCAAAAACAGGTCTAACCGTTACAGATTTAGACATTCAAAACCGACTGATAGGTTCATCTAAATCTGTAACACATAGGACCGATTTTCTCCTCTTACTGTTACAAATCAAGACGAACGGAGGGTCCGTCTGACAAACGTCTCGATCTGTAACATCTGGAACCCAACTCTTCTGCTTACTGTTACAGAACGAGACAAACCTCTGACGCCAGGGGCGGCAGACGAGGTCACCGATGGTCCTGAGTCACCCCTCGCCTGCCGTTGGCGGATACAGCGGGGCTGTTCGCCGCATTGCCGCCGCACTGGGGGTGTGCAGACCGTAGGATAGTCCTATTGACAGCCTGTCAACTTGTCTGGGAGTCACCATGGCAGAAACGTTTGATATCGCGATTGTAGGCGCAGGCATCACGGGATGCGCCATCGCGCGGCAGCTTGCGCGTTTTGACATATCCATTTGTGTGGTCGAGGCGGCCAACGATATCGCGCTGGGCGCGTCGAAGGCCAACGGCGGCCTGGTGCACGCAGGCTACGATCCGGCTCCGGGCACGGTAAAGGCGCAGGTCAACGCCCGCGGTTGCGAGCTATATGGCACGTGGGCCCAGGAGCTGGGATTTTTGTTTTGCCGCACCGGTTCGATGGTGCTGGGTTTCAACGACGAAGACCGCACGCACCTGGAGAAGCTGCGCCAGAATGGCCTGGCCAACGGCGTGCCCGAGCTGTCGATTATCGGCCCCGAGCGCATCCACGAGCTGGAGCCGCGTGCCAGCGCCGACGCAACGAGCGCGCTGTGGTGCCCTTCGACCGGTTACGTCGACCCGTTTGAGGTCGCCATCGCCGCGATGGAAAACGCCGTCGCCAACGGCGTAACGTTCATGCGGTCCGCGACTGTGGAGGCCATTGAGGTTGCTGGCTCGCACGGCGAGGACGCTGCTGCCGACGGCAAGGGCCGCACGCGCTTTACGCTGGTGACGCCCGCCGGCGATGTGCGCTGCCGTTACCTGATCAACGCCGCGGGCAACGGAGCCGCGGACATCTCGCACATGGCCGGCGCCGAGGAGTTCCAGATGGTCTGGCGCCAGGGCAATATTGTGGTGCTGGACAAGGAGCCGCGTGCGCTCATGCCGCTCTACCCTGTTCCCACGCCGGTTTCCAAGGGCGTTATCGTCACGGGCACCGTGCACGGCAACACCGTAATCACCGCGACCGCCGCCGAGCGCGAGCCCGGCGACACGCAGACCTACGCTACCGATGTCGACGCGCTGCTGAGCGGCGCGCGCAAGCTGGTGCCCGATCTGGACACGCGTCGCGTGGTGCGCGCGTTTGCCGGCGGTCGTCCGGTCATTAAGGGAACGAACGACTTCTTTATTGGGCAGTCCGCCGTGGTGACAGGCCTGTTCCAGGCCGCGGGCATTCAGTCGCCGGGCGTGGCGAGCGCGCCGGCCATTGCCGAGCGCATGGAGCAGGCACTGCGCGATGCCGGCGTAGCCCTGCGCGAACGAGGCGATTGGGACCCGATACGCCGCGCGCCGGATGACTTTGACCGCGCTCCGCTTGCGCGCAAGGAAGAGCTCATTGAGTCCGACCCCGCGTGGGGGCAGATCGTCTGCCGCTGCGAGACGGTGCCCGAGGCCGAGATCGTGGCCGCGATCCGACGCCGTCCGGGCGCGGTTTCGGTCGAGGGCGTCAAGCGCCGCTGTCGTGCCGGCATGGGTCGGTGCCAGAGCGGCTTTTGCCAGAGCCGCGTGGTAGCGATCCTGGCGCGCGAACTGGGCTGCGACCCCAGCGAGGTGTTGTTGGAGGATGCCGGATCTTGGTTGGTCGAGGGACCGCTGAAGGGGGTGCGCTAGGATGGCGACGTTGGATATGCGCGACGGACGCGCGGATGCCGGAGCTACCGAGGCGGTGCAGACGCAGGCCTTCGACGTGGTTGTTATCGGCGGCGGACCTGCCGGCATGGCGGCCGCGCTTGCCGCGCATAAGGCCGGCGCCCACGTGGCCATCGTGGAGCGCGAGCAGCATCTGGGCGGCATCCTGCGCCAGTGCATCCACCCGGGTTTTGGCCTTTCGCACTTTAAGCAGGAGCTCACCGGTCCCGAGTACGCGCAGCGCTTTATCGACCAGGTGCGCGCGACCGACATTGCGCTGTTCTTGGGCAGTATGGTGATTGAGATCGATTCGGACGGGGGCGAGGCTGTGGGCACGCTGAATGCGGACAAGACCGCGGGAGCCACCGCAATCCACACCGTCACGCTCATGAGCCCCGCCGGCATGCTGCAGCTCACCGGACGTGCGGTCGTCCTTGCTATGGGATGCCGCGAGCGCACACGCAGCGAGATCAAGATCCCCGGCAGCCGTCCCGCCGGCGTGTTTACGGCGGGCCTGGCGCAGCGATACATCAATATCGAAAATCTCAAGCCCGGCTCGCGTGCCGTCATTTTGGGCTCGGGCGACATCGGACTTATCATGGCGCGCCGCTGCACGCTCGAGGGGATTTCGGTCGAGGGCGTATACGAGCTCATGCCGTACGCCAACGGTCTGCGCCGCAACGTCAAGAACTGCCTGGACGACTTTGGCATTCCGCTGCACCTGTCCACCACCGTCACGCGCGTGATCGGACACGATCGCGTGGAGGCCGTCGAGGTGAGTCAGGTCGACGAGAGCCTGGCGCCCATTCCGGGAACCGAGCGCGTTGTTCCGTGCGACACGCTGCTGCTATCGGTGGGCCTGATTCCCGAGAACGAGCTTTCGGTGGGCGCGGGCGTTGAGCTTGACCCACGCACGCGCGGCGCCGTGGTGGACCAGAGCCTACAAACGGGCGTGCCAGGTATCTTTGCCTGCGGCAACGTACTGCACGTGCACGATCTGGCCGACAACGTGACGACCGAGTCCGATCGCGCCGGTGCGGCCGCGGCGGCATACGCGCTGGGGAACGGCGCGAATGTCGAGGCCGGAGATGCGGGCGCGAGTTGCCAGCTCACGGTCTCCCCCGCCGGTATCGCGGGCTACGCACTGCCGGGACGCATTACGGCTGTGGCACTCACCAAACTCAACTTCCGCGTGCGCCGACCGGTCGACGCCGCACGCGTGCGCATTCTGGCAGGCGACAAGGAACTGTTTGCAGGTAAGGTCCGCCCGTTTAAACCAAGCGTAATGGAGAGCTTCCCGCTGCCGACAAAGGTGATTCAGCGCGCACTCAACCTGGGTGTTAGCGAAATTGTACTGTCCGTCGATCCCATTGAGGAGGCGTAAGGCCATGAGCACGAATGTGACCGAGACATTGCAGTTCAACTGCACCACCTGCCCATCCGAATGCCTCTTGACCGTGGAGGTGGAGCGCGACGCAGACGACGCCGTGGTAGAGGTGCGCTCCGTGACCGGCAACAGCTGCCCGCGCGGCGATAAGTTCGCTCACCAGGAGCTCACCTGCACCATGCGCGTGCTCACCACTACCGTGGCCGTATCCGGCGGCGACGAGGCGCTGCTGCCCGTGCGCACGGCCGAAGCCATCCCGCTGGCGCTCCACACCCAGGCGATGGACCTCATCCGCGGTCTGGTCATCGAAGCCCCCATCCGCATGGGCGACGTCGTGCTGGAGGACCTCCTCAACACGGGCATCGACCTCATCGCCAGCATGGACATCGACCCAGCCTAAGCAGCTCATTTGGGACGGAGCTCTTTTAGCAACCCCGTCATCCGCCCCGTCCCTCCTCAATTGCGGTGAAATAGTTCTATATTTCCGCCAAAACCTCGGCATCCAAGAACTATTCCACCGCAACTATCCTTGGAATCGGTATTTAGCCTGTGCCTACTTTAGTGCCATTTCAAAACTGTGCCGGATTACGGGGCTGATTCGGAGACCCCCATCCATACCGGCAATTATCGATTTTTGATAAGCCGTCTACCTGCGGTTTTAATTTCGCGATTTTTCCAATGGTCAAGTAAAACAGGTCCAGCCCCGTAATCCGCCATACTTTTGAAGGCAGCTAATTCGGGACGGGACTGTATTGACTACTTTTACCTATCAGCCCGCCCCAAAACAATCATTCCGCATGTTTGACGCAGCTAAAATAGCCTCGTCCCAAATTGACTACCCTGGCATTGGAGATACCATGGTGGCACCCTAGCGAAAGGATGTTTCATGGCACATGTCGATGACCAGCGTGTGGCGCGCGTGCTCGATGCCCTCGAGGCTCAGCACCCCGGCGCGCAGCTGCTCGTAAACGACCCGCGGTCGATTTATTACCTGACCGGCTTTTATGCCGATATGTTCGAGCGTTTTTGCGGTGTACTGCTCGCACGCGATTGCGAGCCCGTGATCTTGGTCAACGCCCTGCATCAGCTGCCCGAGTATGACAATGCCCGCGTCGCCTATCACACCGACACCGACGTCGTGGCCGACGCCATCGCGAGTGAGATCGATCCGACCAAGCCGCTCGGCATCGATACCGTCATGCGCTCCGGCTTTTTGATGCCCCTTATGGATCGTCACGCCGCAAGCGAGTTCTTCCTGGGCGACTTTGCCGTCACCGCCGCACGCACCCACAAGGACGAAGCCGAGCAGGAGCTGATGCGCGCGTCCTCGGACGCTAACGACGACGTGATGGCCGACGCCATCAAGCTCGTCCACGAGGGCGTAACGGAGCGCGAAATTGCCGACCAGATGCTCGGCCTGTACCGCAAGCACGGCTGCGAGGGCTTTAGTTTTCCGCCCATCGTGAGCTTTGGCGCCAACGCCGGCAACCCGCACCACGAGCCCGACGATACGGTACTCAAGCGCGGTGACGTGGTGCTGTTCGACATTGGCGGACGCCGCTGCAACTACTGCTCGGACATGACGCGCACGTTCTTTTGGGGCGAGCCGGACGAGGAGACGGAGCGCATCTACGACATCGTGCGCCGCGCCAATGAGGCCGCCGAGGCGCTCATCGCACCGGGCGTGCGCATGTGCGACCTGGATCGCGCCGCGCGCGACGTAATTGAGCAAGCGGGCTATGGGCAGTACTTTACGCATCGCCTGGGACACTCGATCGGCCTGCAGGACCACGAGCCGGGCGACGTCTCGCTTGTCAACGAGCAGGTCGTAGAGCCGGGCATGACATTCTCTATCGAGCCGGGCATCTATCTCCCCGGCCACACCGGCGTCCGCATCGAGGACCTGGCCCTGGTCACCGAGTCCGGCGTCGAGATTCTCAACGCCTACCCCCACGACCCAGTCCGCCTAGACTAGCCTGGTCCCCAAGCCCCCAAACTAAGTTGCGGTGGAATAGTTCCTGGATGGGCTGCTAGAGCCCAAAAACAGGAACCATTTCACCGCAACTACTGGGGGGATGGGCTAGCGCAGCAGCCCCGCTACTTCGCCGGCTAGGGTGATGGTGCCGGCTGCTACGAAGGGCTCGCCGGCGGCATCGAGGGCCGCGAGGGCCTCGGACACGCTGGGGTACACGCCCGCGAGCTTATCGGCGTCCACCAGGGCAGCGAGCTCCTCCGCCGGCAGGGCGCGATCGGAATCGGTCTGCGTCACGACCACACGCGGGAAGGCCGGAATCAGCACGTCGACGATGCCCGCCACGTCCTTGTCTGCCAGCGCGGCGCACAGCAACGTTGGGCGATTCTCTACGCACGGATCGATCTCGTCCAGCGCGCTCACAAAGTTCTCGCAGCTCTGGGGGTTATGGCAGGCATCGATCAGCTTGAGCGGATCGGTTCCCAGCACATCAAAGCGACCCGGCGTGGGGCAGCCCATAAGCGAAGCGTCGAGCGCCTCATGGTCGAGCTCACGACCCAGATAGCCCTCGCACAGCATAATCGCGCACGCGGCATTCTGCGGCTGATAGGCCGGCTTGACCATGCTCGACGTATAGATCGCACGCGGCGTGGTGCAGCTAAACTCCACCGTATCGCCCACGTGTGCCGGAAGTTTGGTCGTCGTATGGCTCACCACGAGCGGTACTACGCCGCACTCACGGCAACGGGCATCCATCACACACTGAACACTCGCCTCATGCGTGCCCTCACCCAAAACAACCAAGCGCCCAGGCTTAATAACCGCAGCCTTCTCCCCCGCAATGGCCTCGAGCGTATCGCCAAGGACCTTCGTATGGTCGAGTCCAATACCCGTAATGGCGACGGCCACGGGATCGGTCGCACTTGTGGCATCCCAGCGTCCGCCCATGCCAACCTCAAGCACGGCCACGTCCACGCAAGCCTCGGCAAACATAGTCAAACCAGCCACGGACAAAAGATCGAAGGGCGTAATAGAACGGAGCTCCTCGCCCGCCGCCTCACGACGTGCGTTGAGACGACGACCCGCCTCATACGCCGCAGAGACACCATGGGCAAAGACCTCGTCTGAGACGACCTTTCCGTCAATCTCCATACGCTCGGGATAGCGCACCAGATGAGGCGACGTAAAGAGTGCCGTCTTAAGGCCCTCACCACGAAGAATGGCAGCCGAGAATCGCGTCGTCGAGGTCTTTCCATTGGTACCCGCTATCTGGAGGCAATCGTAGAACTCGTCAGGACGACCAAGCTCATCGAGCATCTCAACGACGGTCTCGAGCAACGGCGTGGAATAACGCGCAATCTTGCCCGTATCGGCCGCAAGTGCAACAGCCTCATCAACAGAAAGCTCCGGAACCTCAAACGGCACCGAATACAACCCAGAACGCTTAGCCATAGCCAAAGTCCCCTCAACATAAAAAGAGGCCCGTAAGCAACAACGAGCCCCTCCCATTCAAAATATCAGCCAAACACCGCTTTGCAGTGAGATCAAGGCCACAACCAAGTGGCCCTAACCTACCAGTTGCAAACAACCACGTAACCGCACTAGGAGCGGTCCGACGCTTTGCTCGCCGCAAGTTCCGCACGCAAAGGACAGCACTTAATGTGCTGTCCGTCTTGCGCAGGACTGTCCGCAGTAGCGAGCAAAGCGTCGGGACGCGCCCCTCAGTAAGATCTACGAGAAGTCAGCAACCTGAGCAGTCAGCGCCGCCAGGATCTCCTTGAGCTCAGCTGCACGGTCCCTCTTCTTCTGAACCACCGCAGGCGCGGCCTTAGCCACAAAGCCCTCGTTGGCGAGCGTCTTCTCGCAGCCGGCGAGCTCCTTCTGGGCCGCGGCAATCTCCTTCTCCAGACGCGCCTTCTCGGCCGAAAGGTCAACCTTGCCCTCGAGCACCACAAAGACCTCGACGCCGCTGTCGACCACGGCAATGCTCGCAGCCGGCTTCTCAACGTCGTTACCCATAACCAGTGAGGCAGTGTTTGCCAGCGGCTCGATGGTCGAGCGCAGGCTCTCGAGCTTCTCGATGTCCTCGGCACCGGCGCGCACGACCACGTCGAGCTCGGCCTTGGGGCTCAAGCGATAACGCGAACGGGTGGCGCGCGCGGCGGAAACGACGGTGCGGCACAGCTCAAACGCGCGCTCGGCATCCTCGTCGACATACTTGGCGTAGTCGGCGGGCTCGGGCCACTTGGCGATCATAAGCGCCTCGGCGCGGTCCACGTTGCCCTCAGCGTCCAGATCGAGCACACTCGCCGGCATGTTGTCCCAGATTTCCTCGGTGACAAACGGCATGAGCGGGTGCATCAGGCGAATGGAGGTGTCGAGCACAAAGATCAGGTTGCGCTGAGCCTGCAGACGGCCCTCGCCCTTCAGGCGGGCCTTGGTGACCTCGACGTACCAGTCGCAGACCTCGTTCCAGAAGAACTGCTGCACGCCGCGGGCCATGTCGCCAAAGGTGTACTTCTCGATACCCTCGGTGACCATCTGGACGGCCTTTGCCAAGCGGCTGAACATCCAAGCGTCCGCCGGCGTCTCCACGACGGGCTCGCCGGGCGTGTAGCCCTCCATGTTCATAAGCAGGAAGCGGCTGGCGTTCCAGATCTTGGTCACAAAGCTCTTGGCCTGCTCGGTGCGCGGGCTGTCGATGAGCTTCTTGGTCTTCTTGTCGATGTTCGCGTCGAACTTGACATCCTGGTTGTTGGTGCACAGCGTGAGCAAGTTGAAGCGCATGGCGTCGGCGCCGTACATACCAATGAGATCCATGGGGTCAACGCCGTTGCCCTTGGACTTGGACATGCGGCTGCCGTCCTTGGCCAGGATCGTCGGGTAGATGACGACGTCCTTAAACGGCACCTCGTCCAAGAAATACAGCGAACTCATGACCATGCGGGCGACCCACAGCGCGATGATGTCGCGCGCGGTGACGAGCGCCGTCGTGGGGTGATGGCCCTCGAGCAGCTCCGGCTTTTGCGGCCAGCCCTGCGTGGCAAAGGTCCACAGCTGCGAGCTGAACCAGGTGTCCAGCACGTTCTCGTCCTGGTGCACGTGATGGCCGCCGCACTTGGGGCACACGTCGGTGTTCTCGGTCAGGGCGTCCTCCCAACCGCAGTCCTCGCAGTAGAACACGGGGATGCGGTGGCCCCACCACAGCTGACGGCTGATGCACCAGTCCTTGAGGTTTTCCATCCAGGTGGTGTAGGTCTGCGTCCAGCGCGCGGGGTGGAAGGTGACCTTGCCGGAGTTGACGGCGTCGAGCGCCGGCCCCTTGAGCTTATCGACAGCGACGAACCACTGCTCGGACAGCCACGGCTCAAGCGCGGCATCGCAGCGGTAGCAGTGCATGACGGAGTGATCGAGCTCGTCGACATGATCGAGCAGATCGTGCTCCTCAAACCACTTGATGACGGCCTCGCGGCACTCGTCGCGGTTCATGCCGGTGAACTCGCCATAGCCCTCGACGACTACCGCGTGCTCATCGAAGATATTGATCTGCGGCAGGTCGTGAGCCTGACCCATGGCGTAATCGTTGGGGTCGTGGGCCGGGGTGACCTTGACGAAGCCGGAACCAAAGTTGGCGTCGACATGCCAATCCTCAAAGATGGGGATCTCGCGGTCGACGATAGGGAGCTTGACGGTCTTACCCACAAAGGCGGCCTTCTCGGGGTCCTTCGGGGAGACGGCGACGCCCGTGTCGCCGAGCATGGTCTCGGGGCGCGTGGTGGCGACGACGATGTAATCCTGGCCGTTGACCGGCTCGGTCAGCGGATAGCGCAGGTGCCACAGATGGCCCTTCTCGTCCTTGTACTCGGCCTCGTCGTCCGAGATGGCGGTGGTGCAGTTGGGGCACCAGTTGACGATGCGCTTGCCGCGGTAGATCAAACCGTCGTGGTACCAGTCGCAGAAGACTTTACGCACAGCCTGGGCGTAATCCTCGTCCATGGTGAAACGCTCGTTATCGAAGTCGACGGAGCAGCCCATACGCTTGATCTGCTCGACGATGATGCCGCCGTACTCGTGGGTCCAATCCCAGCAGGCGTCGACAAACTTATCGCGACCGATTTCCAGGCGGCTGATGCCCTCCTCTTTAAGCTTCTTGTCGACCTTGGTCTGCGTGGCGATACCGGCGTGGTCGGTACCGAGCACCCAGCGCGTGGACTTGCCGCGCATGCGGGCCATACGGATGATGGCGTCCTGGATGGAGTCGTCGGTGGCGTGACCCATGTGGAGCTTGCCGGTCACGTTGGGAGGCGGAATGGTGACGGTGCAGTCGCCCACGCCCTCACGGCGCTTGTAGTAGCCGCCGTCGAGCCACTTCTGCAGGATCGCCGGCTCGTTGGTCGACGGATCGTAGTTCTTGGGCATTTCTTCCATGTATCTCTCCCTGTCCCGCCGGGGAGGAATGTAGGCCCGATTTTCGCTCGGTCAAGTCCTGGCTTGCGCGAAGACCACATTACGTGGTCTTCGGCTCGTGCGGAATCTACGAAAATCGGGCCTACATTCCTCCCCTTAGGTATCGATTACTTCAGTCTGATATGACTTCGCTGAGGCTTAAACAAACACACAGAATAGCACAGGTAGTTGGGGTTATTGCGTATATATAAAATAGCCTCCGACCGCGGATGGTCAGAGGCTATTTGCAAACACGTTTTAGGCTGGTTTAGCCGTAGATGCGTTGGGGCTGTTCTTCGCCCTTTACGGAGGCTTCGGTCACGATGACCTTGGCGACGCCTTCCTCGCTGGGGAGGTCGAACATCGTCTGCTGCAGCACGTCCTCGCAGATGGAGCGCAGGCCGCGGGCGCCGGTCTTGCGGGCGAGTGCCATGCGGGCGATCTCGTGCAGCGCCGCGTCCTCAAACTCAAGCTCAACGTCCTCGAGCTGGAACATCTTACGGTACTGGCGCACCACGGCGTTCTTGGGCTCGGTCAGAATCGACACCAGATCGTCCTCGTCGAGCGCCTGCGTCTGGGTGACGACGGGCGTACGGCCCACAAACTCGGGGATCATGCCAAAGGCGTTGAGGTCCTGCGGGAGCACCTGACGCAGCAGGTCGTTCTCGTCGACCGAAGTGGGGCCGGCGATCTCGGAGTTAAAGCCCACGCCCTTGTTGCCAACACGGTCGGCGATGATCTTATCCAGGCCCACAAAGGCACCGCCGCAGATGAACAGGATGTTGGTCGTGTCGATCTGCAGCAGCTCCTGCTGGGGATGCTTGCGGCCGCCGGTGGGCGGAACGCTTGCCACCGTGCCCTCAAGGATCTTCAGCAGCGCCTGCTGAACGCCCTCGCCCGAAACATCGCGGGTGATGGAGAGGTTCTCGGCCTTGCGGGCAATCTTGTCGATCTCGTCCACGTAGATAATGCCGACCTGCGCGCGCTCAATGTCGCCATCGGCAGCATTGATGAGCTTGAGCAGGATGTTCTCCACGTCCTCGCCCACGTAACCGGCCTCGGTGAGCGCGGTGGCGTCGGCGATGGCAAACGGCACCTCGAGGATGCGCGCGAGCGTCTGGGCGAGCAGAGTCTTACCGGTACCGGTGGGACCGAGCAGCAAAATGTTAGACTTGGCGAGCTCCACCTCGTCCATATCATCGTCGAGCTGCGAGTCAAAGCCGTCGTCAAAGGCCGAAAGCGCAGCACCGCCCTCGATCACGCGGCGGTAGTGGTTGTACACGGCAACCGACATGGCGCGCTTAGCGTCCTCCTGGCCCATGACATAGGCCGAAAGCTCGGCATAGATCTCGTGCGGCGTCGGCACGTGCGTAATGACCTGGCGGGCATCGTCCTCGAGCTCAAAGCCCTCGGCCTCAGGATCCACAGCAGGCTGAGACGCAGCCTGGCCGTGGTCGTTAAGGAAGCCCGGCAGCTTGCCGTTGCGGGCGGCATCCATAAAGTCCGAAGCCAGCGACTCCTCCAAGATCTCGGAGCAGGCGGCAACACACTCGTCGCAGATAAAGATGTTGGTCGGACCCTTAACAAGGCGGCGAACCTGGCCCTGCTCTTTTCCGCAGAAGGAGCAGC
Source organism: Collinsella sp. (assembly GCA_019414605.1). GTDB lineage: Bacteria > Actinomycetota > Coriobacteriia > Coriobacteriales > Coriobacteriaceae > Collinsella. The sequence goes on from DXLS01000021.1 coordinate 30,634, forward strand.
GGATGGGGTTGCCGTTCTCGTCAAAGTTGTCCTGCATGTTACCGGCCATCCTAGGCGTCCTTCGCGGCCAAGTCGCGCGAGGTGACGATGCGGTCGATCAGGCCGTAGTCGAGGGCCTCGGCGGCGGTCAGGTAATTGTCGCGCTCGGTATCGGCCTGGACCTTCTCAATGGGCTGGCCCGAGGCATCGGACAGGATCTGGTTGAGCTCGCGGCGGGTCTTCTTGATCTCCTCAGCCACGATCTCGATCTCGGTCTGCTGGCCCTGGGCACCGCCGCTGGGCTGGTGAATCATGACCTTGGAGTGCGGCAGGCAGAAGCGCTTGCCCTTGGCGCCAGCCGAAAGCAGCACGGCGGCCATGGACGCGGCCATGCCCACGCAGATGGTGGAGACCTGCGGCTTGATGAAGTTCATAGTGTCCAGAATGGCCAGGCCGGAGTAGACCTCGCCGCCGGGCGAATTGATGTAGAGCGAGATATCCTTCTCGGCATCCTGGCTCTCAAGATGCAACAGCTGGGCAACGACCAGGTTGGCGCTGACGGAGTTGATCTCCTCGCCCAAGAAGATGATGCGGTCGTTGAGCAGGCGCGAATAGATATCGTAGCTGCGCTCGCCGCGCGGCGTCTGCTCGATAACGTATGGCACGAGGGCGGAATCGAACTTAGCGATCATACGCATCTCCATTTCTCTCTTGCGGACCAAATTGGTTCTAGATAAACGTACGGTGCCCGCATGCTATGCATTGGCTGGCACCGTACGAAGCAACCGGATAACCGGTGTATAACTTTACCCCATCACGGGCGCACGCATGCGCTCGCGGGCAAGGTGGCGAGAATTACTCGGCGTCCTTGGCGGTCTCGTCGACCTCGGTCACCTTGGCGTTCTCGACCAGGTGGTCGACGGCCTTGGAGCGACGGATGGACTCGCGGACGGCAGGCATGCGACCGTCGGCGATGAACTCGGCCTTGGAAGCCTCGACATCCTTGACGCCGGCCTTCTCGAACTCGGCGTTAATGTCGTCCTCGGTGACCTCGATCTTGAGCTCGCGGGCGAGGGCGTCGAGGGCCAGGGACTCACGGGCAACGTCGTTGGCCTGCTTGTGCAGGTCGCCGATGAACTGCTCCATGGTCAGGCCGGAAGCGGGCAGCCAGGTGTCCAGCGTCATGCCGCGGGCAGCGAGGTTGGACAGGAAGTTCTGGCCAAGCTCCTCAAAGACGGACTGCTCGTAGTCGGCGTCCATCTCGTCGAGCTGCAGGCGCTCGGCGAGAGCGGAGACGCAACGGTTCTCCTTCTCGGCCGGGAGGCGGGAAGCCTTGTCCTGCTCGATCTCGATCTTGATGGCGTCGCGCATGGCGTCGATGCTGTCGAAGCCAAAGTCGGACTTGACGAGCTCGTCGGTGAGCTCGGGGGTGTTGCGGACCTTGATGCCCTTGACGGTGACCTCGACGGTGTGGGTCTCGGCCTCCTCGCCCTCCTCGACCTCGTCGGTCCAGGTGACGGTCTTGACGTCGTCAACGTTGGCGCCAATCAGGGCCTCGTTGAACTCCTTGGGCTTGCTGTCGCTACCGGCGATGAGCATGCGGCCCTCGGCGGCGAAGTTGTCGGCGTTCTCGACGGCCTTGAGGTCGACGGTAACGTAGTCCTCGGCCTCGACGGCGCGACCCTCGACGTCCTCGAAGGTAGCACGGTAGTTGAGGAGCATCTCGACCTGGTTGTTGATCTCGGACTCGGTGACCTCCGCAGGGGGCATCTCGATCTCGACAGCGTCGAAGGAGGAGAGCTCAGCGGCGGGACGCAGGGAGAACTCGACGGTGTAGGTGTAGTCCTCGTGATCCTTGGCGAGGTCGAGCTCCTTGTAGTCACCGCTCTTGGTGGGGACGATGTCCAGCTCGTTGAGCACGGCGGGCTCGTTGGCGGCGATCAGGTCGTTGGTGGCCTGAGCGAGGGTAGCCTCGGCGCCAAGAGCGGAGTCGATGACCGGACGGGGGGCCTTACCGGCGCGGAAGCCCGGGAAGCGGTACTTCTTGGCGGTCTCCTTGTAGGCCTTCTTGATCGCGGCGTCGACGTCGGCGGCCGGGATGGTGACCGTAGCGGTGAGCTTGGCGTCCTTGACGTCAGAAGCGGTGATGTTCAACACGTTCCTCCTCATACTGCCCAGCTTATCTGAGGTGCTGGTACCTTTATGCAACAAGCGTCGCGAGGGCATAAACCGACGCGGGTGCGTTGGTGCGGGCGAAAGGACTCGAACCTTCACGGGAATCCCACCAGAACCTAAATCTGGCGCGTCTACCAATTCCGCCACGCCCGCATGAGCGCACAGACTAGGAATGATAGCAGATACGAGCGGCAAGCGCACGCACACCTTTTACAGGCTCACGACCTCACCACGAGTACGCATCGGATCCCCCGCCGCCCCATCGAAGTTGCGGTGGAATAGGGACTGTTTGGGGCTCCAGTCCTCCAAAACAGTCCCTATTCCACCGCAACTTCGATGGGACCCGGCAGTCAGGCGGTGCTGGCCATGCGCCGGAAAGCGTGTCCCGGTTTGGGGCCTCGGAATGGGATGCAATTTCCGCTATAGCCATCAACCGGAAACTGCAACCCGTTTTGAGCCCCTATTCCGGGATGCACTTTCCGCCAAGGCCCTCAAACGGAAACTGCAGCCCACAATTCAGTTGAAAAGTGGGCTGCAGTTTCCCCGGGCTAGGCAATGAGCGGGTACAGCGCCTCCTCGCCTACTCCCCCAGCAGGGCCTTCTCGGGCGTGATCGGCAGCGAGCGAACCTGATGGCCGGTGGCGTGCGCCACGGCCGAGGCAACGGCGGCGAGCGGCGTGTTGATGACGACCTCGCCGATCGATTTGGCGCCAAACGGGCCCGTCGGCTCATAGCTCGGCTCAAAGGCCACGCGAATGCTGCCGATATCCAGGCGCGTGGGCAGCTTGTAGCTCATAAAGTTGCCGGTGCGCAGACGGCCGCGGTCATCGTGCTCGACAATCTCGTAGAGCGCGTGACCAATACCCTGGGCAATGCCGCCCTCGGCCTGGACGCGCGCGAGTGCCTCGTTAATAACGGTGCCGCAGTCCACAGCCGCCGCGTAGTCCACCACGGTCACCTTGCCGGTGGCCTTGTCGACCTCGACCTCGGCAATGCCTGCCATAAACGGCGGAGGCGAAACGGGCAGGCAGGCGGAGGCATGCGAGGTGAGCGCGTCGCCGCCCGCGATGTTCTTGACGCACAGGTTGGCAAAGTCGCGCAGCGTGAGGTAGCGGTTCTGCTCGCGCGCGGCACGCTCGTCGGACAGACGCACGTACTGGCCATCGAAGACCACCTCGGCGGCATCCACGTCCCACATCTGGGCGGCCTTGGCGCAGATCTTCTCACGCAGCTCGGTCGCGGCGTTCTTGGCGGCAAGTCCCGTCACGTACGTACCCGAGCTCGCGTACGAGCCGGCGTCGAACGGCGACACGTCGGTGTCCACGCCACGCACCACGATCAGCGAGCTCTCCACGCCCAGCTCCTCGGCGGCAATCTGCGCCAGGATTGTGTCGACACCCATGCCGTTATCGGTAGCGCCGGTCGAAAGCGTAATAAAGCCGTCCTCTTCCAGGCGCATGTCGATGCCGGCGATATCCACGTTGGAGATGCCCGAGCCCTGCATGGTGAGCGCACAGCCCAGAGCGCGCACGCGGTCGCCCAGGTCAACAGCTAGCGGCTTGTCGCGCCAACCGATCATGTCCATCGCGCGCAGCAGGCAGCGGTCGAGCGCGCAGGCGTTGAGCTTCTCGTTGTAGTACTGCGGCATGACCTCGCCCTCGCGCACGATGTTCTTAAGGCGCAGGTCGGCAGGGTCCATGTGCAGCATGTCGGCGAGCTCGTTGACGGCGCTCTCCACGGCAAACTGGCCCTGGGTGGCGCCGTAGCCGCGATACGCGCCGCCACGGTTGGTATTGGTGTAGACGGCGTCCCAGCTAAAGCGGCTCGCCTTCACGTGGTTGTAGATGGGCAGGCTCTTGTGGCCCGAAAGGCCGATCGTCGTGGTAGCGTGCTCGCCGTACGCGCCGGCGTTGGACAGCGTATGCAGGTCGATGGCCGTGATGGTGCCGTCGTTCATGGCGCCCAGCTTAACGGTCATCTGCATCTGGTGGCGCGAGTTGCCCGCAGTGATGGTCTCCTCGCGGGTGTAGCAGCAATAGCTCGGACGGCCGGTCTGCTGCGTCACGAACGCCACGAAGATCTCGCAGCAGCCCGTCTGCTTGGAGCCAAAGCCGCCACCGATGCGCGGCTTAATGACCTGCACCTGTGACTGCGGAATGTCGAGCGACTGCGCGACCATGCGGCGCACGTGGAAGGGCACCTGCGTCGAGGTGGTCACCGAAATGCGGCCGAACGCATCGGTCGTCGCGAAGGCGCGGAAGGTCTCCATGGGCGCGGTCTGCGTGGCCTGGCTCGTGTAGGTGCGCTCAAAGACGATGTCGCTCTGGGCGAATGCCTCGTCGAGGTCGCCAAAATCGCTGGTACCGCTGCACACCAGGTTGCGAGCAACGTCGCCGCCCTGCGGGAACATAAAGGTCACGTCGCCCTCGGGGTGGACCACGATGTCGTTATCGAGCGCCTGGGTAAAGTCGAGCAGGGGCTCGAGCACCTCGTAGTCGACCTTGATGAGCTTGAGCGCCTTGTCGGCGGCCTCCTCGGTCTCGGCGGCGACGATCGCCACCTCTTCGTTTTGGTAACGGACGAGGTTCTCGAGGATCAGGCGGTCGTAGGGACTCGGTTGCGGATAGCTCTGGCCGGCGATGGTAAAGCGGCGCTTGGGCACGTCCTCATAGGTGTAGACGCCCACCACGCCGGGCACCTTCAGGGCGCGCGATGTATCGATGGAGCGGATCTTGGCGCGCGCATACGGGCTGCGCTTGAGCTTGACAATCAGGGCGCCGGCGGGCACCAGGTCGCCCGTGTAGACGGGACGGCCCTCGAGCAGCGCCTTCGAATCCTTCTTGGGCTGCTTGTGGGTAATCTGCTTGTACGCGACACCGTCGGAGCTCGTGTCGTTGACGGGCAGCTCGGGCATCTCAAAGCCCACCTGCACGCCGGACTCGTTGAGAAAGCGGACGATGGCGCGCAGCTGGCTCTCGTAGCCGCTGCAGCGGCAGAGGTTACCGGCGAGCTGGCGCGAGAGCTCTTCGCGTGTGGCGACGAGGCTCGGGGCCTCCTTGGCGGCGCGGGCGAGCGCCAGCACGTTCATGATAAGACCGGGGGCGCAAAAACCGCACTGCTCGGCGCCTTCGGCAGCCATCGCACGGGCCAGTGCCTCGGACTCGGCCTTGAGGCCCTCGAGCGTGGTAATGGAGCGGCCCTCAACACGGGCGGCAGGAACCGAGCAGCTCAGCACCGGGTCGCCGTCGAGCCACACCGTGCACAGACCGCAGTTGGTGGTTTCGCAGGCGCAGCGCACCGACGCGCAGCCCTGCTCACGCAAAAGCGAAAAGAGCATGGTGTCAGGAGCAATTTGAACCTTGACCTTGCGGCCGTTGAGCGTAAAGGAAAGATCGATGAGTTTGGCAGCCATTAGCGCACCTCGTTAGAATCGACGCCGGGCACGCGGCGGCAGGAATACTCGTCCGTGGCAAACTTTGGCACTTGCACGGTCTCGAGCTCGCGGGCAAGCGCGGCCGAAAGCTCGATGCCGGCAGCGCGACGCACAGCATGAATCGCCAGCGGGGCCGAGATGCGGCGGCGGTAGTCGGCCGAGCCCCACAGGTTGGTGCCATAGCTCAGCGCGCGTACGGACGCGGCCAGGGCGCGAAGCTCGTCCTCGGAAGGCTGCTCGGCGGTAAGGCCGCACGCCTCGCCCTGCAGCAGGGTCGCGCGCAGCGGGCGGGCACCCACAGTGACATGCCAGCTGTTGTTCCACCAGGCAGCGGTAACGTTCAGCGAGGGAAAGTCGGTCGCGGCCTTGCGCACGGCCTCGTAGCTCGCACGGTAATCGTGCTTGACGACCACGATGTGCTCGATCACGTCGCGCACGTAACCCATGTCAACAAACTCGGCGAGCGGCACGCGACCGGCGCCCGTCAGCTCAACATAGGAATCGAGCGCGAGGAAGGCGGAGAGAACGTCCGAGAAGCCAAAGCGGCCGTAGATGCTGCCGCCCACCGTGGCGGTATTGCGCAGCTGCACGCCCACGATATCGTGGACGGCGAACTCAAAGACATTGTTGACAAGCGCGTTGAGCTCGACATGGCGCTCGAGCTGGCGCAGGGTGCACATGGCTCCGATGCGAAACTCGGTCTCGGTCTCCTCGATCTGATCGAGTCCGCAGGCCGAAAGGTCAATCGCCGTCGCCACGCGACGCGAGCCCAGGCGCATCCAGATGCCGCCGCCCACAATCTTGTTGTTGCGGTTCTTCTGTAAGAGCTCATAGGCTTCGGCCGCGCTTCCAACACGGACGTAGGTACCGAACTTGAGCACGTTCTCCCCCATCTCTTCACTTGTCCAGTACTTTTAAGTGTACCAAACGAAGGGCCGCGACCTTCCACAGCACAAAAACCTCCCTCCCATCCATAACTTGCGGTGAAATACGGACTATTTGTCGGGCCTAGGGCGCCCAACAGTCCGTATTTCACCGCAACTTAAGGGGCGGTCGGCAGAGGGCCGAGGGAAATGATCCGTTTTCCTCCGTCCCATGCGGATCAAAAAAGGCTCCCAGCCAAGATGGCTGGGAGCCTTCTGCGATGCTATGTCGAGCGAAGATTTAGCAGACGCCCTGGGCGAGCATAGCGTCGGCGACCTTCAGGAAGCCGGCGATGTTGGCGCCCATGACGAAGTTGCCCTCCTGGCCGTACTCCTTGGCGGTGTCGTCCACGTTGTGGAACATGCCGCGCATGAGCTGCTCGAGCTTGCCGTCGACCTCCTCGAAGGTCCAGGACAGGTGCTCGGCGTTCTGGCTCATCTCCAGGCCGGACACGAGCACGCCGCCGGCGTTGGCAGCCTTACCGGGCATAAAGGCAACGCCGTTCTCCTGGAAGTAAGTCGTGGCCTCGATGGTCGTGGGCATGTTCGCGCCCTCGCCGACCACCTTGCAGCCGTTGGCGACGAGCGCCTGGGCATCCTCGAGCAGCAGCGTGTTCTCGCGAGCGCAGGGCAGCGCGATGTCGCAGGGCAGCTGCCAAACGCCGCGGCCGTCGCCCTCGTGCCACACGGCGTTGGGCTTCTCGTCAACGTACATGGCGAGCGTAACGCCCTTGTCGTGGCCGGAGCGCTTCTTGTTGTAGACGTGCTCGAGCACGGTGTAGTCGATGCCGTCGGGATCCTCGACCCAGCCGTGGGTATCGGAGCAGGCCAGCACCTTGCCGCCGAGCTGGGAGACCTTCTGGACGGCGTAGATGGCGACGTTACCGGAGCCGTGAACGACGACGTTCTTGCCCTCGAAGGAGTCGCCGCGGCTCTTGAGGTACTCGTCCACAAAGTAGGCCAGGCCGTAGCCGGTGGCCTCGGTACGGGCGAGCGAGCCGCCAAAGGAGAGGCCCTTGCCGGTAAGGACGCCGGTCCACTCGTTGGTCAGGCGCTTGTACTGACCGAACAGGTAGGCAACCTCGCGGCCGCCAACGCCCAGGTCGCCGGCGGGAACGTCGGTGTTGGGGCCGATGTGGCGATAGAGCTCGGTCATGAAGGACTGGCAGAAGTGCATGATCTCGTTGTTGGACTTGCCCTTGGGGTCAAAGTCGGAGCCGCCCTTGCCGCCGCCCATGGGAAGGGTGGTCAGGCTGTTCTTGAGGATCTGCTCCAGACCCAGGAACTTGAGCATACCCAGGGTGACCGTCGGGTTAAAGCGCAGGCCGCCCTTGTAGGGTCCAATGGCAGAGTTGAACTCGACGCGATAGCCGCGGTTGACCTGAACCTTGCCCTGGTCGTCGACCCAGGGAACACGGAACATGACGATGCGCTCGGGCTCGACGAGGCGCTCCAGCAGGGCGGCCTCCTCGTACTCGGGGTGGGCGTCGAGCGCCGGCTGGATGGTGCCGAGGATCTCGGTCGCGGCCTGGATGAACTCAGGCTGCTCGGGATAGCGGGCCTTGAGCTCTTCGAGAACTTTCTGCGTGTAGCTCATGCTTCCTCCAATGATGGGAAACGAAAATGATGGTCGCGGCACCCCATGCGCCGCGAGCTTTATCGTGTATGGATAATATCGCACTGTTGCGGCAAAGTTTCGCATAAGCCGACGGGCGGATGTTTCGTTTTGATTACGATGCAGGTAGAAGCGTTTTTGAGTGCCTGACATGCAAAACCCGTGTTTCAAACCTGTTTCGTCCACGTGTTCCAAACCACCACATTGGGGACAGGCACCTTTGTGGTGGTGCTGACGGTTAGAGGACGAGCTGATGATAGTCGGCGGGGGTTATGCGGCCTTCGGTGGCAGCGCGGAAGGCGGCGAGTGCATCGCCCGAGAACGGCATGGCCCAGCACAGCCCGCAGCCGGCGGTGATGGAGCCGGGCAGCGGCATGATGCGCCCGGGCACACCGGCGGCAAGGCACAGCTGCTCGCATTCCATCACATCGAAGGTGCTATCGAACGAAACGATGATCTTGCGTTCGTGGTCGAGGGCATCACCGGACGGGCCTTCGCGGTGTGCATCGCGATACGCAGCCGCCGCTGCCTCTTCCTCGGCCGTATGTCCACAGCCGCCGCGGCCGCAGGTGCAAGGCTCGGACCCATCGCAAGTGCAAGGTTCTCCCGTGTCGGGACAAATATCGTGAGACATGGCAACTCCAATCGTCTAGGCGAGCAACTCGGCCGCCGCAAACTCCTCGGGCGTATTGACGTTCTCGAAGCAGAGCGTCGAACCCGCGGCCTTAACGATCTGCGGCTCATCCATATAACCGGCCTGAACGCGATTGATCAGGCAGCGAATGCGCTGGCGGTCGCAGGCAAGCAGCTCATGGGCAACCGGCGCACACGCGTCACGGCGCCAGACGGCGCAAAGCGGCTCAATCCCCCGCTCCTCACGCGGCACGCACACATCGAGCGCCTCGGCCTCGACACAGCCAGCAAGGGCACCGATTAGCTCCGAAGAGACAAACGGCATATCACAGGCGACGATAGCAACGAGAGGCAGCCGGGCCGCAGCCAACGAGCTCGCGATGCCGCGCATGGCGCCCGCAGAGCCTTCAAGGTCCGCCACCACACGCGGCACCAGGCCGCCAAACGTGCGCTCCTCAAGGTAGGCAAGCTCGCTGGGACGCGAAGTCGTAACGACCAACTCGCCGGCAACTGGCGCCAGCCGACCCAGCACGCGTTCGATGAGCGGCTCGCCGCAAAACGCCATGCGAGCCTTATCACAGCCCATGCGCGACGACAACCCGCCCGCCTGGACGACACAAGAAAGATCGGCACGTCTTACGGTAGTCATACGGCAAAACACCTCCATCAGCACGTTCAAAATCCAGCGCACGAAGCTAAATACAGCCGCCGAAATAACGGCGCTACGAAAAGCTCTTACAAAAACAAAACAGCGCCTTTGCGGCACGCAGCAAGACCGCGAGCACAAAAGCGCTGGTAGCGTATGGCGGGAACGTATGTGAATCGAACACATCCAAGACGTTTTGCACGCCTCGCAACGGTTTTGAGGACCGCGGAGCCCACCGGAGCCCATCCGTTCCCAAGTGCGGCGGTATTTTACCAAACCGAAACGGCTCCATCCCAAAAAGACGAACAAGAAGTTGCGGTGGAATAGTTCCTGTATTTGCTGCCAAAGCCTCCAAATAGGAACTATTTCACCGCAACTGAGGAGGCGGGAGCGAGTGACCGGCCTAGCGCAGGGACCTCAGGCCGCCGGCATCCTTGTCGAGCACCGTAAAGCGCACGGCATCCAGGTGCTCCAAGATGCTGATGGCACGTTTGCGCGACACACCCAGCGCCTCGCGCAGGGCGCTCGTGGTGGCAGCGCCCCCGGCAGCCTCGATAGCGGCGGCGACAAGCTCGCGCGCATGCGACTCCACGGTGGCGGACAAGGCAACGTCACGCTCGATCTTCACGATGGAACGGTTGAGCGAAAGCTCGCGCAGGGCACGCGTCATGGTGTCGCGATCGAGCTGCAACTGCTCGCCAACCTCGGGCAGCGTCGGCACATCGAGGCCGGCTTCGTCCAGCAAGGCAACGATACGTTCGCAGGCCTTGCGCACCACGCGTGCCGCCGCGGCGGCCGAATGCGGGTCGAACACCTCGGCCCCCTCGGCAGCGCATACGCCACGCGCGCAGCCCTCGGAAATCAGGGCTGCGGCAACCGTATCGTCAGCGGCAGGCCACGCAGCATGGGCAACGGCGCCGGGCGTAAAGCCCGTCTCCTTGGGAGACGCCGCGTGCATGGCTGACAGGGTCGCCGCCAGTGCATCCATCGCAGCGTCGAGCACCACGGCGTCCGCCAAGTAGTCCGCATCACCCACAGCAAGCTTGCGAACAGAGCCCTGCGACACCAACCCGCGCAGTGCGGCATCGACCTCGCCGACACCAAGATCCAAAGCGTCGGCAACATCAACCGCCGTAACTGGCAGCATCTGCAGCGCCAGCCAAGCGCCCACACCGCCCGCGGTATCGCCGGACTCAAGCGCCGCAAACAGTGCGCGCTCGCCGGCAGAAAGCTCGCGCGAGCGACGGCAGCGCGAAAGCAGCACACGCCCGCCGCCAATGAGCATAACGGGCGAATACGACAGCACCACGGCATGGTCGCCGGCGCGCAGCGGCAGCGGTTCCTCCAGGCGCACCTGCACGGTACGGGTCTCGCCCACCGCCATGGGGGCCTCACCCTCCAAAAGCATGATGCGGCCGACGACCTCGGCTGTGCCGGCCATCACATGCACACGCGCGCCCGACTCGAGCACGCGCGGCTTGGTGCCCTCGCGGCCCAGGTAGGTGAACGTCATCATAAAGCGCAACGTCTGGCCAAAGCGGTCCGCCACGCCCAGCATCTCGCCACGGTCAAGCGCCGCGACACCGTCACCAACTAGGTTGAGCGCCACACGCTGACCAGGCAGCGCGCGCGGCGTATCGCCATGCACCTGAATCCCGCGCACGCGACAGACCGTACGCGACGGCAAAGCCATCAGCTCGTCGCCCACCGCAACCGGCGCATCGTGCAGCGTTCCCGTTACGACAGTGCCGACGCCCTTAATCGTAAAGCAGCGGTCAATCGGCAGGCGCGGCGCGGCATCGGTGCGCTCGGCACGGTCGCGGCAGGCATCCCAGCAGGCGCTTACCTGCTCGTCGAGCACCGCAAGCAGCCCGTCGATCCCCTCGCCCGTCTTAGACGACACGGGCACAATCGGCGCGCCCGCAAACACGGTACCCGACAAAAAATCATCGACATCGAGCTCGGCAAGCTCGGTCATCTCGGCATCGGCCAGGTCAAACATCGTCAGCGCCACCACCATATGCGTGACACCCAGCAGCTCCAGCACGTGCACGTGCTCGCGGGTCTGCGGCATCACGCCCTCGACGGCCGAAACCACCAGCACGGCCACGTCGATGCCCGTGGCGCCCTGCACCATGGCGCGCAAGTAATGCGCGTGGCCCGGCACGTCGACCAGGCCAACGATCTTGCCACTCGGCAGCGCCAGCTCGCCAAAGCCCAGCTCCACGGTCATACCGCGACGGCGCTCAACCTCCAGACGATCGGGATTCTTGCCAGTCAGTGCCTCGATCAGTGCCGACTTACCATGGTCAACGTGACCCGCCGTGCCAACGATAACGGGGCACTCCACCAGCGCCTGAACCTCACTCATCGAGCAATCGCCTTCTCAACGCACGCGACGAGCGTCGACGCCGCCGTCTCGATATCGCGGTCGCCCACGAGCGTACGGACGTCAAACAAAATGCGATCGTGCGAGGTTCGCGTGACGACCGGCGTGTCGAAGTCCTGGACAAGCGAGCGCTTGAGCGCGTCGACAGACAGGCGCCCGTCGACCGGGCAGACGGCCACGCACATCGTGGGCAGCTCCACGGTAGGCAGCGAGCCGCCACCGGGGGTCGACGACTCCTCGACGATTTCCACCTGCACGGCACACGGGCAGCCAGCCTTATCGAGGCCCGCCACCATCAGCTCGCACAGCTTGCGTGCGCGACGCTCCAGATGAGCCTGCGGCAGCGTAAGCATGCTGAGCACCGGAATATCACGATGGGCAACATCGGCGCCGTCCATGTAGATACGCAGCGTGGCCTCGAGTGCCGTGAGCGCCAGTTTGCCCGGGCGCAGGGCGCGCATAAGCGGATGCGACCCACAGGCCTGGACCAGATCGCGACGGCCCATGATAATGCCCGCCTGTGCGGCACCGAGCAGTTTATCGCCCGAGCACGACACCAGATCGAGCCCTGCCGAAACCGAAGCCGGCGTGGTTTCTTCGCCGCCGCGCACCAAGATGTCGTCGGACAACAGCGCGCCCGAGCCCTGGTCCTCGTAGAACAGCAGGCCATGCTTGTGAGCAAGCGCCGCAAGCTCCCGAGAACCAACCTCCTCGTGAAAACCCTCGATGCGATAGTTGGAAGGATGGACCTTAAGGATCATGGCCGTATCGGGCGTAATGGCTTGCTCATAATCTGCCAGGTGCGTGCGGTTGGTGGCTCCGACCTCGACGAGCTTGGCACCCGAAGCCGCCATGACATCGGGGATGCGGAAGCTGCCGCCGATCTCGACAAGCTCGCCGCGGCTGACGATGACCTCCTTGCCTGCGGCATGGGTCGCCAGCACCAGCAGCACAGCGGCGGCGTTGTTGTTGACCACGAGCGCGTCCTCGGCACCGGTGAGAGAGCGAATCAGCTGCGCGGCATGCTCCTTGCGCGACCCGCGCGAGCAGGTGTCCACGCTGTACTCGAGCGTGCTGTAGCCGCGCGCGACCTCGGCCACGGCCTTGGCGGCCGACTCCGCGAGCGGGGCGCGGCCCAAGTTGGTATGGATGACCACGCCCGTAGCGTTGACGGCGGGGCGCAGGCTCGGCAACGCGGAGCGGTGCGCACGCCACTCGATGGCCGAGGCCAGGTCACGTTTAGAGCGCGGGGCAGCACCGGCGCGAATGGCGGCTCGCTCCTCGTCGAGCTCGGCCGTGACGGCGGCATGCGCCACCGCGTCGCAGGTCTCCCCCGCCGCCTTCACAACCGGCCACTCGGCAAGCAACTCGTTGACGGAAGGAATGGCGCGCAGGCGGGCGCGTACCTCATCGGACATGTTCTGGCTATCGCTCATGTGCGGCCTTTCAAAAGAAACGTGGATCAGTCGAATACATCAGCTGAGTCAATTACTCGTTATTATCCTCGCGCGCCGCGATCTTTTCCACGCGAACGGCGTTTTCCTGGGTGAGCGCGGCGCCCGTCAACGGGTCCCAGCGCAACGGTGTATGGTCGAGTGGGCCGACGCCCAAGGCTTGAGCGCCGCCGGCTTCGGCGCCAAACGAACGCCCGCCGGGGGCGGCCGAGGTGAAAATGCACGCCGGATGCAGATACGGCGTCGTCTCCACGCGCACGCGGTCGCGGCCCATATCGCTCACGAGTTCGACGACCTCGCCGTCGACGATGCCCATGTGCGCAGCAGCATCGGCATTCATCTGCACGGCATCCAGGTCCGATCCAGCCTCGGCGGCACCTTGGGCCGCGAGCCTGCGCGAGGTATGCGACTCAAAGGGACGGTTGCCGCTAACGAGGCGAAACATCCCCGGGCCGGGCTCCACCATGGGAGCGATCCAGTTGGGCACACGACCCATGCCGGCTCGCTCCCATATGTCGCTTGCCAGCGCAATCTTGCCGCCGGCAAGCGGAATCACCGGCTCGCCCGTACGCGGCGGCAACGCAACACCCGTGTCGGCCCAACCGCGCTCCTTAAGCTCGTCCAGGTCGATCCCAAACGGCGCCACCTGGGCAGCCGCCAGATCGTCAGACGTAAAGTCGAAGCACTCGCCAACGCCGCAGGCCGCAGCCAAACCGGAAAAGATCTCCCGCCCCGGTCTCGTGTCGTCATGCAAAATGGGCAGCACGGCGTTGCGGTAGAACACACGCGGATCATTGGCGCCCACGACTGCGCCCACGCCACGGTCGGCCTCCAGATACGTCACATCGGGCAGCACGAAGTCGGAAGCACGCGCCGTCTCGGACCAGCGAATATCGATGGTCACGAGCAAGTCGAGCTGCTGCAAGATGCCAAGCCACGCATCGGCGTTGCCATAGCCCGCACCGGGGTTACTGGCATAGACGATGAGCCCGCGCAAATCGCCGGCAAGAATCGACTGACCGATGGTCGTGCACAGGCCGCGCACCGGATCGACCAGTGGATAGCGCTCGGACCCCAGCTTGGGCCCGCACGGTACCGGCGGCATCGCAAAGCGTGCGGGATCGAGGTCGCCCAACACAAGCGGCGTGGGCGGATTGAGCGCGCCGCCCGCATGCCCGATGCAGCCCAGCAGCACATCGACCAAGCAGATAGCGCGCGCGGTCTGGGTGCTATTGGCATACGCGATACCGATGCCGCCATGAAAGCCCGCATCCACCACAGCGGCAGGCGCGGCGGCAGCGAGATCGCGCGCCGTGGCGACAATCTCTGCGGCCGGCACGTCGCACATCGACTCGGCCCACTCGGGCGTCCAAGCATGGGCCGCCTGCGCCAACTCGTCAAAACCCGTGGTATAGCGGTCCACGAACTCGTGGTCGTACAGACCCTCGGCAATCAACACGTGGACAATACCCAACAGCAGCGCCAAGTCGCAGCCCGGGCGCACGCGCAGCCAGCGGTCGGCAAGCGCGGCCGAGCCACTGCGCCGGGGGTCAACCACGATAATCTTCGCCCCGCGCCGGCGTGCATCGTTGAGCGCGTCAACGGCCCCCATCGTTGACGAATCGACAATGGAACGCCCCAGGTACATGATGCAGTCGGTATGCGCTAGGTCGGAGGCGGGGCTGTAGCCCAGGCTGTGCTCCCAACCGGTAAGTCGGCTTACCTCGCAGGCGCCGTCGGCACCGTACACGTTGGGCGAGCCCAGCGCATGCATAAGGCGATACGCCCAGTAGCGGTCGAACGAGGGAACACCGAGCGTCATGCCCAGCGCACGCGGACCATGCCCGTCAACAATCCCCCCAAGGCGCGCTGCAATCTGCGCGAACGCCTCGTCCCACGAAATCACATCGAACCCCGAGCCATCAGTTCGTCGGCGCATGGGGTGCACAATGCGGTCGCGCTCGTCAAACGGCATTGCCAGGCGATGCCGTCCGCGGGCGCAGAGGGCACGCGCCGCGCACGGATGCCCCGGCACCGGCAACTCGGCCACCACACGCCCATCCTCAACATGGGCCGCAAAGGCGCAATCGGCATAGCATCCCCCGCATGTGGTCACCACAGCGCGACCGTCACGCTCCACAGCAGATGCCATCTCGATTACCCCTTTCACAGGTCAAACACAACAGGCCAGCAGCACGCCAACGAGCCCCAGACCCAAAAAGCCTCCCGCACGGCAACGCCTCGCGGGAGGCCCAACGTCAAACAGACGGTACCTTACGCCTCGGACTTCTTGGCGTAGACAAACCAGTAGCCGAGCGTGATCAGAACCGCGCCGCCCACGATGTTGCCCAGCGTGGCGGCGGACAAGTTAAACGCAATGCCCGCAGCGTTGAGCGCATCGGCGCCGGCGACGTCGGCACCATAGCCGCACGCGTGCATCACGGCACCCATAGGCAAAAAGTACATGTTGGCGACGCAGTGCTCAAAACCGCAGGCCACAAAGGCGGCGATGGGCAGCAGAATGCCCACAACCTTATCGACCACGGTCTTACCGGCGGTACCGATCCACACGGCCAGGCACACAAAGATGTTGCACAGGATGCCGCGGAAGAAGATCGTCACCCAGTCGATCGTCACCTTGCCGGCGGCGACGCTCACCATGGAGTTGGCGACCGCCTCGCCGTTGAGCTTGTAAATGCCGGCCATGTACACCAAAAAGACGATGAACAGAGCACCGACAAAATTGCCGACCCATACGACGACCCAAGCCTTGAGCATCTGGACCAGGGTGATCTTTTTGCTCTTGAGTGCGCAGACCATAAGCGAATTGCCAGTAAACAGCTCGGCGCCGCACACCAGCACCAGCACCAGGCCCAGGCAAAAGCACAGGCCGCCCACGACGCGCTGGGCGCCCCAGCCCAGCGTGCTATCGCTCAAGAACACGGTAAAGAACAGGCCGCCGAAAGCAATGAACGCACCGGCGAACATTGCCAACAGAAAGGCCTTTGCGACCGGCAGGTTGGCCTTGGTCACGCCGGCGGCCTCGGTCTTGGCCTCGATCGCGGCGGGCGCCAGGCAATCGGGAGCGGGATATTCTGCCTTGGAATCTGCCATGTCAATCACTTCTTTCCTAATCAGCAGGGACAAGCGCTCCTATCGCTCTTGCCCCAAGCGGACAAAGTGGGAAAAGTCGTTGGCGGCCACGGCGTCGTACACGGCGTCGACGGCGTCAAAGACTTCCGGGGACATGGGGTTGTAAAACTCCGTATCGCCCGGCTGAATCCCTATGAAGACGATATCTTCGCACGATTGCTCGATTTCCTCGATCAGAATCGACAAAGGGAGCGAATGCGTGGTGAACATCGACTTGCGGGCCACGTCACGTTTGTCGAGCAAGCGGATGGCGCCGACGGGCAGCGCCATGTCGGCGGCATCGACCAAAACCAAACGCGGCGGACGCTCGCGCTTGACCTCGATGATGTCGTCCTCGGGCGTTTGCCCGCCGTCGATGGTGTACCAACCGGCGATGGGCGCGTCCTCCATCTTTTTGGAGAGCACGGGGCCGGCGGCATCATCGGCACGCAGCACGCTTCCCGCCGTGAGCACGATACCCGCAAACGGGGCGCCGTTCACACGACCATCCACAACGCGACCCATTACTGCAACCTCCCCGTCAGATACACGCCCGACACATCGCGCACGCGCTCCACCAGATCGCGGAACTTCATTAAGAACGCGACCTGCTGGGCATGCAGGCCAAAGTCGTTATCGAACACTGAGATGCCGGCCTTGGCCGAGCCGCGAAAACCGCGCTCGTCGAGCAGCGTATCGCAGGCCTCGAGCAGCGACGGCACCGCCGCCTTGTCGAGCTGGCACTCGCCAAAGGAGCGGATGGCCTCGAACTTGGTCTTGGCCTCCCCCTCCGGCAGCGCGTCGATAAGCGTATAGAACACGTTCACCGGCACCGACAGGCGCGGCTCAAAGCAGTCGAGCACGCCGGTATGGTGGCCCACGGCGAGCGTGTAGTACAGCACGTCGCAGGCCTCCTGGGGAACGTCTTCCTCGGTCTCCACAAACTTACGCGTGAGCTCGTAAAAGACCACCTGGTCGGGCGCATGGTCCAGGCAGGGGTCGGCGACGCCCTCGGCAGCCTCGTCGCTTGCGCGCGAGGCATCGCCAAAGGAGCCGCCGAGCATACCGGGGCCCGCAAAGTAACCAGAGCGGTCCGTGAGCTCCATCTAGCGACCTCCGGCCAGCACAAGATCCCGCAGCGCCGAGTAGACCTCAACGCGGCGCGGATCGTCCTGCTTGTCGATGAGCAGCGCCATGGCACCGCGGATATCGCCCTTGGGCGCACCCTCGAGCGTATCCATAAACTCGTTGGCCAGGTCGCGGCCGTAGCGGTAGCCGCTCATGGCGCGAGCCTCACGCTCGATGGCAACGCGCAGCTTGTACGGCACGCCGGGGTGCAGGATATCGGCCTGCTCGCCGGCGGCCTCCACCGTGGTCTCGGCATGGAGCTTTTGGTCCAGCAGACCGAGCGCCATGGCAAAGCCGTAGATGGTCTGCGCGGGGCTGGGCGGGCAGCCGGGGATGTAGACATCGACCGGCAGAATCTTGTCCGTGCCGCCCCAGACGCAGTAGTTGTCGTAGAAGATGCCACCGGTGCAGCCGCACGCGCCATAGGACACCACGATCTTGGGATCGGGTGCAGCCTCAAAGGCGCGCAGGGCCGGCATGCGCATGGCGCGCGTCACGGCACCGGTGTACAGCAGCACGTCGGCGTGACGGGGCGAGGGCACGACCTTGATGCCAAAGCGCTCGACGTCGAAGACGGGCGTGATGGAACCGAAGATCTCAATCTCGCAGCCGTTGCAGCCGCCGCAGTCGACACGGTAGACGTACACCGAGCGCTTGATCTTCTTAAGAAGAGTCGCCTTGGCCTTCTCGATGCTCTCGTCGAGCTCGATCTTGGTCGGGCGGTACTGAAGCCGCTCGGGCAAAAGCGTGGGTTCGGCCATGGTTACTCCTCCTTCGTTTCAAAATCCATGATGATGCCCTCGACCGGCGCCGGACCGGCGGGGATCTCGGGCGCATCGGGGTTGAGCTCGCGGTCGACATACTCCGGGTTCACGCCGTGGCCGCCCAGATACTCCATACCGGGGCCCTGGGGCTCACCGGACGCAAGCGTCTCGTTGGCAGCCATGCCGCGCGCGTTGCCGGTCTTTACGGCCGAAGCGGCGCGCAGGGCATCGAGCTCGCGCTTGCACTCCTGGCACATACCAACGGTACGGGCGGCCTGCTCGGCCTCCATGCCGCCGGCCTTTTGCAGCAGGCGCTTGGCGTAGTCGATCTCCTTGTGCGGGGCAAACGGCTTGCCGCAACGCGAGCAGTGCTCGAGCGTATAGACGCTCTTGCTGGTGAGGTCGTCCTTGCTCATGACGGCCAGCTCAAACTCCTCGGTGAGCTTGATGGCCTCCATGGGGCAGGCCTCCTCGCAGCGGCCGCAAAAGATGCAGCGGCCGTAGTCGATCGACCAGGTGATGGTATCGGCCGCAAGGTCGGTGTCCATGCGAATGGCATCGGCCGGGCACGCCACGCCGCAGGCACCGCAGGCGATGCAGAGCTCGGCGTTGTGCTCGGGCTTGCCGCGCATGTCCTTATTGGTGGGGAACGGCGCAAACGGGTACTTGACCGTCGCGTCGCCGGCCTTGGCGTTGACCTTCCAAAGCTTCAGCATATTAGAGCGCCTCCTCATCGAGCGGAGCGGCCATGGTGCCCTCGCCCGCAAGCGGCGACTTGTCGCGCCAGACGTTCTCGAACTGTTCCTTGTCGAGCACGTGGTCGCGCTTGGCGGCGACATCGGTCACCGTCACGCGGTCGGTGCAGGAGTAGCACTGGTCGAGCGAGCCGACGATCAACGCAGCGTCACCCACGGTGTTGCCGCGGAACATGTAGCGCAGGACCGGCCAGTTGCTGTACGTGGCGGCCTTGGCGCGCCAGCGGTAGCACTTCTGGTTGTTGCCGAGCATGGCCCAGTGCACGTCCTCGCCGCGCGGCGCCTCGGTGGCGCCGATGGCGTACTTGTGCGGGGTGTACTCCCAATCCGTGGTGAGGATGGGGCCCGACGGGCAGTTCTCGAGCATGGTCTCGATCATGTCGATCGAATCATAGACCTCCTGGATGCGAACGGCGGTACGGCCGAAGGCATCGCAGGTGTCGGCCGTGGCGGCGTGCATCTTTTGAACGTCCGGATCGGCGTAGCCGTCGAAGGGATGGTCAAAGCGCACGTCGCGGGCATAGCCCGAGCCACGCATGAGCGGGCCGACCGGCGAGAAGTCGCGTGCGATCTTGCGGTCCAAGATGCCGATACCGCTCGTACGCTCAATAAAGTTGGGCGTGGAGAGTAAGACGTCGACGAGCTCCTGAACCTCGGAGCGCAGCTGGTGGATGGTCGTGAGCGTGGAGAGCTTCTGCTCGGCCAAAATGTCGCGACGCACGCCGCCGATCACGTTGAGGCCGTAGGTCTTGCGGTGACCGGAGAGCTTCTCGGCCAGATCCATGGACTTCTCGCGGACGCGGAAGAACTGCTGGAAGCCGGAGTCGAAGCCCGTGTAGTGCGACGCCAGGCCAATGTTGAGCAGATGCGAGTGCAGACGCTCGACCTCGAGCATGATGGCGCGGATGTACTGGGCGCGCGGCGGAACATGGATGCCCTGGGCGCGCTCGACGGCCTCGGCATAGGCCACCGAGTGGGCGCAGCCGCAGATGCCGCAGATGCGGTCGGCGAGGAACGTCACGGCGTCATAGTTCAGGCGCGTCTCGGCGACCTTCTCCATGCCGCGGTGCACGTAGAACAGACGGTAGTCGGCGTCGACGATCGTCTCGCCCTCAACGAACAGGCGGAAGTGGCCGGGCTCGTCGGAGGTAATGTGCAACGGGCCCATGGGGACAAGCGTCGTCTCCTTGCCCTTGGTATCGGCCAAGAACTCGTAGTTTTCCATGTCGCTCGCGGGAGCGGGACGGAAGCGGTAGTCCATGGAGTCCTTGCGCAGCGGGTACAGGCCGCTGGGCCAGTCATCGGGCAGCACCAGGCGGCGACGATCGGGCAGACCCTCGGGAATCAAGCCGAACATGTCGCGCAGCTCGCGCTCGCCCCACACACAGGCGGGGACGAACGGTGTCACGGACGGGAACGTCATCTTGGCGGGATCGACCTCGGTGCGCACGGTCACCCAGCCGGGATCCTCCCCCTCCATGGAGATGACATAGTACACGGCGTAACGGCCGCACAGGCTGCGCTCATCGTTGCCGATGATCACGGGAATCCAGCCGTAGCGCTCGTAGTACAGGTAGTGGACGGCCTCGGGCAGCTTGTCCTGCTTGACGGTGATCGTCAGCTGGTCCTCGCACTGCCACTCGACCTTCTCGATGCAGCCCGGAACAGCGCGGCGCAGGGCCTCGACATGGCTCTCGCAGCGACGGGCATACACCTTGTTCTCAGTTTCAATCATTCGTTACTCCACCTCGCTCTGAGCGGTCTCGGTACCGAACACAGCGCGGTACATCGGCGTCGCGTGAAGCTCCTCGGTGCTCTGCTCGAGCACGATGCCGGTCGCAGTCTCCACACCGTGCACGAGAGGCAGCGGGGTGGCGATGCCAAACCACAAGATCATGACAGCCAGGATGATTTCGGGAATAAGCATGAGCGCCGGGGCCTCATGCTTGCCCATGGCCTGGGGCGCATGGCCGAATACCGACTTGAGTGCGATGCGGGTGAGCGCGGAGATGGCCACGGTAAGACCGAGAGCGACCACGACGACCAGCCACATGGGACCGGCGGTAACACCGGCGACAAAAGTCAGGAACTCGGAGATAAACATGCCAAAGGGCGGGAAGGCACCAAGACCGAGCAGTGCCAAGATGGCGAGCGCGGCGGTTGCGGGGGCAACCTCGACGACACCCTGAATCTTAGCCAGGCTACGCGTGCCAAAGGCGTGCTGGATGTTGCCGGACACGCAGAAGGCAAGCGTCTTGGTAAAGCCGTGGAACACGCAGTGCAGCAGGGCCGCGGCGATACCCAGCGGGCCACCGATACCCAGGCACAGGGCGATAACGCCCACGTTCTCCACAGACGAGTACGCAAAGCGGCGCTTGAGGTCGTCCTGGCGAAACATCGAAAGTGCCGCCACCAAAATGGACAGCGTGCCGACGATCAGCAGCAAAAGCTGCGGATACTCGGCGCCCACGGCCTGGATGGTAAAGCCGTAGAAGCGCATGATCACGAGCATGGCGCACTTAAGCAGCACGCCAGAGAGCAGGGCCGAGACAGGGCTCGGGGCCTGGGAGTGGGCATCGGGCAGCCAAGTGTGCATGGGGAACAGGCCGGCCTTGGTGCCAAAGCCGATCACGATAAACGCAAAGGCGAGGCGCATGAGCGTCGGATCGAACTGGTCGGCATACGGCAGTACGCACGACAGGAATGCGGCCTCGTGGGCGTTGGGAATCACGTCGGCGGCGTTGGCGTAGATCAGCAGCGTACCGTACAAGCCAAAGGCCACGCCGGCGGTGCAGACCATCGCATACTTCCAAGAAGCCTCGAGGGCCGTCTTGTTCTTGTAGATACCCACCAGGAACACGGTGGAAAGCGTGGTTGCCTCCACGGCGGCCCACGTGAGGATCATGTTGTTGGACAGGCACGCGAGCAGCATGGTGAACACAAACAGGCTAAACAGCGCAAAATACTGCTTGGCGCGCTCGGCGGGCATGGAGCCCTCCTCGATATCGGCCTTTACATAGGGCAGCGAGAACAGCCCGGTAAGAAAACCGATAAAGCCGATGAGCAGCACAAAGATGGCACCCAGCGAATCGAGGTGGAACCACAGGCCAAGAGCGCTCGCGGTGTCGCCGCTCATAAGGACGTCACCAGCCGTCACAATCGACAGCACCAGGACGGCTGCGACGGAGACCAGGTTGAGACCGGCAAACACGTTATAGGACGTGTTCTTGGGCAAAAACGCCATGACCAGCGAGAACACCAAAGGAGTCGCGAGCAGGGCGAGAATCAACGTTTCCATGGACTACCCCCTCAGCTCGGACAGGTCGCGCGCATCGAGCGAGTGGGAGTCGTCCCAAATGCGACGCACGACGATGGACATGATGATGACGGCAAAGATGGCGTCGGTGGCGATACCGATCTCGATGATCTCGGGAGCGGTGGGGGCCAAAAGCGCGAGCGCCACATGGCTGCCGTTTTCCATAAGGCAGTATCCAAAGATCTGCTTCATGATGTTGCGCTGCGAAATGATGCAGGTGAGGCCCACGAAGAAGTGAGCGAAGCTAATGGCGAGCGCTGGCGTTGCAACCTCGGCCGTGGGCAGGCTGATCTGCGTCACGACGGCAAAGCAAATCGCGACCTCGACGGCAATGATGCAAATGGCCCACGCGGGCTTAAGGCCGGCCTTGAGCGATGCGTCGCTCGGCTCGCCCATCTTCTTGTATGCGCGGTTGAGAATGTAAGGGACCAGGACGACCTTGGTGATAAAGGCAGATCCAGCCCACATAAGCAGCTCCTGCGCACCGGTGGTGGCACCGAGCGTAGCGAGCAGTCCCACGAGCATCAGTGACTGCACCGCATACCAGCTGATGGCGTGCTTGATGTTCTTTGAGACGACCACCATGGTGGACGTGACGATCAGAAGGCCGCCAAGGATGTTGACGATCGAATAACCCATGTCGTTCTACCTCCTAACCGATCCAGCTGGCCGAAAGCGGGCCGCTGACGATAACCATGATGATGAGCACGATGAACACGAACGCCATCGCGCGGGGAAGCGGGGCTCCCGCAGCGACCTCGTCGCTCGGCTCGCCGGGCAGGCAATAGCCCATCCACTTAAGGAACCAGGCAAAGGTGGCGACGGTCTCGGCGACCATGATGCACACGAGCACCAGGATCGCAACGTTGCCGGCACCCACAGAAAAGCCGCCGGCGATGATCTGGAACTTCGAGAAGAACGTGTTCATGGGCGGCACGCCGGCAATGGCGAGCGCCGCGACACCAAAGCCCACGCCCGAGATCGGGTACTTCTTTACGATGCCGCGAAGCTTGGGCAGCATACGCGTGCCGAGGGTAAAGGAGAACGAACCGGCGATCAGGAAGAACAGGGTCTTGGCGAAAGCGTGGTTAAAGATGTGGCACACGGCACCGTCAAAGGCCAGCTGGCTGCCAAAGACCGAAACGCCCAAACCAAAGAACACATAGGAGAGCTGGGCGATCGTGGAGAAGGCCAGCAGGCGCTTCATGTCCTTTTGCGGCAGGTACATAAGGAAACCAAAGAGCATGGTGACCATGGCGTCGATAATGGCGACCCAGCCCACGATCTCGGGAATCTCGCCGGCAGAGACGAGTGCACGCGCGAACACGCACACGCCGACCTTAACCATCGAGGCGCCATGCAGGTAGGCCGAAACAGGCGTCGGTGCCTCCATAGCCGAAGGCAGCCACATGTACATGGGGACCTGTGCGGACTTTGCCCAAGCCGCAAACAGCACGAGCAAAAGGACGATAGCCTTGAGCTTGGCGTCGAGGCCGGCAATCGCGGTGATGGCGAAGGTGCCGGTGTGGGCAAACACGATGGCGGCGCCCAGATACAGGCCGAGCGCACCGATATGCGTAATAATCAGGGCCTTCATGCCGGCCTTCTTGGCGGTAGGCGACATGTAGTAGCTAATGAGGCCCCAAGAGCACGCACCCGTGATCTCAAAGAACACGAGCTGGCCCAAAAGGGTCGAGCTGTACACAAGGCCGGCCATGGCGCCGATGAAGGTCGCGAGGTACGCGTAGAAGCGACGACGCGGTGCGTCGGGATGCTCACGGTTATTCTCGCTCATATAGGGAATCGAATAGATCACGACAAGCAGGCCGATACCCACAAAGGCGGGCGCGAGCAGTGTGCTCATGCGATCGAAGGTGAATCCCATGACGAGGGTCTGCCCAAACGAGATCAGGGGGACCTGCGTGTCGGGCATGCCGGCGCCAGCGAAATTCGCGGCGAGGGCGACGGTGCAGACCGTCGAGACGGCGGCACCCAAAACGCTGAACCACTTGGCGTACGGACGGGGGAACAGGGCGACGAGCACCGAGGCCACCATCGGGGCCGCAATAGCGACCAAGCCGAGAAGGGACAGACTGACTGCAAATGACATTGTTTCTCCCTTCTCCTACACGCCGACGACCACGAAGACAAACGCCAGAACGGCGATGCCCACGACGGCCCAGGTCTGATTGCCAAGCACCTTAAAACGCGAGCGCGAGCAGGAGTTCTCGATTACGCCGCATACGACAAAGTCGATCAGGCACTTCACCAGGAAGATGACCGCGCCCAGAACGGCCGCGATACCCACGGCCGCGGGCTCGCCCCAGGGGACGAAGATCGCGCAGAACCAGGCGACGACCAGGACCTGTTTCATGGACATGGCGAGCTTGGCCATGGCGAGCGACGGGCCGGAAAGCTCGGCGAGCGGGCCTTCCTGAAGCTCCTGCTCGGCCTCGGCCTGATCAAAGGGCAGCTTGCCGAGTTCCATGTAGCAGGCAATCGCAAAGGCGATGCCGGCGAGGATCACGGCGACCGGTGCGTCGATGGCACCCGTCATGATGTGCTGACCCATGGTGGCGATGTCGGTGGAACCGCACACCAGGGCGGCGGCAAACAGCGCCAGCAGCATGGACGGCTCGATGAGCACGCTCATGAGCAGCTCGCGGACGCCGCCGATACCGGCGTAGGCGTTGGACGAATCCACGCCGCAGAGGGCGAAGAAGAAACGGGCGAGCGCCAGACTGTACATGATGGTGATGGCGTCACCAAAGACCGGGATGGGGCTTTGCGCCGTAAAGAGCGGCAGGCCCATCGCGAGCATAAAAGCGACGGCGAAGAACAGCGGCGGCATAATGCGCAGCGCAAAGCTCGCGTCCTCGCTCTGGGACTCGGGGCGCGCAAAGAGCTTGGCCAGGTCGCGATAGTCCTGCATGATGCTGGGGCCGCGACGGTTGTGCATCTTGGCGCGGATAACGCGACCGAGACCGGAGAAGAACGGCGCGACGGCCATAACGACCACGCCCTGCAGAACGGCAAGTACGATGTTGTTCATGCTCTCCCCTCCTTAACCCATTTGCACGGCGAGCACGAGGAACACCACGAGTGCCGCGACGATGTAGCAGATATAGATGCTGTAGTTGCCGCCCTCGAGCTTAGTCGCGAGGTCGGCGAGCTTCTCGACACCCTTATGCGGGGCATCGACGAGAACCTTGTCGGGTACGGGCTCCACAGCCTCGGCCACACCGGTGAGCTTCTGGAAGAAGTGTGCGATGGACCAGCAGACGGCCGTGCAGCGGTCACGCAGCGTGTAGAGCGGCTGCATAAACCAGGACACCTCGGAGGCAAAGGTCGTGGCCACGACGGGCATATGCTCGTTGGGAGCATAACCGCATGCCCACGGCTGAGACTTCTGCACCTTGCCGACGGTCTTGAGCTTGCGATAACCGCAGGCAAGGCCGACGAGCACCACGAGCGCAATGGCGATCGCGGGCGTGGAGGTGGCAGCGCCGGAGTACTGGTTCATGAGCTCCATGCCCTCGGCGGCGAACACGCCACCGTACGGATGCAGCACGGACGCGGCGACATCGACCAGCACGGGCGCGATCACGGGAGCGCCAATGCCCAGCACGACGCAGATGGCCGCGAGCAGGCCCTGCGCAAACACCATGGGGGCGGGAACCTCCTTGGCATTGGCAGCGGCCTCGGAGCGGGGCGCGGAGGCAAAGGAGACGCCATAGGCCTTGACGAAGCACGTGACAGCCAGCGCGCCGGTAATGGCAAGCGCGACGGCAGCGAACACGGCCACGATCATGACGGCCTTGTCGCCCTGCATGGCAGCGTTAAACAGCGACTGGTAGGTAAACCACTCGGACACAAAGCCGTTGAAGGGCGGGATGGCCGAGATGGCAAGAGCGCCGACGAGGAAGCAGATGGCCGTTGCCGGCATACGACGGAACAGACCGCCCATCTTCTCCATATTGCGCGTGCCCGTGGAGTACAGCAGTGCACCGGCGCCCAAGAACAGCTCGCCCTTAAACATCGCGTGGTTAAACGTGTGGTAGAGGGCGGCCATCAGAGCCAGGACGGCGATGCCGACCGAGTTGAGTGCCATGGCGGCCATGGAAGCGCCGACGCCGAGCAGAATGATGCCGATGTTCTCGACGGAGTGATAGGCCAGCAGGCGCTTGATGTCATGCTCCTGCAGGGCGAATGCCACGCCGAGGACCGACGAGATCGCGCCGAAGACCATGACCATAAGGCCCCACCAGACCTGAACGCCCGAGGCGG
Organism: Collinsella sp.; assembly: GCA_019414605.1. Taxonomy (GTDB): domain Bacteria; phylum Actinomycetota; class Coriobacteriia; order Coriobacteriales; family Coriobacteriaceae; genus Collinsella. Next base: position 57,263 of record DXLS01000021.1, read on the forward strand.
AGAGCAGGTCGAGACCAACCTTGAGGATGCCGAAGATACCGATCTTGATCATGCCGCCGGACATGAGGGCCGACACGTTGGACGGCGCCTCGGGATGTGCCTTGGGCAGCCAGCCGTGCAGCGGGATGATACCGGCCTTGGCGCCAAAGCCAAAGAAGGCGAGCACGAAGCACACGGATGCGACCGCGGGGCCAAACTGCGTGGCGCGGAAATCCGCAAAGGCAAACGAGCCACCGGCGAAGTTGGTCATGGTGAGGAAGCTCGCCATGATGAGCACAAAGCCCACGTGCGCAATCACAAAGTAGAGCCAACCGCCATGGATGGAGTTCTCGTTCTCCTCGATCACGACCAGGAAGTACGAGGTAAGCGACATGAGCTCAAAGGCGACCAGGAACCAAAACACGTTGTCGGCGGTGATGACGAGCATCATGGACGCCACGAAGGTGTTAAAGAAGAAGCCAGCGCGGCCCTTTTTGCCAGGGTACTCATCAAAGTAGTTGAGACCGTAGATCGAACCGGCAAACGCAAGCACCGAGATGAGCGCCATGAACAGGCCGGACAGCTGATTGAGCAGCAGCTGGAAATGGGCAAACGGGAAAAACACGATGGTGTCGACCGACGTGACATCGCCCAGCACGGCCTGGATACCGGCCACAAACGAAAGCACCGCGGCGACGGCGCCGATAAGGCAGCCGGCGGTCTTGGCGGCGTTATCGGCCTTGATCAGCAGAACCGAGGCGAGCGCACCGACGCACGAGACGGCAAGTGATGCGATAAACAGCGTCATGCTATCCATTGTTTACGCTCCCTTCTGCTTTCTCGGACAGGCCCTGGGCCACAGCGGTAACGTCGACGGCCGGACCGTTTTCGATCGAGCGCAGGCGCTTGGCCTCGTCGAGCTCGCGATCGGCCGCGCCGCCCATGACGGTCAGCGCCTTGGTGGGGCACGCCGCCACGCAATGCGGGCCGTCCGGATCGAAGGCGCACAGGTCGCACTTGACAGCGCAGGTGTACCGGCCAGGAGCCCACGTAAGCAGGCTGCTCAGGGACTTAGGATACGAAGGCGTCGGGTCGCACATGCCTGCGACACCGGCGATAGACGTGCCATCGGGATGGATGGCTCCGAAGGGGCACGCAATGGCGCACAGCCTGCACCCGATGCACTCCTGCTCCTTGACGTGGATGCGATCGCCATCGTGCTCGATGGCATTCACCGGGCAAACCTCGGCGCAGGGGGGCACCCTCGCAATGGTGGCAGGCAAGGGCGGCCGAAATACCGCCGGTCTTCACGAGCGCCAGACGCGGCGTATCCTGAAGACCCTGCATCCGGTGGGCGTCGGCACAGGCGGACTGGCATGTTCCGCAGCCGATGCACCTCTCCGGGTTGATGTCGATGAAGCGGTTCATCCCCACTTCCTTTCAAAATAACGGGCCGGGCTCCCGAACGTACGGGACGCCCGGCCCAAAAATCCAACGAAAACGGGACTACACGATTTGGTTCACGTGCGTCTCATCGTCGAACTTGGCGGCGCCGGGCTCAACGTCCTGGGGAGCGGCGGCGTCCACCAGAGCCTGCTTGAGCTCGGTGTACTGACGCTCGACCTCGCCCTCGGCCCAAACCTGGTCGGCGATAGCGTCGACCTGGCAGGCGGAGAACTTGTCCTCGGGCGTATGCGAGACCGGGTCGACCTTGTGCATGGTCAGCTCGTTGCACTTGCCGATCCACCACTGGTAGGTCATATAGACCGTGCCCTTGTTGATACGATCGCTCACGTCGGCGCGGCTGTATACCTGACCGCGGCGGCTGTGAATCGAGACGATGTCGCCGTTCTTGATGCCGCGCGCCTCGGCGTCCGCGGGATTCATGCGGACAAAGCCGGGCTCGTCGGCAAGCAGCGCCAGCGTCTTGCAGTTGCCGGTCATCGAGCGGCAGCTGTAGTGGCCGACCTCGCGGACGGTGCACAGGATGAGCGGGTACTCATCGTCGGGAAGCTCGGAGGGCGCCTCCCAGTCGTGCGCCATCAGGTTGGCGCGGCCGTCCTTGGTGGTGAACTTGCCACCAGCGAACATGTCGGGCGTACCGTGGTCGTTCACATCGGTGCTCTTGACGGGCCACTGGGCGTAGCCGCCCTCGGGAGCCATCTTCTCGTAGGTCGCGCCCACAAAGTTGGGGCACAGGCTAATGCACTCGTTCCAGATCTGCTCGGTGTTGTCGTAATGCATGGGGTAGCCCATGCGCGTAGACAGGTCCGCGAAGATCTCCCAGTCGTGACGGCACTCGCCCTTGGGCGGAACGGCCGCGTCAAAGTGCTGGAAGCTACGGTCGGATGCGGTAAAGACACCCTCGTGCTCGCCCCAGGAGGTGGCAGGCAGGATGACGTCGGCGAGCATGGTCGTCTGCGTCATAAAGATGTCCTGGCAAATGAACAGATCCAGCTCGGAGAGCGTCTTGCGCATACCGGCCGAATCGGGCTCGGTCTGCACCGGGTCCTCGCCGTAGTTGTAGAAGCAGTGCACCTTGCCCTCGTCGACCAGGTGGCCCAGGTCGGTGAGCTTATAGCCCTCCTCGAGCGGGAGCTTTTCCTCGGGCACGCCCCAAGCCTTGGCAAACTTGGCGCGAGCGGCGGGGTCGGTGACTTTCTGGTAGCCAGGGTACAGGTTGGGCAGCATGCCCATATCGCAGGAGCCCTGGACGTTGTTCTGGCCACGCACGGGCGCGAGGCCGGAATTGGGTTTGCCGATCTGGCCGGCAACGCAGGCGATGGAGGCGATGGTGTGCACCGTCTTCAGGTTCTGCTTCTGCTGGCATACGCCCATGCCCCAGCCAATGATGGCAGAGGGCTTCGCCGTGGCGTACATCTCGGCAGCTTGGTGGATCAACGCGGGCTCGACACCCGTGATGTCCTGTACGGATTCGGGAGTGTAGTTCTTGATGGTCTCCCACCACTCGTCAAAGCCGTTCGTATGTTCGGCGACGAATTCCTTGTCGTAGAGGCCATCGTTGACCAAGCAGTTGGCAAAGGCGTTGAGGAACGCGACGTTGCAACCGTTCTTGATCGGAAGGTAGAGATCGGCGATACGCGCGGTTTAGATATGGCGCGGGTCGGCGACGATGATCTTGCAACCCTTTTCTTTGGCTCGCACGATACGCCTTGCGACGATGGGGTGCGAATCGGCAGGGTTATAGCCGAAGAGGAAAATGCAGCCCGCATCCTCCATACCGGGGATGGAGCATGACATGCAACCTGAACCAACCGTGTCCATCAGACCGAGGACAGTAGGGCCGTGTCAAGTACGGGCGCAGTTGTCCACGCTGTGGGTGCCGATGCACGCACGCGTAAACTTCTGCATGACGTAGTTCGCCTCATTGCCGCCGCCTCGCGAAGAGCCGGTGGTCATGACAGCGTTAGGACCATATTCGTCAATTATGGCCTGCATCTTAGATGCGGTGAAATCCAGTGCCTCGTCCCAGCTTACGCGCTCAAGATCCGCGCCCTTAGTGCGGCGGATCATCGGGTGCAGTACGCGGGGAGTCAAGATCTTGGTGTCGTTGATGAAGTCGTAGCCGCTCATGCCCTTAAGGCACAGCTCGCTCTGGTTGGTGATGCCGTTGAGCGGTTCGGTACCCACGACCTGGCCGTTTTGGACCAGGAGGTTAAACTGGCAACCGGCGCCGCAGTACGGGCAGATCACTTTATGCTTCTCCATGACACCCTCCTTCCTTTCTCTGCTACCGAATACTCGGTACTTATTTGACAATCATTGGGCCTGTCGCCCGACGCTTACGCCTCGTTTTCGATGGTGGCGCGGGCACGCTCGGCAGTCAGTTCTGCCAGACGCTCCTCGTCTACCAGGGTGAGGCCCTTGGTCGGACACGCCTCGGCACACGCCGGACCGCCGGGACGGTCCACGCACAGGTCGCACTTGAGCACGAAGCTCTTGGTCTGCGAACCCACGCGCACGTCGCCCATCAAGACGGGGACCTGCGTGGTCGCCACGCTCACGGCGCCAAAGGGGCAGGCCATGACGCAGCTCTTGCAGCCGATGCAGTTGTCCTCGTTGACGCCGATACGATGGTTCTTTGGATCAAAGAACAAGGCGCCCGTAGGACAGGCCTTCGCGCACGGAGCGTCCTTGCAGTGGTGACATGCCACCGGCGCGGAGATCTCGTAGGTGCGCGTTACGCGCAAGCGAGGTGCGGCGATGTTGCCGGGGATATCGTGCGCCTCAATGCACGCCGCCATACAGGTTTGGCACCCAATGCAGCGCGAGGAATCAGCCACGACTCGTTTATTGCCCATGTTGTTCACTCCCTCCTGAATCCCATGCCGGAGAGACCCTGTCGACGTTGCCCCGGACCGCCCGTGGTCCGGCATCGGCGTATCGAGTGCATGCGGCGAAACAGGCACTTCGATAGAGTTCCTCCAACGATATACAGGCTAAATATACGCAGTTGCAGGTGGCAAACTTGAGCATAGGCCCTGCAATACGGGTGTATTGCAGGGGTTTTGGCAGGTTGGAATTATTCTCTAGAAGCTATAAAGGTGAGTGTATTACATGCGTACACCTCTGAGATTTTTACGCGCTCTCATTTTGGATGTACTACGCTTGTATTCGTGTTAATGGTTATTTACTTGAGCGAAATAAAGTAATCGTTATAAGATGCTCAAGTATCGGCACATGCCGCATTTGACCGACTATATTGCACGCTCATTAAGGGGGCCAGTGATGTCATCGACTCAAAAAAGAGCCATCCTGCAGGTGCGCATTCGCGAGGAAGACAAGCAGCATGCCGAGCGTCTTTACGACGCCATGGGCACATCGCTCGCCGAGGCTGTCCGTTTATTTGTCGCGCAAAGCATTTTGATGCGCAAACTCCCCTTTCAGCCGGTCGCCGTGCGCTCAAAGGACGGCACCGCCGCCTATGAATCGCTCAAAGCATATGGTGACCCCAATCGCCGCGCCGAGGAGCGCAATGCCTGGATTGAATACCTTGCCACAGAAAGTGACGATTCGATTTTGGGCCCCGAGGAAGTAGATATCCATGAGTAGCACCATCATCGACGAGACCGTCATCCTGCGCTACCTGCTTGACGACGACGAAGTTCTTTCACCGCGCGCCGCCAAGGTCATCGCCACGCGCACCGCTCGCGTCTACCCCGAAATCATCACGCGCGTCGTGGTCACACTGCGAGACGTCTATAAGGTTCCCCGCGTTGAAATTGCTGCGGCCATGAAAAGGCTGCTCGATGACGTCATGGTCGACGAGCCCACCGTTGTCGCCCTTGCCATCAAACTGTTCGGCAAAACGCATATGGACTTTACCGACTGCCTCCTCGCAGCCCGAACCGCCATCTACAACGATGATGTCGTGAGCTTTGGCAAGCCCATCATCCAAGGCATGATCGATTACCACCGCAAGCGTCAAACCGCTGCCGACGCCCGCGACCGCGCCGCCGAAGCCCGCAGCCACGGCACCGACGCCACCATCGACAAGCTCCGCCACCACGGTCGCCACTAACCCCATCCCCTCCTAAGTTGCGGTGAAATACGGACTGATTTATGCCTTTAAAGGCCTCAACAGTCCGTATTTCACCGCAACATATTGAAGGTTGGCTGCGAACGATTTCGCTATCGGGAGTCGGCGTAGGGTTTTGTTGTCGGAATGCCATAACCGCGCATCATGGCACCGAACGATTCTACGTCGTAGGTGTCCGATAGCTTGAAATGAATGACGTTATGACCCATGGCACGTAAGTTCGCATCGCGCAATAAGGCGGCTCGATAGGTTTTTGCCGCAGCATGTTCCAAATCTTTTTGAGTTTCGTCCTCAAACTTACCCAAACCATGAAGCTCTGCCAACATCCATGACCCATCTGGCATCCGCCAACCATAATCTGCCAGATAATAGCCGGCATTTCCTGGTCGAGCAATCTCAACCTGAAGCTCAGGCGCAACGACTCCAGCAAGGATCATTGCCGCTCGCGCCTCGGACTCTCCCCCGTTATCCGACCTCCCGTCCATATGCTCGAACACGCCAAACGCACGGGCGATGCCATGCAAACCGCGACAATTGGCCTGTGCATACGCACGCAGCTCCTCGCGGTCGACATCATACTCACGAGCCAATCCATCGGCGTAGCCAAGCGCATACCGAAATGCACTCGCGCGGGCAATATCGACCACCGTCCGATAGGGGTCCGTCAGCGTAAACGGGCCGAGCCGCCATAACTCACCTGGGCGCCATCGACGATACTCAACGAACTCATATGTATCGCGCCTGGTAGATCTCGGCAACAACATCTGAACGGCATTAAGCAGCGAGTAAGCAGAGCCGATACCGTACAGCAATGCCGCCGTTGAACCGCAGAAAATGGCATCCGGTTCGACGGCCACAATAGCAGATGCAAGCTGGAAAATGCGGGCTTCCACGTCAAGGTGGCTCCAATAAACAGGATCGGCGTACACATGGTTATAGAGTCGAATTAAAAGCTCTTCCTGCATAAGCTCACGCGCGCGCCGCTCATCCCAAGGATCAGTCGTTATCAATAGCTGCTCGTCATGATGAATCCCGAGAGCGGAAAACAGCATCTTGGCATATGACTTCGGAAAATGTTTAGCTTTATTGGACATGACCCGCACCATAACAATCAAGAACGAGTGAACGCCTTTACGCTACCGCAGAACGGCATTTAAATACCTTGCCAAAAGCTGACCAAAAGCTTGACGTCGCAGGTCAGAGCTTCAAAAAATATTTCCACTCTCGGTAGACGGTCGCTACGACCCTCCCAACGGCATCAAAATCCACCCTTACAATTAGTTGCGGTGAAATACGGACTACATGGGCCATAAAAGCCGAAAAACAGTCCGTATTTCACCGCAACTTAGGAGGGGATGTGGGGTCCCCGGCATGTATATGAAAACGACTCTGGCGCCAAATGAAGCCAAAGCCGTTAAAACTATCCTATGGAGCGGGCGACGGGAATCGAACCCGCGTCATCAGCTTGGAAGGCTGGGGTTCTACCATTGAACTACGCCCGCAAGATATGGTCGGGACGACAGGATTTGAACCTGCGACATCCTGCTCCCAAAGCAGGCGCGCTACCAAACTGCGCCACGTCCCGAAGGTGTTGAGCAGCTAAGGTCTAAACCTTGCGTGTCCCAAAGCGAAGGAAATTATAGGGGAGACTCCCCGCCTGTGCAAGCATTGATGCCTTAGCTCCTCGAATGTGCAACAAAACGACTATGGAGCAGGCCGATCACAAATGCCACCACGGCAACCGGCGCCCACGCGGCACCGATATCCGCCAACGGCAGCGCATCGAACGGCAGCCACGCGCCCGCAAAGAACGCATCGCGGACCGAGGTGATCACACTCTGCACAGCAACCACGCCGCCGACCCACACCCACACCTGCGGATGAGCGTCGCAAAAGCCGTGCACCAGGCCCATCAGTACCAGTACGATGGCAACGGGATACAAGGCGTTGAGCATGGGCACCGAGAACATAAGAATCACGTCGAGGCCCACATTGGAGAGCACGCACGAAAACGCCGCGAACACAAAGGCGAGAATCGCAAAGGGACGGCGCATGGCCTCCTCGGAGGCCTCCGCTCCCCCTTCGACCACATACGTCTCGCAGAAGTAACGCGAGCAGCAGCTGATGAGGCCGATGCACACGTTCATGCAGGCAAGGAAGAAGATCGCAAAGACGACGACCGTGCCGACAAGACCAAAGTGCATAGAGGCCGAACGGGCGAGGATGGCGGCGCCGTTAGTAGCATCGGGCATAACCGTGCCGAGCTGCATGCCGGCAAGCGCCAGGCCGCAGTAGATGACGGCCATGAGCACGCCGGCGATCACACCGGAACGCGAAATCTCGAAGGCCACGCGCTTGTCATCGGTAACACCCAGCTCGTGGATGGTCTCGGCGATGATAATGCCAAAGGCGAGCGACGCGAGCAGGTCCATGGTCTGGTAGCCGGTCAAAAAGCCTTGCACGGCGGCGCCTGCATCGTAGGGAGCCTGAGGCGCGGCAGCCGGTCCCAGCGGCGAGATCACGGCAGCACCCACAACCAGCACGATGAGCGCGATAAGCGCGGGACCCGTAATGCGACCAAGCACGCGCGTGATGACGCCCGGACGCAGCGTGAGCGCAAACGCGACGACGAAGAACCCGATGGCAAACACCAGACGTGCCGTGCCGAGCGAAACACCCTCGGGTAGCAGCGGCACCAGCATTTCGAACGCCGTGGAGCTCGTGCGCGGAATGGCCAGGCACGGACCGATGGCCAGATACACAGCCGCGACAAAGAACTCACCAAACTTGGGGTGCACGCGCCCGGCCAGCTCGCGGGCCGTACCGGCGAGCGCGACAGCGATAAAGCCCATGACGGGCAGGCCGATGGCTGCAATCAGAAAGCCGAGCATGGCGACCGGCGTGGCAGAACCTGCCTGCAGCGCCAGCAGCGGCGGAATAATAAGGTTGCCGGCGCCAAAGAGCATCGAGAACAGGGCGATACCGACGGTAACGACATGGTCGGAGCGCAGGCCGCGCGGCGCGGATGAGGCCATGGGACCACCTTTCGGGTCGAAACAAAAACGGGACGGGCAAAAGGCCCATCCCGCAAGTATATACGCTTTAGCAAGCTAAATCGCGCAAAGCTTCAATCGCGGCGTCAACTTCCTCGTCCGTGTTGAAATACCCAAACGAGAAGCGAACGACACCCTGGCGCTCGGTCCCCAACGCGTGGTGCATGAGCGGAGCGCAGTGGGCACCGGGGCGCGTCGCAATCCCCCACCCTTGCATGAGCGCATCCGAAATCTCGGCAGAATCGATATCGCCCACGTTGAGCGAGACGATCGCCGAGCGTGTGGGCTGGTCAAACGCACCGTAGAGCGCAATACCGGGGATTTCGCGCACGCCGGCAAGGAAGCGATCAGCGAGCGCACGCTCGTGGGCAGCAATCGCCTCGACCCCACCCTGGGCCTCGATAAAGTCGAGGCCGGCAGAAAGGCCCGCGATGCCATGGCCGTTGAGCGTACCGGCCTCAAGGCGCGTGGGCCACTCAAGCGGCTGCAGTGGGTCGAAGCTGTGCACGCCCGTGCCGCCCATGGCCCAAGGAGCCACGTCAATGCCCTCTGCCACGGCCAGGCCGCCGGTCCCCTGCGGACCCATGAGCCCCTTGTGGCCGGTAAAGCACACCACGTCGAGCCCCATGGCCTGCATATCGATATGCGCCGTGCCGGCAGACTGCGAGGCATCGACGATCACGAGCGCGCCGGCCGCATGGGCCATGGCGGCCACGCGCGCGATGTCGACCGCGTTGCCGGTCACATTGGAGGCGTGCGTCACCACCACGGCACGCGTACCAGGCGTGACCAGCCGCTCGAGTTCGTCGTAGTCGAGCGCGCCATTCGCGTCGCAGCCCGCATGCTCAACCGTCACGCCCTGCTCAGCCGCCAAGCGATTGAGCGGACGTAGCACGGAGTTGTGCTCAAGCACCGTCGTGACCACGCGGTCGCCGGGGCGCACCACCCCGTTGATGGCGGTGTTGAGCGCCGCCGTGGAGTTGGGCGTAAAGCACACATGGTCTGCCCTCGGGCAACCCAAAAGGCGCGCGAGCTTGGCACGGCAACCGTGAATCGTACGAGCGGCATCGAGGGCGCCCGACGTGGCGCCGCGCCCGGCATTGCCGAGCGAGCACATCGCCTGGGTCACGGCATCGATGACCGTCTGCGGCTTAGCGATGGTCGTCGCCGCGTTATCCAAGTAGATCATCGCACGACCTCCCACATATCAATCACGGTATAGCCCTCGGTGGGAACGCCCGCCGCGGCGAGTTCGCCGCGCAGCAGCTCCTCATCGGCAGGCAACGCCTTCCATGCCAGACCGCAGCCGGCAGCGACCTCCCCGGGCACAGGAATCGTTCGCCCGGGGAGGCCGCGCTCGATGCACAGGGACTCGCAACCCATGGCGGCCGCCGTGGTGGGAAACGTGATGACAAGCGCCGGGCGCTTCTCCCTCATGGCAACTCCAACCAATACGCTACGGGCGCACGACGCGCACGGCCTGCTCCATCTTCTTCACGATCACGTACATGTTGGTGACCTCGCCCACCGCAAGCTGGTCCTTAATGCCATAGTGGTCCAGGCAGGTGCCGCAGGTAAGGATCTCGACGCCCTGCTCGGCCAGACCCTTCAGGTCGTCGAGTACCGGTGAGCCCTCGACGGTGAGCTTGGCGCCGCCGTTATAGAACAGCATGGTCGCGGGCAGCTCCTCCTGCTGCGTCACGGCAAAGATAAAGGCCTTCATGAGCTTGTGGCCCAGCTCGTCGTCGCCGCGGCCCATGCAGTCGGTGTAGACGGAAATGACGAGCTTGCCCTTGCCGGCGCTGGCATCGCAGAAGGCAGCGCCATCCTGCTCGGGATCAGCCACGGCAACGGCGCCAGAGGTCGCCACGGTCACGTGCCACTCGGCGTCAGAAACCTTCTCGACCGAGGCCGTGCAGCCCTTCTCCTGCGCCATCTTGGAGATGTTCTTGACGGCGGTCTCGTTATCGACCGAGGTCACGACTGTACCCTCGCCATCAAGCTGCTTCAGGGCTTTGAGCGTCTTGACGACGGGCAGCGGGCAGGCATCGCCCATGGCATTGACTTCAATCTTGGTAGACATAGTATTTCCTTTCGAATTAATCGTTTTAGAACGGTACAGAGCTCAATAAACGTGTCGTTAACGGACAACGCGAACGGCAGGACCGCCCGGCACCGGCTCGCACACGCGGCCGATTGTGGCGGCAACGCGCCCTTCGGCATGTAAACGACGCGCAAGCTCATCCACATCGGCAGCAGGTGCCGCGATAAGCAGGCCACCAGACGTCTGCGGATCGTACAGCGCATCCAGCATGCCCGGCTCCAGATCTTCGTCGGCCGTCACGCGCGGGCCAAAGAAGTCCTGGTTGCGGTAGGAGCCAGCGGGGATAATGCCCAGACGCGCCATGTCGAGCACCTGGTCAAAGAGCGGCACCGCCCCCGACGCAAGCTCAATCTGCACGCCCGAGCCCTCGGCCATCTCGCACGCATGCCCGATCAGGCCAAAGCCCGTAATGTCGGTGCAGCCGTGAAGTTCGAGCCCCTCGGCCAGACGAATCGGCGCCTCGTTGAGGGTGCACATCGAGTCAAACATGGCTGCGGCCTCGTCCTGCTCGATAAGCTCGCCCTTAATGGCCGTGGTGATGATGCCCGAGCCCACCGGCTTGGTGAGCAGCAGTACATCACCCGGGCGCGCCCCACCGTTGGCAAGCATGCGGTCGAGCTGCACAAAACCCGAGACGGACAGGCCGTACTTGGGCTCATCGTCGTTGATGGTGTGGCCGCCCGCGATGGTGCAGCCCGCCTCGACGCACTTGTCGGCGCCGCCCGCCAAGATCTGACCGGCCACCTCCACCCCTAGGCAGCTGGGGATGCAGAGCAGGTTCATGGCATGCGAGGGAGTGCCTCCCATGGCGTAGATGTCCGACAGCGAGTTGGCGGCGGCGATCTGGCCAAAGAGGAAGGGGTCGTCCACCATGGGTGGGAAGAAGTCGACGGACTGCACGAGGCCCAGGTTCTCCCCCACCTTGAAGACGCTCGCATCGTCGGAGGTATCGAACCCCACGAGCAAGTTGTCATTATGCACATTGGGCAAATCGCCCAGGACCTGGGCGAGGGCTCCGGGAGCCAGCTTGGCGGCTCAACCGCTCGCGGCCGTCATAGACGTGAGCTTAATCTGATCGTCAGCCATCGATACCTCCTCTCATCGGTCAATCATTTTCTCCCAGTATACGCATGAATGCGAGCCGACGGCGGATGCATTAATTGAGCGCCTGTGCGCGAATCGCCGCGCCGATCGCTCCGGCAAAGCGAGCCTGGGGCGAGGTGGTCACCGGCGACCCCAGTAGCTCGCCCAACCGCTCCACCACGAAGGCGTTCTCGCACAGGCCACCGGTCAGGTAGTACGGGGCGCCCGCGGCCTGCCCGGCCATGGTCGCCACGCGCGAGACCACGCTGTCGATCACGCCACGCGCAATGTTCTCGCGCGGCTCGCCACGACCGATCAGGCTGATGACCTCGCTTTCGGCAAACACCGTGCACATGCTGGAAATCTTGGTAGGCTCGCCGGAACGTGCCAGGTCGGCCATCTGCTGCTGGGAAATGCCTAGGCGGTCGGCCATGATCTCCAAAAAGCGCCCCGTACCGGCGGCGCACTTGTCGTTCATGGCAAACTTGGCCACGCGGCCACTTTTAAGCTGAATGACCTTAGTATCCTGACCGCCGACGTCAATCACGGTGCCGTGGTCGCCAAACAGGCGCACGGCACCGGTGCCGTGGCAGGTGATCTCGGTCACGACCTTGTGTGCATAGGGCACGGCGACACGACCGTAGCCAGTCGCGACCACGCGAACATCGTCGCCCGTCACGTCATAGCCCGCCGCTGCCAGTGCCTCGCGCAGCCGCTCGGAAGCATCGACCGAGGAGAACCCGGTTGGCTGCACGCACGTCCACGCCACCGAACCCTCCCCATCGACCACAGCAGCCTTAGCCGCCGTAGACCCGATATCGATCCCGATCCCTATCATGGCTCTCTCCCAATCTAAACATCAAAGGTAGCGGGGCGTTCAGGCGCCTTAGCTCTAGGTTTCTCAGGTACCGGAGATTGCCCCGAAAGAGGAGCGCAGCGTACTATGGGTACGCAAGCGACGGTTTGAGGAGCAAGATCCGGTGCCTGAGGAAGCTACAGGGTCTCGATAAAGGCGGCGATGCGAGTCTCGATCTGGCCCATGTCGCCATTGCTGTAGTCGGTCTCGATCTTCATGTACGGAATACCCGCACCCTCGACGGCCTCCTGCATGCGCGAGCTCTCCACGTTAAAGGTATGGCACGCCTGGAGCACGTTTTCGACTACACCATCGACGTGGTACTTCTCGCACATGGTCAGCGTGTTTTTCATACGCCCGTCGTTGGGCGTCATGACCGAGCAGTTAATGTCCAGGTAGCGGTCGGCGATGGCGCGCAGGATGTCGGGAGCATCCGGGTCGATCATCATGGCCGCCGTGCGCTCGCCCGAGCAGTCATCCATGCACACGACCACGCCGCCGTTGGACTCGATGGTGCGGCCGATCTTGTTGATCACACCGCCCACCGGGCAGCCAGTGATCAGAATGCGCTTGGCATCCGCCGCGACCGGGCGTTCGCCCGCGTCGTAGGCCTCGCGCAGCTTGGCAACCTTTTGCTCCAGCTGCTGCGTATAGGCCTCGATATCAAAGCTGAACGTACCGGCAAACATGGTGCTCATCAGATCGACGCCGCTCATGGCCGCCGGCTGGTTGGCCTGCAGCGCAAACATCTCGAGCTGGGCCGCACGCAAGCGGTTGCGACGGCGCACGGCGGCGCGCAGGTCGTCATCGGTGATCGTGATGCCGTAGAAGTTCTCGAGCTCCTCCTTGAGCAGGCGGCACTCCTCGTACCAGCCTTCACGCTCGTAGGCGCGATCGCGACCCTGCGGAAGATGCAGGATGTGCGTGCGCTTAAGCTCCCCCAGCAGCTCGTACATCTTCTTCTTGCCGTCGCAGGTGGTCTCACCGATGATCATGTCGCTAAAGTACGTAAACGGGCACTTTTGCGAGTAGGCAAAGCCGTAGGTCGACTTGATGAGCGGGCAGAGGTTTGCCGGCAGCACCTTCTCGGCCTCGGGAATCACCTCATCGGACGTGCCGCACAGCGCCACGCTCGCAGCCCCCGCGGCATCGACAATCTCGAGCGGCGTATAGCTGCACAAAAAACCGACCAGGCGATTACCCGCCTGCTTGTAATCCTTGACGCGAATAAACGCCGCCTTGCGCTGCTCGTTGAACTCCTCAAACGTGGACGGCAACGGCTGCTCAATATTATCCGACATATAACTCCTAAACCTTTTAATCAACCAAGGAAACAGCTTTCCCAGGTGCCCGAGGTCACCGTGAATGAGGAGCACCGCGTACTTTGGTACGCAAGCGACGGTTTGAACGGCAAGATCGGGTGCCTGGGGAAGCCGCCGGGACGAATAGCCCTAAATGGTTTCCAAGAAAGCTTCAATGCGCGTCTGCAATTGCCCCGCGTCCTCGCCGGCGTAGTCGGTGGTGATATGCATAAACGGAATGCCGGCCTCCTCGGCAGCTTTCTCCACGGCGAAGGACTCCATTTCGTAGAGTGTGCAGAACTGCAAGGCCACGTCGACGATGCCGTCGGCATGCAGGTCGTGCGCCATCTGGATGATGTCCTTCATGCGCTGGTCGTTGGGCGTAAAGACGGCGCAGTTGATCTTAAAGTAGCGCTCGGCGATGGCATCGAGCATCTCGTCGACAGTCTCACCGGACTCGTCGACCAGGTCCTTGTAGTAGCGCGAGCCCGTGCAGGACTCCTCGCCCACCACGACGCCGCCGGCCTTCTCGATGAGGTTGAATAGTTTCCAGTTGGGCACGGCCATGGGCGTACCGGTGTACAGGATGCGCTTGGTCCCCTTGGGCGCCACGCCCTCGCCGGCCTCGACACGCTGCTCGCACTCAGCCGCCATATCGTTGATGGCTCCGGTCAGACGCGGCGTGTCGTCCATAAAGGCGGCCTGAACGGTCAGCAGGCTGTCGAGACCGCTGATGGGCGCAGGGTCGGCAGCGCGCGTGGCAGCGAGGCGCTGCAGGGCGCGACGCTTCTCATTGACGGCGTGGATGGCGGCCTTCAGACGCTCAGGCGTAATCGTGACGCCGCACTCTTCCTCGATCTTGGCGGCGAGCTTCTTGACTTCGGCCTTCCAGGTCACGAGCGTCGACTCGTCGTGTACGTTGGGAATATCCATGACGTACATGTTCTTTTGCGTGGCAAAGAACTCGTAGGCCTTCTTCTTGCCATCGCAGGTGTTCTCGCCTACCACCAAGTCGCTCGACTCAATGTAGGGGCAGACCTCGCCCAGCTTAAAGCCGGCAAAGCTCTTGATAAGCGGGCAGGTGTTGCGCGGCAGATGCTCCTCGACCTTATCGGTTGCCCAATCGGCACCCGAGCACAGGCCCACGGGAATACCGTCGCAGGCGAGCACAATCTCCTCGGGCACGTACACACAGAACGAACCGACGATCTTGGTGGCCTCGCCGGCCTCCTTCTTGTCGAGCATCTCCTTAATGCGGCCGCTATGGATGTTGGTGGCCACAAAGTCCAGGTAGGACGTGGACTTGGGGCGATTGTTCTGCGTCAGGAACATATCACCGTACATCTGGCCCACGGCGCCCAGCAGCATGTCGTGGTCGGCAAGATTCATGCCGAGGCTCTCCCACATCGGATGGAAATCAAATTCTTCAGCCATGACGGTTCCCCTCTCGAACCAAAATCGGATAACAACGGTATCGATGCACGACGGACGGCGATTGCCCAGCCGTGCTCAAGCCCGGAATTTTAGGGAACCTGCTTTGCGGTCGATTATTTAGTTGTGCGTCGTCTCTCCCGGAGCCGTGAACATACCCGCTCATATGCGGCTCCGAGCCATATACAGGGCGCGCGCGGCAACGCGGCGAATGTATGTCGTCTGCGGCATGTGCGCACCCTCCTTAACCAGTTGAGGTCAACTATATCAACGGTCATCGGCCATGCGAACACCGTTGACATTCGTACGACAACGTCGTGTACCGACGTTTAATAAATAATTATCTTGCTTGATAAGAGTTTGTCATTCCCCATTCGACGAACGGCAAAAACAAAGCCGCCGAGGCTTATATCCCCGACGGCATTACCCGGCGCTATCGACAAACCAAATGGATCCTGCTGGCATCAAAATGCATGCGCAGCGTCTCGCCTGCTTGCGGTAGCTCGTCGACAGGCATGCCCACTTTGTTGACCTTCCACTGCAAACGCGTGGGCGCATCAACGCGCGGCACGTCCAGCAACACCAGCCGCTCAAAGCGCGAATCACTCACACGGGCCACGTGCAAATTGTAGCTGTTGCGACCCCGCTCCGCGCGGTTGTCCACATGGAAGTAGCTCGCACGAATACCCAGATATGCCACGTCATCGGGAACCTCGCGGCCCACGTTAAAGGTCATGCCCCAGTCGAGGGCCTCAACTTCTTCGTCGCCAATCTTGCGCGCCCGGCTTGTGTTCTTGCACCCCGTCAGACGCAGCGCCGCCAGCGTCTGCGGACGGCGAACCACGTCCTCGATGGAGCCGATCTCCTCAACATGCCCGTTGTGCATTACGCAGATGCGCTCGCACAGACGGCACGCCTCGTCGATATCGTGACTCACGTAGAGCACGGTGCGGTTGCATACATCGAACAGGTCGAGCATGTTCTGCTCGAGGGCGCTCTTGAGGTACGCATCGAGCGCACTCATGGGCTCGTCGAACATAAAAATGCCCGGATGCGCCGCCACCATGCGGGCAAGCGCCACGCGTTGCTGCTGACCGCCCGAGAGTCGCACGGGGTAGCGGTCGGCAAAATCGGCCAGACCGAAAATGCCCAGATAGCGCTCGGCCAGCCTTTTGCGCGCCACGGCGTCGCCCGCATCCTTTACACCGGCGCATACGTTATCGGCCACCGTCATGTTGGGAAAGAGCTGATAGTTTTGGAACAGCAGGGCGCATTTGCGCTCCTGGGGCGACAGGTTGATGCCCGCCGACGAGTCAAAAAAGGTCACACCGTTGACGACGATCTTGCCCTCGTCGGGCGTCTCCACGCCGGCAATGCAGCGCAGCGTACAGCTCTTGCCACAACCCGAGGCACCCAGCAGCGCCACGCGCTCCTCGCCAGCCTCGAGCTGAATGTCGAGAGTAAAGCCGGGATAGCGCTTTTTGATATCCAGAACGAGCGACATGGCTTATCGACCTCCCTTTGCGACCGTGTCATCGCGCATAAGCTCGGCCAACGCCTCGCGATCGATACGCAGCGCATCTCCGCCGACTGGGTCGAGCGAATCGGTCTGGCCGCCCAGCTGCTTGGCCTGCTTGCGCTCCGCGCGGGACAGGCCGCGCTCGCGATACTTTTGCGAATGCGCCGTGTACATATTGATGAACAGAATGACCAGGAAACTAAACGCGATCACGACGACGACCCAAAAGAGGGCCACCGACGTGTTGCCGCCCATCCACTCAAAGTAGATGGCGATGGGGATGGTCTGCGTAATGCCGGCGTAGTTGCCCGCAAAGAACAGGGTGCAGCCAAACTCGCCCATGGCACGCGCGAAGGCGAGCACCGTGCCGGCGGCGATGGAGGGCCAGCCGAGCGGCATCATAAGCTTGGTGAAGATGCGACGCTCGGACCAGCCCAGCGTGCGCGCCGCATCGAGCATCTGCGTGTCGAGGCTCTCGAAGGCTCCGAGCGCCGTACGGTAGACCAGGGGAAACGACACCACGACGGCCGAAATGACCGCCGCGGGCCAGGTAAAGACGATCGAGACGCCGTGCGCGATGAGCCACTGGCCCACCCCGGTCGAGCGGCCAAACAGCATGAGGAGCAGAAAGCCGCAGACCGTGGGCGGCAGCACCATAGGGATGGTAAAGACCGAGTCGAGCAGACCCTTGATGCGACTCGAGGTACCCATAGTCTTCCACGCGGCGAACAGGCCCAGCGCAAAGGAGATCAACAGGGCAAGGCCGCTCGTTTTTATGGACACCCAAAACGGTCGATAGTCGATGTCGCCTAAAAAGGAGGCCAGTGAGGTCAAGGGCCCCTGCTCATTCCGCAACACGACAGACGATGCTTCTACCATTTGAGCGCTATCAAGCCAACGCGCGCCGCCCTTGGCATCACCCGAGGCTGATGCAATCACCACATAGAGGTCCCCATCCGCACCGCGCTCGTCAAAGCCATAGGTATACCCACCGGCATCAAACGTTGTTTCCGCCGTGACATACCAAGGAAGATCCACGTCCCCTAACTGCGCACCCCCCATGCAGTTTGCGCCGTCGAGCTTACAGACGAGGGCCTTGAGACCCGATACGCACTCGTTGTCCTGCGGATCCAATCCATACTTCTCGACCGCCTTGGGCGATATCCACACCACAACGCGATCGGCAGCAGGCGCCACTACAAGGTCCACGTCCTCGTCAACGGGAAACCGGTAGCCTTCAGGCTGGCCCTCCATGGTACGGGCGGTCCCCTTGGCCAACCGCTCAAAACCCTCGATCCCATAGGAAAGCCCATGAGCGGTCGCAGCAACCTGGGCCCCGTCCTCAGTGTCCCCAGCAAACGCAAACCCCGGCACCCAGCAAAGCGCGAAGATCAAAGCACAGTCGACAAGCATGCGGAATCTATTAAGCACGAAAAGCTCCAAGCGAATACGAGGACGGAGTGAAACACAAAACGATGGAATTATCGCGCCAAGCCGCACTACGCGGAAAGCTCAAAGCCGTATTTGGCCCAAATCTTCTGGGCCTTCTTGTTGGACAGACAAAAGTCGATAAATGCCTTGGCCTCGTCGGCGTGCTCGGAGCCATCGGCGACAGCACCCGGGTACACGATGGGCTTGTGCGAATCCTCGGGGCACACGAAGGCTTCCTCGATGCCGTCGTAACGGAAGATATCGGAGCTGTAGACAAAACCGGCCACGCAGTCGCCTGTGGACACATAGGCGGCGGCGGTGCCCACCTTATCGGCCAGGGCAACCTTATCGGCGATCTCGGGCGCATACTCGCCGTCGTCGCCCTCGGTGCCGGTGTAGAGGCCCACGGAGGCCAGGGCCTGGTTGGCATACTTGCCAGCGGGAACAGTCTTAGCGTCGCCAATGGCGATCTTGCCGTCCAGATTCGCGACGTCGGCGATGGCCTCGACCTTGGTGTCGGAGCCCTCGGCGCGAATGATCACGAGGTCGTTGACGAACATGTCCTCACGCGTATCGACGTCGACGAGCTCGGCGGTCTCAGCGTCATCCATGGTGCCCTTGGAAGCGGTAATGAGCACGTCGACGGCGGCACCGGCGCGCATCTGCTCGACAAGGTCGCCGGAGGCCTTAAACTGCGTGTCGGCAAACGTGGTGCCGGTCTGCTCTGTGTAGAGCTCCTGAACCTCGGGCAGAGCCTTCTCGAGCGAGTTGGCGGCAAAGACCTGCAGCTCGACAGCCTTCTTGGAAGATGCCTTAGCAGAACCGGCATCGGATCCGGCCGGCTCGGACGTCTTGCTGCCCGAGCAGCCAGCAAGACCAAGGCCGGCAGCGGCGACAGCAGAAAGCGAGACGAATCCGCGGCGAGAAACCATATCGAACATATTCAACCCTTTCGGACCTTGTGCCCGGGTACCCCACCGCGGGCTTTAATCTGCAATCAGATTATACTTTTGCGCGAATAATGTTAGTGAGAAATTATTCTCGCCTGAGAATATAGTTTCGAGTTACCGTACACCTCGGCGTCGATTCGGCGGAAAACAAAAGCGGAGCGACCGATAAGGTCGCCCCACCGCAGGTAAATAGCTTAGTTGGTATGTCCGCCGCCCGCTGTCATCTGAGCCGCGTGCTCCAGCTGGTCCGCTATGGCCTCCCAGCTTTCGCGGGCGGCCTTCGTGGAACCGGGAAAGTTTACGACAAGTGTATGACCTCGTTGCATGCAAATAGCACGCGAGAGCATAGCGCGGCGCGTCTTGGTCATCGAGTACGCACGGATTGCCTCTGCAATGCCCGGCACATCGCGCTCGCAGACGGCACGCGTCGCCTCGGGCGTCACATCGCGCATCGAAAGCCCCGTGCCGCCGCAGGTAAGCACGACATTGGCGTGGCACTCATCGGCGGCTTCCGCAATGGCATCACCAATCTCGCTGACGTCGTCGCGCACGACCACATGTGAGGCGACCGTCCAGCCCTGCGCCACGATGAGTTCCTCGAGCGCAGCACCCGCCTCGTCCTGGGCAAGATCGCGCGTATCCGAGCACGTCACAATCGAAATCTTCAGCTCCATAGCATTCCTCCTACAACACGGCGCCCTCGGGCAGGTCGACGCGAACAACGTCCACGGCATCTCCCGCCTTGAGCTCGCACGGTCCTTCGTCAATGCGCAGCAGGCAGTTGGACCGCTGCATCGTGCCGAGCAGCGCCGAATTCTGCGTCTTGGCCTCGGTCACCAACAGCTCACCGGTCTCGGGGTCGCGCAAAACCGTGGCGCGATCGAAGAAGCGTCGGTCCTGGCGCTTTTTCACGCCGTGCGTGAGCGTCGCCTGCTGCACGGGACGCACGCCCTCGGCAAAGCCGCACATCTTGCGAATCGCCGGACGGGCGAGCATCTCAAAGCCTACATACGCCGCAGCCGGATTGCCTGAAAGCCCTAGGTAGGGCTTGCCCCCGAGCAAGCCAAACGTGATGGCCTTGCCCGGACGCATCGAGATGCGGTCAAACAGCACCACGCCCTCGCGCCGGACGAGCGCCGTCACATAGTCGTAGTCGCCAGCCGAGGCGCCACCGCTCGTAATGACAAAATCGCACTCCTGCACGGCGCGATGCACCAGCTCGGCAATCGCCTGCTCATCATCGGGTGCAATGCCGTAGAACACGGGCTCGGCGCCGGCATCGAGTGCTTCGGCCATCAACGCCGACGAGTTGGAGTCGCGAATCTGCCCGCGCGCCGGTACCTTACTCGGTGCGACCAGCTCCGTGCCCAGCGAGATGATGCCCACACATGGGGCAGCGTGCACCTTCACGCTCGCGTATCCGGCGCTCGCCAGCAGACCCGCGCCCGCCGGAGCCACGACCTCGCCGGCGCGCATCACAACATCGCCGGCATGGGCCTCCTCGGCAGCAGAGCGAACGTTCTCCCCCACTTTAGCAGGCGCCGAGAAGCTCACGTGCGAGCCCTCGTTGCCGTCGCCATCGAGCACGTCGACGATCTCGTATTTCACCACGGCATCGGCACCTTCGGGCACCGGCGCGCCTGTCATGATGCGGACCGTCTCGCCCACTCCGATTGTGCCCTCAAACACATGGCCCGCGGCCTCATGTCCGATAACGTCGAGCGTCACCGGCGCCTCGCCAGACGTCTGCGCCAAGTCCGCCGAGCGCACGGCATATCCGTCCATAGCGCTGTTGGCAAACGGCGAGATATCGATATCGGCCACCGCGTCCTCGGCCAAGGGAAGACCGGTGGCCTGCCACACGGGAATCTCGACGAGATCGGTCGGAGCAACGTGCGACAGAACAATCGACTGCGCGTCCTCCAGCGGAATGAGCTTCTCTGCCATATGCACCTCTTAATGCCACGGCGCACAACGGGGCGCCGATTCTTTATGCTTGTCTAAGTATAATCCCCGACGCGCGACCGCGACTTGGCCTGTACCCGCAAATACACCTGTCGGCCGCAAGCCGCGAAACAGAATGGAAACCAACCCACCGGCTCGTCGCGTTTACCGCGTTTTATAATGCTCGTGTTGCAACCAAAAAGAGGAACGTATGGCTTTTACCGACAAACCCGAAAGCGCAAACGAGGCGCAGGATCATTCCCAGCCGCTCGACGACGGCGGCTTTTTCTCCCTGAACGACGTCATCATGGCAGGCAGGCATCAGATCACCCGCTCCGAGCATCTCTTAGCTGCCGACACGCGCCGCAATGTCCGCAACCTACTCGCAAGCGCCAAGTTGCTCGCACTCGTCGTCATCGTCTCGCTCGCCATGGGCGTTGCCGCTTGGGCGTTTTTGGCCTCGCTGAATATCGCGACCGACTATCGCGAGCACCATGCATGGATTTACGCGCTGCTTCCCGTTGTGGGCATGGCCACCGCATGGGTGTACAAAAACCACGGCCTTGCCGCCAAACGAGGCAACAACCTGGTCATCGACTCCGCTCTGGGCACACGTCTCATCCATATGCGCATGGCCGTCCTCACCTTCATCTGCTCCACGCTCACGCACCTAACGGGCGGATCGGCCGGTCGCGAGGGAGCCGCGGTGCAGATTGGCGGCACCATCGCCAGCAACATCTCGAGCCTCGCCCACCTCAAAAAGCATGACCACCACGACCTCATGCTCGCCGGCATCTCGTCGGCCTTTGGCGCCGTATTCGGTTCGCCCCTTGCCGGCGCGTTCTTTGGCATGGAGATGTGTTTTATCGGCAAGATCGACTACACCGCGGGCATCTACTGTCTGGTCGCCTCGTTTACCGGCTACTTTACATCACTCGCCCTGGGTACCGAGTACGAAGCGAATGTCATCGCCAGCGTTCCCAACATGACACCACGGACGGTTGCCATCGTTGTTATCAGCGCCATTATCTTCGGTCTGACGGCACGCCTCTTTGCCTGGTCGGTTCGAACCGTCAAAAGCCTGTACGGTCGCTTTATCACCAACTACCTTGCTCGCGCACTCGTGGGCGCGCTCGTGGTGCTCGCGGCATACGCGATGCTCGACGCCTGGAAGTATGCCGGCCTTGCCACCTGGCTCTCGGGCGCCGGGTTCGCCGGTAACACGACCCTGGCGGACGCAGCCATCAAGCTCGTGGTGACGGCGCTTACCCTGGGTGCGGGCTTCCAAGGCGGCGAGGTCACGCCCCTGTTTGGCATCGGTGCGGCGCTCGGCGGCTGGATCGGTTGCCTCGTCGGTATCGACCCCAGCTTTCTGGCGGCGCTGGGCATGCTCGGTGTTTTCTGCGCCGGCCTTAACGTGCCCATCACCACCTGTATGATGGCCATCGACCTGTTCCACGGCACGGCAGCCGGCTTCTTCGTGATCGTGGCGTTTATCAGCTATCTTGTCGGCGGCCACCGCGGCGTATATCCCGCGCAGCGCATTGTCTCGCCTAAACGCCGTTCGCTTATTGTGGATGAGGGCGGTACGGTAGCGGATGCTATCGAGCGCCACAACGACCTGATAGAGTAGACGTTAGTATTCGCCGTGCAGCCACAATCGGGGGCAATTCGACCTGAGCGCGACCGCACCGTCACGTCATACGCCAGGAGTCGCTCCATGCACGCAACTGATTTTGGTCGCACGCTCATAATCGCCAACCCTGCCGCCCAGTCGGGTGCGGCGCGCGAGGTCGCTGAGCGCCTGCAGCGCTTTTTGGACATGACCGCGCGCTCATCCCAGTTTGACCTGGTGCTGACTGAGCGCATGGGACATGCCAAGGAGCTTGCCGCGCAGGCTCAGGGCTATCGTACCGTTATCGCACTCGGCGGCGACGGCGTGATCCACGAGGTCGTCAACGGGCTTATGACGCAAAAGGAGAACGCCCGCCCCGCTCTTGCCGTCCTGCCCGTGGGCTCCGGCAACGATTTTGCCCAGACGCTCGGCATCGAAGATTTCTCCGGCAAGGATTTTGGCGCGCTGCTCACCTGTGAGCTGCAGCGCCAGGATATCGGACGCATTCGCTCATGGAACCCCGCAAACGGCAGCGGCGAGGCTACCGTTGAGTACTACGACCAAACGCTTTCGGTCGGCATCGATGCCGCCATCGGCCTGGGCACCACCGAGCTGCGCAAAAAGACGGGCCTCGCTGGCGCTCCGCTCTACACCCTCTCGGGTCTGGAGCAGTTTGGTCTGCGCTACCGCAACTACCCCATGACAGTCAGCTTTGACGGGGCGCCCGCCGAGCGCGTAAGGGCGATCATCATGGCGATTCAGCTGGGCCCCACGTATGGCTCGGGCTATCGCATCTGCCCCGATGCCGACCCCTGCGACGGCATGCTCGACGTCTGCTACGCATGCGGCCCCGTCCCTCGCGCGATTGCCCTGCCTATGTTTCTTTCGGCCAAGGACGGCCACCATACCAAGTTGCCACCGGTTCGCATGCGCCGCTGCCGCCATGCCGAGCTCACCTTTGAGGAGCCCGACTACCCCATCCAAGCCGACGGCGAGCCCGTTGTCGCCTCGCGCATCGAGGTCGACGTCCTTCCCGCCGTCCTCGAGGTCTGGCACCCAACCCGCTAGCCCCACCTAAGTTGCGGTGAAATAGGGACTGTTTATGCAGCTAAAGCCGCAAAACAGTCCCTATTTCACCGCAACTTATGAGGAGATCATTCGTCGCTGCCCGGTTTGCGACGGTTGGCCTTTTTAATGGCGTTGAAGTGCTTATCATTGAGCCTGCGCTGGCGAGAGCGCTGGGGCACCTTGGTCTTTACGCGTCGACGCGGCGGACGGCCACGACGCTCAAGCTCTGCCCTCAGCTTACGCAGACAGCAGCTACGATTCTGAAACTGACTGCGGCTCTCGCGCGCCGTCACGACAATCCCCGTGGGCCCATGCTTCATGCGTACCGCCGAGTCCGTCGTGTTCACGCCCTGTCCGCCCGGACCCGTCGCGCGAAACACCTGCACTTCGCAATCGCGTGCCAACTCCTCGACCGACATCTCGGCATAGCGTGCATACTCGCTCCATCCCATCTTGTTCTCATCCATATCAACACCTCCCCTCATACAAAAAATGTGACAAAGGGACAGTCCCTTTGTCACATCGCATACCAATCGCTTGTGTTGCGAGCCTAGGCGAAGGTGATCTCGCCGTTCTCGCAGTCCATATCGGCGATACGGGCCAGGCTCTCAACGCGGAAGCCGCGCTTGCGGAGCTTATCGCCACCGCCTTGGAAGCCCTTCTCCACCGCAATGCCAATACCAGATACCTCGGCACCCGCAGCCTCACAGATCTTGATAAGACCCTCGAGCGCGCAGCCGTTGGCCAGGAAGTCGTCGATAATCAGGACCTTGTCGCCCTCGGACAGGAAGCGCTTGCCAACGATAACCGGGTACTCCT
This sequence comes from Collinsella sp., assembly GCA_019414605.1. Classification (GTDB taxonomy): domain Bacteria; phylum Actinomycetota; class Coriobacteriia; order Coriobacteriales; family Coriobacteriaceae; genus Collinsella. Next base: position 81,976 of record DXLS01000021.1, read on the forward strand.
TCTGCTTGGTAAAGGAGTAGATGGTCGTGGCATACTGCTCGCCGTCGAGGTTGATGGACTGTGCCTTCTTGGCAAAGACCACCGGCACGCCACCAAAATGCTGGGCCGCAATGCAAGCCATGCCAATGCCCGAAGCCTCGATCGTCAGGATCTTGTTGATCTCGACACCCTCGAACAGACGGGCCCACTCGGCGCCCATATGGTCGAACAGCTCAACGTCGCACTGGTGGTTGAGGAAGGCATCAACCTTAAGGACGTTACCGGCCTTTACGATGCCGTCATGGCGAATACGATCCTCAAGCTCCTGCATGGCGCAACCCCTTCTCGCGGCAACGATACCGCGCGATTAATAAACGTTGTTCGATAGTCTACCACGGACCGACCCCCGCCCGCCCCACAAGCCGCATCGCACTATAAAGCTGCAAGACCAGTAGATAAGCCCGATTCTTGGCAAGCCTGCCACCACAAGCTAATGGCGGGCGCGCATCCTCACCAAACGCACCATGGCGAGCGCAAATCCCACAGCGGCCACAGCCATGAGCACGTAGAACACCGAGCGAAAGCCAAACAGGAACACATCCGGACGGCCTGCAACAAAACTGGTCACGGCCTCGCCCATCGCCATGCTCATCTGCCCATACAGGATATTCGACGCCACCGTAATGCCGAGTGCCATGCCGGCGTAGCGCGCCAAACTGCCCAAGCTGCCTGCAAAACCAAGTGCCTCGCGCGGGGCTGAACCCATATACAGCGAGTTGTTGGGGCTCTGGAAAATCGACGTACCGCACGACATAAATGCGACGCAGCACACGATCACAGGGATAGAAGAGCGCTCGTCGAGCGTGCTCACCGCGAAGAGGCCGCACACGTACACGCCCAGACCAACCGCCGTAGGACCCTCGCAGCCAACACGGTCCGAAACCGTTCCCGAAAGCGGGCCGATAAAGGCATTCACCATCGGCAGTGCCAAAAACAGCAGGCCCGAAACGTCAGACCCAAACCCATGAGCATCCTGAAAATAGAACGGCAGGATAAACTCGGATGCGCCAATGCCAACGAACACGATGAGCATGCAGGCAAGGTTGATGGTGAAGGCCGAATTTGCAAAACAGCGACGAGCGGCCTCGATCAGGGACATGGGGCGCTCGCCAGCCTCCGGCTTAACATGCGGCAGCGTGTAGAGCCCCACGATAAACGAGATGACGCCAATGGGTAGGTTGATGAGGAAGATGCTCTCCCAGGGAAAGCTTGCCACCAGCATACCGCCGAGCACGGGGCCACACATCATGCCGAGGGCCACGAAGGTCGCGAGAATACCCATAGCACGACCGCGCTCGCGCGCCGGAAACGACTCGGTGATGATACCCATGTTGTTGGCCATGGCCGCCGCGCAACCGATACCCTGAACAATGCGTGCCAGAATAAGAACCTCGAGCGAGGCCGAAAGGCCACAAAGCAGCGAGCCAACCGTAAAGACGATGACGCCCAGCTGGAACACATTCACCTTGCCGCGCACGTCGCCCAGACGGCCAAACGGCAACATAGCCACGCAAGTCGCAAGCAGATACACCGAGCTTACCAGCTGGATGCGATCGAGGCCCACGCCCAGCTCCTTTTGCATCACGGGCAGCGCCACGGTCACGACGGTCGAATCCAGACACACCATAAACGTCATGATGAGCACGGTAAACAGAATCGCCCATTTATTCTTGCCATGGGTGTCGCCCTCAAGGGCAATGTGCTCGCGGCGCAGCTGCTCTGCGGTTTTCTCCATATCCATCCTTTCGAGTGGCGCAACGCAAAAACGGGGCCCCAATCGCCTGCAAACAGTCGCGATTGGGGTCCCGCCTACGGAATCGGAACGAAAGGTCGCCGAAGCTTTCTGCCAGCATCGGCGCCTCGCACGAACGCTAGCCTAGCACTGCTCGAGTGCCTGCTCAAGGTCGGCAATCAGATCGGCCGTGTCCTCGAGGCCGCACGACAGGCGCACCATGTCGGCGGAGATGCCACAGGCGATGAGCTCCTCATCGTTCATCTGGCGATGGGTGGCGTTTGCCGGATGCAAGCAGCAGGTGCGCGCGTCGGCCACGTGCGTGGCGATCTGGGCGAGTTTGAGGCTCTTCATGAAGGTCTCGGCCGCCGCGCGACCACCGTTAAAGCCGAAGCTCACGACGCCGCAGGTACCGTTGGGCATGTACTTCTGAGCCATGTCATAGTACTTATCGCCCTCCAGGCCCGGATAGCTCACGAAGCGTACCTTGGGATGGCTCTGCAGGAACTTGGCAACGGCCAGGCCGTTCTCGCAATGACGCGGCATGCGCACATGCAGGCTCTCGAGCGAGCTGTTCAGGAAGAAGGCCGCCTGAGGGTTCTGCATGGGGCCGAGGTCGCGCATAAGCTGCGCGGTGGCCTTGGTAATAAAGGCGCCCTCGCGACCGAACTTCTCGGCATAGGTCACGCCGTGGTAGCTCTCGTCGGGCGTGGTGAGACCCGGGAACTTGTCCGCATGGGCCATCCAGTCAAACTGGCCGTGATCAACGATCACGCCACCCAGGTAGGCCGCATGGCCATCCATGTACTTAGTGGTGGAGTGCGTGACGATGTCGGCGCCCCACTCAAAGGGACGGCACATCACGGGCGTCGGGAAGGTGTTGTCGACCATCAGCGGTACGCCGTGGTCGTGCGCGGCCTTGGCAAAGCGCTCAATATCGAGCACGGCGAGGGCGGGGTTGGCGATCGTCTCGCCAAAGACGAGCTTGGTGTTGGGCTGGAAGGCTGCCTCGAGCTCCTCGTCGGTGCAGTCGGGGGCAACGAACGTGCAGGTCAAGCCCATATGACCCATGGTATGGGCAACCAGGTTGTAGGTACCGCCGTAGATGGCAGAGCTTGCGACCACGTGATCGCCGGCACCGGCCACGTTAAAAATCGCAAGGAAGTTCGCCGCCATGCCCGAGCTCGTGAGCATCGCGGCGGTACCGCCCTCCATCTCGCAGATCTTGGCAGCAACCAAATCGCACGTAGGGTTCTGCAGACGGCTGTAGAAATAGCCCGACTCCTCTAGGTCAAACAGCTTGCCCATGTGCTCCGACGTGTCGTACTTCCACGTGGTGGACTGGTAGATGGGCACCTGGCGCGGCTCCGCATCTCCCGGGTGATAGCCGCCCTGAACACATGTGGTACCGATGGTCTGCTCGCTCATATCTTGCTCCCTTGCCTGGGTTACGTTTTATTCGGTTCACGATACCGCTACCCTGCACCCCTCTCAACCCATCCCCAAGGTAGGTTATGGGACAAATTGATCCGGGGCATTTATCTCAAGCCTTGGACATTTGCTCGATAGATAAAAATGAGGCATCCATGAAGCTCTCGATGATTACACGCACCGCCACGGGTACCATAGGCGGGTACACCGTGACCAAGGAGACAACGATGAAGCAAATCGATACGGCCCAGCTCGACATCACCGCCTGTCAGGCTCAGGCTGCCGAATACCACGCCCGTGGCTTTAACTGCGCGCAGGCCGTCGCCTGCACGCTCGCACCTGCCGTCGGACTCGACCCCCAGGTCGCCTTTACCCTCACCGAGGGCTTTGGTGCCGGCATGGGCGGCATGACCGAAACCTGCGGCGCCATCTCGGGCGCCGTGGCCATCATGGGCTTCGTGATGAGCGACGGCATGGAAAACCCCAAGACCAAAGGCCAGACCTACAAGCTGTCGCGTGAAATTGCCAAGCGTTTTGGCGAGAAGAATACGACGACCGTCTGCGGCACGCTCAAGGGCATCGGATCGGATAAGGGTCCGCTCCGCAGCTGCCCCGGTTGCATCGACGATGCCGTCGAGATCGCCTGCGATGTGCTAAAGCAGCTCGCCGAGTAGACGGCATCAACATAAAACGACGGCCGGCGCGCTTGGGATCCATCCAAAAGCACGCCGGCCGTCGCCTTCAGAACTCGGCAAATTCGGGAGCGCCGACCTCGATCTCCTCGCGTCCCGCCATAAGCTCGCGCATCTTGGCGCAAAATGGCTCCTGCTCCCCCGCCTTAAATACCAAGTGAAGTGTAACGGTATCCGCGTAATCGGTATCCGAAACCTTGGCACCCGAATCCTGTGCCAAGCGAAGCACCTGCTCATACTGCGGATAGGCCACATGCACGTCAACCGGCACGACACTCGTCATCTCGACGATCTGCCCGGCCTCCTGAGCCGCGGCCACCGCCGCCTGCGTTGCCGCAGTATAGGCGCGCACCAAGCCACCAGGCCCCAACAGCGTGCCACCAAAATAGCGCGTCACCACGCAGCAAACATTTTTGAGCCCCGCACCGCGCAGCACCTCGAGCGTCGGCATGCCGCTCGTGCGGCTCGGCTCACCATCATCGCTCTGGCGCTCGCGCCCATCGACCAAAATCCACGCGGGAACATTGTGTCGAGCGTCGTAATGACGCTTGCGAACCATCTCGATAAAGGCATTCGCCTCATCCTCGGACTCAATATGGACCAGCTGGGCAATAAACCGGCTCTTGCGGTCCACAAACTCGCCCGAAGCCTCAATATTCGATTGCAGAGTAAAATAGCTGTCCAACAAAGCCCCTCAACAACAAGCAAAGCAACAAACAGCCTCAATAATACGGCAAAGGCCGTACCGATAACCTCGGTAAATAGAACGGAAACGCCAATGATACCGTCACCAACAGCGAGAACCCGTCAGCGCGAGCAAGGTGCCTTGAAAGACAAGGGCATTGACCTTATGGTCATGCCCGAAGGCTTGAAAGGCAGATTGCCGCGCTGACGGGTTCGCAGCGTCAACATAGTTGCCAAGTGGGCCTATAAGCCGGGTTCTGTCGTGAACGGTCATTTATCTTGTCTGCACGTTACCGTGCAGCTCCACGCACGCTACCCGAACGCGGACCGGGCCGGTCCATAGCGTTCCTATTCGCGCTTGCTCCGGATGGGGCTTGCCAAGCCGCCGTGTTGCCACGACGCTGGTGGTCTCTTACACCACCGTTTCAGCTTTTCCCTTTACGCCTTGCGGCGCAGGTGGGAGTCTTCTTTTCTGCGGCGCTTTCCGTCGGATCACTCCGCCCGGCCGTTAGCCGGCATCCCGCCCTCTGGAGCCCGGACTTTCCTCACGCGTGTTGCAAGCAGCACATCGCGCGACCGTCTGGCCCACTCAGCAGTGCAAGAGTGTAGCACACCGTTGCCGCAGGCAATGGCACAACACAAGCGTTCGACACGATAAACCAAGAACCACTCCATACAGTACAATAGGGTTGTCGATGGGCAACGTCGCCAGTCGAGACGCGGCCGCGCTCCGCACCCCTCCGTCTACTCGGTGCGTTCCCGCCTCCTCCCCGAGGCGGGATGTCGGCATTTTTCATACACCGACAACCAAATAACGTGTGGACAGCCCGGCAGCATTGCGCATCTCGGCGCCAAATGCAAAAAGGGATCCGTCCATTACGGACGGATCCCTTAAAACAAGTGATCGTCAAACCGATTTACTCGGCGTCGGTCTCCTCGTCCTTCTTCTCGGAAGGCAGCGGGGTAACCTCGATCTCGACGCCCAGAGTCTCAGCAGCGGACTTCATGGACAGGGAGATACGACGACGGTCGAGGTCGATCTCCATGACCTTGACCTGAACCTTGTCGCCCACGTGGGTGACCTGAGAAGGCTGATCGACGTGCTTGTTGGCCATCTCGGAGATGTGCACCAGGCCCTCGATGCCCTCGCCCAGGTCGACGAATGCGCCGAACGGGACAAGCTTGGTCACAGTACCCTCGACGATAGCGCCGACGGGGTACTTCTTGACCAGTGCGCGCCACGGATCCTCGGTGGTCTGCTTGAGACCCAGGGAGATGCGCTCGCGGTTGAGATCGACGTCGAGAACCTCGACCTCGACCTCCTGGCCGACCTTGACAACCTCGGAAGGATGGTTGACGTGGTTCCAGGAGAGCTCGGAGATGTGGATGAGGCCGTCGATGCCGCCGAGGTCGACGAAGGCGCCGAAGTCGACGATGGAGGAAACGGTGCCCTGGAGACGCATGCCAGACTTGAGCTTGGACAGGATCTCGGAGCGCTCGGCCTTACGGGACTCCTCGAGCACGACGCGACGGGAGAGGACGACGTTGTTGCGGTTGCGGTCCATCTCGATAACGCGGGCCTCGATGCGGGTGCCCATGTAGGAGGTGAGGTCCTTGACGCGACGGAGGTCGACGAGGGAAGCGGGCAGGAAGCCACGCAGGCCGATGTCGAGGATCAGGCCGCCCTTGACAACCTCGATAACCTCGCCCTCGACGTTCTCGCCGGAGTTGAACTTCTCCTCGATGCGGTTCCAAGCACGCTCGTACTCGGCACGCTTCTTGGACAGGACCAGACGACCGTCCTTGTCCTCCTTCTGGAGAACCAGAGCCTCGATGGGATCACCGAGAGCAACGATGTCTGCAGGGTTAGCGTCCTTGCGGATGGACAGCTCGCGGACCGGGATAACGCCCTCGGACTTGAATCCGATGTCAACGAGCACCTCGTCATGCTCGATCTTAACGACAGTGCCGTTAACGAGATCGCCCTCATCAAAGTCGGTAATCGTACCGTCGATGAGGTTGTTCATCTCCTCCTCGTTGACATCGTCAAGAGAGAAAATGGACGAGTTCTGAATCTCACTCAAAGGTGGACCCCTTTCGAACTACGGGGCCCCGATTGCTAGGACCTACAGAAGGGTGCGACAAGCACACAACGTTTAGGAACACTCGGGAGCCGACAGATACTAATGTGACGCTTATGCAATCACGTTCGTATAGGTTACGGGGAAATCATTTCGATTTCAAGCGTGAACTGCGATTTTTTACTCGTATGGAGACTTTTTCGCAATCTTGTGGACGACCGTCTCCATAAGTTGACGATAGGCAGTTAGGCATACGGCTTTAGGGTAAAGTATCCGGAGCAACGATTCTGGAACGATTTATCGAGAAAGGTGCCCGCGTGCTCAAAGCAGTCGTTTTCGATATGGACGAGACGCTTCTCAGCATCAACCTCAACGCGTTCATCCTTCGCTATTTTAAGGATGTCTCGTCGATGCTCGCGGATATCGGACGCCGCAGCCGCGGTGGCACGATGGCACGCCTCGGCACCATCCTGGTCGACCTCAACGCCAACCGCCGAAGCGGCACGGACAACCGCACCAATCTTGAATTTTACCGCACCGAGGTCGAGCGCCGATGCGGCATATGCCTCTCCGATCCCCTCATCTACGAGGCGTTTACCTACTACGACCGCGAAGTGCTTCCGTACAAGAACGACGATGTCATCAACGCCCACGCCATGCCGGGCGCACACGCCGCTCTCCAGGCCGTACAGGACGTAGGACTGCGCTGCGCGCTCTTTACCAACCCCAGCTTTCCCCAGGGGGCAATCGAGTGCCGCATGGGTTGGGGCGACCTGGCCGACGCCCCCTTTGAGCTCGTCACGCACATGGGAAACACCACCCGCTGCAAGCCCGATGCCACCTACTATCTTGAGCAGCTTCAGGTGATGGGACTCGAGCCACACGAGGTCCTTATGGTGGGCAACGACCCCAAGCGCGACTTCCCTAGCCCCGCCTGCGGCATTCAAACTGCCTATGTTGGCCAGGGAAAACCCGGCCGAGCCACCTGGCACGGAACCATGGAAGACTTCGCCCGCGATTTCAACGCCGTAGTAGAAGCCTTCTACGAACACCAAGTAGCCGACGAACTGTCATAGGACCCCTCCCACCAAACAAAATAGCGCCGCAGGTTGAGCATAAGTCAGCGAAAACGCCCCTAAGCGAGCAATGTGCCTTGAAAGAGGAGGGCATAGGCCTTCTGGCCATGCCCGACGATTGAAAGGCAGATTGCCGCTTAGGGGCGTTTGCAGCGTCGACTGGTTACGCGGTTTGGTAAAACCGCGTAACTAACAGACTCGAGTCTTGCCGATCATGATGTTGAGGATCTCGACATCGGTATCTTTCATACCCACACGGCCCACGTAGCCCATGCTGGCGATTGTCTGCTCGACGGTATCCTGGATCAGGCCCTCGCCGGCGCGGAAGCCACGACCCTGCATGGCCATATCGTGACCTAGAATCGCCGCATCAACGGCAGCGGAAATCTTGGCGGCACAGCTTGCCTTGGCGCCATCGCACACGATGCCGCCCACGTTACCGAGTGTGTTCGAAACCGTCGCGCCAATCTGCTCGCGCGTGCCACCACACAGCCAGGTAATCGCAGCGCCGGCGCCACACGCGGCGCAAATAGCACCGCAAAACGCCGAGAGCGCACCAATATAGCTCTTGATATGCACAGCGATAAGATCGGACAGCATCACGGCGCGCACCAGGCGATCGTGGTCGCAGCGCAGGTACTCGGCATACTCCATAACGGGCAGTGCGCAGGTAATGCCCTGGTTGCCCGAGCCGCACACAATGGCGACCGGCAGCGCACAGCCGTTCATGCGGGCGTCGGACCCGGCGGCCGCACGGGCGCGGGCACGGCAGGCGACGTCATCGGCACGAGCACCCAGCAGCGTGCGGCCAACCTCGGCACCCCAAGCGTGCGCCAGGCCCTCGGCGCTGATCGCGCCGTTCAGCTCAATCTGACGCTCAACGGCAGCGCGGGCACCATCGATGTCGCCGTCCTCAATAAAGTCGATGATGGACTCAATCGACATGGGCGTGTCAGCGCTATCTGCCGCACGCTCGGCCATAACGCGCTCGGCGCAGGCGGCACACTCCCCCGCCGACTTGCCGCATACCGGAATACCGTCGAGCGTATGGCACGTGACATTGGTGTGGTGGTCGGTAATCTCGACGACTGCGGTATGGCCCCCGGCTGTGGCAGTCACCTTGATGTAGAGGTTGGGCACACCCTCGACAAGCGACACATCGCAGTAGCCGGCATCGGCGAGGAGCTCGGCCACACGAGCACGGTCTTTATCGTCAACGCTCTCGAGCACCTCAAGCGCGCTCTTGGCGTCGCCGCCCACGGCACCCAGCACGGCCGCCGCCTCAATACCGTGCATACCGCCCGAATTGGGCACGGTCACGCTCTTAACGTTCTTGATGATGTTGCCCGAGCAGGCGACATCCATATGATCGGGTTCGCAACCGAGCGTCTGGCTCGCCAGCGCCGCTGCATAGGCAACGGCAATAGGCTCGGTGCAGCCGAGCGCACAGACAAGCTCGCGGTTCAAAACATCGCAAAACGCGGTATCACGAAGGGAATCGGCAGGCATAGGTATCTCCTACTTGTATAACGGACTGGGCTCTCAAAAAGAGTTAACTCTTTTATTTGATAACAATGCATCAGAAACCGCAACCATGGTTCCGACGGACGGCGCTTAAGCGCAATCTGACGGCATTCATTCATGAAAAGCCGGTCTTGTTGCATGCTAAAGCGTTTGACCAAAAAACGCCCGAGCGTTTACACAAAAGTCGCGCTATCATGCAGTCGAACGCGGTAAAACCTTTAGCAATTCCGCCGCACGGACCAGAGAGGAACCACTCATGAAGATTGGTATCGGCAACGACCATGCCGCCGTCGAGCTCAAGAACATCATTTCCGAGCACCTGAAGGAGCGCGGCTGCGAGGTCGTGAACTTTGGAACCGACACCTCCGAGAGCTTTGATTACCCCATCGCCGGCTACAAGGTGGGTAAGGCCGTTGCCAACGGTGACGTCGACCTGGGTATCCTGATCTGCGGTACCGGCGTCGGCATCAGCCTAGCCGCCAACAAGGTCGAAGGTGTTCGCGCCGTCGTGTGCTCCGAGCCCTTCAGCGCCAAGCTCTCCCGCATGCACAACAATACCAACGTGCTCGCCTTTGGCGCCCGCGTCGTGGGCTCCGAGCTCGCCAAGATGATTGTCGACGAGTGGCTCGACGCCGAGTTTGAGGGCGGTCGTCATGAGCGTCGCGTTAACCTCCTCAACGAGATCGACCACACGCGCGGCCTCAAGGTCGTCGACGAGGCCTAAAGACCTACAAAGCCATACGCTAACGCCAGCCCCCGCCCGGAAGAAACATCCGGGCGGGGGCTCTTTAGTAGATTTCTAAGCGGTTACCAAAAATCTACTGGAATAAAAAGGGCGCCGCGGATGGAATTCCGCGGCGCCAAAGCCACACGCTAACAGCTTTAAGGAGTCAAAGCTGGTTTAGCCAAAGAAGCGCTTGATCTCGATCTCGGCGTTCTCCAAGCAGTCGGAGCCGTGGATTACGTTAGCGTTGACATCGACAGCGAAGTCGCCGCGAATGGTGCCGGGAGCAGCATCAAGCGGGTTGGTAGCACCCATAAGGGTGCGCATCTTGGAGACAGCGGAGAGACCGGAAACGACCATCTTAACGACCGGGCCGCTCGTCATAAAGTCACAGAGACCACCAAAGAAGGGCTTGTCGGCCAGATGGGCGTAGTGCTCCTCGACGGTAGCGCGCTCGAGCGTGGTCATCTCCATGCGCTCGATGACAAGGCCGCTACGCTCAATGCGAGCGACGATCTCGCCGATCTTACGATCGCGCACAGCGTCGGGCTTAATCATGATGAAGGTCTTCTCGATAGCCATAAGGTAGCCTTTCAAGTAGGTTCGCGCGTGCCCAAGTCCCATTCCGGCACCCGCCCGGACTGCATCGTAACAGAGTTTTAGCTGCAGTTAAACAAAAAGCTGTTTTTTGAAACGTTACAATTTATTAAAACGTTCCATTTGTGTCACTTCTGTTTCGAGGCCCGATTAGAGTACCATCCGACCGCACATCAACCGCATCGAACCGAGCGGACGGTCGGTTGCCGCCCGTGAACGTACCCCCTTCACAACCTGCCCAAAGGTCCTACAGAAGTTCTCGACAAGCCCCTCCCCCATAGCAACAAAATACGGACGCCCACATCAGCAGACGTCCGTAAAGCAACAACGATTTATCAATAAATAATGGCCAAAACAGCTTCAGCCAAACCCCTACTTTACCCCGTGGCCCATTTCGACGACCTTGGTCAGCGATCCAAACACGCCTTTGTCGGCCTCAAGCTGTGCCTCGGCACGCTGCAGCTGCACGGCAACGGCGGCAGGGGCGGTGCCGCCCTCGGTCGTGCGCGCGGCGACAATCGACGGGATGTCGAGCGCCTCGGTAATGTCGTGCTCAAAGAGCGGACTCGCCTCCTGGAACACCTCAAACGGCAGGTCCTCAAGGTTGCAGCCGCGCTTCTCACACATCAGGACCAAATGGCCCACCACGGCATGTGCCTCGCGGAACGGCAGGCCACGCTTGGCCAGGTAATCGGCAACATCGGTGGCGGCAAGGTGCCCCACACCGCACTCGCGCGCCATGGCATCCTCGTTGACGGTCCAGGTCGAAATCATACCGGCCATAACGGACAGGCACTGCATGAGCGTATGGGCGGTATCGAGGGCGCCCTCCTTGTCCTCCTGCAAGTCCTTGTTATAAGCAAGCGGCAGGCCCTTCATGGTCACGAGCAGCTGCACCAGGTTGCCATAGACTCGGCCGCTCTTGCCGCGGATAAGCTCGGCAAAATCGGGGTTCTTCTTCTGCGGCATGATGGACGAGCCAGTGGAGTAGGAGTCGGAAAGCGTGATAAAGCCAAATTCGGAGCTCGACCACAGCACGATCTCCTCGGAAAGACGCGACAAGTGCATCGCCATGACGGAGCCGGCGTAATGCAGGTCGAGGAGGAAATCACGGTCGGAAACCGCATCGAGCGAGTTGGGGATCACGCCCGCAAAGCCAAGTTCGGCGGCCGTCATCTGACGATCGAGCGGATAGCTCGTACCGGCAAGCGCGGCAGCGCCCAGCGGGCAGTTGTCGGCAGCATCAAAGGCGACCTTCAGGCGTGTAAAGTCGCGCACGAACATCCAGGAATACGCCAGCAGATGGTGCGACAGCAGCACGGGCTGAGCATGCTGCATGTGCGTGTAACCCGGCAGAATCACCTTGTCGTACTTTTTAGCCGCATCCACCAGCACATGACGCAGTTCAAGATTGGCCTCCATGAGCTCCTTGGCCAGCGCCTTGACGCCCAGGCGCGTATCGGTCGCAACTTGGTCGTTGCGCGAACGCCCGGTATGCAGGCGCTTACCAGCCTCGCCGATGCGACGCGTCAGCTCGCTCTCGATGGACATATGAATGTCCTCGTCGTTGATATCGAAGGTGAAGTTGCCGGCATCGATATCCTGTTCGATTGCGGTCAGACCCTCGGCAATCGCCTGCTCGTCCTCGGCGCTGATAATGCCCTGGGCCGCCAGCATCTTGGCATGTGCCTTAGATCCGGCGATATCCTGCTTATAGAGATGTTTGTCGACCGGCAGCGACGCGCCAAACTCCTGCGTGACCTCGGCCACGCCCGCCTCAAAACGACCGCCCCAAAGAGCCATGGAACCGTCTCCTTTCTCCAAATACCAAAACAAGCGCCCAAAGCAATGCGCCCTGTCGCTAAAGCGATTTTTCAACCGCTAGTTTTACACACTCCCTGCCGTGCGCTGGGCCATGTAGCTAATTTGCAAAGAAGTGACGCACCATGCACTTGGCGCCCAACGTCTCCCTCCGGATGTTGCCCTGCGAATCATCGATCCAGGCCTTCAGGCTCATAGGGACGTCCTCGACCTTTGCAGCATCGAACTCGGGCACGAGGGCAAGTAAAGCATGCGCGATAGCATGGAACATAATGGATACTCCTCATATATATAGGCGCAGAGCCGCCAAATTGATAGAAGGAGCCCCGCCGGATAACCCCGGCGGGGCTCGGACTCAGCCGCAGACGCGGCATCAAATACGCGGGCGGAACGTAGGGGCCACCGATGTTAAGAAGTGTCAGCAAGCATAACGAAAGGTAGGGACCCCGTGCGCCCGTTATGTATCACGCGGATGGGCCGCGCGAATACCAAGGAAAGGGAGGCTTAAGCCTGGGCGGCAGCAGAGCTGGGACCCTGGACCTTAGCCCACGTCTTGAGCGACAGCGTATCGATCTCGATAAAGCCAGCGCTAGCCTTCTCGTCAAACGTGGTGTCGCGGTCGTAGGTGGCCAGACCGTAGTCGTAGAGGCTGAAGGGGCTCTTGCGGCCGACGACATGGCAGTTGCCCTTAAAGAACTTCAGACGGACGGTGCCGGTCACGAACTTCTGGGTGTCGGCCATAAAGGCGTCGAGCGCGTTTTTGAGTGGGCTGTACCACTGGCCGTTGTACACGGCGGTGGCCCAATCCTGCTCGAGCTTAATCTTAGTCTTGAGCAGGTCGCCCTCAACGCAAATGTCCTCGAGCGCCTTGTGGGCGGTGATAAGCGTCAGGGCTCCGGGAACCTCATAGCACTCGCGGCTCTTGAGGCCCACCAGACGATCCTCGACCAGGTCCAGACGGCCAAAGCCGTTGTCGCCCGAAATCTTGTTGAGCGCGATGACGATCTCGGAGAGCTTCATCTTCTTGCCGTCGACGGCGACGGGCTTGCCGGCCTCAAACTCAATCTCGGTATACGTCGGGGTATCGGGCGTATCCTCGGGATTCTTGGTCATAACCCAGGCGTCGTCGAGCGGCTCATTCCAGGGGTCCTCCAGGTGGCCACACTCAATGGCACGACCCCACAGGTTGTCGTCGATGGAATAGGGGTTGTCGTTGGCACCCTCGGGAACCGGCACGTTGTGGGCGTGGGCATAGGCGACCTCGTCGGGACGGCACTTCAGATCCCACTCGCGAACGGGGGCGATAACCTTAAGCTCGGGGTCGAGGGCCTTGACCGCAGCCTCAAAACGAACCTGGTCGTTACCCTTGCCGGTGCAGCCGTGGGCGACGTAGGTCGCGCCAAACTCGTGAGCGACCTCGACAAGCTTCTTGGCGAGCAGCGGGCGAGACAGGGCGGAGAGCAGCGGGTACTTGTTCTCGTACATGGAATTTGCGGCGATGGCCTTAGTCAGGAACTCATCGGAGAACTCGTCGCGCAGGTCGAGCACCTGGCAATCGAGAACGCCCAGGTCGAGCGCCTTCTGCTTCTTGGCATCCAGGCCGGTCTCCTCCTGGCCCACGTTGCCGCAGACGCAAACGACATCGAGATTCTTCTCGTCCTGGAGCCACTTGACACATACGGATGTATCAAGACCACCGGAATATGCGAGAACGACTTTTTCCTTGCTCATGGCTGTTTCCTTTCGCCCTTGGTAGCTAGTTAGAACATCGGTCAGTTGCAAGTCATTTCAAGGTCATATACCGTGCAATATCAGGTTAAATAGCAAAAATCAGCACATACATGCCCTAGAAACATGCAGCAATGTCGTGCTAAAACCCAACGACCTCAAAATGACTCTGTTGAGGCAATTCGCCCCATGCGGACAGAGACGATTGTTATCGTCGTCGGGAAATTGCGCGCTGGCGTCGGATGGCATTGTCTGCAGTAGTGATGATCTTTACGAACTGCATCTGCCTCTCCTTTCACCTATCGCCGGGCGCAATTCTTATATCGTAAACGGTACCTATTCCTCGGTAAACGGTTGTTTTTCCGTCTCCGTTTTCGATGGTCGCTATATTACGCTAAAGTGCCCGCGGCACAAGCGACAACTTCAAATTTCTGAAAAGTTTTTTCATTACTTTGTGAATGGTGATGCAAACGCGCGCCAATCCTGCGAAAATACGCCCGACTACGAGTTAATGGTTATAACGTCTGAAACAATCTCGAAACGAAAGGCTCGCTTTTATGCAAACTTACGAATCGGACGCCAATATCGGAAACATTAAGCTCATCGCCGTCGACATGGACAAGACACTGCTGACCGACGAGCGCGTGCTGCCGCAAGGCCTTGACGAACGCCTGGACAAGCTCGCCGAAGCCGGCATCGTATTCTGCCCCGCCAGCGGACGTCCCGCCCCCAAGCTCGAAGAGATGTTCGAGGGCATCAAGAACCGCCTCGCCTTTTGTCCCGACAACGGCGCATGCGTGATCTATCGTGGCAGCTATATCTATAAGAGCATTATCGACGTGGAGCTGTACCAGCAGGTCTTGAGCCGCGCCTCGGAGGATCCTCGCGCTGTCCCCGTCCTGTGCTGCTTCGACGAGTTCTACGTGCTTGCCCGCGACCATCAATACCACGACGAGATCAGCGTCTACTACAACACAATCAACTACGTCGACAGCTTTGAGGGCATTGATATCGAGTCCAACAAGATCTCGATCTTCTTCCCCGCCTACGATGCCGAGCCCGCATTCCGCGAGACCTATAGCCCCGAGTTCTCGGACAAGCTCTACGTCACCAACGCCGGGCGCGAGTGGATCGACTTCATGAACTTGGGCGTCGACAAGGGCGCCGGCGTCGCGCACCTGTGCGAGTACCTGGACATCGATATCGCCGACGCCGCCGCCGTGGGCGATACTTACAACGATATCCCCATGCTGGAGCGCGTCGGACATAGCTTTATCGTGGACAATGCCGAGGAGCACATGAATGCACACGCCAAGTGGCGCATTCCGAGCAACAACGACGGGGGCGTACTGACGCTCATCGACGCCATCTTGGCGGCTCGTTAACGTTGCTCGTCGGACCTGACCGGGCGAGGCGGGTAAGTTTTTCGTTCGGTCAGGTCCTGGGCTCGCTCGGAATCTACGAAAAACTTACCCGCCTCGCCCGGCCAGGTCCTAGGGTAACTTGCTTGCCGCCTAGATGGCGTCTTGGCATCTAGATACTTTGGCTGAATTTAATTGAATGAAGGGGGCTCCTTGTTGGCAAGGAGCCCCCTTCTGGTTTTGATTACTTTGGGATTGTGGGCGTGCCCTTATTTGGCGTCTGCCCAGGTCACTCCAGTCGAAGCTTCGGCGATTAGGGGTACGCGTAGGTCTACGACGTGTTCCATGACGTCTTGGACCATGGCAGTCAGGCGTTCGACTTCTTCGACCGGGCACTCAAAGTCCAGTTCGTCGTGTACCTGCAGGATCATGTGGGCGGCAAAGCCCTCTTCTTCCAGACGGCGACTTACGCGGGCCATCGCGATCTTGATGATGTCGGCGGCGGTGCCCTGCATGGGGTGGTTCATGGCCGTGCGCTCGCCAAAGCCGCGGAGTTGCGGATTTTTGGCCTTGAGCTCCGGAATGTGGCGACGGCGGCCGTACATGGTCTCGGCGTAGCCCGTCTGCTTGGCACGTGCCACCACGTTGTCTAGGAACGTGCGCACGCCCGGGTAGGCCTCGTAGTAGCGGTCGATCATGTCGCGCGCCTCGGCCATCGAGATATGCAGCGACTGCGACAGACCATAAGCCTGCTGACCATACACGATGCCAAAGTTCACGGCCTTGGCGCGACTGCGCAAGTCGGGCGTTACCTCGGACACCGGCACGCCAAACACGCGTGCCGCCGTCTCGGCATGGAAGTCCTCGCCCTCGTTAAAGGCGCGTACCAGGTGCTCGTCACCTGAGAGATGTGCCAACAGACGCAGCTCGATCTGCGAGTAGTCCACCGCCAAAAAGACGCTTCCCTCGCCTGCCGAAAACGCCGTCTTGACGGTACGGCCCAGCTCAGAGCGCGTCGGGATGTTCTGCAGGTTCGGGTCGCTCGAGGACAGACGACCCGTTGCCGTGATGGTCTGGTTGTACGTGGTGTGCACGCGACCGTCACCGCGGCGCAGCGGACCCAGCGTGTCCAGATAGGTAGACTTGATCTTGGACTTCTCACGCCAGTCCAAGATCAGACGCACGATTTCGTGGTCACGGGCAAGATCGCTCAGCACCTTGGCGTTGGTCGAATAGTAGCCGCGCTTGGTCTTTTTGAGGCCCTTGGTCGGAAGCCCCATAACGTCAAACAGCACGTGCGAGAGCTGCATAGGGCTACCAATGTTAAACGTCTCATCACCCGCCAGGTCGCGAATGCTGCGCTCGACCTCGGTAATCTGGGTCGCCAAGCCCTCGGACAGACTGTGCAGGCGGTCGGGGTCCACGAGCATGCCCGCACGCTCCATCTTGGCAAGCACCGGCACGAGCGGCATCTCGATCCCATCGAACACGTTGGCGGCGTTCTCGCGTGCCATGCGATCGCGCAGCGGTGGGACCAGTGCCAGCGTCAAGGCCGCCGTGCGAGCGGCGGGCGCAGGAGCGTCCTCGCCGGCACCCTCCGCACCGCGCGCCGCAGGCAGCGTCATCTGCAGATAGGTATCGGCCAGATACGCCTCGTCAAACTCGGAGCGGTCGGAGTCCAACAGGTAGGCGGCAACCACGGTATCGAAGATGCGCGTGGAGTCGACTGCCAGCGGATCCATGAGCTCGGGCTCGGAAGAATCGATGGGCGAAAGCTCATGCAGCAGCGCTTTCATATCCGGGCTCGCCACGCGGCCCTCCATAAACAGGCGCGCAAGCACGCCGGCAATCACGCCGTGGGCGAAGTTGAAGCCATCGACCGCGGCAGCGGTACCGCCTTCGCCCTCCTCAAGCGCAAGCAGCCCCTTGGACGTCGCCAGCCACAGCGTGCGCGTCAGGCCAAAAAGCGCGCCCTCCTCCTTGTCATCGTCCACCACGGCGGCAATCCACTCGCCTGCCTCGATCGCACGAGCGATCTCGTCGGCAGCAGCAGCGAGCGCCTCGGCATCGCCGGCGGCAGCGCGCATAACGGGGGGAATCTCAAACGTGCTTGCAGCGGCCGCAGCCCCACCCTCGCCACCGATCAATGCCAAGAAACGGTTCTGCATGGCCGTAATGCCGAGCGTGCCCAGCGCCGCGGACACTTCGTCGGCAGAAAACGCCGGGAAGGACGTTTCGTCAAAATCGAGCTCGACAGGCGCATCGGTGCGAATGGTTGCGACCTTGCGGCTCAGCAGCGCATCGTCGATGTGCGCACGCAGGTTCTCGCCCATCTTGCCCTTGACCTCGTCAGCATGCGCGATGACCTCGTCCAAGCTGCCGTACTGCGCAATGAGCGCGCTCGCCTTTTTGGGGCCGATGCCCGGTACGCCGGGAATGTTGTCCGACGTATCGCCCTTCAGGCCGTAAAAATCGGGCACGAGCGCCGGCGTAATGCCGTGATACAGGTCATCCACGCTCTCGGGCGTCATAATCGCTACGTCGGACAGGCCCTTGCGGGTCGAGACCACGTTGACGTGCTCGGTCACAAGCTGATACATGTCGCGGTCGCCGGTCACCAGCAGCATGTCGCAGCCTGCCTCCTCACCCAGGCGCGCCATGGTTCCCAGGATATCGTCGCCTTCCCAGCCCTCGGACTGCAGAATCGGCACGTTGAGCGCCGTGAGCAGCTCCTTGATCATCGGAAACTGCGCGTGCAGATCGGGATCCATGGGCGGACGCTGCGCCTTATACTGCGGCAGCATCTCCATGCGTACGCGCGGCTTGCCCTTGTCAAACGCCACGACCACACCGTCGGGGTTAAAGGCGTCGATCATCTTGAGAAACATGTTCAGAAAGCCAAAGATCGCGTTGGTGGGGCGACCGTCCGGCGCGTTCATGGTCGGCGGCACGGCGTGGAAGGCGCGGTGCATGAGCGAGTTGCCGTCAATAACGGCAAAGGTGCGGCGCTTGTCAGACATATTGAATACCTCGCTTTGGGCTGGGCACGGTTTGCTCACACCAGTTTACACGCTCCCTGCCCCGCGGCCACCACACATCAAGCTCCCCTGCCACCGCGAGCCCGCGCGTGATACGATGGCTCACGGTACATCAACCAGCACGATCGATCCGAAAGGAGCCTGCGTCATGGAGCGTCCCTGCGCATGGAAAAAGTACACGCCACAGCAAGTCGAGGAGCTCGAGGAGCTTTGCCGCGGCTATAAGCAGTTTTTGAGCGAAAACAAGACCGAGCGCCTGTGCGTCAAGACCGGCATCAAGATGGCCGAGGAGGCGGGCTACGTCAATCTGGAGACCGTGATCGCCGAAGGCCGCGAGCTCAAGGCAGGCGACAAGGTGTACGCCGCCAACCACGGCAAGGACCTTATGCTCGTCAACCTGGGCACCACCCCGCTCGAGCAGGGCTTTAACATCCTGGGCGCCCACGTGGACTCGCCGCGCCTGGACCTCAAGCAAAATCCCGCCTTCGAGGCCGGCGACATGGCCTACCTCGACACGCACTACTACGGCGGCGTCAAGAGCTACCACTGGGTGGCCTCCCCGCTTGCACTTGTAGGCGTCATCTGCAAAAAGGACGGCACCACCGTCGACATCAACATCGGCGACAAGGCGGACGATCCGGTCTTTACCATCTCCGACCTGCTGATCCACCTCTCGAGCGAGCAGATGTCCAAGCCCGCCAAGGACGCCGTCGACGCCGAGATCCTCGACGTGATCGTGGGCGGCCGCCCCGTCAAGTTCGATGAGGACGACAAGGACGCTCCCAAGGAGCCCGTCAAGCAGATGTTCCTGGACATCCTCAAGGAGCAGTACGACGTCGAGGAGGAGGACTTCCTCTCCGCCGAGATCGAGGTCGTGCCCGCCGGCCCCGCCCGCGACATGGGCCTCGACCGCTCCATGATTTTGGGCTATGGCCACGACGACCGCGTCTGCGCCTACCCCTCCATGCTCGCCCAGATCAATGTGGCCAATGTCGAGCGCACGAGCATCACGCTCATCGTCGATAAGGAGGAGATCGGCTCCGTAGGTGCCACCGGCATGACGAGCCGTTTCTTCGAGAACACCGTCGCCGAGATCATGACGCTCGCCGGCGAGGATAGCCCGCTGACCCTACGCCGCGCACTCGCCCGCAGCCGCATGCTCTCCTCCGACGTGTCTGCCGGCTTCGACCCGGGCTATGCCGGCAAGTTCGAAACCAAGAACGCCGCCTTTATGGGTCGTGGCCTGTGCTTTAACAAGTACACGGGCAGCCGCGGCAAGGGCGGTTCAAACGACGCCGACGCCGAGTACGTGGCCCTCGTCCGCGACATCATGGACGAGGCCGGCGTGGACTTCCAGACCTGCGAGCTCGGCCGCGTCAACGCGGGCGGCGGCGGCACCATCGCCTACATCATGGCCAAGTACGGCATGAACGTCATCGACTCCGGCGTTGCCGTCCTGTCCATGCACGCCCTGTGGGAGGTCGCTAACAAGGCCGATATCTACGAGGCCTATCGCGGCTACAAGGCCTTCCTCGAGCGCGCCTAACCAACCCTTCATCAGTTGCGGTGAAATACGGACTAAACTGGCCCCTAAACGGCCAAAACAGACCGTATTCCACCGCAACTTTTTTTGGCAGAGGAGAGTCCATGCTGCAGGTCATCATTTCGCCCGCCAAGCAGATGCGCGCGACCCAAGATGCTTTTGAAGTCCTGGGCATTCCACCCTTTGTGCGCGAGACGGCTCGCCTCCACCGCGCACTGCTAGATATCGAACGAAATGAAGGCAGCGGCGGCCTGCAAGCGCTATGGAACGTGAGTGACAAACTGCTGGAGCCTTGCCTCAACACCCTGCATGAGTTCGGGCCCATCCTGAAAAACGACGATCTCGACAATCCCGAACTCGCCCGTCACCTCTCCCCTGCCGTCATGTCCTATCACGGCATTCAATACCAGAGCATGGCGCCCGAGGTGATGGATTCCGCGCAGCTCGCATGGCTGCAAGACCATCTGTGGATCCTCTCGGGCCTTTACGGATGCGTACGCCCCTTTCATGCCGTTGAACCATATCGGCTGGAGATGGGCGCGAAACTTGCCGTCGACGATGCCCGAGACCTCTACGCGTTTTGGGGCGACAAGCTCGCACGGGCCATCGCTCCGGCGGGCTCCAACGCTACGATCGTCAACCTCGCCAGCGTAGAGTATGCCAAAGCCGTTCTGCCCCACCTCGCGAGCGACGCCACGGCCGTCACATGCCTCTTTGGCGAGGGTATCCGCAACGGCAAGCCCATCCAGCGCTCGACCGCCAGCAAAAAGGCGCGCGGCTCCATGGTGCGCTGGATGGCAGAAAACAAGCTCGAGGATGTAAGCGGGCTCACCGCGTTCGACGTTGGTTATCGTCACTTTCCCGAGCTTTCAAATAAAAACACTTTGGTCTTCCTGAACGAACAGGCCTTGTAGGACCACCGCCGCTTTTGAATGTGCTGCCTAGGCACGGCGTCTATTCCGCTAAGCCATCGGCCTTTGCAATCCCGTTTGTCGAGCCGTCCTGATAGACAATCTTGACGTGCTCAACCTCGGACACCGCAACACCCGTCGGAGGCTCCAGACGCCATTCCGTCAGGGCGATATCCATGGTCGTGGGCACATCTCCTTGATCTTTGAGCTTCACCGTGAGCGTTTTGAGCGCCGCGTCAAACGTCACGCGTTCGATTTCTTCACCCGGAATGGACCCACCACTCAGCTGCAGCTGGACAAATCCATCGCACGGATACCAATAGTCGCCCGGAACGGCGAGCGTATTGGCATTACCGCCAGTACTCCTCACCGTCATAATCGGTAGGCTATCATCAGCCTCAAACTCCCATGCAGCGCCGCCGCGACCACCAAACGTCCAGATACAAAAGGCAATCACCAGCACGGCAAGCACCGCGAAACCAATCGCGACAAGGCCATGATGGGCACGGCTCTCCTCGGCCGACACATCCCACTGCGTCTCTCGATATAGATGCTTGTCTTCCATGTTCGCCTCCCCACAGGCATGCTCATCGCGTCAATCGTACCCATTCGAGCTATACTTGAGCCCACCACATAACGGGGAGCTTGCAGGACAAGACGGCAGGCTGAGACTGGGCGCGCCCGCCCTGACCCGCAAACCTGATATGGGTAATGCCAACGAAGGGAGCCGTGCCAATGAGCACACAGACCGAGTCCAAGCTCGTCACGCAAATCGACTTCGCCCGCGCCGGACAGATCACACCGCAGATGAAGGAGGTCGCCGAGCGCGAGCATCGCGACCCCGAATACATCCGCGAGCGCGTGGCGGACGGCCGCATCGCCATTCCCGCCAACATCGTGCATATCAAAAAGGGCATGCGCGCCTTTGGTGTCGGCGAGGGCCTGTCCACCAAGGTCAACGTCAACCTGGGCATCTCGGGCGACAAGGCCGATGCCGCTGAGGAATGGAAGAAGGTCAAGATCGCCGAGGACTTTGGCGCCGACGCCATCATGGACCTCTCCAACTCGGGCAAGACGCGCCAGTTCCGACAGCAGCTCATCGACGAAACGCCGCTCATGGTGGGCACCGTCCCCATGTACGACGCCATCGGCTACATGGAAAAGCCACTGGTCAAGCTTACCAAGGACGACCTGTTCGAGGTCGTGCGCGCGCACGCCGAGGACGGCGTGGACTTTATGACCATCCACTGCGGCATCAACAAGTCGGTCACCAAGACCTTTAAGGAGACCGGCCGTCTCATGAACATCGTCAGCCGCGGCGGCTCGCTGCTGTTTGGCTGGATGGAGGTCACCGGTAATGAAAACCCCTTCTACGAGTACTTTGACGAGCTGCTCGAGATTTGCCACGAGTACGATGTGACGATTTCGCTCGGCGACTCCTGCCGCCCGGGCTGCCTCTACGACTCCAACGATGCCACCGAGACCGCCGAGATGATCGAGCTGGGCAAGCTGTGCAAGCGCGCCTGGGCAGCCGGCGTCCAGGTCATGGTCGAGGGTCCGGGCCACATGGCGCTCGACGAGATCGCCGCCAATATGAAGCTGCAGAAGCGTCTGTGCCACAACGCCCCGTTCTATGTGCTCGGGCCGCTGGTGACCGATATCGGCGTGGGCTACGACCACATCACCGCCGCCATCGGTGGCGCCATTTCCGCCAGCTCCGGCGCCGACTTCCTGTGCTACGTGACGCCCGCCGAACACCTGTGCCTGCCCAACGCCCAGGACGTGCTCGACGGCCTCATGGCCACCAAGATCGCCGCACACGCCGCCGACATCGCCAAGAAGGTGCCCCACGCCCGCGACATGGACGACAAGATGGGCCAGGCACGCCGCAAGCTCGACTGGGACGCCATGTGGAAGTGCGCGCTCGACCCGGTCACCGGCAAGAAGCGCTACGAGGAATCCCCCGCCGCCACCGAGGGCACCTGCACCATGTGCGGCAAGATGTGCGCCGTCCGCACCGTCAACAAGGTGTTCGAGGGTACGACGATCGATCTCGGCATGGAGGACTAGCCCTGTCGCCGCGGCCGCTTCTGGCGGCGAGCTGGTGCCTGCCAATTGTTGACGTGTGAACATTTGCTTGCATTTGCGTAAAGATTGCATCGCCCGCCCGGGTTCGACATAGAGTCGGCCCGGGCATCTTTATAATGCTGGCTTAAAGACCCATTTGATTCCGACCGAACAAGGGAGCGAATATGGATCGCAGTAAGGTACCTGCCGTTCTATCCATCGCAGGATCCGATTCCAGCGGTGGCGCCGGCATTCAGGCCGACATCAAGACCATTACGGCGCACCGCCTGTATGCCGAGACGGCCATCACAGCCATCACAGCGCAAAACACACTGGGCGTTACCGCCGTGCAGAACATCTCCCCGGATATTGTCGCGGCGCAGATCGATGCCGTTTTTGACGATATTCGACCCAGCGCCGTCAAGATCGGCATGGTTTCCTCTGCCGAAATTATCGAGGTTATCGCCGACCGCTTGAGCGCCTGGGACGCACAAAATATCGTCGTCGACCCCGTCATGGTCGCCACCTCGGGTGCTCGCCTCATTGCCGAGGATGCCGCTGAGGCACTCATCCGCCGCCTGTTCCCGCTGGCGACCGTTATCACGCCCAACATTCCCGAGGCCATGGCGCTGCTCGATTATGAGGTCGATTCCGAGCGCACGCAGCAAAATGCCGCCATGCTTCTCACCCGTCGCTTTGGCTGCGCGTCTCTCGTTAAGGGCGGGCATTTTGTCAACGAGGCCAACGATGTGCTAGCAGAGCCCGCGCCGCTCGATGACGAGGGCAACCATCTGGGCGATCCGCTCACCACGTGGTTCCGCCACAAGCGCATCGAGACCGGCAACACGCACGGTACTGGCTGTACGCTTTCGTCCGCCATCGCCTGCGCGCTGGCCCAGGGCATGGATCTTGCCGATGCCGTCAACGCCGGCAAGGCCTACCTAACGGGTGCTCTCGCCGCTGGCTTTGACATGGGCAAAGGCTCCGGGCCCGTCAACCACATGTGGCAATATTAAGATTCGCAGCCCAAAACCACCGCAAAGGGGACAGGCACCTTTGTGGCGGTTCCCACAAACATCTCGATCTGTAACAGTTAGAGTCCATTTTTCGGCCCACCTGTTACAGATTGAGACATTCAAATTCCGCTGAGAAGAAAATCTCGATCTGTAACAGTAACTCGGCAAAATCGACCCTAGATGTTACAGATCGAGACAAACGACCGATATCGACCTAAATAATCTCAATCTGTAACATCTAGCCCGTTTTCGGCCTTACAGCTGTTGCAGATCAAGACAAACCAACGAAACAAGCCACCGCAAGGGGAACTTTTGTACTGCTTTGGGCCGTACTACTCTCCGATCATCTCTTTAAGCTTGGCTGCCACGGCATGGCCGAGGCTCTCGTGGCTTTCCGGCATCATGTGCAGATAATCGATATCGCCCGGCTCGGCAAAATCGGCGGCATTCAAAAAGTCGCAGCCAAACTGTTCGGCAACATACGCATAGTATTCGGCAAAATGCTCCGAGGCCTCGACGGAGTGCTCGTCAAAGTCGGTCATATACACATCGGCGATCTGCGGCTTGATCTTGATAGGAGCCATCAGCAGAATGCGCGGACAAGGCGCAGCGTCGGTCCAGGGAAACGCGCGGACGGTGCGAATCAGCGCCATGGCACCGTCAGCGATATCGGCAGCCCCCACGTTAAAGACCGTCTTGCAGTCGTTGGTGCCCAGCATAATCACGATCGCATCCAGCGGCTTATGGGCCTCGAGCAGCATCGGCAACGCGCGAATACCGTTGAGATTAGTATCCAGATGGCACATATCGTCGCGCACCGTCGTGCGGCCGTTTAAGCCTTCCTCAATTACGTGCCAGTCCTCGCCCAGGTCACGCTGTGCCACGCCGCACCAGCGCACATCGTGCGCATAGCGCACCGCGGTGCCGTCGCGCATACCTGCCGGATCGTAGCCATAGGTATTGCTGTCACCAAAGCACAGAACGTTTTTCATCGTAAGCCCTTCCTCTAGTAAAAAGCCGGCGGGAGCAGTCTCTCCTGCCGGATCGACCTATCTGTCAGCACATACCGATTACAGGTATTTGCGCCAGTCGTCGTCATCCTCATCGTCCTCAGCAGCGGCCTGAGCCTGCTCGGCGGCACGGGCGGCCGCGGCGCGGGCGGCCACCTGAGCATAGGACTCCTCGTTACACTCGGGGAAGCTTGCCAACACGTGCTCAAACTTGGCGAAGTCCTCATCCCAGCGCGTAGAGGGCACGGCAAAAAACACCTGCTTGACCTTAAAGTCGCCCGACGCGAGCTCCTTACGGAAGAGCTCGGCCACGGCCTCGGCATCAAAGCCGTTGTTGTCGCAGCCCCAAGCACCCAGCACGAGCTTCTCGCAACCCAGCTCATCGCAGATGGCAAGCACAAAGCGGATGCGATCGCGCAGGGCATCCAGCAAGGCATCGTCACCCACGCGATACTCCTGGCGAGCGCGCTTGGCGTTGGGCGCGGCGGCAACGATCACGTCAGCATATGCATGTACGTGATTGCGGTCGAAGCGCACCGCAGGCACCACCAGCGCACGGTTGCGGTAAAGCTCGCAGTTGATGTTGCGGCGACGGTTCTCGCCGTACCATTTGCGCTGCTTATCGAGCACGTTGTACAGGTACGAATCGGCACAGAGCGTGGCCTCCTGGCCCAGATAGCCCTGGATGTAGCCACCGCCCGGGTTGGTGAACGAGGCAAAGGCAAGCACGGCCATGTCACAGAACTGCGCGTAGCCTCGGCCGTTATCCAGAATGGCCTGTGTGGCAGAGGCGTCGAGCACGGTGACCTCGGGCAGGACCGGAGTGGGCTTTTCGGCGGCAGGCGCGGACTCGGTCTCCGTGGCCTCCTCGGCGGGTGCAGGCTCGGCCGCAACCTCGGTCTCGGCGGATGCAACCTCAGCGGCCTCGACCTCGGGCTCCTCGGCGGCCTCAGACTCCTCGGCAACCTGTTCCTCGGCAGCGTCGGCCGCTTGGGCCTTGGCCTTCATCGCCGCGACAAATCCAGCAGGCATGCCATCGAACTCGCGCACGCCGGCAAGCGAGCGCTCGATATCCTTGGCGCACGCTTCGGACACAGTCGCCACGTGACGCTCGGCGGCCTTGGCACGGGCCTCGCGCTTGGGATTGGGCCTGCGGTTACGGTTCCTGTTGTCGACGTCTGCCATAAGTGGTCACCTTTCTCGGTCTCTGCCGCTATCGGCTTTTCCCATCCATGATACCCCGCCGTGCACAAAAAAGACGGCCCCGAAGGACCGCCTTTCACATCGTTTTACCGCGTCCGACAAGAAACGCTGCAATGCCCCGCGCTAGTCGCGACGACCAAGGATGTTCAGGATGCGCAGGAACACGTTGATGATGTCCACGAACAGGTTGGATGCCATGAGCACGGCGTTGGGCAGCGTGGGCGGCACCGTCGTGGCCACATAGGTGTCGTAGCCAATAAAGCCGGCGAACACCACGATCACGATCAGGTCGGTGATGGACTGCGAGACGCCCATAAACATCAGCACGATCTCGACCAGAATCGTGGCAAGCAGGATGCCAAAACCAATGCCGTACACACGCTGGAAGAACTTGGGGAAGGTCACGCCCAGCGCACCAAAGACAAAGGTGATGGCGGCCGTGGCGATAAAGGCAGTGTTGATGGTGGGCAGGTCGTAATTGGCAAGGCCAAACGACGCGGTCAGGCCAAAGGTACTCGCAAAGATTACGTAGCCCACAAGGGACAGACCCACAGATTGCTTGCCCGCGGCGGCCGACATCATGACCATGCCGACGATGGTCAAAATAAACGAGCCAAAGACCAGCGGCAAGGCGGCGCCGCTCATCATCATGCGGGCAAACGCCATGGTGCTCGTAAAGTAAGCACCGGCACCCATGGCGCAAAAGCCCAAAAAGATCAGGGCAGACATGGCAAGGTTGTACGCACGCGGCGACATCTCCTTGGCACGGCTTGCGCCGGTCTCAATGGGGCCGTTCTGATAACCCTGGATATCGTTCATAATATCGTCCTTTCAAAAGCGCCGCGACAGCGCCGTAGGTGACAAGATTCCTGCCATTGTACCCGAATGCCGCGCGCTCTTACCTGCGGCGCCCGCTCTCGAGCGTACGGTCGAATGCCCACACCCACCAACGCATCAGATGGGCCTGCGAGCCATCCGGTCGCTCGCGCGCCTGTTCTTCCAGATACAGTTCGGTCGCATGCCCACCAAAACGAACCTTATAGGTTGCCGTACGAATGCCGTGAACCGTTAGGCCAAAACCGGTGGATGAGACAATCTCGTCGATCGTAAAACAGCGACCGTCGACCCAGCAGACGGTAACCGGCACGACTTGTCCGCCCGCGAGGATGCGGGCCACGACGTCCACATACTGCTTGTGCACGCGTCGAGTTTTACCATCTGTCTGTCGATATTCCATGCCTCCTATTATCGAACGCATGTTTGCATATTGTAAAGCGAACAGGCTGTGGTTTTGGGATGTTGGGGCGCGCACGTGTCCTCATGGCGTGCTAGCAAAAAGAACACCCGCGGTCAACAGGGCAAATATTCAATGTTAGTGCCAAAAAATTCACTTCTCCCATCAGAACTCGGTAAAGAAACCCGCAGGAGGTGATACGATTTATCATGTTTTTGTAACGTGCCTGCAAACTTCGAGAAAGCCCATATATGGACGTAACGTTCTCAGCCTTCCTCGGCCAAATTGTGTCGAACCCAGTCCTTGCCGTCACCGTGATCCTCGCGCTCGGCGCTATCTTCGTCAACGGATGGACCGACGCGCCCAACGCCATCGCGACCTGTGTCACCACGCGCTGCATGCCCGCCCGCGCAGCCATTCTCATGAGCGCCGCATTCAACTTCCTCGGCGTGCTCATCATGACGCACTTTAACGCGAGCGTCGCCAACACCATCTCACATATCGTCGACTTTGGCGGAAACAGCACCATGGCGCTCGCGTGCCTCTGCGCGGCGCTGTTCTCCATCGTCGTCTACGGCGCCACGGCATCGCGTTTTGGCATCCCCACCTCGCAAAGCCACAGCCTTATCGCCGGCCTGACCGGTGCCGCAATCGCCCTCGGCGGCGCGAGCAGCGTCAACGTCCACGAGTGGATGAAGGTCATCTACGGCTTGGCGCTCTCCATCGGCCTGGGCTTTATCATGGGCTGGGTCCTGTGCAAGCTCGTCTCGATTCTTTTCGCCGCCGCCAACAGGCGACGTGCCAATGTCTTCTTTAAATATGCTCAGATCGCAAGTGCCGCGGCCATGAGCTTTATGCACGGCGCGCAAGATGGACAAAAGTTTATCGGCGTGCTCTTTTTAGGTGTCGCCTTTGCCAGCGGACAGACGAGCGTCGGCGACGCCGGCATCCCCATCTGGATCATGCTGCTGTGCTCGGCCACCATGGGCATCGGCACCAGCGTGGGCGGTGAGCGCATCATCAAGTCTGTCGGTCAGAGCATGGTCAAGCTCGAAAAGTACCAGGGCTTCTCCGCCGACCTGGCGGGCGCCGCAAACCTGCTGCTTGCCACGCTCACCGGCATCCCCGTGTCCTCCACGCACATCAAGACCTGCGCCATTATGGGTGTCGGTGCCGTCAAGCGCCTCTCGGCGATCAACTTCGGTGTCGTCAAGGACATGATGTTCACCTGGTTCTTCACCTTCCCCGCCTGCGGACTTATCAGCTTTGTCATGGCCAAGCTGTTCATGATGTTCATCTAGTCAAACCGAACGTCCATCCGGACCGCAATACCTCGCCCACCCGTCTTCGCCTCGAAAGGACCCACTCATGGCAAAGAAACCCGATTCGTTCTACTTTGACAACTACGTCGCCTGCGCCGACCTTGCTGTCCAGGCCGCAGAGTTGCTCATCAAGATTTTTGAGAACTTTGATCCCGTGCAGATCCACGGCATGCTCGAGGAGATGCATGCGATTGAGCATGCGGCCGACAAGAAGCACCATGAACTCGAGGATGCCCTGCTCACTGCCTTTATCACCCCGCTTGAGCGCGAGGATCTGGACCTGATGAGTTGCTCGCTCGACACTGTGCTTGACCGTATCGAGGGCGTCGTGCAGCGCGTCTACTTCACCAACATCCAGAGCATCCATCCCGATGCCATTGTCATCGCCCACAAGGTGACCGACGCCTGCCGCGCCATGAAGGACCTTATGGTCGAGCTGCCTAATTACCGCAAGTCCAAGACCCTGCGCGAGCTGGTCATCCAGATCAACACCATTGAGTCCGAGGCCGATGAGCTCTACATCAACGCCATGCGCAACCTGCACGTCAATGGCAAGGACCCGCTCGAGGTCATCGCCTGGCGTGACGTCTACGCTTTCCTGGAGTACTGCGCCGACTGCTGCGAGAATGTGGCTGATGTCGTGGATTCGATTGTCATGAAGAACAGTTAATTGGGGGTACGTGTCCCGGCGGTCGCGGGCCCGACCACTAATAACCTTTTTCACTCCGGCTGCAAGCAGAGTCGTTCAAAAGGTTATTAGTGGTCGGGCCCGCTCCCTTACGTACCACCATTGGAAACTTTGGCTGATACTTTGAAAGCAATGGGGCTTTTGTTGGCAGGGCCTTGGGGCCCGATTGGAAACTTTGGGACCGCCTTAAACGTTTGGCTGAGTGTTGCTTTGGGTACCCTTTTGCTTAGTTTTGGGTTGTTTTATTAACTTTGGAGGCTCGTATGGGGTATTTGGATTTGGCTCGGGCTCGGTATTCTTGTCGTTCTTTTGAGGATCGGGCTGTGGAGCAGGCTGTGGTGGATGTCATTGTTGAGGCTGGGCGTATTGCTCCTTCTGCTTGCAATAACCATCCAGCCCGTGTGATGGTGTTGGATACGCCCGAGCTTTTGGAGAAGGCGGCTGCTTGTCAGCCTCGGTTTGCTCGTGATGGGTCCATCTTTGGCGCTCCGCTCATCTTCCTCATTTGCAGCGTTACCGACGACGCTTGGGTTCGCCCCTATGACCAGATGAACTCCAGCGCTATCGACACCTCGATTGTTTGCGATCAAATGATGATGGAGGCCGAGGAGCAGGGCCTGGGAACGTGTTGGGTATGCCATTTTAAGCCCGAGCTAGCCCGAGAGCGGTTCAACCTGCCCGAAGGCGTCTATCCCTATCACATGCTCGTCTGCGGCTATCCTGCCGACCACATCGCCGATCCCGAGCATCGCGATGCCCGCACCATTCCCCTCTCCGACTTCCTCCTCAAGTAGTTTTTGGCACATGCCCTAAAATCTCCTTTTTACCACGCGCCCTTCGCCGAGTTCTGCCCTATCACACGCAGAGCTCGGCGTTTTCGCGCCCAGGGCGCACGCGCTTCCCTATTGGAATACAGATGGAACAGCTTTCACGAATACATGGCCGAGCCGTAGGCGACTAACACGGCAACCATCATTCCTCAATAAAAGCCGGCACGCGGTTAGTCCTGCGCATCTTGAAATCACCAATCTTGTGAGAGACATAGAGAATGCCGTCCATCCCATCTCGCGATGCATATGACAGGTGAACAGAACCGCAATCCGCTCCATCATCGTCGAGAAGATCAAACGAATTCGGATCGCTTGTTGCAGCCAAACGACCACTCATACAAGAGCCATCAGCATTACAGATTTGCCATTCCATATCTTCGCCCGCAAGAATCGCCATAGACGGCCTGATTGCATCACCGCTGGCATACATCCCGTCTATGCCAAACCCATTTTCAGCGCCATCAATAAACGACTGCTCGGACCTATACGTCGCAAACGATGCACATAGCGCCATTGCAAGACCAACTGCAAGAACAACAATTACAATCTTTACGTAGCTCTTGGCCATCATGCCATCCCTCTTTTCGCTTGCCTAAGGAAATGCGGAAGAAGCTGTTCGTCGCGGCTTGTTTGCACACCTTTCTGCCCCGGTTCGGTTACTTAGGTTACTTGAGAGATCCTATATATTCTTGTTACCCATATACGTAATATGAATTTTGGACATATCGAAATTGGTCAATATTTGTGAGAGCTTTCGCCTTCAGTGAAACGTATTGGCTTGTCTCTCAAGCAAATTAAGCCCCTGGCAGGCGTTCCGAAGAGCACGATATTCTTAATTTGATAAAAGGAAGGAAATAAGATATGTCCCAAAAATCTAATAAAAAGGAGCCCGCAGGTGCGAGCTCCTCTTAAGGACACGAGATTGTAGCTCTGGCGCTAGTCCAGGTCGTCAGCGGCAAAGTTGTCGATCGGGGCGAAGGGGTCAGCCACGGGAACAACCGGATCAGCGACAGGCAGCGGCTCGGCGGCGGGAACGGTCACTGCAGGAGAAGCCGCAGAACCGACCGGCGTGGAGGCCATAAGGTCGGACGGGAAGGAATTCTGCGCATCGTCCATGAAGTGCTGAATGAGCTTGAGGTACTCGGCTTTGAACTCCTCACGGGAAGCCTTCAGACGGTCGATCTCCTCGAGTTCGGCCTGCTTCTCGGTCAGGGCCTGACGGATGACCTCGCGGGCCTTGGCGTCGGCTTCGTTGCGGATGCGCTCAGCGTTCTCGTTGGCATCGTTGACGATGCCCTCGGCGGTCTGCTGGGCAGCAATCAGCGCAGCGGAGATCTGGCGCTCCTGAGCGGAGAAGTCGGGTGCGGGAGCGGCCACAGGAGCGGCGGGAACGGCCTGAGCGGCAGCGTCCTGAGCCTGGGCAAGCTGGGCCTGCGTGTCGGCAAGCTGCTGCTCGGTGGCAGTCAGACGACCCTTAAGATCGACAATCTTGGCAAGCATAGCGTCAACCTCGGAGGACAGCGTCTCCAAAAAGACGTCGACCTCGGCGGGATCATAGCCGCGCTTGGCCTCAGAGAAAGTCTGAGCCTGGATGTCAGCAGGGGTAATAGCCATAACAAGTTCTCCTTTATCATCGCCTTGGCGCCGGGCGCCCGACGTAAGTTACTGAGCCAGTACTATACGAGTATACCTATAAGAAGCTGCAGAACCAGCCTCTGCACCAACTGCAACGCAATAATCGCAACGACCGGCGAAAAATCGATACCGCCCATCGGCGGAATGAAACGACGGAACAGGTTGAGCCACGGACCGCACACGCTATCGAGCACCGCAGCAATATCCTGAAGTAAACCACCCTGCTTCATGGGAATCCACGTCATAAAGCAGTAGACGACAATGAGCGTGGAATAGAAGTTGAACAGCGTGTTGACCAGCTGGACGATAGTGTAGATGTTGATGGGAATCTCCTCGTCTTGTCTTTACTTAAGGTAGCCGTCGGCACGAAGCTTCTTGAGATCGGAATCTTTGACCTCGCAGCCGGCGGGCAGCACCATGAACACGCGGTCGCCTACCTCCTTGACCGTGGCGCCCAGACCGCAGGCAAAGCCGTAAGAGAAGTCCAAGACGCGCTTGGCAACTTCGGTGCGTACGCCCACAAAAATCAGTGCGACAGGCTGCTTGGTGCGCACGCGGCGGACAACGGTCTCGACATCGTCGTAGCTCTCGGGGCGCAGGACATAGGCCGGCAGTTGCGGCGTGGCGTTGATGATATTGCTCGCATAGGCCGAGGCATCGCTCGGTGCAGGCGCGGGTGCAGCGGCGGCACGGGCGCGGGTGTTCTCGGCGTAGCTCGACGGCGTGTCATAGGCACCAGGACGATAACCGCTCGCAACACTGTCCTGCGAGCGCGAAGGCGGGTTATACGTCGTGGCATGGCGGGAGTCATCGCCGACCAGCTGACCGGAGCGCGTATACACGGCAACCGACTCAGCTTCACCGCGGCGCGTCTGACCAAGCAGGCCGTTGCTCGGCTCGTCTTGGGTGTAGAAGCCCTCGCCCGAAGCACCGCCGTAGCCGTTGCCCTGATAACTATCGTCATAGCCGTCATCGTAGCCGTAGTCGTCGTCCTGGCCATAACCCTGGTCGTAACCCTGCTGGCCGCCCAGGTGCATCTTATTTTTAATCTCGTCAAGGAAGCCCATGGTTGTGTCCTCTCGCGGTTTAGTGCAGGCGCCCCGATAATCAGTGCGCACTTCAGAGCCTTATTTTACTGCAAACTCCGGGCTAAATACTACCCTGCCCAGGCGAACGAGCGTAGAGCCCTCCTCAAGGGCAGGCTCAAAGTCCTCGCTCATGCCGCAGGAAAGCTCAGGCAGGTTCAAATCGGGATGCGCCGCCTCCAGCTCATCCCTCAGCTCACGAAGCCCCGCAAAGGTGCGGCGTGCCACATCCTTATTCCCCCGGGGCGCCATAGTCATAAGCCCCTGCACGCAAATTCCCTCAAGCTCCGCAAGCTCACCCGCGGCGGCGCGAATCTCATCGGGCGAAAAGCCTCCCTTCGACTCCTCACCACTCACATTGACCTCAATGAGCACACGCTGGGGGCCGGCGAGCTCGCCTGCCTCAATCTTGCGGATAGCACGGCTCGAGATCGCCTGCGCCAGATGCAGCGAACCCACCGAGTGAATCAGCTCGGCTGAGCCCAGCACCGCATTGATCTTATTGGTCTGCAGGTTGCCGATCATATCGAAGCGCACCTCGGGCAGCTCCGGATGCTCCGCCAGACCCGTGAGCTTGCGAACCAGCTCCTGCGGGCGGTTCTCGGCAAAATGGCGATACCCCGCCTGGATGGCAGCAACAGTCTCATCGACACCAACGGTCTTGGACACGGCAATGAGGCGCGCGGCGTCGTGGGGGCGGCCCGCGCGATCGAGCGCCGCATAAAAACGTTCCAGAATCTGCTCGCGGCGAGCGCGCATCAAATCCAAATAGTTATCCATTGCTAATCGCCTCCGCTGACAGCCAAACAAGTAGTCCCATGCTAACGCAAGAGCGCGGCCCCGCATGTGCAAGGCCGCGCTCACTTAGGTATTTACAATCTTTCGACGAACGGGGCTACTTACTCCTCGTCGTCCTCGCCATCGTCCTCGTCCTCAAGATGATCGAGCAGGTAGCGAAGACCCTCGCTGACCTCGTTGGCGGGCACCTTGGCAACGTAGCGCGCGTCGACGGCGGGCCTCATGATAACACCCTCGCCCGAAGGCACGCGCATGCTCTCGAGCTCATCCTCGTCCACACGGGCGATATCGCCGGCAGTCATGCGCTGTCCGGTCAAAAGGAAGGTCAGACGGCAGGCGGCATCGATAGAGATCGAGGCAATGCGATCCAAGTAGCGCGAAACCATGATGGCGCGGCGCAGGTCGTCGTAGTTGCTGTCATCGTCCATAAAGTCGCCCGTATCCATACGGTTAAAGTTGCGGAAGAACTTCTCGTATGCCGCATGCACCGGCTCGTCCTCGACGGCCAGGTTGCAAATGATGGACATGTCGTTGGTGACGAGCGCAGAAAGCGACGAGCCTAGCACCTGGTACACGGCCTCAGCCTCGGCCTCGACCGTGCCGACAAGCTCCTGGGGCAGCGAGATGTCGGCCTTGATCATATGACGCGTGGCACGGCAGATCTGACGGACCTTATCGGTCATGCGCTGCAGGTTAAAGTCGACGTAGATGATCGTCTGAAGCAGGCGGAAGTCGGAAGCAACCGGTGACTGCGTGGCGATCAGGTTGTAGCAGACGGCCTCCAGGTTGGCGCAGCGCGCGTCAATCGAAAGCGTGCGCTTCTTGGTCTTGGTGGCGAGCTTGCGGTCGTCGGTCACATAGGCCTTCACGGCATCGTGGAGGGCCAGATCGACGGCCTCATAGATGCTCAGCATCTCGTGACGGGCCTCGACGAGCTGACGGGAAAACAGTTTGCGCATGGTTCACTCCAATCAGTTGGGTGCGGTCATGCCGCCCGCACAGTGAATACGCACCGGACTAGGTCCGATCGGCTTGGGACTAGTCGCACCGATCAGCCAAAGCGGCCGGTGATATAGTCTTCCGTCCGCGAGTCCACCGGGCTGGTGAAGATCGCGTCGGTTTGACCATACTCGATGAGCGTGGCGGGCTCGCCGGCAACTTCCTGCAAGAAGAATGCGGTGTAGTCGCTGATACGAGCTGCCTGCTGCATTGAATGCGTGACGATGATGATCGTCATCTCGGGCGCCAGCTCGGCCATCAGATCCTCGACCTTAGAGACGGACGTGGGGTCGATGGCGGAGCAGGGCTCGTCCATCAGGAGAACATCGGGTTGCACCGCAAGCACGCGCGCGATGCACAGACGCTGCTGCTGACCGCCCGAGAGCGCCAAACCATCCTTGTTGAGCTGATTGGATACCTCTTTCCAGAGGTTGGCGCGCTTGAGCGATTCTTCCACGATGTCATCGAGGTCGCTTTTGCTAGTCACGCCCTGTAGACGAGGGCCAAAGGCGACATTCTCGTAGATGGATTTGGGAAACGGGTTGGGCTGCTGAAAGATCATGCCCACGCGACGACGGAGGTCGACCGGGTCGACGCCCTCGGCATAGATATCATTGCCGTCGAGCGTCATGGTGCCCTCGACGCGCGTACCCTCGATCAGATCATTCATGCGGTTGATGCAGCGCAAAAACGTCGACTTGCCGCAGCCCGAAGGGCCAATGAAGGCGGTGATGGCGTTTTTGGCGATGTTGAGGTCAAGCCCCGTCAGCGCATGAAAGTCACCGTACCAAAAGTTGAAATCCTTGGCCGTAATGGCCGCTTGCTCCAGCGTGGGAGCGGACTGATAAACGGACATGGGACTCCTTAACTAGCGACGCTTGCGCGACAGGAAGCGCGCAAACAGGTTGAAGGCCAGAATGATCACCATCAGCAAGAGCGCGGTGCCGTAGGCTGCGTTCATGTTGATGCCGTCGTTGGCAAGCAGGTACAGGTGAACCGTCATGGGGCGGCCGGAATCGAGCGGCGAAATAG
The DNA here is from genome assembly GCA_019414605.1 of Collinsella sp. Taxonomy (GTDB): domain Bacteria; phylum Actinomycetota; class Coriobacteriia; order Coriobacteriales; family Coriobacteriaceae; genus Collinsella. Next base: position 117,877 of record DXLS01000021.1, read on the forward strand.
GTAGATTGATGGCTTGGCCCATGGTGTAGAGCACCACCGCGGTCTCGCCAATGGCGCGGCCGATGGCGAGGACGATGCCCGTGGCAATACGGCCAAAGGCAGAAGGAAGCACAATCTTGGAGACAACCTGCCACTTGGTGGCGCCCAGGCCGTACGCGCCCCAACGGATATAGCGCGGGACGGCGCGAATGGCCTCTTCGGTGGTGCGCATGACGATGGGAAGCATCAAGAGCGCGAGCGCCAGAGCGGCCGAGACCATCGAAAGGCCCAGGCCCATGGCCTCGACAAACAAGGCGTAGCCAAACAGGCCCATAACGATGGAGGGCACCGAGGCCAAAGCGTCAGCAGCGTAGCGAATGAGCTCGACGACCTTGCCCTGCTTGGCGTACTCGGCCAGATAGACGGCTGCCAGCACAGCAATCGGCGTGCAGATAAGCATGGCGAGCGCCGTCACATAGACGGTCGAGACGATCGTGGGCCAAATTCCGCCCTCGGCGTTGACGCCCTGGGGCCAACCGAAGATAAAGTCGAGCGAGATGTGTGGCAGGCCGTTGATGACCACGTAGGCGATGATAGCGACCAGCACCAGCGTGGTGATGTATGCCGCGGCACGGAACACGCCAAGCATGATCTTGTTGGACAGGTCCTTGTTGATGCGGCCCTTCTTGCCGTGGGAAAGGGCACGCTTGATGCGCTCGCGCGACGAGGTCGTATCGACCGTCGTGTCAACGGAATCGGACATAGCCTACCCCCTCTTCTTCTTGGAAACCAGGCGGACGATGCCCACCAGCGTGGCGGAAATGATAAACAGGACCACGCCCATGCCGAACAGCGCCGAGCGATGCAGACCCGAGGAATAGCTCATGTCGAGCGCAATCTGGCTCGTGAGCGTCGAGATGGGGCTCGCAATGCTGTCGGGAATAACCGGGGCGTTACCCACGACCATGAGCACGGCCATGGTCTCGCCGATGGCACGGCCCATACCCAGCACGATGGCATCCACGATACCCAGCTTGGCGGCAGGTAACACGACCTTATAGATAGTCTGCCACTTGGTGGCGCCCATGGCATACGATGCCTCGCGAATGCCCATGGGAATGGAATTGAGAGCATCGATGGTAAGCGTCGTGATGGTGGGCACGATCATAATGGCGAGCACGAACCACGCCGTTAGCGCGCCAAAACCAAGACCGCCGGTCAGTTGTGCGATAAACGGGCGGATGATGATCATGCCAAAGAAGCCATAGATGATAGAAGGGATGCCGGCCAACAGGTCAACGGCAGGGCTGATGAGCTTGCGCACGCGCTTGCTGGCGATCTCGACCAGATACACGGCCGTGCCCACGCCTAGGGGCACACCCATGGCGAGCGCGCCGACGGTCACCAGACCCGAGCCGGCAAGCAGCGACACGATGCCGTAGTGACCCTCAGAGGGCGCCCACGTAAAGCTAAAGAAGTCCGCCAGACCGATGTCGGTAAAGACGGGCAGCGCCGAGTACGTGGTAAAGACAAAAATCAGGATGACGGTAACAACCGCCAAGAACGCGCAGGCAAAGAAGATCCACTGCAGCGCCTTCTCCTTGATATAGGTGCTGCGCGATACGAGCGCCAGCTCGCGCTTCTTGGGCGCCTGACCATTCTGCTCAGTCTGGGAGTTTTCCTGTGCTTCCATGCTACTCACTCCCCTTCTCGTCGTTGGTGACGGGGATAAAGCCCGCCTCGCGAATCTGCTTGTCCATCTTTTCGGACGTCACATAGTCGATGTAATCCTGCGCCTGCTGCGAAGGCGCACCCTTCACAAAGAAGTAAAGGTCGCGTGAGATGGGATAGCCGCCGCTCGCGACCGTCTTCTCGGACGCCTCAACATGATTGACCGAGACGGCCTTGACCGAGGTCTTGGCGTTGAGGCTATCGACGAAGCCCAGCGAAATGTAGCCAATGGCACCGTGCGAACGAGATACCACGTCGCGCACCTGGCCCGTGCCCGAAAGAACGGCCGAGCGGCGATCGAACGGGGTGCCGTCCATCACGATGGTGCGGAATGCTTCACGCGTGCCGGATGCCTCGTCTCGGTTGATGACCTGAATCTTCAGGTCCTCGCCACCGACCTCTTTCCAATTAGTAATCTTGCCGGCATAGATATCGCGGAGCTGCTCGGTCGAGAGGTTATCGACCGGGTTATCGTCGTTCACGATGACCGCGATACCGTCGTGGGCAATGACGATGGGAGTCAGGCCCAGATCCTGTTCGTCGGCATTGAGTCCACGGGAGGAGCTGGCGATATCGGCCGTGCCAGCACTGACGGCTTCGATGCCAGCGGAAGAGCCCAAACCGGAAACGAGCACGTCGATGCCGGTCTCCTCCTTAAAGCCCTCTGCCGCATTTTCGGCGATAGGAAGGCAGGTCGTGGAGCCGGCCACGGTAATGGAAGAGGTAGAAGATCCCGAAGAACAGGCGCACAGCGTAAGCGTAAGCACAGCGGCGCTCAGGACCGATACGATCTTTCTCATAGCATCACGCCGATCGCAGCATGGCGCCCACAGGTGCCGTCCTCGTTACGGTAGGAATAAAAGCGGTCGTTCTGGCGCACAGTCGAAAGCTGGGTATCCACGATATTATCCGCGTCCACACCGGCATCTACCAGCGCCTCACAAATGGCAGCGGAAAGATCGAGCATGCGAGAGGCACTCGCATCGATGCAAGAGAACTCGACGGCAAAGCGATCCATGAGTTCCTGGGATACCTCATATTCGTCAGCCAAGATATGGGGGCCGATATAGGCGGAAACGTCGCTCGCATCGCAGCCGGCAGCATCGCAAAGCGCCTGGCACGCCTTGGCAGAAATACGTGCAATCGTGCCCTTCCAACCGGAGTGCACCACGGCAAATCCGCCAGGGGCCACCAGCACCACGGGAGCGCAGTCGGCAAAGCAGAGCAGCACGGGCACGTCATGGGCCGTACAGACGATGGCATCGCAGCCCTCGGCAATCTGCTCGCGAACAGCCTCAAGATCGTCGGCGCCGTTCGAAGTCACCGTAACGATATGGTCACCATGTACCTGATTGGGCACGAGCAGATTATGCTCGCACTCAGTGGCGCCCATAGCTTCGAGCGCTCGACGACGATTTTCTTGAACAGCAAAGGGGTCATCGCCTACATGCGAGCCCAGGTTGAGCGAGGAGTACGCATCTTCAGAAACGCCACCGGTGCGCTCGGTAAAGGCAAAGCGGACATCGGATGTCGCGCCCTCCACCAACGTAACTCCATCATGGTCGACACGCGAAACGTTGTCCGCACGTGCTGCCATACTAAAGCCTCCTAATAACACAAGTACCGCGGCGTCGCCGCGCAGTCCGCGTTTATACGGCTGTCATACTTCCTTAAAAGGATACCCGCAGCGGTAGGGACCAAACGTAAAGGGAACGTAAGGAGATTGGAGGCTTTCGTTTACAAACGAGAAACAAAACGGGGTGCATCCAAATGGAGACACCCCGTGCAGGTCGTTGAGAAAAACGAACTAGAAGCTACCGCGCTTCAGGAAGTCGGGAAGCTCGAACTGGTCGTTGCCAAAGTTGGGCAGCTCGGTACCACCGACGTTGCGGGTCGGAGCGGCCTGAGCCGGGCTGGCAGCCGGAGCGGTGCGCTGCGGCTCAGCGGAGGCAGCGGCCTTGCTCTGAGACTGCTGAGCAGCAAAGAGCTCATCCTGACGGTTGACGTTGGAGTCGGAGAAGCCCGTAGCGATGACGGTGATACGCACCTGATCGCCCAGGGACTCGTCGACAACGGTACCGAAGATGATGTTGGCCTCGGGGTCGACGGCGTTGGCGACAACGTCGGCGGCGTCGCTGATCTCCTGGATGCCCAGGTCCTTGGAACCGGCGATGGAGAGCAGCACGCGCGTGGCACCATCGATGGAGCTCTCGAGCAGCGGGCTGGAGATGGCCTGCTGGGCAGCGTCGACGGCACGAGTATCCCCAGAAGAGGTACCGATACCCATCATGGCGGTACCGGCCTGCTTCATGATGGTCTTAACATCGGCGAAGTCCAGGTTGATGATACCGGGGACGGTGATGAGGTCGGTGATGCCCTGGGTGCCCTGGGAAAGGACGCCATCGGCAATCGCGAAGGCCTCGAGCATGGTGGTCTTCTTCTCGGCGATGTCGAGCAGCTTATCGTTAGGAATGACGATCATGGTGTCGACGCAATCGGAGAGGGTCTTGATGCCCTCCTCGGCGCTCTTCTTACGCTTGCGGCCCTCGAAGGTGAAGGGCTTGGTCACGACGGCGACGGTCAGTGCGCCGACCTCGTTCATCGCGATATCGGCAACGATGGGAGCAGCGCCGGTACCGGTGCCGCCGCCCTCGCCGCAGGTGATAAACACCATGTCGGCGCCAGCGAGCGCCTCGGCGATGTCGTCGCGGGACTCATCGGCAGCCTTGCGGCCAACCTCGGGATTGGCGCCGGCGCCCAGGCCGCGGGTAAGGTCGGTGCCGATGTGCACCTTGATATCGGCATCAGAGATCGCGAGTGCCTGAGCATCGGTGTTGATGGCAACAAACTCGACGCCGCGGATGCCCTCTTCGATCATTCGATTGACCGCGTTGGTACCGCCGCCGCCGACGCCGACCACCTTAATGACGGCAAGGTAGTTGTTGATCTCTGTCTCGTGCATGTCGGTCCTCCGAACAAAGGTTATAGCCATAGCATGGGTCGACCCCTGCGCACATTAACCTTCAGGTTGAAAGTAAATGCAAAGGTAAACCGTATTATGTTTGCACATTATGAACGTATCAGTCAAATAATTGACCGTGAAAACCAAACAAACCAGATAAACGGCGTGGTATGGCCCCTCAACAAAGCATCAACCAGCGCTACGAGGTCGGAGCATTCCTAAATGTGTAGTTGCCCGGAGAGCGCACATTGATATACGTTACGCCCTCTACCTGCGAAAGCAACTTGGTGACTACGCGTTCCTTCTTGGCGATATCGCCCGAATCGCCCAGCGACACCTCAATGCCGTTATTGAGGTTTGCCGAGATGGCTTCGACCGAAGGCGTGGAAATATCCTTGACTTGTCCCAAGAACTCGCTCGAAAAACCACGCACATAATCCAGGCCGGCCTTAACGGCTTTGGAGTTCACCGCCTGGCCGGAAACCGGAGCGACATCCGCCGAGACATCAGTCAACAACACCGCGCCATAATGCTTGGCGAGCGCCAGCGCGGCATCGATTCCGGTCAAGGTATTTGAGCCCTGCCCTGTCGTGATGACGTTGCCCTGGTCGTCCACTTCGACCGACGTCGACAGCGGGGCGATCCAGGTGTCATCGTCTCCGATAGCCCAGGCAAGGTCGTCGGAGCTGATATACGCAATGGCGATAACTTTACGCTCCGTCGGCGTGATGATAAGCGTATGGGGAAACTGGCGCTGGACATCCACGCCCGAAACCCACGGGTTCTGCTTGAGATCCTCGGTAATCTGGTCGGGATCGACGTTAAAAAGCGACGTTCCCTCGGGCAAGTCGATCAGCTGGATAGCATCGTGCTTCGTCACATGCTCGCTGCCTTGAATCTGAATATCAGTGGCAGTAAACAGTCCAGAGTTGATCACCACGATGGCAACGACGACGAGCACGGCCAAGACGGCCAGAACGCCGCCCACGATTTTGCCTTTGCCTGTAACGACAGAAGCGGCGTCTGATGTTTTATTTGCCATCGCTCCAAGTGAAGATAACGGGTTGAAACCTTTTTTACTCGAAGGCTTCTTGGCGGTAGCCGGCACCGATGTCAGCGAGCGCGGTTTCGATGCGCCCAGCGTGCGACCTGGACGCGCCGCTTTAGTTCCCGTCGAGGGCTTGGGAGCCGCCATGGGACGGGCAGGCTTGGCGCCCATAACAGGCTTTGACGTCATCGAGGGACGCGAGGACTTTTTTGCGGCCGGACGATTACCGAGCTGCGAGCCGACGACCGGACGACTGGTCTGTCGAGCATACCCGACAGACTTAGAGTGCGCGACGGTATTGCGTTGAGGTTTGGCAGGCGCGCCGGAACGCCCTCCGGCGCGGCGGAAGGTGGGTTTCGATGCTCTAGAAGCCGAGGAATTTAACTTCCGGTCTGAGCTCGATGCCATACGCCTCCCTCACCTTTCCGTGCACATGTCTAATAACCGCGGCAACGTCATCGGCCGAGGCAGTTCCGTTATTAACGATAAAATTAGCGTGAACGGGCGAAACTTCCGCGCCGCCAATCGAAAAACCCTTTAATCCACAATCCTCGATAAGCTTGCCCACACTCGCATCGGGCGGGTTGCGAAAGACAGACCCGCAGGATGCGCGACCCATGGGCTGCGTACGCTTGCGCCTTGTAAGGTACCGCTCCATGCGCTCGCGAATGTCGGCCTTGGGCGCCGGTTTTAGCTTGAGCACGCACTCGAGGATGATCTCATTGCGGGGAAGGCTACATTCGCGGTAGCCCCAAGTGATCTCGGACCCCGCATAATGCTTGATACCGGATGCCGGGTCAAACGTTACGACATCCTCAACCAGCGAGCCAATCCACTCGGTCCGTGTGCCGGCATTCATAGATATCGCACCGCCGACCGAACCAGGAATGCCAACGGCAAACTCAAGGCCCGAGAGGCTACGCGACAGGGCATCGTTGACCAGGCGCGCAAACATCACGCCCGCACCGACCGTCAGCGTACAACCGTCATCGGCAACAACCGTGCGCTGAAACTCACGTCCGAGCGAAATGACGGCACCGCGATAACCGCCATCGGCAACCAGCAGATTGGAGCCCTTGCCGATGATGACCCACGGCACCTGCTCGCGATCGAGCACCGCCACGGCGCGGCGGAGGGCATGATAGCTATGGCACGTCACAAAGAGGTCGGCCTTGCCGCCGATACGATAGCTCGTATGACGCGCAAGGCGCTCGTCCTCGATCACATCCGTGTCGATCATGCCCGAGAGCGCCATGACGGCGTTAAACAGACCCATTAGACTTAAGCGTCTTTCTTGGCAGTCAGATACTCAATGAACTCGGGACCGACGGTCGTAACGTCGCCGGCACCCATGGTGAGCAGCAGGTCGCCCTCGCCCACCATCTGCTCGAGCTCCTGATTGAGCTCAAGACGGCTGGAGCAGTACACGACCTCCTTGCCAGGATGCTTGGCGCGCACGGTATCGGCGAGCATCTTAGAGGTGACACCCGGAATGGGCATCTCGCCAGCCGAGAACACATCAATCAGCAGCAGTTTATCGGCATTGGCAAATGCATCGGCAAAGTCGTCGCACAGGGCCTGCAGGCGCGAATAGCGGTGCGGCTGGAACACGACGTCGACGTGCTTGTAGCCCAGCGACGAAGCGGCAGCAAGCGTCGCCTTGATCTCGGTGGGATGATGGCCGTAATCATCGACCACGGTGATGCCATCGATATCGCCCACGTGGGTAAAGCGACGGCGGACGCCCTCAAAGCTCGAGAGCGCCTTGGCGGCGGCGTCGATGTCAAGGCCCAGGACATGGGCGACGGTGAGCACCGCCGTGGCGTTGAGCATGTTGTGGCGACCGGGATTGCTCTTGATCTCCACAGCGTGCTCAGTGCCGTCCTCAAAGCGAACGATAAAGTCACTCTGGATGCCCTTGACATCCGGGTGCACGCAGACGATGTCGTTGCTCTCGGCAAAGCCGTAGGAAAGCACGTGACGGCCCGTCGACTTGGCGAGCTCGACCAGATGCGGATCCTCACCGCAGACGATGACGGTGCCGTCCTCGCCCACCAGGCTCATGAATTTGGCGAAAGTTGCCTCGATCTCCTCGATACCCGAGTAGTGATCGAGGTGGTCGGCCTCGACGTTGGTCACAATGACCACGTTGGGGTTCAGGAACAGGAAGGAGCTGTCGGACTCGTCGGCCTCGGCGACAAAGTAGTCGCCCGAGCCGTTCTTGCCATTCGTGTCATAGCCCTCGACGATACCACCGATCAAGAAGCTCGGATCCAGACCCATGCGGTCGAGCATGGTGGCGCACATCGAAGACGTGGTGGTCTTGCCATGCGTGCCAGCAACAGCGACGGTGGTGTAGCCGTGGCCTAAAGCAGAGAGCATCTTGGCACGGGGCCACACGGGAATACCAAGCTCGCGAGCGCGCACGAGTTCAGGGTTGGACTCCGGAATAGCGGTGGAGACAACAACCACGTCGGGCTTGACCTCGTCGATCGTGGCGGCCTCATGGCCCACATGCACCTTCACGCCAGCGCGGGTAAGCTGGCGGATATAACGTGACGTCTTAAGGTCGGAGCCGGTAACGGCATAACCGCGCTCGTGCAGAACGAGGGCGATGCCGCTCATGCCGGCGCCGCCGATACCGATAAAGTGGGCGCTCTTGAACTCGGGCGCGGAGGTTGCAGTCTGGGAATCAGCCATGTGCTCGTGTACTCCTTGCGTAAACACTGCCTGTAACCCGTTAACTGTACCGCACCTACCGCATCAGCGCGAGGGCGACCGACGATATCCCGTCTAACTAACGCAAACCCTCTACCGCATCCGCCAGAAGAGCGGCGGCCCTATCCTGAGCCAGACCACGTGCCGCCTGACGCATGGCGTCGCGCGCCGCCGCGTCATCGACCAAGTGCAGCAGCTCATCGGCAAAGGCAGAACCATCGATATCGGCATCGGCGCAGAGCACACCGGCCCCGGCGTCGACCAGATAACGGGCATTGGTGGTTTGGTGGTCGGCCGTCGCATGCGGATACGGCACGAGCACCGAGGGCACGGCGAGCGCAGCGATCTCGGCCACGCTCGATGCGCCCGAACGCGAGAGCACCAAATCGGCAGCAGCCAGCATATCGCCCATGTTGTCGATGTAAGGCAGGACGCGGTAACGCTTCGCCTCCTCGAGCGTCAGCGCCAAAGCGCGCTCGGTCTCCTCAAAGCCGTCGGCACCCGTCGAATGCAACACATAGAGGTTCTTGCGCGAAAGCAGCTCGTTTTTGAGCGAAACCACGCGCTCGTTGAGGTGCTGGGCGCCAAGTGAACCGCCAAAGACGAGCAGCAGCGTCGCGTCCTCGGGAACGCCAAGTGCCTTGCGGCCGCGAGCGCGATCGCCCTCGATCACCGAGCGACGTACAGGGTTGCCGGTCATGAGCACGTGGTCAGGGTCACCTTCGCGCTCAAAGACCGAGCGCGCTGCCGGCACCGAGATGCACACGCGGGCGGCGTGGGAGTTCATCATCTTGTTGGCCAGGCCCGGAACAGAGTTCTGCTCGTGCAGCAGATACGGAACGCCTGCGCCCTTGCACCACCCCAGCAGCGGAACCTCGACATAGGCACCAAAACCGATGGCGGCATCGGGCTTGCCGACCTTTGAGAAATGACTGGCGAGCGCACGCTTGGCCTTGTTGACACGCCACAGCGAGGTCAGCGCCGTCCAAGGACGGGAGCGGTCGAAGCCCGTGACCGTAATGGGCACAAAATCAAACCCAGCCTCGGGGACCAGACGACCCTCGAGCTTGCGCGACTGGCCCACGAACACAACGTGGTGGCCACGATCACGCAGCTCTTCGGCCAAGGCGAGCGCGGGGTTGATGTGTCCTGCCGTGCCGCCGGCTGCAATAGCAACGGTCATCTTATCGGTCATGGTAGTCCCTTCGTACACGCGGTCCCTGGTCGTCGGTGCGCAGACGCGCCGACGGGTCCGAGTTCAAATCGATTCGATTATATCCGCCGCCCGCGTTGCGAGGGCTGGGGCGCTGAGGACGACCTTGCGGCGCCGTTCGCTGACGCGGGCGGGCTGCCGGCTCGGTCGCAGAGCCATCCAGGACGGTAAAACCGTTACGCGAAGATCGCTCACCGCGCACGTGGGGCACGCCGGCGGTACTCTCATCCATAACGGCAAAGCTCTCGCGGCGACGGTCGTACTCATCGCGACGGGCGCTCTCGTACGAAACGCGCAGGACCAACCCGGCAAGCATAAGCGACACAATAATCGACGAACCGCCGTAGCTAATAAACGGCAACGGTTTGCCCGTCATGGGAAACACGTTGAGGATGCCCAACGCGTTAATCAAAAACTGCACAGCGAGAATGACCGCGGAGCCAGACGCCATAAGCGCGCCCCGACGATCGGTCGCCTGCTCGGCAATGCGAAACGCCGAGTAGATCAGCATCGCAAACACCAAGAAGAACAGCACGGTTCCGACAAAACCGACTTCCTCGCCAATGATGGCCAGGATGTAGTCATTGTGCGCCTCGGGCAGATACGAGTACTTCATGGTTGAGTTGCCGATGCCGCGGCCGAACAGACCGCCCGAGGCAAAGGCCATGATGGCAAGCGTGGCCTGATAGCCGTCACCATACTCGTCGGCCCAAGGGTTCAAGGCAACCTGAATACGCACCATACGGTACGGCTCTGCGACAAGTGCAATCACGATCACGAGAATGCCGAAGATTAGCACGCCGATGATAAATCTGGGGTCGAGACCCGCAAACAACGCCATGCACATGAGGGTCAACAGGATGATCAGGACAGTACCGAAATCGGGCTGGATAAAGATCAGAAAGAGCGAAATGCCCAGGTAGATGCCCATCTTGCGAAGGAATTCGTTGATGTTGCCACCGGGCGAAAAGAAGCGATCAAGCATGATGGCCGAATACGCAATGGCAAATGGCTTTAAAAACTCGGAAGGCTGGAACTGGATGCCGGCGATGTTGAGCCAGCGCGTGGCGCCACGGCTGCCGCTACCCACCAAGAACACCAGAAGCAGTAGTCCTATCATGCCGATAAGGAAGATCCTGAGCACGTCTTCCCCAAACCAACTGTCCGGCAAGATGCGCACGATGGCAACCATAGCCAGCACGCCAACTCCGGCAAACGAGGCCTGTCGAAACAGAAAAAACGTCGCCGAGCCATTCTCGTGCAGCGCCTCGACCGAAGACGCCGAGTACACCATCAGCAGGCCAAAGCACACCAAGGTAAACAGGCAGGCCATGAATATCAGACGGGGGCGCATGATACGGGCGGGAACGCCGGCAATATAGCGTTCGCTAAACGTCTGCCCGCCGCGACCGGAACGCGGTGTGCTGCGCCGCGAGGAAGCACGGTCCGAGTCGGGCCTCCTCATACCTTGTCGGGGGCTCTCCTCTCTCACCGGCAACCCCTATTCCATTTGCGATTTCGCCGCAGCGGCAAGCTGCGCCACATAGTCCTTAAACACGCGGCCGCGCTCCTCATAGCCCGAGAACTCATCGAACGAAGAGCAGGCAGGAGAAAGTAAGATCACGTCGCCACGGCTAGACAGCGAACGGGCAACGTCCACGGCATCGCGTAGGTCATCCGCCTGGGCGATATCCACATCGCCATCGACATCGGCCTCGTCCATAGCGGCGATGAAGCGCTCGCGCGCATCGCCAAAGCAGACGACCGAGCGCACGTTATCCATAACAACGCGCGCGAAGTCCGTGAGCGGCGTGCCCTTATCGTGGCCGCCGAGCAGCAAGATCACGTCGTCATCGGGAAATGCCGTCAGTGCCTTCTCGACCGCATCGGTGTTGGTCGCCTTGGAATCGTTGACGTAGCGCACACCGTCAATCTCGCCGCACGGCTCCACGCGATGCTCGAGCGGCTGGAACGAGGCCAGACCGCGGCGGACACCATCGACATCGGCACCGACGGCCAGAGCAGCCGTGGCGGCACATAAGGCATTGATGACATTGTGGTGGCCCGAGATCTTGAGCTCGGACGTGGCGACAAGCTGAGTCTCGACGCCCTTCAGGCGCACGACCATTTTGCCGTCGCGCACAAAGGCGGCGTCTGCACCCTCGGGCTCGTCAAAAGCGACCTTGCAGATGCGGCGACCCGGCGTATAGATGTACTCATCGAACTCGTGAATGCCGGCGTCTTCGACGTCGACAACCACCAGATCGTCATCGACCATATTGTCAAACAGCTTGATCTTGGCAAGCGCATAGTTCTTATGGCTCTTATGCCAGCCCAAGTGGTCGGGAGTGATGTTGAGCAGCACTGCCACGCGAGGGTGGAGCTCGGTGGTCGTAGCAATCTGATAGCTCGAGAGCTCAGCCACAAACCACTCGTTGCGGGCTCGCCCGTCAATCTCGTTGACCGGCGGCTCGCCGATGTTGCCGACAGCTACGCTGGCCTCGCCGGCAGCCTTGAGCAGATAATCAGTCAGCGACGTGGTGGTCGTCTTGCCGTTGGTGCCCGTGATGGCAATCCAGTTATCGGGCGACAGGCGATAGGCAAACTCGGGCTCACCCATAATCTGGGCGGCATGCTCGCGCCCGGCCTTAAAGAAGCCCGAGAACTCCGAGATGCCCGGGCACGTCACGCATACGTCATAGGCACCCTCGACCTGTTCGGTGCCATAGACAAACGACGCACCAGCAGCCTCGAGCGCTCGCGTGGCGTCATTGGGCTCAGAGGTGCCGCCGCCATACACGGTAACGGCACTTACGCGCTCGGGATGTGCCAGCGCCCAGCGGGCGACATCGAGACCGGATTTGCCCTGACCCAAAACGAGCAGGCTAAAGACATCAGCAAGAGGCATGAAAGACCACTATCCCAACTGGAAGAACAAAGCAAGGCCAACGGCACCAAAGGCCGCAGCGATAATCCAAAAACGGATGACGACCTTGGTCTCGGCCCAACCCTTCTTTTCGAAATGATGATGGATGGGCGCCATAAGGAAGACGCGCTTGTGCGTAAAGTGGAAGTAGACGACCTGGATCATGACCGACAGAGTCTCGACGATAAACAGACCGCCGATGATGAGGGAAACGACTTCGGTGTTGGTCATGATGGAGGTGCAGGCAAACGCGGCGCCCAGGGCAAGCGAGCCGGTATCGCCCATAAAGATGCTCGCCGGATAGCAGTTGAACCACAGAAAGCCCAAGCAGGCACCGGCACACGCGGTGCAGAAGATGGACAGGTTCACGTCTCCGTGCAAAAACGCCATGGCAGCCATGGCGAGCATGGCGATCATGGAGGTGCCACCAGCAAGACCGTCAAGGCCATCGGTCAGGTTCACGGCATTAGAAAGACCGGCAATCATCAGCCAGCAAAAGACAATATAGAGCCACGGGAACGAATAGCCGCAGATGGTAGTCGAAAGCACGCCAAGGTCGATCGTCAACCCACCGGGAAAACGAATCTCGGGGGCGACGCCGCACCAGTTGACGGCAAGTACCGTAAAGGTGACACAGATAATGGTGAGGCCGATCATCTTGGCATGAGGCGTCAGACCGAGCGAGCGCCCATGCGTAACGGAGGTCAGGTCGTCGATCAGGCCCAGCACGCCGGTCGCCAGCGTGGCGAGGAGCACGAGCACGAGCTCGGTGGTGAGCTTGCCCATCAGCAGGCAGGTCAGCGAGATCGCGACGAGGATGACAACACCACCCATGGTGGGCGTTCCCTGCTTAACCAAATGACGCTTGGGGCCGTCGGCACGAACCTGCTGGCCGATACCCTCGACCTTGAGTAGCTTAATCCACCACGGCATGAGCAGCAGCGCAATGGCAGCGGCGATGCCAAGCCCCAAAAAAGCCTGATACGTTGGATACGAGGGATTGCCGAACATGGGCTAGCACACACCTTCCACAAAGCGGTCGAGCTCAACAAAGCGGGAACCCTTGACCAGTACAACATCATGTTTTTCAAGCGCGCCGCCCATGCGGTCGAGCACCTGCTGATAATCGGAGAACACCTGGATGCGGTCCTCGTCCATACCCATCATGCGCGCGGCATCGGCCATAAGCTGGGCCAGCTCACCACCCACGCACGCCAGCATGTCGAGCTTCTTGGCGGCGGCATAGGCGCCCACGAGTTCATGCATGCGAGGAGCCTCATCGCCCATCTCGCCCATCTCGCCCAAGATCGCCATGCGAGACCCCGTGCAGGAAAGCGAACACAGTAGATCGAGGCCAGCAGCCATGGATTCGGCGCTGGCGTTATAGGAATCGTCAATGACGCGGGCACCGCTCTTGGCGCGTTTGATCTCCTGGCGGTGACCGGTGATCGTGAGGCCTCTAAAGGCAGCATCGATCTGCTCGGGCGTCACGCCCAGGCGATAGGCAACCGCGGCGGCCTTAACGGCATTTGGGACGGACTGCACGCCGGGGATGGCAAGCATGGTATCGATTGTCTCGCCCTGACCAAAATCGAGCGTAAAGACCGGACGGCCCTCGTCATCAACTCGAACGTCGCGGGCACGGACCTCATCATCGTCCGAGACGCCGGCCAACATCACGTCAATACCCGCAGGCTGGGCGAACGTATCGCGAATGAACGGCGTAAAGTCGTCCTCGCCGCCCAAAACCAGCAGCGGCAAATAGTCGCCGGCGGCGCACATGCCCTGGACAATCTCGGACTTGGCGCGGGCGATGTTCTCGCGGCTGCCCAAAATACCGATATGAGAGGTGCCGATCTTGCTCACGATGGCAAAGTTGGGATTGGCGGACTGGGAAAGGCGCTCGATCTCGTGGAAATGGTTCATGCCCATCTCGAGCACCAAGACCTCGGTATCGGCCGGAGCGGAAAGCACCGTGAGCGGCATGCCGATCAGGTTATTGAAATTGCCCTTGGTGGCCCAGACACGATAGCGCTTGGCGAGCACAGCGGCGAGCACGTCCTTGGTCGTCGTCTTGCCGATGGAACCGGTAATGCCAACGACCAGGCAGCCAAGCTCCAGGCGATACGCGTGCGCCAAACGCAGCAGAAACTCCTCGGGATCATCAGTCAGCAGGATGGCGCAGCCCTTGTCCTGCGCCAGCGAGACCAGCTCGGCCTCGGGCTCACGCGTCATCACGACGGCGCCGGCACCCGACTGGACGGCACGGGAAGCAAAATCATTGCCGTCGACGTTTTCACCGGGAAAGGCGACGAAAATCGTCCCTTCCTCGACCTGGCGCGAGTCGATAACGCACCCGCGGCATACCCGATCGACTTCTCCCGTCACGGTTCGGGCCCCTGTTGCGGCCGCGAGGTTGTTGACGGCGATCTCTATCATTGCAGCTCCCCTGTAAACCTAATAATGCTATCGGCGTATTGTATCCCAGCGCCGCGCATGCGTGGTGCAGGGCATGTGAACACCCCTCATATGGGACAACAAACCACGCCCCAAAGATTGTAACCCCCTACTTCGTGCGCGGGATGCCCAGCACGTCGAGCGCGTTGGCCATAATGGACTGGAACGGCACCGCAGCGGCATCTGAGCCGCTCGGCGTTCCGTCGAGCGTGATATAGCACAGCACCTTGGGTGATTGTGCCGGCGCAAAGCCCATAAAGGACGACATGTAGTTCTCCTTGAGGTAGCCGCCGTTCTCGTCGGCACGTTCGGCCGTACCGGTCTTACCCGCCACGTCATAGCCGTCAACCGCGCCGCCAACGCCCGTTCCCTCGGATACGACCGTCTGCATGCACGATGTCACCTGCGATGCGGCGTCCTCCGAAATCGCGCGCTCACCTTCGCCCCAGTCCTTCTCGTCGCCTTTGCTGGACTTATAGAAGTGCGGGGTCATCATCACGCCGCCGTTGGCGATGCCGCCCACGGCACGTGCGATCTCAATCGGCGAGACAGACAACGCCTGTCCAAAACTCATCGAGCCCAGCGTGGCGCCGTCATACTGGTCACGCTCCTTGACGATGCCCAGGCTCTCGCCCGGAAAATCGACACCCGAGCTGTGACCGATGCCCCACTTGTCCACATAGGCGGCAAAGTCGTCGGCACCGATCTTGCGCCCCACCAGGACAAAGCCCACGTTGGACGAACGGCGCATCATCTCGCGCACATCCATGGTCATGGCATAGTCGCGCTTGTCGGCATCGGTGACGGTATCGTCGCCCACCTTGATGCTCGCCGGCACCTCAAACGACGTACTCGATCGCACGACGCCCAAGTCGAAGCCGGCGCCCGCCACGAGTGTCTTAAAGACCGAGCCGGGCTCGTAGGCGTCGGTAACCAGGCGCAAGTTCATATCCTCGGTCTTGGCGTTTTCCAAATCGGTCTGGTCGTAGGTCGGATACGAGCAGGCGGCGAGAATTTCGCCGGTCGTGGGGTCGGTGACCAAAGCTGAGCCGTTCTTGGCCTTTGTCTTCTCGACAGCCTCTGCCAGAGCGTCCTCAGCCGCACGCTGGATATTGACGTCGAGCGTCGTCACGATATCAACGCCGTCGACCGCAGCCACCTTTTTATAGGCACCGCCCGCGATATAGCTGCCGTCCCTCGCGCGCTCGCGTACGAGAGAACCGTTCGTGCCGGTCAGAAGCTTGTTGTATTGCTTTTCGAGACCAGTCAAGCCGTCGTTGTCTACATTCACTACACCCAGCACCTGCGATGCCAGATTGCCGTATGGATATACGCGCTTCATGGCCTGCTCAAAAAGCACGCCGGGCAGGTTCTTCTTCTCCAGCGCCACAGCATCGTCTTCGTCCACCTGGCGCTTGATATACACCCAGGTTCCATCGGACTCAACGAGCTTACGGCAGGTCTTTTTATCGATTCCAGTTGCCTTGACCAGCGCCGACACCGTCTTGTCAACATCCTCGACAAGCTGCGGGTTCACGGCGATATTGCGACATTCGACCGACGACGCCAGCACGTTACCGTTGCGGTCGTAGATGGTGCCACGTTTGGCATAGAGGGTCTGCGCAAGCAGGCGACGCGCATCGGCACGCTCGCGCAGTTTATCGGCTTCGACAATTTGATAGTCGGCAAGGCGAAAGACGCCCAAGCCCAAGCCAAGCCCAATGAATCCCATGACGGCTTTGCGGCGAGGCAGAGGCGTGCCTGTGAGCCATTCGGTCGACGAGCTCTTGCGCGACCTGGTGTTATGCACTTGAGGGCCGCCCGAGCCGCGAAGTCGCGACGCCGGGTCGTTGCCACGGGACCGCCCGGCGTTGTAAGATTGCCGACCCGTTCCTTGATAACCAGAACGTCCCCGCGACGAGGGACGTCCAGAACCGCGGCCCCCATCGGAACCGCGGCGATAGTCATTTGTCATACTCAGTTACCGTCTTGCTATTGAGCGGTCGCGGTCGCGTTGGCGCCCGCGGCTGCATCCTGCGAAAAGTCAAGTGTAACGCTCTCGCTGGGCTCCACCATGCCATAAGCGCCCGCAAGGTCGCGAATACGCGTGTCGGCGCCATAGACCGAATGCATGACCTCCAGGTCGGAGCTCTCATCGGTCGCCTTTTCGAGCGTGTTGGTAAGCTCGGCGTTGCTGTTGAGCACCTGGGCCGTAACGCCGGCGAGCGCCACGCGGGCGACGCCGATCGTCATGAAGATGGCCGCAATGATGCAAAACGTTTTAAGAACGCTCATGAAAACCGGGCTTACCGCCTGGTTTGCCTGACGGCCCGCGCCCGTGTAGACATCAAAGCGCGGCGTGCGCTGCTCACGGGGAGCAACGGGGGCCTGCGGCGTCTCACGATAGGCGGGCATGGCGTTCATATCATAGGCGAGTGCAGCGCTTGAAGTGTTGTAGCCCATGATATGCCGCCTCCCATCCCGAGTACGTTGGTAGTGTGTTTAAGCTTCGTTTATGGTGCGAGCGGGAGGTCCAATATCGCGCGGTCGTGCCTACAGACGCTGCGCCACGCGGATTTTGGCTGATCTCGCCCGAGGGTTGCGCTCAACCTCATCAGGCTGGGCAACCAAGGGTTTGCGGGTGATGACCTTGAGTGTCGGCACGTTGCCGCACACGCACACCGGAATCTCCGGCGGACACGTGCACCCCTGGCTCATCTCCTTAAAGTGGTTCTTTACGATACGGTCCTCGAGCGAGTGATACGAGATGACGCAGATACGTCCGCCCGGGTTGAGCCACCTGGTGGCGGCATCAAGCCCTCGTTCGAGCACATCGAGCTCGTGATTGACCTCGATGCGAATGGCCTGGAAACTTTTCTTGGCCGGGTGTCCGCCATGCCGACGAGCGGCAGCCGGGATACCCGCCTTGATGATCTCGACAAATTGGCCGGTGGTTTCGATCGGTTCTTGCTCGCGGCGGCGCACGATTTCGCGCGCGATCTGCGAGGCGAACTTCTCTTCGCCGTAGACGCGTAGAATCCGGGCGAGGTCGTGTTCGTTATAGGTGTTGATGACCTCAGCTGCGTTTAAGGTGTTATTACCCGGATCCATCCGCATGTCCAATGGGGCGTCCTCGTTATACGAAAAGCCCCTGCCAGGGATATCGAGTTGCGGCGACGAAACGCCCAAATCGAACAGGAAGCCATCGACCCCGGGCACCTCGGCCGAGCAAAGCAGCTCGTCCAAGTCGCCGAAGTTGCCCTTCAGCAGCTGGTGCGGAACGCCGGGAACCTCGCGGTCCAGACGGGCGCCAGCGGCCTCGAGGGCCATGTCGTCCTGATCGACGCCGAGCAAAAGGCCCGTCTCCCCCACCTGCGCGGC
Organism: Collinsella sp.; assembly: GCA_019414605.1. GTDB lineage: Bacteria > Actinomycetota > Coriobacteriia > Coriobacteriales > Coriobacteriaceae > Collinsella. Next base: position 136,292 of record DXLS01000021.1, read on the forward strand.
CATCTTTACCGAATGGCCGGCACCGCCAAGGGTGCAATCGCAGACAACGGAGCCGCTCTTTAGCTGCAGCGACTCAAGCACTTCGCCGAGCATGACAGGTTCATGCCGATATTCTTGTGTCAAGATCCCACGCTCCATCCGTTACCCGTGCCTTGCCCTTACGAGAAGAAGAGGTCCAGCAGGGCCTCATCGTCATCGTCCTCATCGGCCGCGGCGCGATCCCAAACCTCAAGGTGGTCGTAGTTGCCCACAACCGTGACCTCGCGGTCGAGGTTCGCCTGCTTGCGGAGAGACTCGGAAAGACCGATACGACCGGCGCTGTCCACATCCATCGACGTGGTGCGCTTGTTGATCGCCCTCATGAGCTTCTGGTCGTTAATGTCACGCGGGTTAAAACCCTCGTGGCCCTCACGACCCGCGAAGAGTCCTTCGACCCACTTATCGAAGGCCTCGGCAGAGAACACGTACAGAGCATCGACATCCAGGGCTTTGAACACGCGAACGTGCTCTCCAAGCTCCTCGCGAAGGGGTGCAGGCAGGGACAGACGACCTTTTGCATCGAGATTGCGCTCGTATGCACCAGTCATTCCCATGTGCGCCCTCCCCTCGGTTACTCAGATGGCACGTACGCGGGGAACCACCCCGCCTGTCGACGTCATCAATAATATGGGGAACCGCCCCATTTTTCAACACCTTTCCCCACC
>DXLS01000022.1:0-58727 GCA_019414605.1 Collinsella sp.
GGAAAGCACTTAATGTGCTTTCCGTCTTGCGCAGGACTGTAGAGCAGCAAACTTAACCCGCCCCGGCTCCCGATGGCCCCAGACCGACGGGATAGACCGTTCAGATGGGGCTTTGATGCATGGGTGGTCTGTTGGTGGGCAAATGGGTATGATGCTGTAGTTACTGCATCGACTCTGTGATGCATGTTTGTACGTTCCCGGCGGTCGGTTTGCCAGAAGCGCCCCGTCGGTTGTTCCAGACCCGTTTCGAAGAAAGGAAACCACACGAACCTATGGCAGCTAAAAAATCATCTCCCTTGAAGATCATTCCGCTCGGCGGCCTTGACGGCATCGGCAAGAACATGACGGTCTTCGAGTGCGGCGACGACATGGTGCTCGTCGACGCCGGCCTCATGTTCCCCGACGACTCCCAGCCCGGTATCGACCTGGTGCTTCCCGACTACACCTATGTCCTGGAGAACGAGGAGAAGCTCCGCGGCATCGTCGTCACCCACGGCCACGAGGACCACACCGGTTCGCTTCCGTACCTGCTGCAGGACCTCAACAACAAGGTGCCCATCTTCTCGAGCAAGCTGACGCTCGGTTTTATCGAGGGTAAGCTCTCCGAGTTCCGCATTCGCGCGCCCAAGTTCCGTGAGGTCAAGGGCGGCAGCCACGTCAATCTCGGTGGCATCTCGCTCGATTTCTTCTCCATGACGCACTCCATCCCCGGCGCTCTGGGCGTGTTCATTCGCACCAATCAGGGCACCGTCATGCACACGGGCGATTTTAAGCTCGACCAGACGCCCATCGATGGCGTCACGCCCGACTATGCCGCCATCAGCCGCTTTGCTAAACAGGGCATCGACCTGCTGCTTTCCGACTCCACCAACGCCACGGTTCCGGGCTTTACCAAGTCCGAGGCCGAAGTCGGCCCCAACCTGCTGCACGCCATCAAGAACGCCCCGGGCCGCGTGTTCGTCGCGTCGTTCTCGAGCCACATCCATCGCCTACAGCAGATTTGCGACGCCGCTCGCAAGTGCGGCCGCAAGGTCGTCGTGACCGGACGCTCCATGCTCACCAACACCCGCGTGGCGCGCGAGCTGGGCTACCTCAACATCGACGATGCCGATATCCTCGATGCCTTCGATATCGATAACCTGCCTGACGATAAGATCGTCGTCATGTGCACCGGTTCGCAGGGCGAGCCGCTGTCGGCCCTGTCCCGCATGGCTAACGGCGAGCACAAGACGCTCTCCATCCACGAGGGCGATACCGTCATCCTCTCGGCAACTCCCGTTCCCGGCAACGAGAAGGCCGTCCAGCAGGTCGTCAACAGCCTGGCCAAGCTCGGCTGCGACGTCTGGGATAAGAATCGCGCACTCGTTCATGTCTCGGGCCACGGCAGCCAGGAGGAGCTCAAGCTTCTGATGGCCATGGCCAAGCCTACCTACTTTATGCCGGTTCACGGCGAAGCCGTGCATCTGCGCGCCCATGCCCAGCTTGCCCGTAAGATGGGCATCAAGGACGATCACATCTTTATCCTCGACAACGGTGACACGCTCGAGATGCGCGGTGGTATCGTAAAGCGCGGTACGCCCGTCGAGTCCGGCGTCGTCTATGTCGACGGTCTGCGCATCGGTGACACCGATCCCATCGTCCTGCGCGATCGCCAAAAGCTCGCCAACGACGGTATGGTCACGGCCGTTGCCATCGTCTCGCTCAAGCACAAGAAGATCGAGGCTATCGAGTTCTCGGGCCGCGGCGTTTCGTTTGCCATCGACGATCAGTTCTCCGAGGATGCCTCCGCAGCCATCATGAAGACGATCGAGAAGGGCAAGTTTAGCTTTACCAGCAGCGGCTCCGATGCCATTCGCAAAGCCGTGCGCGATTCGCTCTCCAACTTTATCTGGAGCCGTACGCGCACTCGCCCGATGATCATCCCGGTCGTCATGGAGGTTTAGTTTGGCGCGCGGATCTGCACAAAACGCCAAAGGCAATAAGGCCAACAACCAACCGGCATCTGCGAAGGGTGCCGGTTCCCATCTGCGTGCCAATAAGGGCCACGAGTCCGAGTTCGATGAGTTCGAGCCCCTGGTCGAGCCTTCGGCCAATCGCGATATCGCCGGCGTGGTCATTGCCGTTTTGGCGATTGCATCCTTCATTGCCGTGATTTCGCCGGCAACGGCGCCCGTGACGGCTGCTGTCGCCGGCTTCTATCACCTCGGCTTTGGCCTGGGCGCTTACGTGCTGCCGATCGTCATCTTGCTGTTCGCCGCCACGCTCTTTTTGGGTGAGGACTCGCCGCTCAACATTCGCTCGGTCGCGGGCGGCGCCGTGGTCTTTGTGGCCATTGTCTCTATCCTGTCGCTGATGGTGCCGGGCACGAGCGATTCGTGTGACCTCATGTTTACGCCGCAGAACCTTTCCGCCTCGGGCGGCTACATTGGCGCCTTTATCGCAAGTACCTTGCAAAACGCCCTGGGTAAACCTATTGCCATGGTTGTCTTGCTGGGCCTTGTCGTCGTTGGCCTGGTCATTATCGGCTTCTCGGTGGGCGGCGTTTTGCGCTCCGCACGCGATCGCGCCGCCGATTTTGCCGAGCGCCGTCGTGCCGATGTCAATGCGAGCCCGTGGGGCGACGAAGAGGCCCTGTCGGTTCCCGGCGTCGCCCGTCCGCACCTTAGCATCCTGCGTCAGAAGGCAACTGACGCCGCCGTGACCACGGTCATGGGTGGCGATGTCGATTCGGTTTTGGATGACGACGAGGACGATGACCCGTTTGTCGATGTGTCCGAGACCGTGGAGGCCGAGCGAGCCAAGACCACGTTGCTGCCGCGCCGCCATACCAAGAAGGGCAAGGCCGTGCCCAAGCTCAACACGAGCGAGCCCGACCCGTCTTGGTCCGATAGCGAAATCGAACTCACCGAGGGCGATGACGAGGACGACGAGGCTCCGCTCGAGACCGCCAAGACAACCTTACTGCCGCGTCGCCGTGCCAAGGCAGGACAGGTCACCGGACAGTTTTCGATGGAAGACGATCCGGACAAGGCTGACGAGTCCGAGCCGCCGTTTGCCGTGAATCCCGTTTCGGCAGCTCCGCAGATCCCTGACTTCCTAAAGCATCCCAAGGTTTCCGATGCCTCCGCCCCCACGGCTTCCGCTGCTTCTGTTGCAGCCGGCGATGGGGGAGCGGACGGTACCAATGCCGATGCCGAGGGCGACCAAGAGGACGGCCTCAAGCTCCCGCCGCTCGAAATCCTGCATGCCAACCCGCAGTCGGCGTCCTCCGCGTCTTCTGACAAGGAGCTGGAACAGACTGCCGAGTCGCTGCAGTCCACCTTGCTTGAGTTTGGCCGTAGCGCCCGCGTCGTCGGCTGGATTGCCGGCCCCACGGTCACGACCTTTAAGCTGCAGCCCGGTGAGGGCGAGCGCGTGAGTAAGATCTCGAGCCTCGAGGACGATATCGCGCTTTCGCTTGCCGCCCAGTCGGTGCGCATTTTTGCGCCGATTCCCGGCACCTCGCTTGTGGGTATCGAGATCCCCAATCGCAAGCGTCAGAACGTCAACCTGGGCGACGTGCTTCCCTATGTGAAGGGCGGTCCGCTCGAGCTTGCCATCGGTCGCGATGCCGAGGGCACGCCGGTTGTCGCCGACCTCGCCAAGATGCCCCATCTGCTGATCGCCGGCACCACCGGTTCGGGTAAGTCGGTCATGATCAACTCCATCATCACGACCTTGCTCATGCGCGCCCTTCCCGAGGACGTTCGCCTTATCATGGTCGACCCCAAGCGCGTCGAGCTTGCGGGCTATAACGGCCTGCCGCATCTCTATGTGCCCGTGGTGACCGAGCCCAAGCAGGCTGCCAGTGCGCTGCAGTGGGCCGTGTCCGAGATGGAGCGTCGCCTGAAGGTCTTCGAGCGCCTCAACGTTCGCAAGATTTCGACCTATAACGAAAAGCAGGCTGCCGGCGAGTTCGAGCATTACGATAACCCGCCGCAAAAGATGCCCTATCTGGTCATCATCATCGACGAGCTTTCGGACCTGATGATGGTAGCCGGCAAGGATGTCGAGGCCTCGATCGTCCGTATCGCCCAGCTGGGCCGTGCCGCCGGTATTCACCTTATCGTGGCTACGCAGCGCCCCAGCTCCAACGTGGTGACGGGCCTTATCAAGGCCAACATCACCAATCGTATTGCCTTTAACGTGGCTACGGGCATCGATTCCCGCGTCATTATCGACCAGATGGGCGCCGAAAAGCTTACTGGTTTGGGCGACATGCTGTTCTCCAAAGTCGACTGGGGTAAGCCCCGCCGTATCCAGGGCTGCTTTGTTTCGGACGACGAGATCAACGAGATCGTCGAGTTCGTTAAGTCGCAAAGCGAGCCCGACTACCATGAGGAGATTCTCTCTGCCGTGGCGCCCGCTTCCATGTCCATGGCTGGTGGCGGCATTGTTCGCACGGGCGTTGCCGAACCGCAAGATGACGACCCGCTTATCTGGGAGGCCGCCCATATTGTGGTGGAATCGCAGCTGGGCTCCACATCTGGGCTGCAACGCCGCCTCAAGGTTGGCTATGCGCGCGCCGGGCGTATTATGGACATGCTGGAAGAAAAGGGTGTCGTCGGCCCGCCCGATGGTTCCAAGCCGCGCGAGGTCCTGCTGGACGAGGAGGGGCTCGCCGCGTTGGAGTCTGTCGACGCCGAGATGGCACGTGAAGATCGTGAGTTTGGAGGATTCTGATGGCTGCACGCTTTGGTGACATGCTGCTCGAGCAGCGTCGCCGGATGGGCCTTTCCATCCAGCAGGTCGCCAACACCATCAAAATCAGGCCGCAGATCATCGAGTTTTTCGAGACCGGTAACTTTGCATCGATGCCTCCGCGCGGCTATGCGCAGGGCATGATTTCGAGCTATGCTCGCTTTTTGGGGCTTAACCCGCGCGAGGTCGTCAACGCTTATTTTGATGACCTCATGGCATATGAACGCGAGACCTCGCAGCAGGGCGGTCGTTTTCAGGATGCTGCCGGCTACGTTAACTCGCGTTCGTCGGTCGATAACGGACGCTTTCTGATGGTTCAGGGTGGTCGCTCGACGCGGTACGGCCAGCGCCCTCCGCAGGCGGGCTATATCACCGAGACGGGCTCCAGCGAGGAGATTCGTTCTCAGCGAGATCGCTTTCGCAGTACGCCCATGCCGGATGATCGTGCGCTTCCCGCCGCTCGCGGGTTGAGTCGCGATCCCCGCGCCGGTTACGGCGACGGTGGCTACTCCGGTCGTGGTTATCGCGCAGTTTCTGCCGGGCGTTCCCACGGTGGATATGCCGACGCCGATACCACGCAGGTGACGCCGCGCCTCCGTTCTCAATCGCAGCCTTACGGGCAACGCTCTTCGGCGCCTCGCTCTGGCCAGCGTGGCTATCAGAACCGTGGCGAGCTTGCGCCGCGTTCGGGTCAGCGCGGCTCGCAGAGCCAAGGCGGATATCGTGGTCGTCCCGATAGCAGTCGCGGCCGTATGCCGCAGGTAAACGGTCGCGGTGGCTCTAATCGCGGACGCGGCGGTGGACGTGCCCCCCAGAACAATGGACTCGATCCGCGCATCATCTACGCCGGCATCGGTGCCGTGGCGCTTTTGTTGATTCTGCTCATCGTGGTCCTCCTGCGTGGCTGCGGCTCTTCTGCACCCGAGTCGACGCCCGAGACGCCCGCGGCCACCAAGACGACGACCAAGAAGTCTTCCAAGACGACCGAATCTGTTGACGAGGATGAAGGCATCGACGAGGCGACGGATTCTGCCGATTCCGATGCCGCCAAGGCGAACGCGAAAAAGAAAGAGGACGAGGTTATCAAGGTCAAGGTCTCCGTTGCCAAGGGCAAGACCGCCTGGATCGAGGTCAAGGTCGACGGTAAATCGGTCTTTGGCGCCCAGGCAACCGGTCCCTTTGAGCAGGAGTACACGCCCGAGTCCTCGATCGAGATCACCACGTCCAAGCCCTCCGATGTCACGGTTACCAAGAACGGTGAAAAGGTTCGCTACGACACCAAGACATCGGGCGTGGCGCGCGTGACCATTACCGTTCCCAAGAAGGAGACCACTGACTCCGAAGACGGTGAGAGTGCCGACGGCACCGATACCGCCGACGGCACCGACGCCCAGTCTACCGACGGCACCGACGCCCAATCTACCGACGGTACCGACACGGCATCCGACGGCCAGACTGCAAACGATTCAGATGACTATTCGTACGACAGCTACTAAGGCTCCCCGTACCGAAAGGAAGAACCATGGCTAAAGATTCCAGCTTCGACGTTGTGTCCGAGGTCAATATGCAGGAGGTCGATAACGCCTTCCAACAGACCACCCGCGAGATCTCTCAGCGCTATGACCTCAAGGACTCCGGCGCCACCATCGAGCTTTCGAAGGGCGACAAGCTCTTTACGATCAATGCCCCGGCCGATTTTGTCTCCAAGCAGATCATTGACGTGCTGAGCTCTAAGCTCATCAAGCGCGGCATCGATCTTAAGGCTGTCTCTTGGGACGCGTCGCAGGCGGCTTCGGGCGGTACCGTGCGCGTGCTCGGCCATATCGTCGAGGGCATTGACCAGGCGACCGCCAAGAAGATCAATAAGGACATCAAGGATCAAAAGCTCAAGGTCAAGGTGACCATCGAGGCCGATAAACTGCGCGTTACCTCGGCCTCTAAGGATGCGCTTCAGACGGTGATCCAGTTCCTGCGCGACCAGGACTACGGCCAGCCGCTGCAGTTCACCAACTACCGCTAATAACATTCGAAAGGACCGCTCTCCAACATGGATACACCTTTGGGCTCCGTGCTCTACATCACCCTCGGGTGCGCTAAGAACGAGGTTGACACCGACCGCATGCGTTCTCTTTTGACCGCTGCGGGCTACGAGGAGGCATTCGACCCGCAGGATGCCGATATCGCCATCGTCAATACATGCTCGTTCCTCGCCTCCGCAACGTCCGAGAGCATCGAGACCACGCTCGAGCTCGCCAATGAGGTGCAGGACGGCGTTCGCGCCTGCCCCATCGTCATGTGCGGCTGTGTGCCGTCGCGCTATGGCGATGACCTGCCTGACGAGCTGCCTGAGGTCGCTGCCTTTGTGAAGGCCGACGAGGAGGACGGCATCGTGGCGGTCATCGATGGCGTGCTGGGTTTCGAACGTGAGATCGCGGCCTATATCCCGCAGGTCAAGCGTACCGTCGAGGGCGCTGTTGCCTACGTCAAGATTTCCGATGGCTGCAATCGTTTTTGCAGCTTCTGCATGATCCCCTACATTCGCGGTCGCTATCATTCGCGCAATGCCGAGAGCATTATCTCCGAGGTGCGCGACCTGGTTGCCGGCGGTGTGCGCGAGATCGTGCTGATCGGCCAGGACACGGGCATTTGGGGCACCGACTTTGCCGACGAGGACTTCGCCGAGGGCTCGCCGCGCAATCTGGCGCAGCTGCTGCGTGCCGTCGCCGAGGCTGTGCGCCCGCATAACGTCTGGGTCCGCGTGCTCTATCTGCAGCCCGAGGGCATGACCGACGAGCTTATCGAGACGATTCGCGATACGCCCGAGGTACTGCCCTATATCGATATCCCCGTACAGCACTGCGATGCGCGCATCCTCAAGGCCATGCGTCGCTCCGGTTCGCGCCAGGAGCTCGAGGATCTGTTCCGCGACCTTCGCGAGCGCATCCCCGGTATTGTGATTCGCTCCACGGCCATGGTCGGCTTCCCGACCGAGACCGACGACGAGTTTCGCGATCTTATCGACTTTATGGACACCGTCGGCTTTGACTACACGAGCGTCTTTGCCTACTCGCGTGAGGAGGGCAGCCTGGCCGCCAAGATGGAGGGCCAGGTCGATGAGGAGGTCAAGCTCGAGCGTGCCCAGGAGGCCATGGATCTGGCCGAGTCGCTCGGTTTTGCCGCCACGGCGGCCCATGTGGGCGAGCGCGCACAGGTGATCGTCGATGGCATCGAAGAGACTGAGGACGGCGCCGAGCTGATCGGTCACGCCTGGTTCCAGGCGCCCGATTCCGATGGCGCGGTTCATCTGGACGCCAGCGAGGCGTCCGTGGGCGATATTCTGACCGTCGAGTTTACCGATAGCTTCTGCTATGAGCTTATCGGTCATGTTGTGGAGTAGGAGAGCGTCGTGGCAAACGAGAGCAATAAGGAACTGACGAGTGTTTGGACGCCCGCCAACATCGTGACGTGCGTTCGCATCGTCTTTATCCCGGTGTTCATGATCGTCTCGGCCCTGTCTCACGCATGCGTTGCCGGTACGGACTGGAGCACCTTCGACGGCCCGCTCGCCGCCGCTGCCTTCATTTTGTATGTGATCCTGTCGTGCACCGATAAGGTCGACGGCTATCTGGCGCGCTCGCGCAACGAGATCACCGATTTCGGCAAGTTCTTGGACCCCATCGCCGACAAGCTGCTGGTGTTCTCGGCCCTGCTGCTGTTCCTGGATTTTGGCGCGGTGACCGTGTGGTCCGTGTTCATTATCCTGTTTCGTGAGCTGTTGGTGAGCGCCCTTCGTATGGTCGCAAGTGCTGCCGGTGTGGTCGTTGCCGCCGATAAGCTCGGCAAGTACAAGACGGCGACCACGATGGTCTCCATCTGCGGCTATCTGTGCGTCTTTGCGATGGCCGGTCTTCAGCTGGGGCCGGTGTCGCTGCTGCTCGGTGTCTATTCGGTGTCGCGCTTCCTGTACGTCATCGCCGTGATTTTGACCATTGTCTCGGGTGCCCAGTACTTCTGGAACTGCCGTAAGATCGTCTTTTCGGTCTAGGTCCTGGTGGGTATGACGGAGTCTTATTTGCAGATCGCCGCAAACAACGAGGACTTGGCGCGCGATCTTGTCGAGCACGCGAGTGCCCGTGGTGTGACGGTGTCGACGGCGGAGTCGCTGACGGCGGGCATGATCGCCTCGACGATTGCCGATATCCCGGGTGCCTCGGCGGTGCTTCGTGGCGGTGCGGTGACCTACTGCGATGAGATCAAACATCGCGTGCTCGGCGTCGAGCAGGAAACGCTCGATCGGTTTAGTGCCGTGTCGCATCAGACGGCGCGCGAGATGGCCGCGGGCTCGCTTGAACTCTATCAGAGCGATATTGCCGTAAGCGCAACGGGCTACGCTGGGCCCGGTGGCGGCACCGAGCAAGACCCTGCCGGCACGTTCTATATTGGCTGGGCGTATCGTGCGGCCGATGGGGGAGCGCCGGTTGTCGAGTCTGCACGTTGCCATTATGAGGGCGATCGGTCGTGCGTTCGGGCCTATGCGGTCGCGGAGGCTTTGGAGTGCATTGTCCGCGTGCTCAATTCTATGGAATAGACGTGGTTTAAGGGGCCTTAGGGCCCCTTAATTGTGGAGATAGGGACCTTTGACGGTATTGGTGTTTGCGCTGGTATATGGCCTAAATTTGTTCGAGCGGTCGTATTTGTGATTGGCACGGTCAAGCGTTTGGTCGGTGATTGGTCGGCGTTTGGTCGGGTTTTGGAATGTACGGGTGCATATGATGAATCTGAACGGTTGACCACGAACAGCCGTTCGTTTATTATCGTTTCAGGTTGTTAAGAGGAGGGCTATTCATGGCCAAGAATTCAGGTCCCGTACGTACCGTTCATGCACGCACGACGGGTAAAGAGCGCGATGAGATGATCGCCACCACCAAGGCCGAGATCGAGAAGAAGTTCGGCCAGGGCTCTATCATGAGGTATGGCGACGGCGGTCCCGAGCTCGAGGTCGAGGCTATTCCGACGGGCTCTCTGGCGCTCGATGCCGCCTTGGGTATCGGCGGCGTGCCGCGCGGCCGTATCGTCGAGATTTATGGCCCCGAGTCCTCCGGTAAGACGACGCTTTCGCTCGAGATCCTTGCAGAAGCACAGGCCATGGGCGGCGTCGTTGCATTTATCGATGCCGAGCACGCGCTTGATCCCACCTATGCCGCGCGCATCGGTGTTGATATCGATGAGGTCCTCATTTCCCAGCCCGATACGGGCGAGCAGGCGCTCGAGATCGTCGATATGCTTGTGCGCTCAGGTGCCATCGACGCCATCGTCGTCGACTCTGTTGCCGCCTTGACTCCACGTGCCGAGATCGAGGGCGAGATCGGTGACACGACGGTGGGTCTGCAGGCTCGCTTGATGAGCCAGGCACTCCGCAAGCTCGCCGGCTCGCTTGCCAAGTCCAACACGACCTGCATCTTCATTAACCAGCTGCGCGAGAAGATCGGCGTCATGTTCGGCAACCCCGAGACCACCACGGGAGGCCGCGCGCTCAAGTTCTTCTCTTCCGTGCGAATCGATATTCGCAAAATCGATACCATCAAGCTCAAGGACGAGGTTATCGGCAATCGCGTTCGTGCCAAGGTCGTTAAGAACAAGGTGGCGGCTCCGTTCCGTTCGGCCGAGTTTGACATCATGTACGGCACCGGCATCTCCAAAGAGGGCTCGATTCTGGATATGGCCGTCGAGTGCGGCATCTGTAAAAAGATGGGGTCCTGGTTTGCCTATGGCGAGGACAAGCTCGGCAACGGTCGCGAGGCCGCCAAGACGTTCCTGCGCGAGCATCCCGATTGCGCTGACGAGATCGAGCACAAGGTTCGCCTTGCCTGCGGCCTTGAGTATGACGACGATGCCCCCTCCGAGGTTGAGTTGACCGACCAGCCCGCCCCCGAGGAGTTTGATGAGCTGTACGCCATCGATGGCTCCGCAATGCTCGACGATGACGACGAGTAGCGGATGCCGACATGTCGTATACGGTGACCGAGGCTACGGTCGTCTTTCCCGATAAGAAAGCGGCCTCCTCGTTCTCGAGCGGTTATGCGTCTAAAAAGCCCTGCGCGCATATCGATTGCGATCTTGAGGGCGGTTACGAACGTTCCATTTGGATTCCCGTGCGCGTGGCGCGCCTGTACGTTAAGAACCGCCCCGATCTTCCCTGTGCTTGGGATGACTTTCGCGAGGCGGTGCAGCTTATCGAACGCAAATGTGCACTCACCATGGTGACCGAGATGCTTTCGCGTCGCGATCATGCCACGGGCGAGGTACGGGATAAGTTGGCTCGCTATGGCTTTCGACAGCCTGCGATCGATTTTGCCGTTGCTCGAGCGACTGAGTATCGATTTTTGGACGAGAACCGTTTTTGCTCGTACTTTATCGAAGAGCGCAAACGTCGCGGCTGGGGACAGCGCAAGATCGAGGTTGAGCTCAAGCGTCGTCATGTCGTGCTTGACGATATCCCCGGCTATCCCGAGGCGTATTTTACCGTGGATGACGACTTGACTCGTGCATCGGCCTTGCTCGCTAAACGTCGCATTCCCGAGGCGCGTGCATTCGAAAAGCTCGTCAGGTTTTTGATGGGTAAAGGCTTCTCGTATCGCATCGCCGCCGATGCCGTTAAGGCACGTCTCGATGCCTTAAGCGAGGAGTGTGCCGTGTAAACGTGCACGTGTTACGCCCTTGCCGTTCACCGCTCGATTGGCGCCGTGCCGGGTGCGTTTATTTGACAGTTGTTGCGGTTCAACGTAGGATAAATACCGTCATTTGCTTTGTGATATGTGCTCATCTGTGATGAGTTTGTTTATATGTTTATCTGTATCCGACCCGCATAAGCTGCGCCCATATTACTCAAATGTCGCGAGCCGTTCGTAAGGACGGTTCGCTTTGCTGTGTAACGAATCCATAAAAAGGAGTGAGCATGCCTATCATTGCAGCGCTCGTTGGCCTCGTTTTGGGTGCCATCGCCGCCATTGCCTACATGCGCACCGCCAAGCAGGGTAGTCTTCACGAGGCCGACGAAAAGATCCAGTCGGCACACGCGCAGGCAGAGTCCCTGATCGGTGATGCAAAGCGTCAGGCCGAGACCCTCAAAAAAGAGGCTCTGCTCGAGGCCAAGGAAGAGATCATCAAGAACAAGCAGGCCGCCGAGGCCGAGGACAAGCAGCGTAAGAGCGAGATTCGCACGCTCGAAAATCGTGTGATGCAGCGCGAGGAATCGCTCGATCGTCGCAACGATGCGCTCGATAAGCGCGAGCATCAGCTGTCCAGCCAGGCCGGTCAGGTCGAGAAGCGCTCTCGCGAGCTTGAGGAGCTCTGCGCCAGGCAGACCTCAGAGCTCGAGCGTATTGCCGACCTTACGCGTGAGGATGCTCACAAGGAGTTGCTCGACAAGGTCCGTGGTGAGGTTACCCACGAGGCGGCCACCATCATCCGCGAGTCCGAGCAGCAGGTCCGCGCCGAGTGCCATAAGACCGCCCAGGAGATTCTCTCCCTGGCGATTCAGCGTTGCGCCGCCGACCATACCGCCGAGGTCACCGTCACTTCCGTTCATATTCCCTCCGATGACCTCAAGGGTCGCATTATCGGTCGCGAGGGTCGCAACATCCGCACCTTTGAGCAGGTGTCCGGCGTCAACCTCGTGATTGACGACACTCCCGAGACCGTCGTACTCTCGAGCTTCGATCCGGTCCGTCGTGAGACTGCCCGCGTGGCGCTTGAGAACCTCATTGCAGACGGCCGCATTCACCCCGCCCGCATCGAGGAGATGTATCACAAGGCCGCCGACTTGGTTCAGCAGCGTGTGCGCGAGGCCGGCGAGCAGGCCGCCTTCGATACCGGTATCCACGACCTGCATCCCGAGATCGTCAAGACCCTGGGTGCTCTTCGCTACCGCACTTCGTTTGGCCAGAACGTTCTGCAGCACTCGCTTGAGGTCTCCGACCTGTGCGGCGTTATGGCCTCCGAGCTTGGTCTGGATGTTGTGACCGCCAAGCGCGCCGGTCTTCTGCACGACCTGGGCAAGGCCATCGACCACGACGTTGAGGGACCGCATGCTGTCATTGGCGCCGAGCTTGCCCGCCGTTATGGCGAGAAGCCCGTTATCGTCCACGCGATCGAAGCCCATCATGCCGATGTCGACCCCAACACGGTGCTCGACGTTCTGGTCCAGGCTGCCGATGCCGTTTCTGCTTCTCGTCCCGGTGCCCGCCGCGAGTCGGCCGAGAACTACATCAAGCGTCTTGAGAAGCTCGAGGAGATTGCCAACTCTCACGACGGCGTCGAGCGTACCTATGCCATGCAGGCCGGTCGCGAGGTTCATGTCATGGTTCAGCCTGACAAGATCTCCGATGCCCAGTCCACGGTGCTTGCGCACGATATCGCCCATCAGATCGAGGAAGAGATGGAGTATCCCGGTCAGGTTCGCGTTGTCGTGATTCGCGAGAGCCGTGCCGTCGATATCGCTAAATAACATGAACGACGCGAACGAGCTCATCTCATTTATCGCGTCGATGTCGGGGGAGGGCAACCTTCGCGTCGAGGAAAACCTTGGCGAGGGGTATGTCCGCCTCCGCGTTTCGGAGGCCGAGCGCCGTCAGGCCAAGCATGACATTCAGCATGTAGAGGACATTGTCATCGAGATGCTGCGTAATGCTCGCGATGCCGGAGCCGATAAGGTCTATCTTGCCACGACCAAGGAGGAGGGTGTTCGCACCCTCCTCTTCCTGGATAACGGTTCTGGTGTGCCGCAGGATATGCAGGAGCGTATCTTCGATGCTCGTGTCACTTCCAAGCTCGAGAGCATGAAAATGGACCGTTGGGGTGTTCACGGTCGTGGTATGGCGCTGTTCTCTATCAAGCAGAACACGGATGAGGCGCGCGTTGTTTCATCGGGCGTCGATTTGGGCTCTTCGTTTAAGGTGCGCGTTGCCACCGAACGCTTGGGTGAGCGCGCCGACCAGTCGAGCTGGCCTCAGGCGGTTAAAGACGAAGACGGTCGCTATGTATGTGCTCGCGGCCCCCACAACATCATTCGCGCGGCCTGTGAGTTTGCCCTTGAGGAGCTGCGTTGCTGCGATGTGTATCTGGGCTCTCCGTCCGAGATCGCTGCGACCCTGTACGCTCAGGCTTCGAGTCGTCTCGATACGTCGCGCCTGCTCTTTATCGATGACGAGTGCGAGCTTCCAGTTATCGATCGCTTGGGCCTTGCCTCGGATGCCGAGGACTTTATCCGGATCTGCTCCGGTCTGGGCCTTGAGATGTCCGAGCGCACTGCCCACCGAATTCTGTCGGGTCAGATTAAGCCCGTTCGCGGCGTGACTGCGCGTCTGCTGCGCGAGCGCGACTCCACCTCTCATGCGCCGGCTCCCATCGATCTTGCCAAGGACCGTCGAGGCCTTCGTATCGCCAAGGATGATATGGCGCAGTTTTCGCGTGCGGTCGAGCGTGACTTTAACGACCTTGCCGCCCGGTATTACCTCAATCTATGCGGCGACCCTAAGATTCGCGTTTCGCGTGATCGCATCACGGTGACGTTCGATCTTGCCAAAGAGGAATAAAATCTTTACCGAGTCCGCTCGGTACGATACAGTTATTGCAGTTAAAACGTACTTTTAAACGCAGGAGTTTCTTCATGGATTGCCTGAAGGTATCAAGCAAATCATCGCCCGCGTCCGTAGCCGGCGCCATTGCCGGCATGGTCAAAGATGGCGTCCCCGTCAACATTCAATGCGTCGGCGCCGGTGCCGTCAACCAGGCCATCAAGGCCGTCGCCATTGCGCGCGGCTTTCTGATTCCGACCGGCTTTGATGTCTCCTGCGCGCCGGTGTTCTCCGACATCCTCATTAACGGGGAGTCGCGCACGGCAATCCGTCTCTCTATCTACGTTCACCAGATTAATCGGGCTGCCATGGATAACGTCGTCATGGACGACGTTAAGCCTGTTGCGTAAACAAGCCATTTGCACGCTTGTAGCACCTATGCGCCCCGTCGACACCATCGTTAGGATGTAAGCTCATGGACCAGCGTTCCGTACGCGATATTCTTGCCGGTAAAACCTACTTTATACGCACATTCGGCTGCCAGATGAACCAGCACGACTCTGAGCGCGTGAGCGGTTTGCTCGATTCGTATGGCTGTCTTATGGCGCTCGATCCGGAGCATGCCGATATTGTCGTGTTCATGACGTGCTGTGTGCGCGAGGCTGCCGATACGCGCCTGTATGGTCAGTGCAATTCCTGCAAGAGCCTTCCTCCTTCGCCTTCGGGTAAGCGTGTTGTCGCCGTGGGCGGCTGCATCGCCCAGCGCGATGGTGAGGGCTTGCTCACCAACGTCGATAACGTCAACGTCATTTTCGGCACCCATTCTATTGCGCACGTGGCTGAGCTTATCGCCGAGGCGTTTTTGGATGGTAAGCGCCATATCCGTACGAATGAGCATGAGGATACCGACGCCATGAGTATGCCGTGGCATCGCGAGACGCAGTATCACGCCTGGGTGCCCATCATGACGGGCTGCAACAATTTCTGTACGTACTGCATCGTGCCGTACGTCCGTGGTCGTGAGAAGAGCCGTCCCTTCGAGGAGATTGTCGACGAGGTGACAGGTCTGGTGCGCCAGGGCGTGCGCGAGATTACGCTGCTTGGCCAAAACGTTAACTCCTACGGTCGTGACCTCTTTGGCAAGCCGCGCTTTGCCGATTTGCTGCGCGCCGTGGGCGATACGGGCGTCGAGCGCATCTTCTTTACCTCTTCGCATCCTAAGGATCTGCTGCCCGAGACCATCGATGCTATGGCCGAGACGCCTGCCGTTATGCCGCAGCTCCACCTGGCCGTTCAGTCGGGCTCCACGCGCATTCTTAAAGAGATGAATCGTCGTTATACGCGCGAGGATTATCTGGGTCTGGTCGATCGTATTCGCAACCGTATGCCCGATATTGCGCTTTCGACCGACATCATCGTGGGCTTCCCGGGCGAGACCGAGGAAGACTTTGAGCAGACGCTCTCGCTTGCCGAGACGGTGCGCTACGCCCAGGCCTACACCTTCATTTACTCCAAGCGTGCCGGCACCCCGGCCGCCGAGATTAATGATCCCACGCCGCATGAGGTTATCCTTGAGCGCTTTAACCGTTTGGTCAAGGTTATCGAGACGACGGCCCACGAGTATAACCAGGGCGAGCTTCACACCGTGGTGCCTGCGCTCATTGAGGGCACGAGCAAGAAGAATGACGCTGTCCTTCTGGGCAAGAGTCCCAAGAACCAGACGGTGCATGCGCCGATTCCTGCTGGCTATAGCATCGATCAGCTCATCGGTAAAATCGTTGATGTTGATATTGATGTCGCCAAGACGTGGTATCTGTCTGGCTCCGTCGTGGGCGAGCCTCGCTAATGATTTCTCCCGGTGCAAGCCTTTCTGCCGTAGCGATTGTCGGTCCGACGGCGGTCGGAAAAAGCGATGTTGCCGACCGCCTGGCTGCTCGTCTATCGTCCGAAGTGTTGTCGTGCGATGCGATGCAAATCTATCGCGGTATGGACATTGGTACGGCCAAGATGATGCCCAAGGAGTGTTCGGCACCTCTGCGCCTCATCGATATCGTTGATCCGGGCGTCGCGTATTCCGCCGCGCTCTACCAGTCGGACGCTCGAGCGCATATCGAGCGTCTGCTTGATGAGCAGCGTCTTCCGGTCTTTTGCGGCGGTACGGGCCTGTATCTCAAGGCTGCACTCGATGAAATGGATTTTCCTTCGGGGGAACTCGAGGACGAACGCCGTGCGGGCTATCAAGAGCTTGCCGAGCGCATTGGCGAGGAAGCATTGCATGCACTGCTTGCTGAGCGCGATCCGGAATCGGCTGCCGTGATTCATCCCCATAACGTGCGTCGTGTGATTCGTGCGCTCGAGATGCACGATGACGGCGTGTCGTATGCCCAGCAGAAGTCGAAATTCAGTGTTCCGCGCGAGCGTTATCATGCCTTGTGGTTTGGTCTGACGCGTAGTCGTGAAGTGCTCTATGAGCGCATTAACCTGCGTGTCGACCTTATGTTTGAGCAGGGGCTGGTTGATGAGGTCCGCGGCCTGATGGACCAGGGCCTGGGTGATGCACTCACGTCGATGCAGGCAATCGGTTACAAAGAGATTATTGATGCCTTGCGTGGCGCTATTACCATGGATGAGGCTCGTGAGCTTATCAAGATGCGCTCACGTCGCTATGCCAAGCGCCAGCTATCCTGGTTTAAGCGTGACGATCGCATCGTGTGGTTCGATATGGATGAGTTTACGATCGATGAGGTCGTTGATGATATTTACCATCGCATCGAGGCTGCCTAATGGCTCGTTTCCCTTTGGTCCCCACGGCGCCTGAACCCGAGCGCGCCATCTTGGTTGGTGTTGAGTGGCGCGATAACGCCTGGCCGCTCGACCGTTCGCTCGACGAGCTCGAGCGTCTAGCCCACACTGCTGGGGCCCAATGCGTTGCCCGCTTGTCTCAGCGCCTGGTCAAGCCCTATCCCAAATCGTTTATCGGCTCCGGAAAGGTCGAGGAGCTGTGCGGTTTGGTGCATCGCATGGATGCGGATGTTGTTATCTTCGACGACGACCTGACGCCCTCGCAGCAGTCCTATCTTGAGAAAGCCGTGGGCGAACCGGTCAAGATTATTGACCGTACGGCATTGATTTTGGATATCTTTGGCCTTCATGCCCAGACTCGTGAGGGTCGCTTGCAGGTGCAGCTCGCACAGTTGCAGTATCTGCTGCCTCGTCTGCGAGGTATGTGGAGCCATCTTGCTAAGGAACAGACGCGTGGCGGTATTGGCTCGCGCTTTGGCCAGGGCGAAAGCCAGCTCGAGGTCGACCGTCGCCTAATTCGTAACAAGATCGCAGCTCTTCGACGCGAACTGAAACAGGTTGAACAACGTCGTGATGTGCAATCGAAAAGCCGTATTGAATCGCCGGCGTTTCGCGTGGCGTTGGCTGGCTACACCAATGCCGGCAAGTCGACGTTGCTTAATCGTTTGACGGGATCCACGGTACTTTCGCAGGATAAGCTGTTTGCCACGCTCGATCCTACGACGCGCTCGTACCGTTTGCCCGGTGGCCGTGGCATGACGATCACCGATACCGTCGGCTTTATTCAAAAGCTGCCCCATGGCCTGGTCGACGCGTTTAAATCTACGCTTTCCGAGGTGCTCGGCGCCGATTTGATTCTTAAAGTTGTAGACGCTTCCGATGAGGATTACGAGCGTCAGCTTGAGGCGGTTGATCGTGTCCTTGACGAGATCGGTGCCGGTGAGCGCTTGACGCTTACCGTGTTCAATAAAATTGATCTGCTCGATAGCGTCGATCGCTTGAGCTTTCGCCGGCGCTATCCCGAGGCGGTGCTGTTCTCGGCTCAGACGGGTGAGGCTCTTGATGACTTAGTCGACCGTATCGCTCGTGAAGCGGCCGCTACGGACGTGTTGCTCTCGGCCGATATCCCGTATCGAGAGGGCGCGTTAATCACGCTCGTGCACGAACAGGGAACCCTTCTGCACGAGGAATACCTCGAGGACGGCGTTCGTATTGTGGCAAAGCTTCCGGCCCGTATCGCACCACGTCTTGAGCGTTACCGAACGGAATAAATCAGCTCCAGTACACCCAAGATAACCGGTTGATGAAGCAGGTAGAACGGCAGTGCATGGCGTCCGAGGCTTGCGAGCGCCGGGATGGGATTTTCATAGGCCCATGCTGGTGCCTCGCAGTTTGCTTTCTGAGCCGTGCGTGCGGCAAAGAAGCCTGTGAGGTACATAAATAAGAAGGGTATGAGCGGATAGTAATCACCGGAGACAAAGTCTGGACCTGGGAAACCCAGCCAAGCTAGATAGGGGATAGGGTAGTCCGCTTTGGGAATGCTCCAGGTACAGGCAAAGAGTATGAGGCAAATCGCTATACCCCATACTGCCGGCACCCTATCGAGAACCGGGCGCGCGAGCGCGACAATGGCGGTGCACGCCGCCATGCAGAAAATGATGCCGAAGTTCACCGAGTCATCGACCGAGACGAGCGTCGTTGCGACCCATACAACTAAAGCGGCAACGGCATATTTGGCGGCACGCTTGATGTTGTTGCGCGAGAGGGTGCACATCCAGCCGGCAATAAATAAAAATACCCAACTGATGCTGGCGCGCCAGATGTCCTGGAAGATGGTCTGGGTAAACCAAGGCATATTCCAGCCATATAGGTAAGCAAGGTCGTAGCAGGCATGAAATCCCGCCATCGACAGCATGGTAAACCCGCGAATGGTATCAAAGACGGTGATACGTTTTCGCATTACGAGAACCGGCGCATTAAACCGACGACCTTGCCCAGAATCGTGGGATTTGTCGCGTAGATGGGCTCCATGGTGTCGTTTTCGGGCTGCAGGCGAACGCGCCCCTGCTCCTTGTAGAACGTTTTGACTGTTGCGGCGCCATCGATCATGGCCACGACAATCTCACCATTCATGGCGCTCTTCTGCTCGCGAACGATGATGTAGTCGCCGTTATAGATACCAACGTTAATCATCGAATTGCCGTGGACCTCGAGGATAAAGGACCCCTGGTCCGTTGCGATCTCGGTCGGGATGGTAAAGGTGTCCTCGATATTCTGCTCGGCAAGGATGGGAATCCCCGCGGCGACGCGGCCCACGAGAGGTAGTGATACGGTGCCGCGGGGTGCCGTGGGTTCATCGGACTTTGAGATGGAGACGGAAGATCCATCCTCGTCAAAGAGCTCGAGGGCGCGAGGCTTCGTGGCGTCACGCTTGAGCAGACCGCGTGCTTCGAGCGCGGAGAGATGCGCATGTACGGTGCTAGGGGAGGACAGGCCCACAGCCGAAGCCATCTCGCGCACACTGGGCGGATAGCCCTTCTCCTGCTGATATTCCTTGATGAAGTCGTAAATTTGCTGCTGACGCTTGGTAATTTTGCGAGCCATCAGGGATTCCTCTCTACCCAGACCAAACAAATGTTCTATTTTTGCTTGACAGGAACAACTGTTCGAAGATAATAATAACCGAACACTCGTTCTCGCGCTAGACTTTTTTGTCCCCGCGGCTTGATAAAACAGTTCTCGTCAAAACAAACGAGAGGAGAACAGAATGAACGCAGCTAATATGGTCCAGGGAAACCTCGCTCTTAAGCTTGAGGCGCCTGCTTCGCCTGCCTTTACGGTCGTGAAGGGCGGACGCTCTCATTTTCAGGCCGTGGCCACTAAACCCGTTCGCACCCAGCGTGCGTCCGTTGCTTTGGCTCCTGTTGCCCTAAAGGCCTCGACGATTGTTTCTATTGCTGTAGCGTTCACCCTGTTCTTCGTGCTCGCCACGTCAGTTTTTTCTGCTCGTCAAGCAGCATATGCCGATTCCGTAGCCAACGTTACCTACGAGACGGTTCGCGTGCAGTCGGGCGACTCCCTGTGGTCGCTTGCCCAGGAGCATCCCATCGATGGTCTTTCCACGCAGGAGACTTCCGACATGATTCGTAGCGTCAATCACCTCGATCGCGGCTCTCTTGATGCTGGTGCAGTTCTGAAAGTTCCGGCTCGTTCGTAAGATTTCGGTTCGGTCGCATGGTACCCTTGTTATCGTTTAGGAGGAGGTACCATGCGCTGTCCCAAATGCGGCAAGGCACATACCCGCGTTGTCGATTCCCGTATGCAGGAATCGAACAACACTATCAAGCGTCGCCGCGAGTGTTGTTCTTGCAATTATCGTTTTACGACGTTCGAGCGCTGCGAAGACCCCATCGAGGTCATCAAATCCGACGGGTCAAAGCAGCGGTTCGATCGCAACAAGCTGCTGGTCGGCCTGATGCGCGCCACGATTAAGCGCGATATCGATACGAAAAAGCTCAACGAGATCATCGATGATATCGAGGTGGAGCTGCGTTCGCGTACGCTGACGGCTGTAACGTCCCACGAACTGGGCGATATGGTGCTCAAGCGCCTGGCCAAGATCGACAAGGTGGCCTACATTCGCTTTGCCTCGGTCTATCGCGATTTCAAAGACGTCGACGAGTTTTTGCAAGAGCTCGACAAGCTAAGGTGATTTCATGTCCAACATTACCGTTAACATTAAGCGACTCGATCCCACGGTCGAGCTTCCCAAATACGCTCACCCCACAGATGCCGGTCTTGACCTCCGCGCCAACGAAGACTGCACCCTCAAGCCCTTTGAGCGTCGTTTGGTCTCCACTGGCTTGGCCATTGCGCTGCCCGATGGCTACGCCGGCTTTGTCCAACCCCGCAGCGGCCTAGCCATTAAGCAAGGCCTGTCTATAGTCAACACGCCCGGTCTCATCGACGCCCACTATCGAGGTGAGCTTAAGGTCATCCTCATCAACCTGGATCCCACCAACAATATCCAGATCAGCAAAGGCGACCGCATCGCCCAACTCGTCATCCAAGAAGTCCCTACAGTCAATCTCGTAGAGGTAGACGAACTAGATAAAACCGACAGAGGCAACGGAGGCTTCGGCTCCAGCGGCGTCGCCTAGTTGCTTCTGTTCGCTCACCCGTGGGAGGGCCCTATATATCAGCCCGTGCTCAAACATTCTCGTGGGGCACTCGTATCCCTCCCGCCTGCCTCTCACACATATCATTCCATGCTCAAACATTCTCGCTTCGCTTCGCTCGCTGCGAAACTGCGCGTGGAACGATATGCGAGAGAGGCAGGCGGGCGGCTACTCGCTTGAAAAAATATTTACATTCTAGTTAGCCGACGCGACAAAGGACTAGTCTCTTTGTCGCGTCGGCTAACTGTATTTATCTTTTCCGGTCTCGCCTTTGTTGGTTCTACTGGAGGGGAATCTAGTGTAGGTGCTAGTACGTAAACGCAGCTTGCCTGTGGGGGGGCATATATATCGTCCCGCGCGCAGTTTCGCAGCGAAGCGAGAATGTTTGAGCACGGGATGATATATATGCCCCCCACAGGCAAGCGGACAGTCCGAAGCTAGCGGATATGCGCGGGCTTCCCGCCCCAGTAGAAGCGGCAGAAGGCACGTTTACGTTTTTGGGGTTTGCCTGCAAGCTCCATGGTTGCGATGGCGATATCCTCGGCTGCGCGTGGACGGCGCAGCACTTCGCCGTTAATGAGTAGTGCCTTGAGCGATTCGGGATGATCGTGGAGATGGCGCAGTGTCACGATGAGCTCGCGTGCGGTCGTGACATGCATGCTGGCGCCCATGCCGGTGAGCATGGTGGTGTTGGCCTTTTCCTGGCCGTAGGACTTGCCCAGCAGAATCATCGGCAGGTGTGCGCACAGGCATTCGGTAACAGTGAGTCCGCCCGATTTGAGAATTGCTAGGTCACAGCCGTGCATAAGCGCTGCCATGTCATCGACGTAGTCAAGAACCGTGACGTTCTCGAGTTTCATGGCATCGAAAAGCGTTTTGAGACGGGTGGCATATTCGGCATCCTTGCCCGGCAAAAAGACAAAGTGCATGTCCTCGAAGCTGCGCAGGAAGGGGAGGGTGCGGTCCATCTCCGCGCGAAAGCGAACGTACGGTTGAGGCAAACTGGCGCCGGCCATCACCAGCACAACGAGCTTGTCTGTGGGGAGATTGAACTTCTCGAGTTCTTCCTCGCGGTTATAGTCCGTATCAAACCCGGCGCGAATGGGGATGCCCGTAATGCGGATCTTTGCCTCGGGAACCTTACGGGGTCGGAGTGTTTCGGCCATAAACTCGTTTGCTACGCAGAATAGGTCGGTGTCCTTATGGGGCCACCAACCCTCGACCTCGTAATCGGTCGGTACGCAAATGACGGGATAGTCGATGCCCGTAATGACGCGCGCGCCGACGGCGACGTTGGCTGCCGTGATATGTGTGGCTACCACGGCAATGGGCCTGCGAGTTCGAACGTATTCGTTAAATGCGGGGAACATGATGCGCGACCATGCCGTGCCACCGCCCCAAAGCAGGTGTCCGGTAAGGGTATAACGCCAGGTCAAGTCATAAATTGGGCGCGTGGCGCCGGTAAACGAGGCGGCCGTTTTGTTGCCGTCGAATTTTATGCGTCCAAAATTAAGGATATCGAGCACTTCAATCTCAACATCCTCGGGGATGCCATTGGTGCCGCGGATGTGGTCGAATGCCTGCGCAATCGCATTTGCGGCGGCCTTGTGGCCCGAGCCGACCGAGGCGTGCACGATAGTCACGAGAGGTTTTTGCTGAGCCAAGAGCGTGGTTTGTCCCGATTGGGGAGTGCTGTGCGTGAGCAGGGGAGCGTCATCGCTCGTCTGCGTCTGATCCATCGATATCTCCCCTTCATCTTTGTTTTACAGAGAATCATTGTAGTGCATGAGTGTCACGTTCGCATAAATTTGGGTATGAGCGCAAAGAACGCCAATCTTTCGACAGGAGGTCTCTTCATGACTACTCATCAGCCGATCGATGTTGCGATTATCGGCGGCGGGCCTGCGGGCTATGCTGCAGCCATTTACGCGGCTCGCGCCAACCTAACGACGACCGTGATTGAGCAAGGTATGTCGGGAGGACAGATTGCCACAACCAATGAGGTCGAGAACTATCCGGGCATTCCGCTCTTGAGTGGCGCCGAACTCGGCGAGCGGTTTCAGCAACATGCAGAGGGCCTGGGAGCACAGGTTGCATGGAGCATGGTTACGGGTATCGATTACGATGCGGATGCGGCGCTGTTTACGGTGCGTCACGATATGGGCGATACGCTTGCCTCGAGCGTTATCGCTTGCATGGGTGCCACGCCGCGATCTGCTGGTTTTGTTGGCGAGGATACGTATCGCGGTCGTGGCGTTTCTTATTGCGCGACGTGCGATGGCATGTTCTTTCGCGGTAAACAGGTCTTTGTTATCGGTGGCGGTAATGCTGCCTGCGAGGAAGCCCTGTTCTTGTCAGAAATCGCCAGCAGCGTGACCATCGTCTTGCGCCGCGATCAGTTCCGTGCCCCCGATGGCGTGGTTCAAAAGGTGCTCGCAAAAGATAATATTTCAGTTAGGTACCAAACTAGTATTGTTGAGCTTTCTGGTGAGGCAATGCCCACGACAATCACGTTTAAGGACAATGCGACTAGTGAAATGCACGCTGAGTCCTTTGATCCTGGTTCGTTTGGCATCTTTGTCTTTGCTGGCACGCAGCCCCATACCGAGCTTGTAGAGCATCTGGTGGATCTGGCGCCCGACGGCGGTATTATGACCGATGAATCGATGGCTACCCGCATGCCTGGCTTATTTGCTGCCGGCGATATCCGTTCCAAGCGTTTACGCCAAGTTGTGACCGCTGTTTCTGACGGAGCTATAGCAGCCACCAGCGCATACGCTTTCCTACGCGGATAAGTACGATAATATATCTTATGTAAGGTTGTTATGTTACTTAAACGTCCAGCGGTAACGAGCTTGAGGCAACGTTGCCGCTGGACGTTTTGTTGTGTAAAAAATGAGCCAGCTATCCTGCGACCTGACCCGAGCCAAAGCCGACGATCATACCGTTCATTATGGTATGCAAAACTAGATAATCTAGAATACAATATTGAAAACGAACGGAGGCACCATATGAATCACGCTAAACATGTCATTCCTATGTCCGATACGTCGGTTAGCATTAGCCCAGAGGATATTCAGCCAACGGTGCTACCTGATGCATTTATCCAGTCTGATATTGTCCGCAAACTCAATACGCTCAGTCTGCCGCGCTATAACCAGTTGCCGAATGTAACGCTCTACCGTGACCAGGTCATTGAGTACATCGAGCTGTGGATGGAGCCGCTTTCGATTTGTGTGGAGCAGCCCGTCATTACGCCATCGATGATCAATAACTACGTAAAGGTCGGCCTTGTTCCCGCTCCGGTTAAAAAGCAATATGGTCGCGAGCAGATTGCGCGTCTCATCTCCATTTGTATCTTTAAGCAGGTGCTGCCCATCGCTGCGGTTCAGGCGCTCTTTAACATTCAGCGCCTGAGCTACGATGCACCGACCGCCTTTGATTATGTGATTGATCAGCTCGAGGCATCGATTCGTGCGGCTTTTTCCATTGAGCAGGTTCCTGTACCCGATACGGCTCATCAGGTCACACGCGAGTCGCTGCTCGTACGCAGCGCGGTATCGTCTTTTGTATCGAAGGCGTATCTAATGAGCTACCTAAAGTTCAACGGGTTTAATAGCTAGCCGACGTACAAGACGGGCGGGACAAAGAGTCATCAGACACTTTGTCCCGCCCGTGTTTTTGTTTAGTTGGATTTTATCGGCCCGAAGCAACGCCCATGCCGTAGCCGATAATGAGCCCGTGCATCTCGGCATAGTATGAATCCAGTCCGTTGCAGGGCATGATGATGGTCTTGGAACCGGGCCAATGCTCCACAATGCGGCTGGCAAGTGCCTGGGCGCCCGCCTCATTTTCGACATGGTCGATTACGACCTCGCCGCCGGTAAAGCCCTCGGCCTCCATGGTGTCGACAATCTTTCCAAGCATCTTCTTTTCGCCACGGGTGTGACCGATGAGCTTGATCTCCCCTGCCTCGCTTGCCGTGCCTAAAACTCGAATGTTGAGTTTATTGGCGATAACCCCAGCTGCCTTGGGAATACGTCCGGCCTTGGCGAGATTTTCGTAATTGCACAGGCTAAAGAGGATCTTGCTGTTCAGTTCCAGCTCATCAAAATAGCTGCAGGCTTCCTCAAAAGAGACGTCTGGATTGCTTGCGAGATAGCGGTCGAACAGCAGGAAGATCAGGTCCATTTTGCCGCCGGCTCCGCGTGAATTGACCAAATGAATCTGACGGTTCGGATCCTCGGCAAGAACCAAATCGCGTGCCGTGGCGGCGGCATTGTAGCTTCCCGAGACGCCCTCGGAGATGGGCATGCAAATTGTCTTGTCGGCAAGCCTAAAGAGTTCGGTCCACTCGCCTACGCTCGGACAGGCGCTCGAAGAAGCGCTCGACTCCGCCTGCACGGCGCAATTGAGTTCGTGAACATCGAGCGTGAGGTCATCGACGAACTCGCGCTCCCCCACTCGAATTTTAAGGGGTGCAAATGCAAAGGTGGTATGGGGCGCGGTCGGTTGCCAATCGCGGAGGTTGCAGCTCGAATCGGAGATAAGTGCCCAGCTCATAGAGGGTCCTTTCTAGATGTTTCTCATTTATTATAGCCATCTTGCTTACCTTTGAAACGTGCATCTAGTATTGAAAACTAGCTCATTGGGATCATGTATGGAGCACGGTCACAAATAAATGAACCCCGCAGCCCAAAGGCCACGAGGTTCACATTCGTTTGCTATACAGAGTGACTTAGTAGCGCACGAAAATGTAGTTGTTGTTCATGCCGGCTGCGACGGAGCTGATGATGACGCCCGTCTTGTAGTCGGAAGCATGGATCATCTGACCATTTCCGATATAGATGCCAGTATGGTAGGAGTTAACCACGACATCGCCTGGTTGCGGGTCGGACACGCGGGTCCAACCCATGAAGGTGCCGGTGGTGCCCAGACGGCAGTAGCGGCCCGTGAGACAGTAGCTTACAAAACCGGAGCAGTCAAAGCTGTCCGGTCCAATGCCTCCCCAGGAATAAGCGCAACCCAGCTTGCTGTAGGCACGCGAAACAACGGAGCCGCCGTCAACAGACTGGCTCGGTGCGGAAGGCGTCGGCGCCGGAGCCGGAGCCGGGGCGGGCTGCGGCGTAGGGGCCGGAGCGGGCGTAGGAGTGGGCGCGGGCGTATTGCCGCCATCGTTGGTGTTCTCGGTCGTACCGGCGGTGTCTTTGCTCACCGTGGCCTTTTCGGCAGTGCTGGCATTTATGCCAGCCTGCAGCGCGGCATTGGCTTCAGCCTCGGCGGCAAGCTCGGCCTGCAGCTGAGAATCTAGGGAGTTCACGATGCTCTGGGCTTCTGCCTGCTGGGCGTTGAGCTCGTCGACTTTCTTCTGCGTCGCGGCGACGTTCTTCTCCTGCTCGGCCTGCTTATCAGTGAGCTGCTGCTTAAGGTCCTTGACATCCTGAATGGTCTGGGCCTGCTTGTCGGAAACCTTGCCGTAATAGAACAGACGGTTGAGCATGTCGCCCAGATCGTCGACGCCCGTCAGAACCTGAAGGAGACTCAGACCGCCGGTCTTGTACTCACCGGCAACGTAGCTCGAAAGCTTTGCCTGGCCGTCGGCAATCTCTTGCTGCTTTTGCGTGATCTCGCCTGCGGTCTGATCAAGCTCCTGCGTCTGCGCGGAGAGTTCTTCATGAATTTGCTGGGTCTGCGTGCCGATCTGCTCGAGTTTGGTACGAGCAGCGGCAAGGTCGGATGCGGTATCGGCATAGGCCGGAGCCGCGAGGCCCAGGCCCAAAACACAAGCGAGGGTTGCCGTAGCAGCGCAGCGTGCCATGTTTTTGTGCGTATTTGCTGTGCGCATGGAGCTTCCTTTCCGGTATCTAAGGGTAGCGGCTAGTCCACCGTTACCAGGCTAAAGAGCTCGACGTCCTCGTTGGAAGGCGTGAGCTTCTTGCGCGGGTTAAGAAACGCAAGTTCGAGGATACAACCGTAACCCACAAGCTTTGCGCCCATATCTCGCACCAGTTTACCTGTTGCCTCGACGGTTCCGCCCGTCGCGACCAAGTCGTCCAGAATCAACACGGTATCTTTAGAGGTAATGGCATCGGCATGGATTTCGATAGAGTCGGTGCCATATTCGAGCTCGTAGCTCTCGCTCACCGTCTTGCGCGGCAGCTTGCCCGGTTTGCGTGCGGGCACAAAGCCGGCGCCCAGGGCGACGGCCACGGGCACGCCGACCATAAAGCCGCGAGCCTCGGGACCCACAACCTTGGTGATGCCCATGCCGGCAAAATGCTCGGCCAGGGCATCTACCATGGCCTTTAACGCCTCGGGATTACCAAAGAGTGGCGTGATGTCCTTAAAGACGACTCCGGGCTCGGGATAGTCGGGGATGTCGACGATGTGAGATTCGAAGTCGTACATGGCATGACCTTTCAGGGGAGGCTGGTTTGTAGCAGCGTCTATTTGGCCGCGCTGGCGGTGCCGGCGCGTGAGGGGGCGACAACCTTGAGCGGCTGCACGAGGGATTCCTCACGCACGGGGACCGCGGAGGTAGATGCCTCTTCGCTTTTGGCCTTGGTTGACTCGGAGCGTGCGATCTCCTCGTCGAGGGCATCGATATCGGCATCCTCCACCACGGCGTTGAGTGACTCAAATACGCGGTTCTTGAGCAGAGCGGTATGGACGCCCTCGGTGAGGTCATGCAGCTTTTTAAATGCACGCTCGAGCTTGGCATCGCGCTCGTCGTCGGAAGTATCCATACCGAGCATGCTCACGAGAACCTGCTCAAACATCGAGGACTCGCGGTTTGCGGACGATACGTACTGGCGCAGGTTGCGCGGCTCGATATGGAAGCGCGAAAGCTCGGAGCAATAGCGGATGATCGGGAAATCGCGACCATCGACAAGCTCGCGGTTCTGCGGGCTCTTGATGATGCGAATGAGGTCGTTTTCGGCCAGGGAGCGGATAAACGAGATCTCGACGCCGAGCATATCGGGGATGGTCTCGATGGGATGCAGCTTTTGCTTAGTCTCCTTGGGTTCCGTCTTGAGCGGAACATCGGACAACAGGCCCACCTCGTAGGCGAGCGTAGACAGGTCCGTGGCGTTTTCCAGGCGCTGCTTGATCACGTTGAGCGGCATGTAGCGAGTCTTCTGGAGGTGCAGAATGACCTCCAGGCGGTCAACGTCCTCCTTGGAGTACTGACGATAGCCCTTAGGCGTGCGATGAGGGGTGATGAGCCCCTCATCTTCGAGAAATCTAATTTTTGAGTTCGAAAGATCGGGGTATGCGCCTCGAAGTAGATTGACGACCTGGCCGATACTCAGATAATTGCGTTCGGCCATGCCCTACTCACCGGTTTCGATGCGCTCCGGCGTGCTCTCGTGGTAGATGAGCGTAAACGTACCGATCTGGACGGAAGAGCCATCGTGCAGCGGTGCGCCGTTGACGATAGCGCCGTCAACCCACGTACCGTTGAGCGAGCCCAGGTCCTCGATGCGGGCACCCAGACCCTCGCGAATAATGCGCGCATGGCTACGCGACACGGTCATGTCGTTGAGGAAGATGCCGTTAGCGGGATCGCGGCCGATGGTGGTCACATTATCCTCGAGCTCAAAGGCTGCACCGGTTTGAGGGCCTTTGACGATAGATAAGACGGGCGCGGTGATGCGCACGTTGGCCATGAGGTCGGGAACGGTGACATCGCTCGAAGGAACGCGGAAAACGCAGGTGGCGTCTGAGGCCTTATCGTTCTGAGGCATATTGTTAACCATGTTGTCCATGACAACCCCTAACTTAACGCGGACATGCCGCAAAGAATGAACTGTACGTAATCATACCCCAATGGCTTAGTCTTCGATTTCGGGGTTAAGAAAGTCGATGTCTTCGTCCTCGGGATGCGCGACAGCCTGTTTAATGGCCGCTCCACCCTTAATGGAATAGATGACAGCGGTGAGCATGGAGAAGATGACGCCGCCGTACACAAAGAAGATGCCAAGCGGTACCGGGCTGCCGTTGAGACCCGGGAAGGCCGTGAACGTAGCAGGCAACAGATGCCAGCCATCCACGGTGGGAAAGCCCAACAGCATGAGCGAGAAGCCGGTCATGAGCAGCGCCGTGGCAATCTTGCCGGGAAACACCACGTCGATGGGACGGCGGTGATAGTGGCGCACGATAAGCGTGCCGATTCCCAGATAGATATCGCGGCCGATGATGAGCACGCAGACCCAGATGGGAAGCTCGCCGCGGACCACCAGGCCCAGTACGCCGGTAAATAGCAGCGCACGGTCGCAGATGGGATCCATAACCTTGCCGAGCCACGAGACCGTTTTGGTCATGCGGGCAATCTGGCCGTCCATCCAGTCGGTGGAGGCCGCGATGGCATAGATGACGATGGCGACGACACGGTTGTTGTCCGTCACAAACAGGTACAGGAAGACCAGCGTGAGGATCAGGCGCGTGAAGGTAATGAAATTGGAGATCGTGAAGATCTTATTCGACGGGTAATCGGAAGTGCCGATAAGCTCCTTTTTGATCTTCTTTTTGATGCCCACAGGACTCCCCCGCTGGTAAACGACAAAACTTTCGATACTATACCCGTTCTGGCGATGTCTATCCAGCGTAAGCATAGAGAGTCCAGACATATATAAGACCCCAACGGCCGTTACGGCTTCGTTAGAAACGCGTCCCACCATTGATGGTGAACCCGAAAGGTAAGGCACGCGGGTACGGTGACTCGGCCCGCGCGCCCGGTAGAGAAAGGATAAACCCATGGGTTACATGCTCGAGACGCGCGGGCTCACCAAGCGCTTCGGTCGCGGCGACCAGGCGCAGGACGCCGTGGCCGACGTGAGCCTTCAAATCCGCGAGGGCGAGGTGTACGGGCTGCTCGGCCCCAACGGCGCCGGCAAGTCGACAACGCTCAAGATGATCTGCGGGATGCTGCGGCCGACGGCCGGGGAGATCCTCTTTGCCGGGCACGCCTGGCGCCGCGAGGACCTCTACGCAATCGGCAGCCTCATCGAGGAGGCGCCGCTCTACCCAAACCTCACCGCGCGCGAGAACCTGCGCGTGCGCACCACGCTGCTGGGCCTTCCCGAGAGCCGCATAGATGAGGTGCTCGCCGCCGTGGACCTCGCGGACACCGGGAAGAAGCGCGCCGGGCGCTTCTCGATGGGCATGCGACAGCGCCTGGGGCTCGCGCTGGCGCTGATCGCCCGGCCGCGCCTGCTCGTGCTCGACGAGCCCACCAACGGCCTCGACCCCATCGGCATCGAGGAGCTGCGCGACCAGATTCGCGGCTTCGCGGCTGCGGGCACGACGGTGATCGTCTCGAGCCACATCCTCTCCGAGGTGCAGCAGATGGCGGACACCATCGGCATCATCTGCGGGGGGCGCCTCGCCTACGAGGATGCGCTTCGGCCCGGGCAGGACCTCGAGGAACTCTTCATGAGCTTTTGCCGGGAAGGGCGACGAGCACGCGGGGAGGTGGCGGCATGACGGGCGAGAAAGGCGGCCTGCTCGCGGGCCTGCGCGCCGAGGCCCTGAAGTCGCGCCACGCGGCACCGGTTCGCCTGGCCGTGCTCATGGCGCTGCCGATGCCGCTGCTCGGCGCGATGCCCTACCGGGGCGTGCAGATCTTCAGCGCGTGGAACTACTGGTACGCGCTCTTCCTGCCCGTGTCTCTCTCGCTCGTGGTGGCGTGCGTCGCGCGGGCGGACGCTCGCACGCGGATGCGTGGGCTTCTGGGCCTGGGCTGCCCGCTCGGGCGCGCCTGGTGGGCCAAGGCGCTCTGGTGCCTCGCGCTCTGCGCGCTCTCGAACCTCGTGGTCTTCGGCATCTACCTCGCGGGATCGGCGTTCTCCTCGCAGGGCCTCACGGCCGCGGGCACGCTCACGATGCTCCTCTGCGCGCTCGCCAACACGGTGACCGCGGCGTGGATGATCCCCGCAGGGCTCTTCCTCACGGCGCGACTCGGCATGCTCGCGGGCATCTTCTGCCCGCTCGCCGTGCAGCTCGTGGGTGGGTTCGCCTGGTCGTTGGTGCCGCTGCCGCAGCTCTTTCCGCCGTCGGCGAGCATGGTCATCCCCACGAGCTTCATCCCCGTGCTGCCGAGCGGCGAGCCACTCGCGGCGGACATGGCGCTCGGCGGGGCGCTCGCGGCGGACGGCATGCTCACGCTGGCGGGCCTTGCGGTCTGCGCGCTCGCGTTCGCCGCGCTCACGGCGGCGGGCGCGGCCTGGTTCGCGCGCTCCGAGGAGAGGTGATGGCCATGACACGACTCTCCGACCCGACGCCGCGCATGACTCTCCCGCGGGCCCTGCTCTCCGAGGCCCTGCGCCTGGCTCGCTCCCCGCTCACGGCGGTGCACCTCGTCTGCGGCCTGGCAGCCGGTCTTGCCTGCGGCGAGTACTTCTCCGTAACCCGATGGGACCCGGCGCTGGGCGCGGACGCCTACGCCCAGTTCCTCGGCGCCCTCATGCCGCTCATGTCCGCCATCGTCTGCGGGCTCGCCGTGGACGAGGAGCGCGCTGCCGGGCGCCTCGCCAACCTCACGGCGGTCCCCTCGCGCGGGCGCGCCGTCGCGGCGAAGCTGCTCGCCCTTGCGGCGCTCGGCGCGGGCACGCTGGCCGTGGCGCTCGGCGTGTTCGGGGCCGTGCTCGCCGTCGCCGGGCGCCTGCCGCTCGGGCCCGCTCCGCTTGCGGCCGCCTGGGCGGGCATCGTGCTGGGCAGCCTGCCCCTCTACGCGCTGGGGCTCGGCGTGGCCCTGCGCCTCGGCCGCAACGCCGCCATCGGCGCCGGCGCGGCGGGGATGCTCCTCGCGTTCTTCTCAGTGGGCGGACTTGCGCACGGCCTCATGACCGGCGAGCTCACCGGTGCCCTGGCGACGCCCCTGAGCTGGGTTCCGCTCGCCTGGCCCGCGCGCCTGGGGTCGCTCGGGGTGGAGGCCTTCATCGACGCCGCACGCGTGGCGGGCCCTCTCCTCACGACTGCGCTCGCTAGCCTCGTGCTCACCCTGGCAGCCGACGCCGTCCTTCTGGCCTGGTTCTGCCGCTTCGAGGACGGGAGGGCAGATGCGTAGGAGGCCGCTCGCCGCCGTGCTCGCCCTCCTCTCCGCAGCGCTCGTCCTGGGCGGGAATGCCCTGCTCGACGCCGGCTGGGGGTCGGCGCTGCGCTCGATCGCCGACCACGTGCTGCCCAACCCTGAGATCGCCATGTGGGCGCCCGCGCCCGAGCCCGGCAGCCACGCGAGCTCCTACGCCGACGCCACCGGGGCGGGGGCGAACTACGTCTACCTGGTGGACGCGGCGGACGACAGGGGCAATGTCCGAGAGCTCCAGCTCATCTTCTTCGGACGGGAGTCGAACGGCGAGGGCTGGCTCGAGATCGAGGCGCGCGGCGGCTCGGGCGTGCGCTACCGCGCGTGCGATGCGGCCGAGGCGCCCGCGGCTGCGCGCGGGGCTCTAGACCGCTGAGCGCGGCGCAAGTACAATGCAACGGGAGTTTCAGGAGGTCGAATATGGCGAGGATACTGGCAGTGGATGACGAGCGGGCGATCCTCGACGCGCTCGCGCGCGTCCTCGGCCGCGACGGCCATGAGGTCGTCAAGGCAGCGGACCCGACGGCGGTCCCGGGGATGGACCTCTCGCGCTTCGACCTCGTGCTCTGCGACGTCATGATGCCGGGGCTCGACGGCTTCGAGCTCGTGCGGCAGATCCGCCCGGACTTCGACGGGCCCATCATCTTCCTGACCGCGCGCGTGGCCGAGGACGACGCCGTGGCCGGCTACGGCCTGGGCGCCGACGACTACGTCCGCAAGCCCTTCGGGGCCGCGGAGCTGCGCGCCAAGGTCGCGGCCCATCTACGCCGTGAGCGCCGGCCGCGCTCGCACGCCCTCTCCTTCGGGGAGGTGCGGATCGACCTCGGGGCGCGCGGCCTCGCCGTGGGCGGCGAGGCCGTGCCGCTCACGCCCACCGAGTACGCCATCTGCGAGTACCTCGCCCGCCACCCCGGGCAGGTCATGAGCCGCGCGCAGATACGCGAGGCGGTGCTCGGCTGGGAGAGCGACGCCGACGACGCGGCCATATCCATGCAGGTCAGCCGCGCCCGGAGGAAACTCTCCGAGGCCGGCGCCGATCCGATCGCGACCGTCTGGGGGATGGGGTACAAGTGGCAGCTCTGAGGACCGGGGCGCGAGGTCGCGGGGGCATGCCGCTCTCCTTCGTCATCGCGCGCTACTTCGCCTACGCGTTCGCGGCGGTCGCCGCGGCGTGGCTCGCCTCGTTCATGGCACTCTCCGCGGCGATCGACGCGGGCTTCGTCTACGAGGCAAGCTGGGGGCCGGCCAATGCGCGCGAGGTCGCGGAGGGCCTGGCACGCGAGGGCGTCTGCGGGCAGCAGGACGTGCCGACGGCGTACCGCTACCTCATCCTGAACAAGGACGGACACGTGCTGATGACTGACCTCGAGAGCTCGCGGCTCGAGGACGCGACGGAAATGGCCCGTACGGCACTCGCCGCGGATCCGGGCACAGTGGAGATCGAGGGCGGGGGCTCGGGCCTCACCTACGCCGCGTTCCCGCTCAAGGGCGGCGGGGCCTGCGCACTCGCCAGCGAGTACCTGCCGCAGTGGGTCTCGCGCGACCTCGCCGGCCTGCTTCCCAACCCGCAGAGCCTCATGCTCGTCGGCGCCGCTGCGGGAAGCGCGCTCGCGCTCGCGCTCGTGGCGCGCCGCGCGAGCCGCGTGATCTCGCGCAAGATGGCGCCGCTCGCGGAGGCGGCGGGGCGCGTCGGCGCGGGAGAGCTCGACTTCGCGGTCGGCAGCACCAACGTGCGCGAGGTGAACGACGTCCTCGCCGCGATGGACGCCATGCGGACCTCCCTCGCCGAGTCGCTCGAGGCCCGGTGGGCCGCGGAGCGGGGGCAGCGCGAGCAGGTGGCGTCGCTCGCCCACGACCTCAAGACGCCGCTCACCGTGCTGCGCGCCAACGCCGACTTCGTGGCGGAGGAGCTGGAAGACGAGAAAGACGCCGACCTCGCGGCCGCCGCGCGCGACATAGCCGGCAGCGTCGAAAGGCTCGACGGCTACGTGCGCCTGCTCATCGAGGCCTCGCGCGGGTACGGCGGGGCGGAGAGGGCCCCCATGCGGCCGGCCGAGCTCTGCGAGCAGGTCCTCGCCGAGGCCGCCCAGATCGCCCGGGCGCGAGGCGTGACGCTCGACGCGGCCACGGGCCCCGCTGTCGCGGGCGCGCCCGAGGCCCCGCTCGACCGAACCACCCTGGCGCGAGCCGCCGCGAACCTCGTGGCCAACGCCGCCGAGCACGCGCGCTCGCGCGTGGCTGTCTCCTGCGACGTCGCGGGCGGGCGCCTCGTCATCGAGGTTGCCGACGACGGACCGGGCTTTTCTCCCGCCGCCCTCGAACGCGGCTGCGAGCGCCTCTTCACAGACGACTCCTCCCGCTCCTCGCGCGACGGAGGCCGCCACTACGGGCTCGGCCTCCACGCCGCCTCCGAGGCCGCGAGCGCCCACGGGGGCTCCGTCTCGCTCGCCAACAGCCCCTCGGGCGGCGCGGTGGCCACCATCGCGGTCCCCCTGTGCGGGCCTGACGACTCAGGCCCGCACACCGGCGTGCCTCGCAATCAAACGCTTCCCGGATAATTCATGAGGCCGTACTCGTATTCGAGCCTGCCTATCTCTGCGGCAAGCGCCTCCGTCATGTAGAAGGTTTTCGTGCGGCCCGTCGACTTCGCCAGGCGGTCGTACCTGTTCGCGAGGTCCTCGGGGATTCTCTGGGCTGCGGTGGCGGTTGCCATGACGCACCTCCCGGTTAGATGTAATACGTGTATTACTTTCTATCACATCACCCGAACCCCGCATCGGCGTACGGCCGCATCTGCTTTTTTACCTTACATTATGTCAACCGGGCCGTGCTCGGCTTGTTCAGCCGGATTAAATCAACCGTTAAATCAATCCAGGCCTGCAAGGGGCGGTGGAAATCCTTTGAGGACTGAGGGCGCCGTCCCCAGGCCGGCTCCTCGATGGCCGCGGCTGAATTCCCCTGCCATCGGCTGCGTGGGTTCCGACACGGGGCTCTGGCGCTGCTCGAACTGGGCGCAAGACTCGGCTGTTGGTCGTACCGGACGGCATACGTTTTGAGACCGGCAAGCTGATGCCGGCTCGAGGACAGCGGCCCGGTGCACCGGGCCGATCGATAGCGGTCTCAGGTTCACAGCGCAGTTTCTCAGGGCTCGCATATATAGGAAGACTTGATTGGCAATCGATTTTAATGAAGTCGGCAGCGCATGTCAGAGTTTTCAACAAATTTAACATGCCACCCTTTATATCCGCACGCGCGTAATTCAACTCATAAGGACCGGCTATCCCTTACCTGTGACACAATCTCAAACGCACAGAACAGAATCATCAGTCCAATCATCGCATAAGAGGCAGCCGAACCTTCAAGCACTATTCCACAAAGAACAATCTCCGCGCCGCCAATAAGAACTGTTATCAGGCGCTCTGCCTTTTTGCTCTCGCCGCTCGCATAAAAAGGCGGCAAAGCGCACAAGATCACATATAGCCCGGGAAGGGAATACAGGATCGATAGTCCAAGCCCCCCATCAACCGCAGTGTTTTGCGTAAGAATCAACTGAACCCAAACGGCAATTATCACTGAGCAGGTTGTCGATAAAAGAAGACTAGAAATATAGCACGCAACAAAGTCCCGTCGCATTCGAACAGAGAAATCCGCGAACTCTCTTCGCCGCGTGGAAACAATAAGGTACACCGAAATTGCAATAGAACCAATCAGAGAAAACAGCGGAACAACCAGCAATTCAAGCTTATTACCCCATCGATCAACCACACCCCCACTCCAATGAGCGGGAATTGTATCAGGGAGGACTGACCAAGCCGCCCATAGAATCAGAAATGGAAGAATAGAGAGGATGAAAGATGATAACACTGCAGTAATTTTTTTGAGGCTCTCATCGATTCCGCATCTCCTTGCGCGCCTACATTCCACTCCGCCTTAAATCAAGTATAAATAGATGGCGCTCGGTATTATTGGCGCAATCGCGATAGCGATTACCGCCGTTGTTTCTTTAAAAATGGTAGGAATACATGTCTCCAAGAATTGATATATCGATTGACGAGCTGCCCGAAGCGTCGAGCCTTCTTGATGGACATGACTATTCGTCACAAATCATTCAGCGTATCGCCAGGGTTCCAGTAATACTCGATGCATCGGGATGCCCTCATTCCCCTTTTTTCGAAGTTGAATATGATGACAGGACGATTAGGTTTACAAGTCAAGCAAGTTAATAATCTATGTGGTCAATATAATACCGTTGAACCCGCATATCGATACCGCTCAGCCATTCGCCTCGCCCCCATCGCACGCATCTTCATTCGGTCTGTCATTATTAATCTAACGATGCTTTGGGAAATGTAGGTGCTTCTAAATGTACTGTCGACTTCTTCTTAAACTAATCCTAAGAGACAGGGCCGTATGGATTTGTACGCTCGTTCTCGCTGCAGCCTTTTCCGTCCCCATTGCGTTCAATTCACCCATCTACGGGCCCTTCTTTATGAAACAGGGCATGCAGGGCTTTGTCGACGCATTCAATACGCGCGCGCCCCAGGCCAGCGGCACAGACCTATCTCCAGAGCAGCAAGCTGACGCGGAGCTTGCAAGATACGCGAACGCCGCCCTTGCCGCTCAAACCGACGCCGCCTTTCTCGATTCTGCCGAGAGCTACTACGCGCTCATGGGCGAAGGCTTCCAATCCGGGTCCATCGTGGGAGACCGAGAGACCAATGACGCAGACCTCGCGTATTGCCGTGCTCTGAGCAGCTCCGGCATCACTGATATCCCGGCCTCCGCAAGCGACCTGCCATTCCTTTCCTTCCTGCCTTACGCCATTGCCGCGGTGCCGTCTTTCCTTCCCTTCATCCCCTTCCTTCTCTCGTCGATACTCGTGCTCGGCGCCACAAGGCCCGGGACCCTGGCGGCGAAGGCGCCCGTGCCCAAATTCCGGCGCCTTATCCAGATCGTGTTTTCGATAATCGCCGCGGGGACCGCGATGCTCCTCGCCGGCCTCGCACCCGGGGGCATTTACGCCTTGGCCCTAAACGGCTTCGGGCAAATTGGGTACCCGATCGCCTTTTTCCATGACGGCGCGCTTACCACCACGACTGCGGGAAACGTCTTCGCAGCCCTGCTTCTCGCGCTGCTTGCGGGCGGAACTTTGATATCCGTTTGCTCCGCCGTCCTATCGACCGCAACGAGGCGCGTCCTCGCGGGCCCCCTTACCTCCGCGCTGCTTGTCGCGGCCCCGGCATTCCCGTTACTGTCCGATTCGGCACTGGAGCATAACGCCGCGCTCAATCTCCTGCCGCTGCCCGTATTCTCGCCTATCGAGGCAACGGGTTACGTAGGATGCTTCCCGACAGAATTCATTGGCTCCGGTTCAGGCAGCGCATCGATGCTTGCCGTGGCCCTGGCATACGTCGCGGTCTTTTTTACGGTCGGCGCCGTTGCGACACGTTCCCCCAAACAGCCTGGACCCGCGAAAAAGCACCATGGGCTCGAGCTTCTAGACGCGAGCGTGGGATACGGAAGCACGACGATACTTTCAATCGG
Source organism: Collinsella sp. (assembly GCA_019414605.1). Taxonomy (GTDB): domain Bacteria; phylum Actinomycetota; class Coriobacteriia; order Coriobacteriales; family Coriobacteriaceae; genus Collinsella. The sequence continues at coordinate 37,926 of DXLS01000022.1, forward strand.
GTCGCTTTTCCTGAGCCCGGGAACGGCGGCGGGCCTCGTTGCTCCCAACGGCTCGGGGAAAACCACCCTTCTTGAAGCGCTGTCGGGCCAATTTCCCACCCGCATCCGCTCGGGAAGCCTGGCGGCAGACGGAATCTGCCAACGTCGATCAGCCGAATTTGCAGAACTCGTCTACCTGAGCTCTTCGGGCAGCGCGGATCTCTATCCCACGCTATCGGCCATCGAGCACCTTGCTTTCGTTAGGGAGGCGTGGAAATCGGCCGCCGACATCGACTCGCTCTGCGACTCCCTCGGAATCTCCCCATATCTCGACAAGCCGACCCGTAAACTCTCGACAGGAATGAAGCAGCAGGTAAAGCTTGCCATGGCGATAGCGACCGATTGCCCGTACCTCATCCTCGATGAACCGCTGAACGGCCTCGATCCGGGAAAACGGAAAACCTCCTGCGACGCGATGCGCAGCGAAGTGGCGCGGGGACGCAGCGTGCTCATTTCAAGCCATCTACTCGACGACCTGGCAGACCTCACCAACTCGTTCTACTTCATCGAGGCCGGCACGCTCGTGGAAAAGATCAAGTCGTCCTCGCAGGCGCTCAAGCAGGAATACCTCGATACATACGAGGGAGGTGAATGACATGATAGGCAAGAGCTATGCAAAGATAGCGATTGTTGGCTTTGTACTTTGTCTTGCAATGGTGCTATGTGCATCATTTGCGAGGTATAGGTCCGAGCAGTCGTTCATCGATGGCGCTGAAAATGGGTTTGGCATAGACGGGATGTATGTCAACGATGGCGCGACCAAGCCGTCTATGGCGATTCTTGCAGGCGAAGATATGGAATGGCAAATCTGTAATGACGATGGCTCTTGTATGAGTGGTCGTTTGGCCGCAACGAGCGATCCGAATTCGTTTGATCTTCTCGACAATGATGGATCGGATTGCGGTTCAGTTCACCTGTCGTATGCATCACGAGACGGGATGGACGGCATTCTCTACGTCTCCCACGAGACTGGCGATTTCAAGATGCGCAGGACTAACCGAGTGCCGGCTTTTATCGAGGAGTGAGAATTCCTGGCGGTCTGCCGATCAGGCCGCCAGGGTATTGAACCCCGCATTCATCCGTACACACACGGATGAATGCGGGAAGTGTCCGGATGAAGTTGATAATCAAGGAAACAATACCGTTCTGCCTGGGACGGCTTTGGCCTGGACTTTAACTACAACATCGCAATAGACACTTATCAGCTCGCGCAACGCGCATGGCCAGATCTCGGACGCTGGTGCATGGAGGACCTTCGAGATTTACTGGACATCCAAAACGACGACGCACACCGCGTGCTCGCCGACTGCGAAGACGAGATGGCTGTCTACAATGCGATCAGAAACGGCGTGAAGTCCGGAGATCTTTCTGTGGAACTGCCGCGCCGTCGCGCGAGCCGACCGGGCGACCCGGGCAATCTGGCCCCGGATCTCCCGGTCGTATTCCTACGATATCGCCCCTAAATCACCAATGTGTCAGATAAAGAATGATGCAATGGTTATGATCAAGCATACGGCGGATGCGGCGACTGCGCCTTTTTTCCTCTCCTGTAGTCCGACGAATAGGGTTGCCGTAAAGTAAAGGGCGGAAAGGCAGTCTATGGCAAGCAAAACGAGTTCCTTGGGCGGTTTCAGCAAAAGGTCGCTAGCAAAGAGTGCTGCGAGCAGGGTAAAGCCGATTGGGACCAAGTATCTCGATTGATTTTGCGACAGCATGGCAACTGCCTTTCAGAACAGGCAAGTGAAAAGTTGGTACGCTGCCCTTGCGGTTGCATACAAGGCGCCGCCAGGACCTTTTGTCACGTAACCGGCGATCACACCAGCGGTGCCAGCAACGTAGAGATCGCGCAGGCAAGCCTCCTCCTTCGGGATCAGCTTGACCTTGTGAGGGACAGGGCGGTTATTTGCAAATCCGTGAGAATCGCACCACGCCTTGGAATATGAATCCGTGCAGCGCCCGCGCTCAAAGGGGGATATATTGTAATTTTCGTCGTAGTTGTCTCCGACGTAGATCTCACTGCTCTCGGCGGGAGATCCCTCGTCGGCATAGGCTGCCGCAACGGGTACAAATGGTGTCATGACAAGGGAGAGGCAAAGAGTTGCTGAGACGATGGAGGGTAGACATTTCTTCATGGCGGGCTCCTTAATCTGGCCTTTGATAGTTACTCGATGTCGCCTCCTTCCGCTTTATATCCGTTGTATTCGGCGTATTTCTTTAATAAGGCAAGAGGTTCTTCCTCTCCTTCGGATGGGCCGATGATGTTTCCTTGATCATCCAGTATGAATACGGACGAAATATGCTCAAGTTCATATTGGTCATACACGGTCTTATCTTAATTTTTGCTGATGGCTCAGGCAAGGCGGGGCTTACGTTCGAGGCGACCAACAATGCCCTGGCCCTACAGAGAATAAACGCCGCGAACACGCACGCCGGCGGCTGGGAGAAGTCCGAACTCCGCGGCCTCCTCAATACCGGCGACCTCTGGTCGCTTTTGCCTTGCGAACTCCAGTCCAAGGTGAAGTCCGTCACGAAGATGACCGACAACCTGGGCGACGGCGAGGCAGGCACCCCCTCGGCCACGACTGACAAGGTCTTCCTGCTCTCGATGACTGAAGTCTACGGTGACCTCCAGTCTGACGGCGCCCAGTACGAGTACTATAAATCCAAGGGCGTGACAACATCGAACTATTCCAGTGCTTCGTCGAGCAGCTATCACTGGACTCGCTCCGTGCATCCGAGCAACTCCGCGTCCTTCCGCTGTGTCCACAGCAACGGCAGCTATGACTACTACAGCGCGACGAACATCTACTGCGTGTTCCCCGCCTTCTGCTTTTAGCCTCATCTGCAACCAATGAAAAGCCCGTGCGATTCTGCGCGGGCTTTTCATTTGGCAACCAAACGAACGATTCTCGTCTTGAAGCATAGTTATCGGGTTGAGGAGAAATGGGGTCGTACAGCGGCTCTCAGAGCGTCTGCCGCACTCCCCCGCCATTACCCCTGCGGCGTCCTCGTATAGAGCCCATCCTGCTTGGCATTTCGTTGCAACAGCCCACTTGTCCACCGATCAAATGAACTGCTGGAATAAATACTGCGACACGCTTGTTCGTTACAGTCGCTATTTCTGTGTAAATCGCCGCGATAAATACAGCCTATACTCGGCTGTATACCAGCTACGCGTATGTAGATTCATAGCGCGTAAATAAATCGACTCAAGCGCGTGTAAAACGCGCAAGTAGCCGCAAAAGGTGATTATCGCGCAGGTAGATTTTTGGCACCCTGTTGCTTAATCAAAATTAAGCAATTGCTTAAAACAAAAAAGGTCAGGCACTAGGTGCCTGACCTACAAACTTCTGGTCGGGACGACTGGATTCGAACCAGCGACCCCTTGACCCCCAGTCAAGTGCGCTACCAAGCTGCGCCACGTCCCGAAGCTTTTGTTTGTTGCTCTGCTCTCGCTCGCAACAGGGAGTATATTAACCCGAAACTTTGCCCTTGCGCAAGAACTTTTTTACAAATTTTGAAGCAAGTCCAAAATTGTATCCGCGAGCTGGGGTTTTGTTAGTACGGGAAGTTCTTGCGTACCCGCTGTGCTCACGATCCAGGCCTTGTTGGTATCGGTTCCAAAACCCGAATCGGCACGCGAGACATCGTTGGCGATAATGGCATCGCAACCCTTGCGGGCGAGCTTGCGCTGCGCGTACTCCACGACGTTATCGGTCTCGGCCGCAAAGCCGATCACACACCGCTCTTCCTTTTGGCGCGAGAGCTCGGCCAAGATATCGACCGTCTCGACCAGTTCGATGCGATCCAGACGCTCGTTAGCCTTTTTGAGCTTATGGTCGGCGGGGGCTGCGGGGGTGTAGTCGGCGACGGCTGCGGCACAAATGGCCGCATCGGCCGTCTGAAAGGCGCCCAGAGCCGCCTGCAGCATTTCAGCGGCGGTTTGCACGCGTACGCATTCCACGCCGCTGGGGACATCGAGCGATGTCGGCCCCAGCACAAGCGTGACCGCAGCGCCGCGGCGAGCGGCCTCCCCCGCCAGGGCGATGCCCATCTTGCCCGACGACCGGTTGCCGATGAAGCGCACAGGGTCGATCGGCTCGTGCGTTGGGCCGGCGGTGATTACGATGCGCTTGCCCGCCAGGTCTTGCGGGACGGGGTTCAGCACCTCGCAGGCGGCCTCGACGATGTCCTCGGGCTCGCTCATGCGTCCCGTGTCCACGTCGCCGCAGACAAGGTAGCCGCTGCCGGGTCCCACCACATGGACGCCACGGTCGCGCAATGTGGCCATGTTGGCCTGCGTCGCCGGCGCCTTCCACATGCCGTTGTTCATAGCGGGTGCGATCACGATGGGTCGCGGCGTGGCAAGCAGCGTGGTGGAGATGAGGTCATCGGCGATACCGTTTGCCATCTTGGCGATGATATTGGCCGTCGCGGGCGCCACGACCACCAGATCGGGCTCCTGCGCCAGCGAAATGTGGTGGATGGGGTCGGAGGGATCGTCGAATAGGCCCACGGCAACGGGCTCGTTGGTGAGCGCACGGAAGGTGAGCGGGCCCACAAACTCGGTGGCATGCTCGCTCATAACGACCTTGACACGCGTGCCGCGCTTTTGCAGCAGGCGCACGACATTGCACGACTTATAGGCGGCGATTCCGCCGGTAATGCCCAGCAGGATCGTCTTTCCCTCAAGTTGCATTGAATTGTCGGGTGCCGCCGTCATCGTTAGGCTTCCTTGCTGGGAAGCACCAGCAGACGGTGGCAATACGGGCAGTGCGCGATCTCGCTACCGTCGTGGTTGAGGTCGCTCATGGACGACGCCTGCAGCGCGGTGTGGCAGATGGTGGGAATGTTGCCCTTGATGGTCTCGACGGCCAGGCCGCGGAACTGCTTGAGCAGGCGCTCGTAGTCGGTGAGCACGTCGGTCGGCAGCGTGGCAGCCAGCGCAGTGCGCTCCTTGGTGGCGGCGTCAATCTGTGCCTGGAGGTCGGCGGCCTTGGCGCGGGCGGCCTTGGTGTCGGCCTTCACGCCTTCCTCGAACTTGGCGATGATGGCCTGCGCGCGAGCCTCGCGGTCGAGCGCCTCCTTATGGGCGATGACGACGTCCTTGCGGGTATGCTCGATCTTGTCCAGACGCTTGGCCAGGGTGGCGAGCTCGTTCTCCAGGTCCTGAACCTCGCGGTAGTCAGATCCGTCAACGTGGCGCTTCTTGGCGGCCTCGATGGCGTTATTGGTCTGGATCTCGGTGGTGTTGAGATCGTCGAGCTCAATATCCAGGTCCTTGCGCTGGGCGTAGAGCTTGGTCATCTCGGCCTTGAGCTTAACGTAGGTCTTGCGCTTGGAAGCGAGCTCCTTGAGCTCCGGCATATTGGCAAGTTCGCTCTTGTTGCGGGCGAGCTCCAAATCGATCTGTTGCAGCTTGAGTAGCGTAGCGCCGGCGCTCATAAGTTCTCTCCTTTTGTCACAGTCCACCATTGGCAAGGGTCCAGTATTTTAATCGCATGACGGGGGTCGACCCCGGCGTCAACTGCAGAGTTCATCAATATATCAACGAACGGCTCCTCGGAGCGGTCATGGCCGAGCAGGATCACCGGTAGCCCGCGCAAGGCAAGGTCTTGCGCCACATGGTAGCCCGCCTCGCCCGTCACGATGACATCTGCGCCTGAGGCGATGGCGAGCTCTCCAAAGTCGCCCAAGGAGCCGCCCAAAATGGCGGCGGTGCGGCACGGGTGATCGGCCTCGCCCCAAACGCGTGGGTCGCTGCCGAAGGCCGTGGCGGCGCGCACGGCAAGGTTGCGCAGGTTGCAGAAGTCGTGGAGGGTCGCGAGTGCACCCAGACCGGTGAGCTCAGGCTCGTTCACATGCTCCAGCGAGCTCATGGGCTCAGCGCCCAGTAACTCACTCAGGCGAACGCGTGCCTCGTACGAGCGGTCCAGGTTGGTGTGGAGCGAGATAATGCTCACCCCGCAGCGGGCAGCCTCGTAGAGCGCCGCACTGCACTGGGGACGCGTCGCGCTGGGCGGGCAAAAGGCCTCGGGCGCCTTGATATAGATGGGATGATGCGTGAGCAACACATTGGATCCAGCTTCCAAGGCACGCTGCACGTTGTCCCTGGTAGCGTCAAGCGCACAGGCTACGCCACGGATTTCGTCATCGGGGTCGCCTACGGATAAGCCTGCGTGGTCCCAGGGCTCGGCGTCCGTCTTGGGATAGCGTGCCAGCAGCGCACGCTCGAGCTCGGCGACGATCATGCGGCACCTACGATCGAGAGCAGCGTCTGGGCAAAGTCGTCCAGATCTCCCGGATTCACGCGGTCATCGAAGGAGATGCGCAATGCGCCCAATGCTTGCTCGCGACCGATGCCCATCGCGCTCAGAACGTGGCTGGGATCCATGCTGCCGCTCGAGCAGGCAGAGCCTGCCGACACCTCAAAACCGGCGGCGTCGAGCTTGATGATGAGCTCCTCGGAGTCCATGCCGTCAATGTAGATCGATACCATGCCGGGCAGACGGTCGGCATGCGCATAGTCGCCCATGGTGGCGTGAATGCGCGGATGGGCCGTAAGCGTGGCGTAGAGCTTGTCGGAAAGGGCTTGCAGCGTCGCACGCTCCTGGGCCACATGGGGCGCCAGCGTGCGGGTGGCAGCGGCAAAAGCCAGCTGCGTGCGCAGGTCCTGCGTACCGGCGCGACGGCCGGCTTCCTGTCCACCGCCAAAGATGCGCGGACGCAGCGGCGTGCGGTTCTTAAGGTAGAGCGCGCCGGATGCCACAGGGCCGCCAATCTTGTGCGCGGCAACGGTCATGGCATCGACGCCCAGCTCGGTGACATCGAGCGGAATATGCAAGTAGCCCTGGATGGCATCGGTGTGGAACAGGGCGCCCACGGTATGCGCGGCCGCGGCCAGCTCGCGGATGGGCTGCACCACACCGGTCTCGTTGTTGGCTGCCATGATGCTCACGAGTGCGACGTCGTCGCCGAGCAAGTCGTTCAGCGCGGCGGTCTCGATGTAGCCCGCACGGCAGGGCTGCACCAGATCGACGGTAAAGCCGGCGGCGCGCAGCAGCGGCAGGTTGTCAAGGATCGAATCGTGCTCAATCGCCGACACGATCACGCGGTTGCGCTTGCGGTCGCGCTGACGGGCGCCCTCGGCAAGTCCGAGGAGCGCCAGCTGGTTTGCCTCGGTGCCGCCATTGGTCAAGATAATCTCGGACGGGCGGACGCGCGCGCCAAAGCTGCGGGCGATCTCGCGACGCGCCACTTCCAGGCGCGCAGCGGCCTTGCGGCCGAGCGAATGCAGCGAGTTGGGGTTGACGCCGGCAAGCTCGCTATCGTCGTACTCGCGCTGCGCATGGAGCGCCTCGGCGCGCATGGGCGTCGAGGCAGCATAGTCAAGATTCACGGGTATGCGGTTTTGACCTGCGGTCATAGGGGTTTATGCCTCCTGTGCGGCCTCGTTGCCCAGCTTCTGCAGCAGCGCAACCTCGGCGGCGGGATCTTCGGACTTAAATACGGCGGAGCCGGCTACGAGCACGTTGGCACCGGCCTTGACGACCTCGGCGATGTTTTTGGAAGAAATGCCGCCGTCGACCTCGATCATGGGCGACACGCCGTGGCGCTCGCACATGGCCTTAAGCTCGTGGAGTTTAGCAATGGTACCGGGGATAAAGCTCTGGCCGCCAAAGCCGGGGTTCACGCTCATGAGCAGCACCATGTCGACAACGTCGATGATGCTCTCGAGCACGCAGACGGGGGTGGCGGGGTTGAGTACCACGCCGGCCTTGACGCCGCGCTGCTGCAGATGCGTGAGCGTGCGGTGCAGGTGCGTGGAGGCCTCGTAGTGCACGGTGATCATGTCGGCACCGGCGTCGGCATACCAATCGACCGTCTCGTCGGGGTTCGACACCATGAGGTGCGCGTCGACCGGCACGTCGGTGGAGCGCTTGACGGCCTTGAGGATGTCAACGCCAAAGGTGAGGTTGCCGGTAAAGTGACCGTCCATGACGTCGAAGTGCACATAGTCGGCGCCGGCGATCTTGTCGAGCTCGCCCTTGAGGTTGGCCATATCGGCCGAAAGGACAGACGGAGCGATTTTGATGGAACCCATGGTAGTAGCCTTTCTGTGCTAGTCAGTGAGTCCGTAGAACTCTTGAGAGGGGACGCGGTCGGTAAGAATCTCGAGCGCCCTATCCAAAGTAACACCGTTGTAGAGCGTTTGCTCCACGGCAAAGGTGAGCGGAATGTCTACGCCCAGTGAACGGGCGAGTTCGCTGACGCTGCGGGCCGCAACGGCACCCTCGACCACCATGTGCGTGCGTGCCTGGTACTCGTCGAGTGACACGCCGTGGGCAAACTCGTAGCCAAAGGTGCGGTTGCGCGAATGCTCCGAGGTACAGGTGGCGATGAGGTCGCCCATGCCGGCAAGTCCCATGCAGGTCATGGCCTGTCCGCCGCGGGCGTGCACCAGGCGGCTGATCTCGGCTAGGCCGCGCGTCATGATAAGGGCGAGCGTGTTATCGCCCGCGCCGGAGCCGGCGGAAATGCCGCACACGATAGCGATGACGTTTTTCATGGCGCCGCATACCTCGACGCCGGTCATGTCCTGCGACAGGTAGATGCGGAAGGCCGTAGATAGGAGCAGGTCCTTAAAGGTCTCCCCTACCTGCGGATCTTTGCTAGCGATGACGGCGGCAGAAAGTCCGCCGCGGCAAATCTCCTCGGCATGGTTGGGGCCGGAGAGCGCCGCCACGCGCGCCTCGTTGCCAATCTCGCTGGCGATGACCTCGCTCATGAGCAGGCCGGAATCGGGCTCAATACCCTTGGTGAGGCAGAGTACCGGGGTGTCGGCGGCGATGAAGGGTGCTGCCTGATGGCATACGCTGCGCAGGTGCGTGGAGGGCACGGCAAAGATAATGGCCTCGGCACCGTCGAGCGTCTGCGTCAGGTCCGTCGTGGCAACGACGTTGCTGGGCAGCTCGTAGTCCACCAGATAGCGGGGGTTACGATGCTCGCCATTGATGCCGGCGGCCGTCTGCTCACTATGGGCCCACATGGTCACGTGCTCGGCTCGCGCGGCGGCAAGGCCGGCGACGGCGGTTCCCCAGGAGCCGGAGCCAATCAGCGCAACATTCATGACTCTCTCCTACTTATCGTCGGGTTCGGTGACGCGCTTGGTAAACGAGAGCTTGGACTCCTTGCCCGTCATGAGCTTTTTGATGTTCGCACGATGGGCCCACACCACGGTGATACCGATCATCGCCATGCAAAACTTGAGACCCAGGCTGCTGTACGGAAAGACCGCACAGACGGCGATGGGAAGACCGATGGCCGCGGCAAGCGAGCCCACCGACACAAATTTGGTGATGGCAACGGCCACGATAAACATGCCCAGCAGCGAAAGTCCGATGGGCCAGTACCAGGCGAGGATGACGCCCAAGCCCACGGCAATGCCCTTGCCGCCGTGGAAGTTGAGGTACGGCGAGAAGATGTGACCCCATACCGCTGCCAGGCAGATGACGCCGAGCATCCAGTCGCCGGGAGCTCCAGGCGCCATGATGCTCACAGGGAAGCCATAGCCAACGCCCGCGATAAGCGGACGGGCGATAAGGACGCAGATGGCGCCCTTAAGGCAGTCGAGCAGCAGCGTGAGCGCGGCCACCTTGGGGCCGGCCACGCGCAGGGCGTTGGTGGTGCCGATGTTGCCGGAGCCCGCCTTGCGAATGTCGGTGTGGTTGAACACGCGGCCCAGGATCAAGCCAAACGGAATCGCTCCGATAAAGAACGAGACCACGGCGCAGCTGGCGGTCAGCAGAATCGGATTATGCATCCTTTTGCTCCTTCTTCCTAAAGAAGAGTCGAATGGGCGTGCCGGAAAAATCGAAGGTCGAGCGCATGCGGTTCTCCACGTAGCGCTGGTAGGTGTCGTTGACCAGGTCGCTGTGGTTGACGAAGAACGTAAACGTCGGCGGGTTGACGCCCGTCTGGGTCACGTAGTGCATGCGCAGGCGACGCTTGCCGTCCACCACGGTGTGGCCAAACTCGCGCAGGTCGGTGAGGAAGGTGTTGAGGCGCGAGGTGGTGATCTTTTGCGAGCGCGTCTTCTCGGCTGCGTCGACCATCGCCCAGATCTTCTCGACGCTACGGCCGGTCAGGGCCGAGATGCGCAGGTACTGGGCCCAGGGAGCCATAACGCCCAGACGGCGGTCGACGGTCTCCATGCAGGCCTCGCGCTTGCGGTCATCGTCGAGCAGATCCCACTTGTTGAGCAGAACCACGATGGCGCAGCCGCGCTCGATGGCCAAGCCCATAACCTTCTGATCCTGCTCGGTGACGCCCACGGAGGCGTCGACGACGAGCAGCGCCACGTCGGCGCGGTCGATGGCGCGCAGGCCGCGGACCATGGAGTAGTACTCGATATTCTCGTACACGGTGCTCTTCTTGCGAATGCCCGCGGTGTCGACCATGCGGTAGTGCTTGCCGTCGCGCTCGACGACGGTGTCGATGGCATCGCGCGTGGTGCCGGCGATGTTGGACACGATGGAGCGATCGGCGCCCAGGATGCGGTTGAACAGCGAGGACTTACCGGCGTTGGGGCGGCCGATGATAGCCACGTTCAGCGCATCGGGGAACTCGTCGGCGACCTCGTCCTCCTCCTCGGGCAACAGGGCCACGATGTCGTCGAGCAGGTCGCCCGTGCCGTGGCCATGCAGGGCCGAGAGCGGCGTGGGCTCACCGATGCCGAGCGAATAGAACTCCCAAATGTTGTCGTTTTCGCGGTCGGGGTTGTCAAGCTTGTTCACCAGCAGAAAGACCGGCTTATCGCAGCGCTTGAGCATGCGGGCGACCGACTCGTCCTCCTCGGTGACGCCGGTGCGGCCATCGACCACAAACAGAATGACGGCTGCTTCCTCGGCGGCAGCAAGGGCCTGGTCGCGGATGGACGTGGCAAAGACGTCGTCGCTCTTGAGCGGCTCGATGCCACCCGTGTCGACGATGGTGAACTCGCGGCCGTTCCAATCGGCCGTGTGATACGAGCGGTCGCGCGTGACGCCGCGGGACTCGTGGACGATGGCGTCCGAGGTCTGGGCCAGGCGGTTGACGAGCGTGGACTTGCCCACGTTGGGGCGTCCGACGACGGCGACGATAGGTTTCATCTGCTCTCCTTTAATGGGTAGGGTCAGCGGGAATAGTTGAATTGGCGGGCGTTATGCCAAGGATGTGCTCCAGGGTATCGAGCAGCTCGTGCGGCATGGTCGATACCACATGAACCTCGGCGCCGCGACCGGTAAGGCTTGCGAGTAATTCGTCACGATGATACTCGTCAAGGGTCATGCCGTCGGCGTTGAACATGAGCTTAGGCACAAAGAGCATAACCCCTGACAGGTCCTGCGGCAGCTGCTCCAAGATGTCGCAGGCAACGATGAGGCCGGTCACGTCCACGTTGCCGCCAAAGTAGCGGTTTTTGATGGCCGTGACGGTACCGGCAAGGCCCTGTGGAGACTCCACAAAACGCGCCACCGTATCGCGCGCGCTGGCGCCCGAAAGGCACAGCAGGTGCTGGCTACGGGCGGCGATGACCTCGCGAACGCGGCGCAGACGCTCGGTATCGGCGGCGAGCACGTTGTCGGTCTCGTCCAGATAGGATCGGATCATGCCGATGCCGTCGTAGTACTGCGGGTAGCCGTCGTAAAAGTCCGCCTCGGGAGGCTCGATGCCGGCATCAAGGTAGAATTCGTCGCTCATCTGGAAGGTGTGGCGGCCAAAGCGCTCATATGCGCGGTCCTGGAACGGTCGGATCATGGCAATGGTCTCGCGCGCCAGCTCGGGCTTGTCGCTGTAGGACCAGCTAAAACGGTTCTGATGCTTGGTAAAACCGAGAGGCACAATGCCCAGGCTCGTGATCTGCTCATGCTCCTCGCAGAAGCGCAGGGTTTTTTCCAGCTCCTCGCCGTCGTTCATGCCGGGGCACAGCACGATCTGCGCGTGAATCTCGATGCCGGCGGCCATGATGGCCTTGAGCACGTCCATGCCGCGCTGGGCGTTGCGACCCATCATGCGGCGGCGGACGTCGGGGCTTACGGCATGGACCGACACGTTCATGGGACTCATGTTGCGGTTGATGACGTTTTGCACGTCCTCGTCGGAAAGGTTGGTCAGCGTAACGAAGTTCCCCTGCAAAAAGCTTAGGCGGTAGTCATCATCGCGGATGTAGAGCGTGGAGCGTCCGCCCTTGGGCAGCATGGTCATAAAGCAGAACACGCAGGCGTTTACGCAGGTACGCATGCCATCGAAGATGGGGCCATCGAACTCCAGACCCCAGTCCTCGCCGGGAAAGCGATCGAGATCAACGGGGGTGACGGTGCCGTCGCGCGGATCGAAAACCTCCAGCTCGACGGTATCGTCGTCTGCCTCCCAGAGCCACACGATCATATCGGTCAGGTGCTCGCCGTTGACCGTAAGCACGCGCATGCCCGGCTCGATACCCACATCCCATGCGGGCGATTCGGGGCGCACGTTTTTAACGAGCGCGCCCTCACCCGGCTCGGGGTCGCGGCTGCGCCCGTAATCGGCCACCTCGGCGGCGTATGCGGGTACGGTCTGGTCCATGATTAGCGGCAAAGCTCCTTGATGCGCTCGACGGCGCGCTCGATATGTTCTTGCGGAGTGGAGGCTCCGGCGGTGATGCCGATGTGGCGCGCGTTGGCAAACCATGCGGCCTCAAGCTCGGAAGCCTCCTCGATGTGATGCGTGTGCTCGCAGACGTCAGCGCAAATCTGTGCCAGGCGGCGGGTGTTACCCGAGTTCTTTCCGCCCACGACGACCATGCAGTCGCAGCGGTTGGCAAGTGTGGCGGCCGCCTGCTGACGCTCGCTCGTGGCCGCGCAGATCGTGTTGATCACACGCAGCTCCTGCACGCGCGGGGTGATGGCAGCCACGACTTCGGCCAAGTTCTGTGCGGTCTGGGTGGTCTGCACAACGAGGCCCACCTTGCCCTTGAGCGGCAGCGCGTCCGCATCGGCGGCGCAGCTTACGACCTGCGCGTCATCGCCGGCATGGCCCAGGATGCCCTCCACCTCGGGGTGGCCCGGCTCGCCCACGACGAGCACGCGATAACCCTCGCGTACCAGGCGCTCGGCGGCCACGTGGACCTTCTTGACGTAGGGACAGGTGGCATCGACCACGTCGAGGCCGCGCTCGCGAGCGGCATCGATGACCTGCGGCACCACGCCGTGGGCGCGGATGATCACGGTGCCCGATGCGGCGTCGTCCAGGGTCTCGGCCAGACCGACGCCCGCCTCGGCAAGCTCGCGCACCACGATGGGGTTATGGATGAGCGGGCCCAGGGTGTGGACCTGGGTGCTCTCCCCCGTCTGCGGGGCGGCCGCCAGGGCCATATCGAGCGCACGCTGCACGCCGTAGCAGGTGCCAGCGTGGGCGGCGATTTCGATGGTGGGGGCGTCTGCCTTGCCGGGCATAGCCTCGACGGTGTTCATGACTTCCTCGCCCATAGCTAGAACCTACCCGGGTGCTCGGCGCACATGTCATCGCGCATGGCGTAGACACGATTCATGGCCTCGGACTCAAACCATGCCAGGCGCTCCTTACGCTTGAGCTCGGCCGGTGCATCGGAAAGCGAGATGGCCTTGCCGGCACGGATCCAGCACTTTTTGGGGCGCATGAGCTTTTTGCCCGCAGGCGTGATATCGGACCAGCCGCAGATGGCGAGTGGGTTGACGGGCGCCTTGCCCATCTGGGCGATGAGCGCAAAGCCGCCGTGGACCTCGGGCTTGATCTCGCGCGAGCGGATGCGCGTGCCCTCGGGGAAGATCAGGACGTCCTCGCCTCGCTGCAGCGCATGCTGGGCGGCACGCAGGCACTTCATGTCGGCGGTGCCACGTTCGACGGGAATTCCGCCCACACGGCTAAAGGCCCAGCGCACGATCTTGCTCTTGGCGAACTCGGATTTAAAGATGGGGCGAATGCGGCGGCCGCCAAAGAACAGTGCCGTCTCTACAGCCAGGAGCTCGGCCATCGAGGTGTGGTTGCAGATGACCACGCTGCCGCGGCCTTCCTGGCGCTCAAACAGCAAGTCGCTGTCCTCGACCTTCCAGCGCCACATGAGCTTGGAGAAGACCCACAGGATGCCCATGACCACGGCGACGGTCCCGCGGATGAGCGCCGGGAACTCGTCGTAGGGGGCGTTGTAGTAATCCTCGGGCGTCTGCTTAAACAGGCGCATGGGCTACCTCCTTTGGTTGATGAGGTCCTCGATAATGCGGACGACCTCGTCGATGGTGTGGGCGGTGGAGTCGACGTGCACCGCGTCCTCGGCGGGCACGAGCGGCGCGACCTCGCGGCTGCTGTCGAGCTTGTCGCGCTGCTTGAGGGCGTTGAGGGTCTCATCGACCTCGGCCTCGAGCTGCTCGGTTGTGAGCGGCTGGGCGTCGTTTTGGTGGCGCTGCAGCACGCGACGACGGGCGCGCTCGCGCGGGTCGGCGGTCAGGAACACCTTGACCTGTGCGTTGGGGAACACGACGGTGCCGATGTCGCGACCCTCGGCGACGATGTCGCGGTCCTCGGCGGCGCGGCGCTGGTGGATGAGCATGGCCGCGCGCACGCCCGGGTAGGCCGAGACCTTGGACACGTTGGCGTCGACCTGCGGGGTGCGGATGGCGGCCGAGGCGTCCTTACCGTCGATGGTCAGACGCGTGTCCTCGCCGGTGCCGTTGGTAAAGCGAATCTCGATCTGCTCGGCGAGGGCGTCGATGGCCGCCTCGTTATCCAGGTCGATGCCGCGATCGAGCGCGGCGAAGGTGACGGCGCGATACATGGCGCCCGTGTCGAGCTTGTTAAAGCCCAGCTGGCGGGCGATCTCCTTGGCGATGGTGGACTTGCCGGAACCGGCGGGGCCGTCGATGGCGACGATCATGCAATGCTTCCTTTCGGTGGTTGACGTGCTGGTATGGGTCGCGGGCGCTGCGGATTGGCGGGTTGCCTAGCTCGTGTAGCGCTCGCGGTAGGTGTTGCGCTTAGGCGCGGAGCCGTGGCTGCCGTGGTGACGCGTGCGGGTCGCGGGGTTGGCCGCTGTCGCGTTGGGGTTGCCCCGCTTGGAGCTGGCCTGCTTGGGCGGGATGCCTCCGGCCTTGAGGATCTGCACCTCGCGGTCGGTGAGCTCGCGCCACGAGCCTTTGGCCACGTCCTTGAGCTCCAGACCGGCAAAGTTGCAGCGGTGCAGGCGGATCACGGGATGGTGGATCTTGCTCAGCATACGCTTGACCTGGTTCTTGCGGCCCTCGCGGATGATGACCTCCACGGCGGTGGTCCCGGGCTTGACGCCCTGGGGAGCTACGGCCTCGGCCTCGCGCGCGTTAATGACGCGGCAGATTGCCGGCTGGCACAGGCCGTCGTCGAGCTCGATGCCGCGACGGAGTGGTTTCAAGTCGCGATCGGTCAAGTCTCCGTCCACGAGCGCCTGGTAGGTCTTGTAGACGTGCTTGCTGGGGTGCAGCAGATCCTGCGACAGGTCGCCGTCGGTGGTAAAGAGCAAAAGGCCCGTGGTGTCGCGGTCCAGGCGACCCACCGGAAAGAGCCCCGGAAAACGGTCGCGCGGGACCAGGTCGGCCACGCAAGGGCGCTCCTGCGGATCGCTCATGGTGGTGAGGTAGCCAGTCGGCTTGTAGAGCATCAGGTACACGGCGCCCTGGTTGAGCTTGACGGGCATGCCGTCGACCTCGATATGGTCGCGGTCCACATCGACCTTGGTGCCTAGTTCGGTTGCGACCTGGCCGTTGACGGTCACGCGGCCGGCGGTCATCAGGTCCTCCGAGCCGCGGCGGCTCGCCACGCCCGCGCGCGCCAGAAAGCGCTGCAGGCGCATGGTGTGTGGGTAGACGGGCTGGGTGTCGCCTACGGGCGCTGCGGTGTCCGTGGCGCTTGCGACGCGCGCCTCCCCTGCTTCGTTAGTCCTCGTCATGCAAATCCTCCGAGGTGTCACCGGTGGACAGAAGCTCCTCGCCATCGGTGTCCTCAACATCGGTATCGATCAGTTCGCGCTCTTCGTCCAGGTCCTCGGCCTGCTCCTCGAGCGTGGACTGAATGCTGCGGCCGCTCAGGCGCTCGCGGATAAATTGGCGCGACTGCTCGTCGGGAGCAAACTGCTCCAGATCAGGCAGATCGCGGGTGGAGCGCAGGCCGAACTTTTCCAAGAAGGCGTTGGTCGTGCCGTAGATGATGGCCTGACCGCGCTCGGGGTCGCGACCGAGCTCGCGCACCAGGCCCTTATCCACGAGCGACGCGATGACGCCGTCGGAGTTGACGCCGCGGATGCCCTTAACAACCTCGCGCGTGACGGGCTGGTGGTAGGCGATGACGGCCAGGGTCTCAAGCGCCGCCTGCGACAGCTTTTGCGTGTCCCAGCTCAGCACGTAGGCCTCGACCACGTCGTGATAGGCGGGATGCGTAAACAGGCGCCAGCCACCGGCGACCTCGCGGAGCTGAAAACCGCGGTTGGCCTCCTCGTACTCTACCTTGAGCTCGGCCAAAAGCGACGCGCACTCGCCCGGGGCGATATCCAGCGCACCTGCCAGCGCGGGTGCGCTCACGGGGTCGCTCGACACCAGCAGCAGCGCCTCGAGGGCGCCTTTGAGGCTGTTTGCCTCCAGCGTGGAAAGGGTTGACATGGTTGCCGCTCCTATTCGGTGAGCTCGGGGCCCTCGCCAGGCACGTATGCCTCGGCGCCCTCGACGCGGTTGATTTGAATGGTTCCAAAGATCTCGTCCTGGCTCAGCGTGAGCGAGCCGCGCTTGGCGAGCTCGAGCATGGCCAGGAAGGTGACGACGAGCTGCTCGGTGGTGGCGTCGCCGTCCAAGAGCTCGCGGAAGGTGCAGGTTTGGTGCGTCATGGTAAAGCGGTCGACAGAGGCCACCGTCAGGTCGAGCGGCACGCGATGCGGTGCCACGTGCTCGGCCTCCAGCAGGAAGGTCTGGCGCTTGCCGTCCAGGTCGGCGCAGATGACGGCGAGGCCGCGCAGGGTAATGCCGGCAAGGTAGTCGGGCATAAGGCCCAGAAACTCGGGGTCGGGGCCGGCAACACGCGGATGCATGCGGCTCTCGGCCTGCATGCGGGCGCCAAGGGCAGCCGCCGCGCCCTTAAACTGCTTGTAGGCGATCAGGCGCTGGATCAGGACCTCGCGCAGGGCATCGCCGTCGAGCGCGCTGAGCTCCTCGAGGTCATCGTCGTCCTCGTCATCGTCGTCTGCCTTGCGCGGGGCCTCCTGGGGTACCAGCGAGGCAGCCTTGATGTCCAAAAGGGTTGCCGCGACCAGCAAAAAGTCGCTCGCCACATCCAGGTCCAGGGCCTCGATGCGCTCGACCTCGGCCAGGTATTGCTCGGCCACCTCGCTGATCGAGATGGCGCCGATATCAACTTTTTGGCGGGTTACCAGCTGCAGCAGCAGGTCGAACGGTCCGCTGTAGACCTGTGTCGACACGCGATACGACATCTTCGACCTCCTTTGACGGCGCCTTCGCGGCGCGGTTTGGGTGCATGTTGGGACCGATTTGCACGGTCGACCTGTAAGTTTACCCTAGATGCCGGCGATTGCGAAGTTGAGCAGCCACTCGGCCAGCGGATACACGGTAACGTCGAAATACCGCCCGATCACGTCGATGCCGGTCCACATGGGCAGCAGGTACAGCACGATGATAAGGATGGGCATGGCGTATTGCTGCAAGTGGTAGTAGTTGGCGAGTGCCTTGCCCTTGAGGAAGGGCACGATGATCGATGAGCCGTCGAGCGGCGGGATCGGGATGAGGTTAAAGAACGCGAGCGACAGATTGACCACGATAAACGTGGCACCGAAGTTCATGATTTGGGAGGCTACGGCAAAGGACATGCTGGCGTAGAGGTTGCCGTATGCCGCGTGCATGAGGGCGGCCGCGAGACACGCGAGTGCGATGTTCGATGCAGGGCCGGCTGCGCTCACCAGGACCTCGTCGCGTTTGGGGTGCTTGAGGTTGTTGAGGTAGACGGGCACGGGCTTGGCGAAGGCGAATACCGGGCCGCCGGCCGCGAGCATAAGCAGCGGCAGGAGGACGGTGCCAAACGGGTCGATATGGTTGAGCGGGTTGAGCGAAACGCGACCGCGTGAACGCGCCGTCTTGTCGCCGAGCGCCCATGCTGCGGCGGCGTGGGCGCTTTCGTGGATGACGATGCCAACGATGACGGCGACGGCGCTGGCGAGCAGGTTCATTAGGTAGCTGCTGGACATGGCGCTCCCCTAGCGGACGCGACGCGAGGCGCGCGTGAGCAGGTAATCGGCCACAAAGAGGATAACGGCCACGATGGCGTAATCCAGGCGGAACACACCGCCGAAGGGCGATGTGATGACGCCGTAGCCGGCGATGGCGCTCGGCAACGCACGCGAAAGCTCAACGACAAAGCCCACGATCTGCAGCTTGGCGGTGAGGCCGCTAAAGCACAGCAGCACGGTCATCGCGCTCATAAAGATGCCGCAGATGCGACAGGCGATGGCGATGATGCTCATCGCCACGGCAGCGGCCTTACGAGAGTTCACGCGCGGTCTCCTCTTCGATCTGGGTGGAAAGCTCCAGCCATTCGTCCTCGAGCTTGGGCAGCTCTTGCTTAAGGCCGTTATATTCCCCCAGCGCGGCGTTGAACTTGTCCTGATCGGCGTAAAGCTCTTCGCTTGCCATCAATTCCATAAGCTCGTCATAGCGGGCACGCTTTTTGTCCAGCTCTGCCTCGATCTTTTTGAGCTGGTTGCGCACGCCCTTGAGCTTTTTGTTGAGCGCGGCGCGAGCCTGGGCCTCGGCGCGCTTTTGCTCCTTGGTCTTTTTGCCCTCGGTCGGCTTGGGGGCCGCGGCGGGGCTGCTGGCCTGGGCGGCGTTGGCAGGCTTGGTGCTCTTGCTCGCCGCCGGCGCGCTCTCCCCTGCCGCCTCGGCAGCGGCGCGGGCAGCGAGGTCCTCGCGTTTGTAGAGGTAGTAGTCGTAGTCGCCGTCGTAGACCGTGACCTTGCCGTCGCGGATGTCGATGATGCGGTTGGCCACGGCGCGCACTAGGTGCTCGTCATGGCTGATCAGCACGATGGTGCCGGGGAAGTTTTGCAGGGCGTTCTCGAGCATGTCCACCGAGTCGATATCCAGGTGGTTGGTGGGCTCGTCCAGACACAGGAGCGCCTCGGGCGCCACGAGCATCTTGGCCAGGGCCAGACGGGCCTTTTCGCCACCGGAGAGGACGCGTACCTGCTTTTCGATTGCGTCGTTGTCGCTAAACAGGAAGGCGCCCAGCAGACTGCGCTGCTGGGGCACGGTCCACTTGGGCGTGACGGTGTCGATCTCTTGCAGGACAGTGTTGGACTCGGTCATGCCCTCGAGCGCGTGCTGGGCGTAATAGGCCACGCCCACGTTGGTGCCCAGGTCGCGGGTGCCGGTGGTGGGCGGCTCCAAGCCGGCAAGGATCTTCATGAGGGTGGACTTGCCGGCGCCGTTGGGGCCGACGAGCGCCACGTGCTCGCCGCGGTAGAGCTTGAGGTCGATGTCGCTGTAGATGTGCTTGTCTCCGTAGGACTTGGAGACGCCCTCGAGGCCCACGACCATGTCGCCGGAGCGCGGCGGGTCGGGGAACTTAAAGTCGATGTGCTTGTGGCCCTCGGGCAGAATGACGAGCTCCTTTTTGATTTGCTCGATCTTGCGGATGCGCTCTTGCGCCTGGGCGGCCTTGGTGGGCTTGTAGCGGAACTTGTCAACGAAGACCTGCATGTGGGCGATGTCGCGCTCCTGGGCAGCGCGCTTGGCGCGCATCTGCTCCAGGTTGTCTTCGCGTTGCTTGAGGTAACTGCTGTAGTTGCCGGTGTAGGTGGTCACGCGGCGGTTCTCGAGGGCGGCGACGTGATCGACGCAGGCGTCCATAAAGGCGCGGTCGTGGCTGACGATAAGCACGGCGCCGTCGTAGTTGGCGATAAACCCGCGCAGCCACTGGACGCTTTCGAGGTCCAAGTGGTTGGTGGGCTCGTCCAGCAGCAGCAGGTCGGGATGGCGCAGGAAGAGCTTTGCCAGCGCGATACGCATCTGCCAGCCGCCGGAGAACTCGGAGCACGGGCGCTCAAAGTCGGTGACCTTAAAGCCCAGGCCGGACAGGATCTTGCGGGCGTTGCTCTCGAGCTCGTAGCCGCCCAGGTGCTCAAAGCGGTCCTGGACCTGGCCGTACTCGTTAAGGAGTGCATCGACGTCCTTGCCCTGCTCGGAGAGCTCGGTGATCTGGGTCTGCAGCTCGTTGGCGCGCTCGCCCATGCGGCGGATTTCCTTGGCGGCGGCCATGACCTCGGCAAGAATGGTGGTGTCCTTTTGCTCCAGGTTAGTTTCCTGCTCGAGATAGCCTACCTGGCAGTCCTTTGCGTACTGGACCTGGCCGGCATCGGGGCTGTCGATGCCCATGATGATTTTGAGCATGGTGGTTTTGCCGGCGCCGTTGGGTCCTACGAGCGCAAAACGCTCGCCGGGGTTGATCTGGAAGGACGCGCCGCTAAAGAGGACGCGCGCGCCGAAGCTTTTTTCGATCTTGTCGACCAGGAGGATCATGGTGCCGCCTTTGACCTTGTGTGCCTATATGAAAAAAGGCCCCAACTTGCGTTGGAGCCTCATTCAATGCTCGGGTGGAGACGAGGGGGATCGAACCCCTGACCTCTTGACTGCCAGTCAAGCGCTCTCCCAGCTGAGCTACGCCCCCGTGCGAAGAAGTACTATACGG
>DXLS01000023.1:0-8712 GCA_019414605.1 Collinsella sp.
GGTCGCCGAACTTGTTCATGAGGTACTCGAGCTGCATGAGCTCGTCCCAGGTGCCGCCGACGCCCATCAGGAACACGGCGTCGTAGCCCTCGTCGGCGACCTTGTCGGCGAGCGCGGTCATCTTCTTGCCGGTCTCGTAGAGCGCCTTGCCGTCCTCGAGATAGCCCTCCTGGTCGAAATGCATGATCTCGATCTTCTCGGTTTCCTTCATTTGTCTCTCCTTTCTGGGGTTGTTTCCACATCCCCCATGCCAACGGGCATCAAAACCCGCTTACATTCCGTAACACTCGGCCGCTTTGGCCTTAAGCGCATTGACTGACTCTTCGTAGCCCTCTGCCTTGACCTCCATTTGCTTGGAGACGGCATCAAGATACGGGTGCACGTCCCATGACTTCAGACGCTCGGCTATCATGGCCGCAATCGTCTGGAAGAACACAAGATTGGGAATTGCGCTGAGCAGCGGAGCCACCTGAGGCACCGCAACCTCGTGAGCCCTACCCTTGGGATGGGCCGTGAGCAGCACCGTTTTTGTCGTAACGTTCGATAGCGCATCAGCGATATTCGCAAGACGCTCCGACCCCTGCGGATCGTCGACGATAAACACCAGATAGCCCGGAACGATCTGCATCTCGGGACCGTGGACGAACTCCTCGCCTTCGTGATGCATGGCAGGAATCTTGATGGTCTCGCTCAGCTTGAGGGCCGCCTCTTCGGCAACGCCATAGTTGGGGCCGTTGCCGACGACCATGGCGGGCGTGTGCTCAGAAAGCTCGAGCATGTGGTCTTGGACATATGCCTCGGCGGTCTTGCACATCACGGCATTGGCCTGGATAGCCTCACGCAGGTCGTCAAGACGCTGGGCAACGCCCTTGGCGTCAATCGTTCCGCGCGCCTGACCGCCGTAAATACCAAAGAGCACCAGGTACTCAACGAGCACCTCGACGCCCAGAGTCACAAAGTCCACCGACTCGACGCCCACACCGTAGTCAAGAACGATGTCAGCGTGTTCCTTGATGGGTGCCTCGACGTTTGCCGTGAGCGCAACTGCAGCCATATCGTGTGCGCGCATGTAATCAAGAGCCGCAATCGTATTGGTCGAATAGCCGCTCTGCGAAACGGCAATGTTGAGCACATGCTGCGGATAGGTGTGTTCAAAATCGACGAAGGCCTCGGGCGTCACAACGGACACCTGCATTTGCAGGGCATCTTGCAGGTAATCGCGGGCGCAATCGGCGGCATGGCGCGACGAACCCGAAGCAACGATGCGCAGAGCGTCAAAAGAACCGGACTGGAAAATATCAACGAGCTGCGCTACCAGCTCAGACGAACGCTCGAGGTTCTCCCCCATACGCACATGGGCAAGCTGAACGTAATCGAGCATCTTCATCGTCTCACCTCGTAACAAATCATTAGTATTTGATACCAATCACAGTTACAGGTTACGGCTTTTTGATACCTCTTTGTCGATTAATTTATCCCCATCGGCGAACGGTCGATTTTGAGCCCTGTAAGGTTGTATATACAGCTGACCCAACGATCAAAACTGGTTAGTTTCCCAGCCGTTATTCACAAAATACCAGCTAGTACGTATAGGTGTAGCCGCCCGTATCGCCACGATTGAAGGACTTTACATACTCGATAGCCTGACCGCTCGCGTCATAGCTCACGCATTCCAAAAGCAAAACAAGATCGCCCTGTTCCAGTCCAAGGAGGCCGGCATCTCGTGCGCCCAGCGCTTCGATATCGAGCTTTTCCTGTGCCATGACTGGCTTTCGGCCCAGCATCTCATAGGTCTCGTACAAACTGAAGACCGACACGTCAATATCTTCGATGGTTGGGAACAGCAGGCAGGGAATCAGCGCCGTCTCAATCGATACGGGGCTACCGTTTATGCAGTTCAGGCGTCGAACGGAATAGAGCAGGTCGTCCTCGGCGATGCCAAACAGGTCGGCGTAATATGGCCCCGCATAACGCTTGGAACGCGCGAGAATACGGACGGACGGCTCGCCGCCCGAAGCACGGACCGATTCACGGAAACCGACCGTGCGTTCAAAAAAAGCAGGTACTTTCTGCGCCACAAAGGCACCTTTTCCCCGAACACGGCGAATCTGCCCGCGCCGAACCAGCTCATCGACAGCGCTTCGGATGGTCAAGCGTGTCGTACCAAATTCCTCGGCAAGGTCTTTTTCGGACGGAATCATGGAACCCGTGGGATATATACCGCGCTCGATACGTTCCTCGATGCGGCGTCGAATGCGCATATAAACCGGGGTGGCATCTACTGTTTCAGCCATTGTTCACCTGCCACGCTCCTCATGCCGTTCTCTTCGCCGTTATCGGCAAAGCGGAACTTTGTGGGCAAAATCACCGATTTGCAATGCTCCACAAAACGCATGTCCTTATCAAATTCGATCGAGCTCTCATAGAACACCGGCGTTCCCTCTTCTTGCTGGAGCAGCTCGGCCTCTTCGGCGTTCAAACGCGAGATGGAGATATGCTCACGTCCATGCTCAACACGCACGCCACCTTCTTTGAGCAAGACATCGTAAAGGCTCTCACACTCAAAATCGTGCTCGGGAAGCGCGGGGCACAGGGACAGGTTAACGTGAGCGGTCTCGATTGACGCCGGCTCGCCCTCTATAAGTCGAATGCGCTGCATGCGGAGTAAAGGAGCGCCCACAGCCACCCCAAGCTTGTCGGCAAGCGCCTCATCCGCCTCGATGGTCCCGGTGGAAACCAGACGAGAAGAGGGGTGCAGGCCGGCAGTCCGCACAGCATCGGAAAAGTTATACGTTTCCTGGAAGATATTCAGCGGCTTGGGAGGACACACATACGTACCCGATCCGCGACGGCTCTCGAGCGTTCCACACGAGATGAGCCGCGTGATACCGGCGCGCAACGCCGTACGCGAAACGCCAATCTCTTCGCACAGCACGCGCTCGGCCGGCAGGCGATCGCCGCCGGCAAGCTGATGGTGCTGGATATACCAAAGAATTCCCTCAACAGCACGATCTTTGGGGGGAATTGCATAAGATTCGCCTGCCATTGCACAGACTCCTCATTCAGAAACGTATGCCGCCAAAATTAGGCCAGCCCTCCCATGGCATCAAATTCTGCCTTGATCTTCTCGGCGACATTCCGATACGACTTATATAGACTTGAATCGCGTTTGACTTCGTCGGTCATAACGGGAATCTCTAATTTGGAAACCTCGTCTTTTCCCGTCTGAACCGCCACAACAACGCCCATACCAAGACACATATTACGCTTGGCAGCGTTTATTTTCGCCGCCTTGGCAGGATTTGCCAGGATACGCTGGGCAAATTCCTGTTTAGAGACCGCTTCTTCGGCCTCCGGATCGCCCGCCTCGGCCACTTCGCACTGCAACACGTCCGCATAGTCAAAAATCTTAGGCTCTGCACCACGCTGATGCACGGCCCACTTGCGATGCGTGGCATCCTGGTAGATAGCCGGCAAAAACGTAAACCGCGGCGGGTCCAAAATCGTATCCGTGATGGTAAACACATCGGGATCAAAGGCATCCTGCGGGTTTTTCTTCTTGAACAGCCCCATATCAGCCTCCCGTACTAGCATTAAACAACTCGAGCTGAATATAGCACCAATTTCAAGCCGCCGCCTTACCCTATCGGTGCGCGGCGTCTATGGCTCGCCCAGCGGAAGAGTTCACGGACGAGGGCCGGGGTGCCTGCCTTGTTTTGAGAAGTGGGCTCCGCGAACTTCTCAAAACAAGGCAGGCACCCCGGCCCCGCCGGCAAATAGCGGACACTCCGCATGCAATCTATGCAAACAAACAAGTACGCTTAGCTACATTCGGTAAGATCGAGCACGCTGCCCTTCACGATAAGCGCCGGCTCCAGAACGACTTCTTCGGCACGTCTACCGCCCCTACCGGCAAGGCGCTTGGACATGCAGCCAAAAGCATGCTCCGCGAGGATACCAGGATCCTGCTCAATCGCGGTCAGCGCCGGCTCAAAGAGAACGTCGGCGGCCGAGTTGTCGTAACTCACCACCGAGATGTCGCCCGGAATGCTCTTCCCCATCTCGTGTAAGCGCTTGAGCAGACCGAGGGCAATGTTATCCGAGCTTGCGAACACGGCGGTGGCATCAGTTGCGAGCACCGCCTCCGAGGCCTCGTAGGCACTCGGAATGTAGTACTCGCTCTCAAACTCCAAACGCGCGTCGATAGGCAAGCCAACCTCGCGCAGTGCGCGCTCATAGCCGGCAAGACGTTTACGACCCGTATTGGAACGGCGAGCATTAACCAAGCAGGCAATGCGACGGTGACCCTGCTCGATCAGATAGCGGGTAGCCATGTAGCCACCCATCTCGTGGTCGAACATCACCTTGTCGCACTCGAGCCCCTCAATGGCACGGTCGACCATTACCGCCGGAATGGGCAGATGGCTGACTTCTTCGCGCAGGGCGCGGTCGTCGGAGAACTCGTCACCCACTACCAGAAAGACGCCGTCGACGCCGCGCGTCACCAGCTGGCGCAGCAGCTCAAGATCGTCGTCGGCACTTCCACCCGAGCTGGTAATAAAGAGCGCATAGCCATCCTCGCGGCAGCGCTTTTCCAAGCTGCCGGCGAGCGAGGCAAAAAAGCGGCTCTCGATATTGGGAACGATAAGGCCCAGCGTGCGTGACTCGCGCATGACCAGGCTGCGCGCGATCTGGTTAGGGACATAGTGGTTGCGCGCCGCGACCTCCTTGATGAGCTTGCGGTTTTCTTCCGAGATGCGGCAGGGCCGATTATTGAGAACAAGCGAGACCGACGAGGGGGAAAGCCCCACCTCCTGGGCAATCTGCTTGAGAGTAACTTTGTTGCCCATCTCGCTCCTTCCGAGTATTCGCGCAATCCCTTGAAAGTATAGCGACCGTCCCTCTACCTCGATGATAAACACTTTACCAATCCGGTAGACGGCTGTTTTATCGCCGCCAGCGCACCAAATCCGTCCGGGTGGGGTATATTGCAATCGATTGATGACAACGACCACCAAAAGGCGGATATTCGTATGCACGAGAACGACTTTTTTAACGAGGACCTGCTGTGCGCGCTTGCTGGCGTTGCCGGCGAGGACAACGTGCTGATGAGCGAGCCCATGCGCGAGCACACCACGTTTAAAATCGGCGGCCCGGCCGACGTCTTTGTCACGCCCGATACCGAGCAGGGCCTCGTCGCCACGCTCGATACCTGCTATCGCTGCGATCTGCCCCTCACCATCGTGGGCAACGGCTCCGACTTGCTCGTCGGTGACAAGGGCATCCGCGGCGTCGTCGTGGCGCTTGGCGAGGGCCTCTCCGACATTACGGTCAACGGCACGCACGTCACGGCAGCAGCCGGCGCCTTGCTTTCCGATGTCGCCGCGGCGGCAGCCGAGGCCGGTCTCACCGGCATGGAGCCCATCTCGGGTATCCCCGGATCGGTCGGCGGCGCCTGCTACATGAACGCCGGCGCCTATGGCGCCTGCATGGCCGATGTGCTGGAGTCTGTGCGCGTCTACAAGCCCGCCCGCATGCTCGACGACGGCACCCGCGGCAGCGGCAGCATCATCGAGTTCGATGTCGACGAGCTTAACCTGGGCTATCGCAAGAGCCGCATCGCCGACGACGGCTTTACCGTGCTTTCGGCCACCTTCAATCTCGCCCCGGGCAACGCCGCGATGATCAAGGCCGACATGGACGACTACCGCCAGCGCCGCGAGGACAAGCAGCCGCTCGACATGCCGAGCGCCGGCTCCACCTTCAAGCGCCCCGAGGGCTACTTTGCCGGCAAGCTCATCATGGATGCCGGCCTGCGCGGCCATGCTGTCGGCGGCGCGCAGGTGAGCGAAAAACACTGCGGCTTCATCGTCAACGCCGACCACGCCACCGCTGCCGACGTCGACGAACTCATCCGCGACATCCAAGCCAAAGTCAAAGAGCAGTTCGACGTAGACCTAGAACCCGAAGTCCACCGAGTCGGCGAATTTTTATAGCCCGCTCGCCGCGGTCCACTTTAATTAATAACGGGACAAGTGACGTAGCTCACTTGTCCCGTTTTCATTTATTTGCGAAGAACATCGGCCATCCGCAGGATTGAAATCATCGACCGATAAGTGAGTTCCACCTTTTCGCCCGCAAGCAGTCGTTTCGAGCCAATCTCATCTAGCCCCACAAGGCGAGAAAACAGCAAGCTACTCATCGTGCCCTCGTCAATTGATTCCTTTATGGTCTTCAAAACGTCCGTATCATGAAGCGACGCCGAGCTGTAGGGGGCAACACGAGCGGAACTCTCAATTAACGACGAGACAAAAGGATGGAGATGCTTTGGACATAGTCCATCAAACACCACATCCCCATTGTCATCCGAGCCGACTAGTCGCCAACTATAATGATCGACCCAGTCGTCTCCGTCATATATGGTGTCCATGAGCAACTTCCCGTCTAGAGAGAAACCTGTTTGAACATCGGGGCGCAAGACCGCAATCCATATAGGACCCGCAGCAGCTCCAACCCAACGCACCACACGACAATTGTATATTGCGACTATTTTAGATCTACATGATCAGTTCGAGTTCGCAACAAGGCGATTATTGCAGCTAGGTTATATTTCATTTTCCACTTTGATGAGCCGTCGGCTCCAAATTCCAAAACCGAAGTCCACGGAGTCGATAATTTTATTTAAAAAGAAGGCCCCGAAAGGGGCCTTCGCCATCTTTATATCAGACAACCAGTCCGGTGTATCGCGCTTTGAACCCGGAAGGTCCGGGACTGCGGGCGAGGCATAAGGTTGGTCGCGAGTTCCGCACGCAAAGAAGGCCACTTAATGTGGCCTTCGTCTTGCGCAGGACTGTAGAGCAGGCAACCTTATGCCTCGCCCGCAGTCCCGGACCAACCAGCTTCAAGCCGCAGCTACGACAGCGCAATACCGCCAAGCCAGCCCCAGCGCACGCCAGAGCCAGTGCCGTAGAACCCAATGAACGAGTCAAGCGACCTCGACGTGATGGCGCCCTCGTTGCTCATAACGATGCCGCCGCCAACGTAGATGCCCACGTGGCCATAGATCAGGCCCGGTATGCCGGTGCCGCCATGCGATGAGTCGGCAACAATCATACCCACCTGCAGCGCCGAGCGGTCGGAGCTATAGCACCAGGCGTTAAACATATCGCACGCGTTACCGCCAAAGTAGCCAACGCCGGCGTTACGGAAGACATTGGTAACCCACGCCGCGCACCAGTTCTGACCCGGCGAAGGCGTGGAGTAGCACGCGTTGACGACGGCCTGCTGCTTGCCCGAGCCGGCATTCTGCTGCGGAGTTCCGGGCGCATACGATCCACCACCCGAGCTCGAACCACCCGAGTAGGAATTGTTCTTGTTCGCGGCGGCCGCGGCAGCAGCGGCGGCCTTCCTGGCAGCCTCCTCGGCCTGGGCGGCAGCGAGAATCTCGGAATCACGCTGAGCCATGAGCTCCTTGACGTCGTCGGAAAGACCGCTCAGCACGGTCTGGACCTCTTGCTGCTTGGCCTGCATGTCCTGCATCTGGGCAGTCTGCTGGTCCTTGAGCTTCTCCAAGTCGGCCTTCTGCGACTCGAGCTCGGTCTTTTGCGCATCGAGCTCTTCCTGGATGGTCTGAATGTCCTCGATGGCGTCGCGGTCGCTCTTGTTGATCTTCTCAACATAGTGCGCATTGGCGACGAGTTCCTCAAACGAACCCGAGGCGAGCAGCAGTGACAGGATGTTGGTGCCGCCCGACTTATAGCTGGCGGAAACGCGATCGGAAAGATCGTCGCGCTTCTTTTTGAGCTCGGCCTTCTTTTCGTCAATCTGTGCCTGCGTGCTGTCAATCTGGCCCTGTACGCCCTCGATATCGTTGAGGGTCTGGGCGTTCTTGTTGGCCAGCGCCGCGTATTCATTTGCGATGCTGTCGAGCTGGGCCTGGACCTCGTCAAGCTGAGCCTGGGCCGCATTGAGCTTGTCGGTGGTTTCCTTGGTGGCCTCCGCAGCATGGGCGCGAGCGGGCAGACCAAAAAGAACGGCTGCAGAAGCGGCGCCGAACAGAGCCTTGAGGGCAGTGCGACGCGAAAGCTCCTGGGAAAGGATGGAATCGCTGTTTGGTGACATATCTACTCCGTTACATGTTTATTTATATGTCGCTCAACTCATACATATTAGCGTACATCCGGCGCATCCCAACGATTTCCACGAACGGCAGCAAACCGTATGGTCGGCGGCTCATATGCAAACGTCAAGGTCGAGGGTATGCCCACGCCAAACATTTCCATGAGTACGTTAGCATGTTCATCTGCTTTTCCTGCCCTGCACGTTTTGGGTACCCCTGCCTGCGCTATACTCCCCTCAAGAAGTGTTCCTGATTCGATAGGAGACTGCATGTCCAAAGCACTCGACCCCAAAGACACCTGCGTCCTCGTAACCGGTGGCGCCGGCTTTATCGGCTCGCACACCGTCGTTCAGCTGCTCGAGGGCGGCTACCAGGTCGTCATCGTCGACGACCTCTCCAATTCCAGCGCTGTCGCCGTTGACCGCGTCAAGACCATCGTGGGCGAAGAGGCTGCCAAAAACCTCACCTTCTACGAGGCTAATGTGCTCGACCGCGAGGCCATGAACAAGATCTTCGACACTCACCAGATCGACCGCGTCATCCACTTTGCCGGCTTTAAGGCCGTCGGCGAGTCGGTGAGCAAGCCCGTCGAG
>DXLS01000024.1:0-1829 GCA_019414605.1 Collinsella sp.
GGTCGCCGAACTTGTTCATGAGGTACTCGAGCTGCATGAGCTCGTCCCAGGTGCCGCCGACGCCCATCAGGAACACGGCGTCGTAGCCCTCGTCGGCGACCTTGTCGGCGAGCGCGGTCATCTTCTTGCCGGTCTCGTAGACGTTCTTGCCGTCCTCGACGTAGCCCTCCTGGCTAAAGTGCATGATCTCGATCTTCTCGGTTTCCTTCATGGCTTTTCCTTTCTGTCCTACACGCGACTCTATACATCGCGTTTCTTTTCGATACCAATTATAGACATACACCTAACGTGTTTTTAATACCACTTTTCAATCTGCTCCAATCCTCGGTGAGCGGTCGAAATTCTCTGGTGAGTGGTATTAAATTAGAATTTGATGTATAGCTAACGCCCCTGACGCCTCCCTTGTGTGACAAAGAACAGCGTTCCTACCAGCGCAATAATGGTCGATGCCCCAAACAGCACCGCCTGAACGCCCAAAGCCTCCGCCAAAAACGGAGCCGCCAGCAGCGGCACCACGCCGGCGCTCATCAGGCCAAAACGCACAAAGCCGGTAATGCGCCCCAGGTATTTGATGTCGGCGCGCTCCTGAATCAAGATCATCTGCAGCGGCTCCAGGAACCCCCAGGCCAGACCGTTAATCGCCTGACCGATAATCGCGACCCCCAACATATCGGTGCCCACGTACACCATGGACCCAATGCCCACGGCCATGAGCGCGCCGAGCAGCAATCGCAGGTTGACATGGCGAGCAGAAAGCTTGGTCAGGATGAACGCACCCACCGAGGAAGTGAGGCCCACGACCGAGGACAGCCAGCCCAGCCAGACGATATCCACGTTGAGCACATCGCGGTAGAACAACGACTCCAGCGAATCGAACGCGCCAAACGCAAAGAAACCCAAAAAGCCCGAGATAAAGATGAGGCGCAGGTCGTGGTCGCGAAACGTAAGTCGCGCACCCTCGGCCATGCCGCCCAGAATACCGCCCTTCGGCTTTTCCCCTTTTGCGGGAACAACGCGCTCGTGACAGCCCAAGGAGAGCACGGCCGCCACACCCATCATGCCCGCCATGAGCAGGTAGACCGATTGCGTGGCAAAGCAACTCACGATGGCACCACCGAGCAGCGGGCCAGCGGTATAGGCGATATTGCTGTAGAACACCATGAGACCGTTCACGCGGGTACGGCCCTCGGTGGTCGACTCCAGGTATCCCGGAAACGCATGCGTGCAGGTGTTGATAAAGCCGCCCGCAAGTCCCAAGACGCACGCGGCAAACACGAGCCCGGGGACAGACAACGGCGCCAACCCCACGCCAAGCGATAGCACCGCCGTAATCACGCACGTCACAAACGACGTCCGGCGCGGTCCAAAGCGGTCGATGACCGTGCCCGACACCATATTGCCCACCGACGTCATAAGATTGCGCACGAGCGTAATGGCAGCAACCAAAAAGGCCGTACCAGCCAAATCATACGTGGCCGCACCGATAAGCCCCAAAAAGTAGACCGCGTTGTTGGCGCACCACTGCAGGGACTCAATAAGAATCAGCCTGACCTCTGCCGGCGTCAGGCGCATTGCTTCGCGATCCTTCGCGAACATACGAACTCCTTCTATACAAAAAGGGGATGGAGGGCATAGGCCTGCTCCATCCCCTTTCCAGGTTGCAACGAAAATCTATGCAGCCGGGCCCTTACGCCAGCACGCCGAAGAACGCGCCGATGATGCCCACGACCATGGTGGCCACGATCAGCACCATGGGGTTGATCTTCTTGGACAGCAGCCAGTAGTACAGCCAGAAGGCGAGCATGCCGAGCATGCCGGGCATGATGCCG
>DXLS01000025.1:0-6897 GCA_019414605.1 Collinsella sp.
GCCTATGTCGTGCATTGGAACACGAGGCGTCGCCAGGTGGCGCTCGGCGGCCTCACCCCGGTGGAGTTTCGGAAACGGCTATTGAAAGCGTCCTAGTGTTCGCTTCTAATAAAGAAGGCCAAGATTCGGGACGCAGTTCAATTTAAGTCTGTCCCCAATCAACAGATGGCCCCATATCGCTAAAAAAAAGCCTCCGCAGGTTTCCCCGCGGAGGCTTTCGCCACAAAGACTATTTGTCGTCGTCGGCGTCGGCATCGGCGTTGACGGCATGGTCATCGCCAGCGCCATCGGATGCCACTTCGGCATCCTCCTGCATGGCCGCCTGCGCAAAAGCCGCGGCATCAGCCGCCAGCTCCTCCTCGCTCATACGAGGCGCGCGCTTTTTGGTCGGCATACCGGCCGCCTTGGCATTGCGCTCCTCCTTGGCCGCCAGGATATCGCCCTCGCGCTCAAGGTAGGCATCCCACTCGTTGTCGAGCAGGGCATTCACGGCGTCGCCTTCGACGGTCTCGCGCTCAAGCAGCACCTTCGCCATCAGATCAAGCTGATCGCGACGGGCATCCAGAATCTCGACCGCGCGGCGATGGGCCTCGCGCATAATGCGCTGGACCTCGATATCGATGCGACGCGCCGTCTCCTCGGAGTAATCCTGGTGATCGGCGTAATCGCGGCCAAGGAACACCTGATGCTGCGCCTCGCCAAACACTTGCGTGCCGAGTTCCTCGCTCATGCCCAGGCGCGTGACCATCTCGCGTGCCATCTTGGTCGCGCGCTCCAGGTCGTTGCTCGCGCCCGACGTGATGTCATCGCACATGAGCTCCTCGGCAACGCGGCCGCCCAAGAACACGGCAAGCTCGTCGAGCATCTCGTTCTTGGTCTTGAGGAAGTGATCCTCCTGCGGAAGCTGCAACGTGTAGCCCAGAGCCTGGCCGCGGCTGACGATCGAAATCTTATGAACCGGATCGGAGTGCTCCAAGATGTGACCCACCAAAGCGTGACCGCTCTCATGATAGGCAATCGTGGTGCGCTCGGCCTCGGTCATCACGCGACCCTTGCGTTGCGGTCCGGCAATCACGCGCTCCATCGACTCCTCGACCTCGTCCATCGAGATCACGGAACGATGGCGGCGAGCGGCCAGCAGCGCAGATTCGTTGAGCAGGTTTGCCAGATCGGCACCGGTAAAGCCAACGGTCATCTGGGCGAGCTTCTCAAACTTAACGTCCTCGTCCATCGGCTTATTCTCGGCATGTACGCGCAAGATCTGCTCGCGACCCTTTACGTCCGGACGGTCGACCGTGACCTGACGATCAAAACGACCGGGGCGCAGCAATGCCGGATCCAGAATATCGGGGCGATTGGTTGCGGCGATCAGGATGACCGACTCGCTTTCCTCAAAACCGTCCATCTCGACCAGCAGCTGGTTGAGCGTCTGCTCGCGCTCGTCGTGACCGCCGCCCAGACCGGCTCCGCGCTGACGTCCCACGGCATCGATCTCGTCAATAAAGATGATCGACGGAGCCTGAGACTTGGCCTCCTTAAAGAGGTCGCGCACGCGGCTGGCGCCGACACCCACGAACATCTCGACAAAGTCAGAACCAGAGATGCTAAAGAACGGCACGCCCGCCTCGCCGGCAACGGCCTTGGCCAGCAGCGTCTTACCGGTACCCGGAGGGCCCACCAGCAAAACGCCGCGCGGGATCTTGGCACCCAGTTTGCGATAGCGGTCCGGATCGCTTAGGAAGTCGCGGATCTCCTCGAGCTCCTCGACGGCCTCGTCCACGCCGGCCACGTCCTCGAACTTGACCTTGGGACGCGTCGCCTCGTTGGTCTTGGCATTGGTCTTGCCAAACTGCATGTTCCTGTTATTGGCGCCCATCATCTGGCGCATAAAGTAGAACATGATGGCGATCAGGGCGATCGTCGGCAGCACGCTCATCGCCAGGTCGCCCCAAAAATCGGGGTCGTTGGTGTTGACGATGTACTTGGTATCGGGGTGCTCCGCCATAAGCTCGGCAAGCGAATCGGAGCCGACATAGGTCGAGGAGAAGCTCTTGAGCTCGCTCGTATCGCCCTTGTCCTTTTTCGTCTTCCAGTAATGCCCCGCCACGCTTCCGTCTTGAACCGTATAGGTCAAATCTTCGACGCGATCCTGCTTAATGGCACTGACCATCTCGCTCGTCGCGAGCTTAACGGTATTGCTGGAGTTGGCAAAGCCGGAACCCATATTAAAGAAGGCATAGCCCAGAAGCGCGCAAGCCAAAAGAAAATACAGCCAGCCCGTACGCGTGGGCTTCTTGCCTCCGGGCATCCCCGGAATCTTTGGGTCCCGGGGAGTCTGGAGATTGTTGTCGTTACGGTCGTCGGGCATCTTACGAATAAACCTCCGGTTTCAAAATGCCCAGATACGGAAGGTTGCGATAGCGCTCGGCATAGTCGAGGCCGTAGCCCACCACAAAGGCATCGGGGCAATGGGTTCCAACATACTTGGGCGTGATGGCCGAGGTACGGTCCTCAACGTCCTTCCACAGGAAGGCAGCGACCTCCAGCGAAGCGGGCTTGCGGCTCTCGAGGTTCTTCATCAGGTACTTGAGGGTCAGGCCCGAGTCCAGAATGTCCTCGACGATCAGCACGTCGCGACCACGGATGTCGATATCCAGGTCCTTAATGATACGCACGATGCCCGAAGACTTCACACCGTCGCCATAGCTCGAAACAGCCATGAAATCGATGTTGGTCGGCAGCTCGATCTTGCGCATCAGGTCGCCCATAAAGACAACGGCGCCGCGCAGAACCGCGATCAACACCAGATCCTTACCAGCGTAGTCGCGCGTAATCTCCTCGCCCAGGCGAGAAACGATACCTTCGATATCCTCCTGCGTAAACAGAACCTTCTCGATATCCGGATGTTGAGAAGCCATGACAACCCTTTCTTGTGCTTAATCGCCCACACACCGCCGTATGGACGCGAACTACACATTCTAGCAGCGCACGGGGTATATTTTCCAGCCCGCGCATCATCAGCGCTGGAATACCGTCAACGCCGCACAGAAAAGCTGGTACGAGGGGCTAATCCGCGTCAACCACGCGAAGCAGATAGGCCACACGCGTCGCCGCCGTGCACTTAAAGCGTTCGTCCGCGCGAACTCCGGCGACCCACACCACGGCACCTCCCGGCGCCGTCCTCACCATGGGCACGCCGGCGCGCTCGGAAACGGGAATGCGAGCCTCTCCTAGCAAGTCGGATACCTTCTTGCTTCGGCCACTCATTCCTAACGGGCACATCACGTCTCCCGGTGCGGGACCGTCCACCCATAGGCGCGCCAATCGCGCCTCGGCAGGGATCTCGCCACGCGAGCCCGCCAGGATCCGCTCGCTATCGCTGTCGGCAAAACCCAGGGCAGCCGCGTCTACCAAAGCTGCCACTTCCCCGGCAGCCGCAAGCTCACGGGCGCGGCGCACGATATCGCATCCCGGTTCAACGGCCATCGGCTCTGCGACCAGCATACGTCCCCCGCCCAACGGCAAACGACCGGGTACGGTAACCCAGTCCGCGACCAGGCCCTCGCGAGCCACCGGAGCCTTAAACGCCAGCATGCCAAATTCGACACGTGCGTCAATCCCCGCCGGAAGCGTGACCGAGCCTGCGCCCTCGGCAACGCAGGAAAGGACTCGCTCCACATGTCGCATCTCTGGACGAGCGTCCGGATCGATGCGTTTGATCGCCAGTCGCACGATGCGCCGCGCGATTACCACCTCGGCCGCAGCAAGGCGTCTGGCATCGAGCACTAGCGCACCCGCCGCCTCCTTGCGCAGGCAGCTTCGAAACGCCTGTGCCGACAGCTGGGATAGAAACGCATCTTCGTCACCAAGGATCTCGCAGGCGGCGCCAATCGTCTTGCACACGCTCGCATTACGCTGTGCCACCACTGGCATTACCCGATGGCGCACGTAGTTTCGCAGATACGAGATATCCTCATTGCTCTCGTCCTCACGCCACGGCTGACCATGTACCTGTAGATAGCCCACGAGCTCGCCATGAGTTAGGTCGAGCAAGGGGCGCACCACGATATTCCTCCGGTGAGGAATGCTCGATAGGCCAGCGGGCCCTGAACCCTTAATCGCGTTCATCAAAAACGTTTCCGCGCGATCCGAAGACGTGTGCGCGGTGCAGATACGAGCCGCCGTTCGCGGTGCCCCCGTCTGGGCGCAGAGCTCGCGAACATACCTCCGCGCCGCGGCATAGCGCACCTCGCGGGCCGCGGCCTCAATATTGCCCGACTCCCCATCAAAACAAGCGTGCTCCACGCACAGCGGTAAACCATATTTCGCGCAGAGCTCACGCACAAAGGCCTCGTCGCCATCGGACGCCTTGCCGCGCAGATGATGGTTTACATGCAGCACATGCAGGCGCTCGCGAGCAATGGGGGCAACACCGCGTCCGTCTTGGATATCCAGCTTTGATGTGCACGCCATAAGAAGCAGTGCCGTCGAGTCCGCGCCGCCTGATACCATGAGCACGACAGGAGCAGCCTGCTGCCTCGTCCGGGTCTCATCGACTGCCCCAGGCACGGCATGGTGTCCATAATGCTGAGATACCGTAGGCATTTGCTTCCTCCTCTATTCGTCCGCACCCATTGTATCCTTTGGAATCTTATGTCTCGTCTGCACCTTCATATCCTCGGCAGTGGCTCTAAAGGCAACTGCGCACTCATCGAGGGCCCGCAGGGGCTCATTATGGTCGATGACGGACTGTCTCGCCGCGAAACGCTCAAACGCATGGCGGAACTCGGACTGTCGGTAGACGACGTGTACGCCCTTGTTGTCACCCATGAACACAGCGACCACATCAAGGGGCTTGAGGTATGGTGCAAGCATTGGAATGGCCCAGTCTTTTCCAGCAGAGGAACGCTCACGTCCAAAGAAAGCCTCGCACATCTACCTGTCGAGGAATTCGACCCAGGTGACGCCCTCTCTATTGCCGGAGTCCACATTCAAACATATTCGACATCCCACGACGTCGTTAATCCCGTCGGCTACCGGTTTGACGCTCAGGGTGATTCAATTGGCTTTGCCACCGACACCGGCGAGTTGTCGAAGCATGCCATCGATACGCTCAAGGACTGTCGCATTCTCGCACTCGAAAGCAACCACGATGTAACCATGCTGCGTCAAGGCGACTATCCTCGCTTTCTTCAGGAACGTATCCTGTCTGTAAAAGGGCATCTCTCCAACGATCAGGCCGCCGATGCCGCACGCGCGTTGGCAACCGATCGCACCGAGCAACTTATCGCGATGCACATTAGCCAAGACAACAATCGCCCAAGCCTGACCGTCAAAAGCTACGCAAGCTCCCTCGACGCAACGCTCGACAACGAGCTTGGCAGCACCGCCACCCGCGTTGAGGGGCTGCATAAACTCACGATACGTCCCGCCGGACAATATCGGCCCATGACCATACAGTAAACAGCAAAGGGGGCTGGGAATCACTTCCCAGCCCCCTTAACGTAGGCACCGATTTTAAAAGCCGATAGCCTTAATCGATGGAAATCTTCGTAACGTTCTTCTTCTCGACAATCTTAGGAACCGTAACGGTAAGGATGCCGTCAGCGTACTTTGCAGAAAGGCCCTCGCTCGAAGCATCCTTCAGGTACACGCCGCGCGTCGCGCTGTACGAGCTGAACTCCTTCTGCAGGAAGTTCTTACCCTCGTTCTCCTCGTCTTCCTCGACATTCACGCTAATGGACAGACGGCCCTCGTTAAGCTCGACATCGATATCGTCCTTGGCGACGCCGGTCAGATAAGCCTTGACCTCATAGCCATCGCCCTTATCCTCAACGTCAACGGGGAACGCCTTAGAGGCAATCGAGCTGTTCGCTAGGTCGCTCATATCATCAAAGAGATCAAACAACGAGCTAGCAGAGGGACGAACACCAAAAACCGAACGATAAGGAACCATGCTTGCCATGACTACCACTCCTTTAAGGGACTGCCGAGCCATCTTCTAGGTGGCAGGGACTTCTTTTGACGCTCTAATATATGCCCATCCATTTCTTATATATACATTTTGATATAAAGTTTTTTAAGTCTCTTTCTATAAGCATATCTAAGTCTGGTCGACTAAGGTTTTAACGAAGCTAAAGTTCTTTGAACCGTGCCTTAAATACCATATACGCGGCCTGTCAAAACGAAGCGGAGGGCTTACAATGAGCGCATACACGTTGTTAATGACAACCTAAGGGCATCATGGACGATCAGACCTCCGACAATTCGTTTGAGTCGCTGCAGAACGATAGTTCTGCCTATTCACAGCCCATACGCTACCATCGTCCCCATATTTCCCAAGAGCCCATTAACGATGCAGAGCCTGAGTATGTAACTCGCAATCGATATCAAACCCTAGAAGAATCTCAATCAGCGCGCAGACACATGGGTGTCGCCTCGAGCGATCCGGTGTATCTAAAAGATGCCCCCTTATCCAAAAACAGCGCAAGCAGCCAGGAGCAGACACAAACACCCACAAAGCAACATCGCAGAGGGCCCCGTCCCAAGCAAACTCTAACGCATTCCGCCCGCTATCTCGAGACGCCTAAGCAGGGGAAA
This sequence comes from Collinsella sp., assembly GCA_019414605.1. Taxonomy (GTDB): domain Bacteria; phylum Actinomycetota; class Coriobacteriia; order Coriobacteriales; family Coriobacteriaceae; genus Collinsella. The sequence continues at coordinate 6,601 of DXLS01000025.1, forward strand.
TCGATATTTACATCGTCAAACAGACGGCGCAGACAGCACCGTCTCCAAATTGCGCTCTTGATCATTGCCATCGTGGCAATCGCGCTGGTCATTCATTTTGTTTTCTTCAAATAGAAAAGGCTATTAAGCCATAGAGGCGTTTAGCTCATATCGACCAAACGCAAAAAAGGGGGAGGCCGCGAGGCCTCCCCCTTCTACATTCCCAATGGCGGCTCGGTGCCGTCCACCGGTCAGCGGCGCCCTGGCCTCCCACGGGCTGACCCCGCAGTACTCTCGGCGCGATGGGGCTTAGCTTCC